>CALWKW010000009.1 GCA_944381365.1 uncultured Christensenellaceae bacterium | reverse complement strand
ATTGCAGAGCAAGTAATTCTCCCATACGCATAACATTGTCGGGAGAGATTATTTCCTCAAATACTTCATAACCTTTTTTGTTGTTTTTCATTTTCTTTACCTCCAAAGTCTATTTGCCTTTCGGCAGGCAGAGAAGGAGCATAAGACGATTAATGAAAAACAACAAAAAAAGGCAATATTCAAAAGTCAACGGGACAAAGAAAAATCCTTGCTTAATATCCAATATACATTGAATACCAAACAAGGATATTTCGACCGTTTACTTTTGAGAGGCTTATGCGACAATGCCAAACGAAAAGGCAAATACGGAGGTAGAGAAAATACAATACTTTATAGACATTGCGATATAAATGAAAAATAGCGAGAAGGCAAAAAGCGAAAGATTGCACAAGCGGATCAGCGGGCAACTTCGCTTGCCTCTCGCTTTCATTTTAGCAAGTCAAAGAGTTGTTCAGACGTGTGCTTGTCTGGCGGAGCGAAGCGACGCCTCTCGTATTATACAAGCGCACGCCTAAGTGCCAAATTATTAAAATCATAGAAATAATTGTATAGTATTTTTATAAAAATTTCTAATCAAAATAAAAATATAGTATTGATTTTTTATGGAGTATTTAGTATAATATATTTAGTTAATGCATTTATAAAAATTACGAAAAAAGAAAAAATAGTCAATTTTAAGAAAATCATAGATTATATACAAAAACTGCAAATAACTTACATAAAAAAATATTTGAAGAATTTTTCCAAAATCCCTTGCGTTATAAAATTTATGTGATATAATATAGATACAGGATAAAAAAGCCCCGTGCTCAGCAACGGGGCAGGACAGCGTCAAATGACACTATCTAATAGGGTAATGATAGTATAGCATTTTATCATAATGTTTGTCAATGACACTGTCCAATATCCGAGTAATATAAGGAGGTAAGTGCTATGTTATTTATTTATGCAGTACATAAAAATACTGAAACCGGAGTAATTGAAAAAGTAAAATATACGCGTTATTTTGGATACTTAGAAAATTTCGAGACAACAAAAAAAGAAATGATTCGTTATATCAATGCACATCCCGATACCGTTAAGACAATGTACAGACGTGGAGCAAGTTGGATTGAAGGCGAATATGTACATGTCGTAGATAACGAATATCTGCGTACCGATGCGAATTACAAAAGAGAAGATAATCTTGGCGAACTTATAGAATATTAATGTTATTCTAAAAAAGCAAACTTTGGAACTTGGCAGGCTGAGATGTCAAGCTACATACGGGGTAAAGATGAAAAAAGTGTTACTAAAAGAATTGGCTGATATAAAACTGTGTATACCTAGCTTAGCAAAAGAAAAAACTGATGAACAAATAAAATGGCTTGTGCCATCAATATTGTCGCTCTATAACGAAATAAAAGGATATTTGTATACTAGTGAATACAATCCGGAAGACGACATCAAAGTACGCAAGCACGATATTATTATGAAAAGAGTTTTGCCGACGGGAATCAACTATATTGAAGAAGATATAGAAGATGCGTATGCGTACAATAATCTATTTATAATAAGAGCAAAAGAGAATGTGAATTCGGACTATTTGGCTGCATATTTAGATGAGAATATAAGTGAATTTGTACTGTTGCATGCAAAAGGATCGGTTGCTCCGTCGATAGGCCGAAAGGATTTAATGGAGATGGAAATATATTTGCCTGATGAAGATAAGCAAAATGCAGTAGGTAAATATTGGTTGATATACAACCAGAAAAAAAGACTTGAAAACAAACTGACTTATTTAGAGCAAAAGAAAAACAGAGAAATATTTAGAAAAATAAGAATACAAAACGGAGGAATACTATGACTTCTTACGAGGATATAAAGAAAACACTATGGGCATGTGCCGACATATTTAGAGATACGATTGATGCGTCCAATTATAAGGACTATATATTGGCGATGTTGTTTGTCAAATATCTTAGCGATACATATAAAGAGAGTGTGGATAAACTCAAAGAGCAGTATGACGGCATAAGATTGGAGCGGCAAATCAGCAATTTGCCTTATGTTTTGGATGAAAAGTTTACATTTGGATATTTGCTCAACAACAAAAATACTCCCGATATAGGAAGTAAGATAAGCGAGGCTTTGACAGGCATAGAAAGTAGTAATGCTATACTCAAAGATATCTTTAGGGGTATTGATTTCAACAGTGAGGCAAATCTTGGCAAGAAGGAGCAGAAAAATCCTTTGCTAAGAAAACTTTTAGAAGAGTTTTCCAATCTTGATTTAAGACCTAGTCATATAGCAACAAATCACGAGCAAGTGCCAAGCGATGTAATAGGCGATGCTTATGAATATATGATAGGCGAATTTGCAGCGAGAGCGGGCAAGAATGCGGGCTCGTTCTTTACGCCTCAACAAGTGTCTGAGATAATGGCTAGTATTGTCAATCCACAAGCAGGCGATAGAGTCTATGACCCTACTTGCGGTTCTGGTTCGCTACTTATTAGAGCGGCGAAAAAAGGCGGATTGGATAAAGTCCAGATTTACGGCCAAGAGTTAAACAGCTCGTCATTGTCAATGGCAAGAATGAATATGTTTATTCACAATATCAAAGACGCAAAAATCGCATGGGGAGACACTTTAGCAAATCCTCAGCATTTGGACAGTGACGGCAACCTTATGAAGTTTGATTGTATAGTAGCTAATATGCCTTTTAGCAAAGCAAATTGGGCAAACGGCTTTAATCAGGCAGGCGAAGTATCGGTTGATGACGAAGAAGAGCAAAACAAAGACAAAAAGAAGGTCGAATTCAAATTGGAAGCAGGTATGGATAGATATCATAGATTTGACATCGGAGTACCGCCTGCAAGCAAGGGGGATTGGGCATTTTTGTTGCACATGATTGCAAGCATGAACAGAAACGGAAGGATTGCTGCCGTAGCACCACATGGCGTTTTGTTCAGAGGAGCAAGCGAAGGCAAAATCAGACAAGCTATTATCGAAAAAAATCTAATTGATGCAGTCATTGGTTTGCCTGAGAATTTGTTTTATGCTACTCCCATTCCTGCTTGCATAATAGTATTTAGACACAACAGGACAAACAAAGATATTTTATTTATAGATGCGTCTAAAGAGTTTAAGAAAGAGAAGGCAAAGAATGTCTTAAGAGATGAAGATATTAAAAAGATAGTGGATACTTATCGTGAATATCAAAAGGGCAACTATGCTCAAGCTGAGCAAGAGAAATATAGCCATATAGCAAGTATTGAAGAGGTTAAGCAAAACGATTACAATCTCAATATCCCCAGATATGTAGATACATTTGAAGAAGAGGCTATCATAGATATCGAGGCAGTAAACAATGAGATAGCAGACCTCAAAGCACAAATCAAGGAAGCTGAGGACAAAATGGCTCAATATCTTAAAGAGTTGGGACTTGAATGATAAGAGGATAATCTAATGAGCGATGAAAAAAATCTTATGATAAGAAACAGCACGGCGGAGTTTTTGACCTTTGAATTGCAGTCAAAACAAGACTCTATCGAAGTACGCTATGAAGACGAAACCATTTGGCTCACTCAAAGAATGATGAGTGAATTGTTTGATGTCAGTACAAAAACAATAAATGAGCATTTGCAGAATATTTATGCGTCAGGCGAACTTGATAGAGAGGCAACTACCCGGAAATTCCGGATAGTTCAAACTGAGGGAACAAGACAAGTAAATCGAGAAGTAGACCACTACAATCTCGATGCCGTAATATCAGTAGGTTACAGGGTAAATTCTATCAAAGCTACGGAGTTCCGTCGTTGGGCAACGCAGGTACTCAAGCAGTTTGCCATTCGTGGTTATGTCATTGACAAAAAGCGTATGGAAAACGGTGCTTATCTTGGAGAAGACTATTTTGAGAGATTGCTCGAAGAAATCCGAGAAATTAGACTCAGCGAAAGAAGGTTCTACCAAAAGATTACGGATATATATGCTACAAGCGTAGACTATGACAAAAATTCGCCTATGACAAAAGGCTTTTTTGCGACGGTTCAAAACAAATTGCATTTTGCTATCACAGGACATACTGCAATGGAGTTGATAACCTCAAGAGCCGACAGCAAAAAACCTAATATGGGTTTGACCTCTTGGGAAGGTTCGCCCGACGGCAAGATTTTGGCAAGCGATGTCAAAGTAGCCAAAAATTATCTCACAAAAGACGAATTGGATTCTTTGGGCAGAATAGTCAGTGCTTTTCTTGACTTGGCAGAAGATTTTGCCAAGAGAAAAGTGCCTATGACAATGAAAGATTGGGCAACACGCCTTGACGGATTTTTGCAACTCACAGGCAGAGAAGTTTTGCAAAACGCAGGCAAGGTATCCAAGAAAGACGCAATGCTTTTTGCCGAAAGCGAATTTGAAAAATACAGACTAATTCAAGACAAGCTATACAAAAGCGATTTTGACAAGCTTGTGGAAGATAGCAAGAAAAATAAAATTTAGGAGATATGTATGGCTAAAACAGTAAATGGAGCTTTTGCTGAATTTAGAAAATATCATGTAGATTTGGATGCTGATATTGTAAAAGCTGCTAGAGAAAGTCGAGATAATTTGTTGGATAACATCAAAGAATTTGATAATAAAGATGATTTTTTTGATTTATGCGAAGATTTTAATTTACATTTTGGTTCTTTCTCAAGAAAAACAAAATGCAGAGAATTAGATGACATTGATTTAATGATTGGCATTGCAGCAAGTGGAGCTACATACAGCAGTTTTGATAACTGGGAGAATGTTAGGATATTTGTGGGAACAAAAAATGAAGCACAAATGGTATGTGCTAATGCAGATGGAACACTAAACTCAACTTTAGTATTAAATAGATTTAAAAAAGAATTAGAGAAATTAAGAGAATATTCTAGATCTGAAATAAAAAGAGATCATGAGGCGATTAATTTAAATTTAAAATCAAAAGATTGGGCTTTTGATATAGTTCCGTGTTTTTATACGAATAAAGAAAGTAATGGAAGAGCCTATTATTTAATTCCCAACGGGAAAGGAAATTGGAAGAAAACGGATCCTACAATAGAACAAATAAGAGTCAATGAGTTAAGCAAAAAGCATAATGGTAAAGTAAGGGATACAATCCGTTTAATTAAATATTGGAATAAAAACGGAAAGATGCCAACAATAATATCATATTTGCTTGAAACTATGGTACTTGACTATTTTGAAAAAAATGACAAGACTTCCGATTGGATAGACGTTCGTTTTAGGGATGTATTAAATTATATCAACAATAATATTTGGAATACAGTGATGGACTCTAAACAAATTGAAGGCAATATCAATAATTTAAAATGGGAAGAAAAAGATAAATTGCAAAGAAGAGCAAAAAATGATTATGAAAAAGCTTGTAATGCAATTAATGCAGAATTAACTGAAAAAGATACTGAAAAGTCTATAAGAATATGGGGAGATATCTTTGGGAAAAATTTTCCTAAATATGAATAATATATGGAAGAAAGTAAAGATATATTGATAAGACAAAATCAACCTGAAAATTTAAGATATCAAACCGTTGCAGGGGAATGTTATAAGCATGGCAAACTGTTGTCATATTTTACTTTTTTATTTGCTGTAATAATTCCTCTATCGCTTGCCATTGTGCAAAAATTTGTGGCAAATAGTATGGTTGTGGCTATATTTTGCATTATAGCTTTTATATGTTGGATTATTGGTATGTTATTAAGAAGCGAAGCCAACCGATACAAAAATAACGGCGCATGTTTCCAACAACTATTTGATGAAAGTGTATTAGGAATAAAGAACACTTCAAACAAATATATTGCGCCTAAAATGCTCCCGCAAGAAGAGCGTTTAAAATTAATGATGAAATATAAAGAAAAAAATAGCAAATCAAAAAAGGATTGGTATAGTGACTATTCAAGTTTACCTTACTGCGAAGCGGTATTTTGTTGTCAAAAAGAAAATATAAGGTGGGATTTGGGTTTAAGAAAAAGATATCGAACTCTTTTATTAATATTAGCTTTAATAGCAATCGGAATTGTTATATTACTTGCTATATTAAAAAATAAAAGAGTTTCTACTATCATTCTTGCGCTGTTTTCGGTTTTTACATTAATTGAATATTTTATTAACTCTTATAGAAAAATAAAAAATGATATAGAGAAACAATCTAAAATAAAATTGAAAATGGAATTGATAGAGGAGAATATAAAAGTTTATTCAGACTTGTGGGATAAAATAGAAGAGTTACAAGTTGAAATTTTTGAATATAGAAAGAAAGCGTATTTGATTCCTGATTGGTTTTATAAGATTTTTAGAAAAAAAGACCAACAAATGTCAGATATGTGTGCACAAGCATTAAAAGAAGAATCAAAGGAAAATAAAAATGAATCAGACGATAAATGACAGGATAGCGAAGATAAATAACGGACAAGTACCAGAGGGGTATGAAAAGACCTCTTTTGGTATTTTCCCATGTGATTGGGAAAGGGATAAAGAATTCGGGGAACTATTTGATTTTTATGGCGGTTTGGGAAAATCTCGTGAGGAACTCGGAGATAAAGGAGTATGCTATTTGCATTATGGAGATATGCATACAAATACTTTTAATAAGGTTACTTATGAACAATATTCTCATTTACCCAAATATGATATTGTGTTAAAAGGCAATGAAACATATTTGATGCAAGACGGAGATATTGCATTTTTGGACGCATCAGAAGATTTGGGAGGAACTTCTAGGGCTGTATTGATAGATAATGTTGACAACAAACCTTTTATTGCAGGATTACATACAATTTTAGCAAAAGAAAAACAATCAGTTTTCTCAAAATATTATAAGTAATATATTACATTATCCCAAGATGTAAAAAAACAGTTTCAAAAACTAGCAGTTGGTTTCAAAGTATACGGATTGAATAGGGAAAGTATTAAAAAGATAAAAATATCCTACCCCAAAACCGAGCAAGAGCAATCACGCATTGCTCAGATTTTGATGCAATGGGATAAAACAATCGAATTGCAAGAGAAGTATATCGCTAGCCTAGAAAATCGCAAAAAAGCCCTTATGCAAAGACTTCTTACACCAAAAGAGGGGTGGAAAAAAGTTAAGCTTAAAGATGTTTGTAAAATTGTAACTGGTAAATTAGATGTTAATGCAATGTGCATTAATGGACAATATCCATTTTTTACATGTTCAAAGCAAGTATATAAAATTGATAAATATGCTTTTGATTGTGAAGCATTGCTGATTGCAGGAAATGGAGATATTGGAGATATAAAATATTACAAAGGCAAATTTAATGCTTATCAAAGGACTTATGTCTTATATGATTTTAGTATAGATATTAAGTATGTAATGTATTTTCTAGAGAAAAATTTTGATAAGTCTATACTTAAAGGCACGCAAAAAAGTTCAATGCCATTCATTAAACTAGAATTATTGCATAATGCTGAGATTTATATATGTGATGATTTTTCAAAAGTTGTCAATATTCTATCCCAAGCTGACCAAGAAATATCTTTGCAAAAACAAAAATTACAAAAATTGATTGCCCAACGCAAGGCTCTTATGCAAGTCCTTTTGACGGGTATCGTGAGAGTGTAAGATGACCAAAGAAGAAATGTATCAACAACATATAGATACAATGTTTGGCACTAAAGATATGCTGAACTTTAGCAATGAAGAGGTTGACGAAACTTTGGACAACCTTATTGCTTGTATGCCCAATGAAGGAAAACTCTATAAATATAGGAAAATCAGCGACAAGAACTCTTTTGATAAAGTCCTTAAATCCTTAAAAGAATGTACTCTGTGGTCGTCAAGAGTTGATGAGTTTACAGACAAGACGGATTGCACCGTATATTATGATCCACTTGAAGAAGCAAAGCGTATAGAGAATTTACTGCGGGGAAATCCAGAGTTGATATTGAGTGGTATTATGAGGTCAATATCCAAAGAAGTGCAGAAGGAAAATCCCAATTTTGATAAATCAATGTTGCTTAGGTTGGTTGATTGCTATGACAAAGAAGGGGATTTATCTGAAGAAAAAGCGTTGAATATATTCAAAGATTATGGTTGTGATATTAATGAAAGTAAGTTTGCAATAAAAGAGATTAATTCTTATGTACAAAATGCATTGAAAAATAATGATAATATAATTAAAGGGCAAGTCGAAAATTTTCTTAAGTTTAATCAAATGATTCGCTCAAGTGCATTTGTGTGTTCTTTATGTGAAGACTATAAGGTAAAAACAATGTGGGAACATTATGCTTATAACAAAGGTATTTGTATAGAGTATGATTTTAACAAATTGCAAAATATGTCTTATGATATAAAAAGATTTTTTTGTAGTACTTATAAAGTACGATATGTAGATGATCATGAAGAAATATCATTTGTGCCACTAATTAGAGAATTTCTAGAAGGAAAAAATGAGAAGTCAACAAATACAAAATTAAACAAGCAAATTCTTACTAGTCAAATAACAAAAACATACGATTATGCTTACGAAAAAGAATGGCGCACCTTTCACTTTAGTTTGAATGATAAAGAGAAAGGTCATATAGTGAAAGCAGATATTGTATCAGGCATTATTATTGACGAAAATTCTATCAATACCTACGAAGGCAAACAAATTATAGATTTGGCACAAAAAAGAAATTGGGATATAAAAGTAAGATTGCTCAATATCACAAGCACAAGATACAATTTTATTAGCTATGAAGATTACCAAAATAAAGGATAAAAGGAGCAAATATGTTAGACCATAAGATTTTCAACGAAAGACCTGAGAGTCAAGATAGAATGATAAAGTTTTTGCAAAAGATGGGCTATCAGTATGTTAGTCGCAGTGAGGCAGAACTTAAGCGTGGCAATTTGTCCAAGGTATTGTTTGAAGACGAACTTGCCAAGTTTTTGCGTACTCAGTCATTCAATTATATGGGATTTGAAAGACCTTTTTCTAATGAGTCTATCGACAAGGCGATAAAAGAGCTTGATACATCGCTTTTGCAAGGTCTTGCTATGGCTAGCAAGGAAATATACAATCTTTTGACTTTGGGCATAAGTGTCGAAGAAAGGATAGTTGTGGACAAGCTCGAGCCTGTCAAGAGGTCTTTTGATTTGCAATACATAGATTTTGTTCATCCCGAGAAGAATATTTGGCAAGTTACAGAGGAGTTCAGCGTTGAGAGAAGTAACGGAGAATATGCTCGTCCTGACATTGTGCTTATGTGCAACGGTATTCCTATCGTTGTAATCGAATGCAAAAAGTCGAGTATAGACATATCTGAGGGCGTAAACCAGAATGTCAGAAATATGAAACCAGAATACATACCTCAATTGTTCAAGTATGCCCAACTCGTCCTCGCAGTCAAGCCTGACAAGGTTTTGTATGGCACTTGCGGGACTACTCCCGAGTATTTTGTAGAGTGGCGAGAAGACGGCGATACTCTTGCTTGGCAAGAAGAATTGTGCCAAAAGTGTACACCGGACGGACAAATAACAGAGCAAGACAGAAATTGCGTATCTTTGCTTGAACATAAAAGACTTCTTGATATTATCAAGTTTTTTATACTCTATGACAGCAATATAAAGAAAGTTTGTCGTCATCAACAATACTTTGCCGTAAACAAAACAATGGACAGAATAAACGGCAAGGATAATTCAGATAGTCAAGGCGGTGTAATATGGCATACGCAAGGTAGCGGAAAGTCTTTGACGATGGTTATGATAGTCAGAAAAATTCAGATAGAAAAAGCTATCGAAAATCCTCGATTTATCATAATCACAGACAGAAAAAACCTTGACAATCAAATTAAAGACAACTTTGCCAATACGGCTATGCAACCTGTAAGGGCAGGCACCGGCAAAGGTCTCAAGACATTGCTCAAAGACAAAAGCAATGTTATTATTACCACGCTTATCAACAAGTTTGCTGCGGTATGCAGATATAAGTATTTGGAGAAGGATAGCGAAAACTTTTATATTCTCATTGACGAGGCTCATCGTAGCGAATACGGCGGTATGTTCAACTATATGCGTGATGTTTTGCCCAAGGCTACTTTGATAGCCTTTACAGGCACGCCTCTTATCGCAAGCAAGAAAAAGAATACATATCAAAAATTTGGTCAGCCTATTCACAACTATACTATGGAGCAGGCTATAGAAGACGGTATCACTGTCCCCCTTGTTTATGAGGGCAGAAAAATCGTCACAGATCCGCCTAGCGAAAAGATAGATGTTTATTTCGATTCACTCACAAGCAATCTTTTGCCTGAGCAAAAAGAAGAATTGGCTAAAAAATACAGCCGTTTTGAATCTATCGCAAAATCAAAAAGCCGTCTTGACGTTATGGCTTTCGATATTTGCGACCACTTTGTCAATTACTGTTTGCCAAAAGGTTTGAAGGCTATGGTAGTTTGTTCGTCAAGAGTGGCGGCAGTTCAGGTATACAATGTTATGAAGAAAAACCAAGTACTTGGCATAAGACCTAAAGTAGTCATTAGCTTTGATGACAAATCTTCTGAGGATGACGGAGATTTAAGCAATATAGATTTGACTTGTATCAATGAGTATAGAGATAGTCAAGTAAAGCCCTTGTTTGGTATCAACAGCGACAAGTACTATGAATCGGTTTGCAGTCAGTTCAAAGACCCCGAAAACAACGATGTTAATATTCTTATCGTCAAAGATATGCTATTGACAGGCTTTGACGCTCCCGTGGCAGGTGTGTTGTATGTTGATAAGTCCATGAAAGAGCACAATCTTTTGCAGGCTATTGCACGCGTCAACAGAGTGCATGAAGGCAAAGATTTCGGTTTGATTGTTGATTATAGAGGTATTTTTGCAAAACTCAACAAGGCGATAGATTTGTATTCTGATGCTGAGTCCGGTATGAATCAATTTGACAGCAAGGACCTCGAAAATGCCGTCTTTGGCAGTGATGACATCAAAGAAAAATTGGCAGACAAACATCATGCTTTGCGTGATATGTTTAGCGATTTTGACGATAGCACTCCTTCAAATGTATGGCAAAAATCTCTTAGCGACGAGGCAAGAAGAAAAGAGTTTTATGAAAAACTCAAGGAGTTTGCTCAACATCTCAACCTTGCTTTGACAGACAGAGCTTTGTATGTGAGCGTTGGTTTTGACAAAATAGAATTTTATAGAAAAGAATATCTATTCTTCAAAAAATTGAAAGATACAGCCGTAAAAATCAATGACGATCCTACGGATTTGTCGGGCTATGAAAAAGGTATAAAAAATCTTGTCGATACTTTTGTTAATTCTTCAGAGGTAAAAGAAGTTATCGCTCCCGTTGCCATAGGCGATAAAAAAGCTATGGATGACCTTCTTGCAAAACTCGATTCCAACGAAGCACGAGCTGCTGCTATCAAGACAAGAATAGAGTCTACATTGAAGAATATCCGTTATGACGATCCTTTGAAGTTTGAGGAGTTTTCTAAAAAAATCAAGAAGACTATAGACGAGTACAATCTTTCAAGAGATGCCGACAAATATTTCCAACAAATGCAGAATATTGCCGACGATTTCAGACTGGGTATTCTCAAAAGTCAATATCCCAATAAAATCGCAAACGATAAGGATAGCAAGGCTTTTTACGGCGGAATTATTTTGGTGCTCAAAAACAAAAACTTTGATATAGATATCAATACTGAAGAAACAATTGCAGGCTATGCTATACGCATAAAAGAGCAAATCATTCAATCTACAAAAATAGATTGGAAATACAACGAGTCAGTACATAGAGATATACATAGGGCTTTGGACGATATACTTTTCGATATGTTCGATGAGTTGGGTGTCGTTATAGACAAGTCCAATGTAGAAATAATAGACTTGATGATTGACGAAATCATGAAAGTTGCAGTGAGCAGGTTTTGATGGAAAAGACTATTGAACTCAAAAGACTAGGAAAAGTAAAAATACAAGTATTATACAAAGACATAAAAAATATTAATTTGAGAGTTTATAGAGATTTCTCCATAAAACTCTCTTTGCCTATGAATGTTGCCGACGAGTGGATAAACAAATTTTTGGAGAGTAAAAAAGATTGGATAGAATCCAAGCTCGAAATGTATAAAGCTACTGACGGATACAACAATCTTCTTGCACTCAAAAGCGGTTCTTCTACGCAAATGCTCGGCAAAGATATGCGTATAATAAAAGTACAATCGACAAAAAACTTTGTCGAAGTCGACGAAAAAAAGATACTTGTAAATCTAAAGGATATCAACGACAACGATAGTTTTATGCGTGTGTTTTCTAATTGGTGGAGAGAGCAGGCTTTTAATGTCTATTCTCAACAAGTTGATGCTTTGTACAACTCTGTATTCAAAAAGTACGGAGTACGAAAGCCTACTATATCTATCAAAAAAATGAAAACTATGTGGGGAAGTTGTACAAAATCTTTGGGTAAAATCACTTTCAACGAATATTTGTTAAAAGCTGATATCACGTGTATACAATATGTAGTTTTGCACGAGTTGACTCATCTGATTTATACCTTCCACTCCAAGGATTTTTATGACTTCTTAACAATCCATATGCCTGATTGGCAATCTCGCAAAAAACAACTCGATATGGAAGTCGTACAAGGACTATAAATTATTAAAAAAATTACAAAACAGATTATAATATAAAACTTTATTTGAAGTTAGATAATTAAGTTTGTTGTATAGCAAGTATAATGTCCATTGTTTTCGACATAAAAAGGAATTAATATTTAATTGAATCATTATGGAGGTGGAAATATGTATCAAAATAATAAAAAAGAGTTGGAAAACATAATAAAAAAATTGCAGACGATAGAAAAATGGGAAGAGGATTATGCTTTGTATAAAGAGTGTGAAAAAGTCTTTTATAATTATAACCGAAATAAGAGTATAGAGTTAATTCAAAAAATAATCCAAAAGTATGCAAGTCAAATTAATACGTGGGGATTTTTTTGTGATAATGTAAAAATATGTTATATAACATACGACGATAAGAGTGATAAGTATATTGTGGATATGCTGGCTTATTTAGGGCAAAGAATACCTGTATATGTTCTCATAAGAGAATCAGAAGAAAAGCTAATAGAGAAGGCTTTATCGCAAATTACAAAAGGCGGGTATATTTTTTAATTTTTCAAAATCAACATTCGATTTACGTTTAGGGTTGTCCACCAATCGCAAACAAAGTCGAACCTGATTTTGTTTGCTTTTTTATTTGCTATTGTAAGAGAACAGCAGTATTAAAGGCAATCCAATTATTAGTTGGGTTGCCTTTTGCCTATATAGATATTGATACATTTAATAAAGTTAAAGAGTTATTTAAGTGTGCACTTGTTGGCTGAGCGAAGCGAAGCCTCTCGTATTATACAAGTGGACGTCGTGGTGCCATATTTGTGTTGTTTTCTTAATTGGTTAGTTAAATTACCATAAAAATATTGACTCTTATATTAAAACCATTTATAATATTATTTAAAGGGATAGAAATTATGGTAATAGTATTTGGTGACGATGATAAAACAATTCACGATACAATTAAATCATATCTTGAGCAATATTCTAAAGAAAACACATTAGAAAAATAAATATGCATTGTTAAGAAGTCGGCAAAAGTTGCATGTTTTTGGTGGTTTAATCAACCCAAAATTCTAGAGGAGTAAAAAAGGGAAAAAATAAGTAATTGGAAAATATTCAATGTATAGAGTTAGATATTGAACAGGTTACTTGTTTATTGTATAATTTTTCATTTTATAAAATCATATAATAAAACAGTATAAAAAATTTTACAGTGTAAATCAATAAAAAAATAATGTGGTCATTTTAGATATGGAGGGTATATGTATAAAGCAAAAAGAATAAGCAAAAGAATAAACATTAGTTTAATAATTGTTTCTATAATATTGCTAATATTAGTAATGTTTTTTTCTCAGGCAGATTTGGCATACGCTCAAACTGCATCCTATAAATTGGGGTCTGTGAATTATGAAGGTAGCCGTTACTATTGCAGATATGATCTAATGATTCAAGCGACAGGAATTGAAGATGGTGTTATTACTGATACGCGAGATTTCAAAATTTATCTAGAAGGTAAAAGTTGCAAAAGAAACATTTTTACAACTTTTACATATGATTTAAAGTTCACTCTTTATAAAGATGGTGTTTATAATAACGAAGTTTCTATCTACTTTAAAATAGACGATAAAGATGATGTGCCGGGTAGCATTAAGGTTATATTTAGTGGACCTTTTGATAATGGTGATTATAAATTAAAAGTTAAAGGAATAATAGATTCAAATGATGTTGAAAACATAAATGGAGAATATTATTTTACAATAGATAAGTAAAGTTAAATAAAGATGGCCACATTATTTTTATTTTAGGGAGTAAATCATTTAATATCGATGTCAAGCATATTTTTATTATCATTAAAAAAGCTAAAAGAAAATATTAATCATTCGATAGTTTTCGTAATATGCATAGTTTTACTATGCATATTGATTATATTGCTTGGTAATATATGTATATATATGCAATTTAATATAAGGTGCATAGTATTGGAAGATGTTGCGGAAAATGGTCTAGATATAGAAATAAGGGTAATTAAAAACACAAAAAAACTGTCAACTGAACATATTGAGTACGCAATTGATAGAATTGAGGAAATAAGTGATGAGTTTGTATTTTCTGCGCGTACAAATTCTGAAGTACAGCTAAATGGTAAAATAATTGATTGCAAGCCATATTTCTCTTATGGAATGTATGATGTGCAGGTATTACGCACCGCTGATACAAGCAAAACAAACAATGGTAAAGATTATATATGGTTGGCAGAATCAATCGAAGGATATGAAGTAGGGCAACAAATTAATGTGACCATAGATGGTGTCGAAGAGAAATTAACGATAAAGGGGATAGTCGTCGGGGATATATCCTATGTGGATTATGTCCATATGAACATACAAAGTATTTGTGGCAACAATCTCTCAAAAGATATGGATTGGAGTAAAGTTAAAGAGTTATATGCTACAATTGACGATATATCAAAAAATTTGAGAATAGACGATGGATATACAGAATATATCATATCATCCTCAATAATAGGTTCTTACAATTATCTCAATGTTCTAAACATATTTTGTAGTGGCGTTTGCATCTGCCTTATTGCGATTGTAATGGCATTATCCGTTACAGGATTAATTAATACTGTAAAAATAAATACAAACATAAATCAAAAATTTTTTGCTATGTTGAAGACTCAGGGAGCAGATAATAAGGCAATTATGTTGTATTATTTTTATCAATATCTAATTTATATTATCATAGGGGTGACGATTGCAAGCATAGTTTCTGCTATTATATTGCAATTATCATTACAAAATATATTGCAAATATTTTTCGGATTGCTAGGATATACTAATGAAAGTTTTATTATAGGTTTCTGTTGGTGGCTTCCGCTTATATGTATTGCTGTGATGGTTTTGGTGTGTTTGTTGGTGGCAGCAAAAGAAACAAAAAGAATTTCCAAGACTGAAATAGCGACGCTATTAAAGGAGGATGTATGAAAACAAAAGAAGCATTATTTTTGGCAAAACTTAACTTGACTACGTCAAAAAAAATAAATCGCATTATAGTTTTCATGCTATCCGTAAGCATGATAATAATTATACCTGTTTTTGTATTATGGATAAGCGTAAATGTATCCATAAACAACAAAATAAATTCAGTTCCGTATATGTTGTATTCTCAAGTGCAGATGAAAGATTACAGAATAGAAACGGCAAGTGAAGATAGGAAAATTTCAGGTTTTGAAAATATAATCAAATTTGAAAATATAGACTCTAAAATTGTATATGAAAGATATAATTTACCGTGTTCCCCTCAATATTATAATGTCACTATGAGTGTGGATGGAAAAAAATATGATTTGAGTGAAAGTGTTTTTTCTTATAATATAATTGATATAGACAAAAGCTCATATAATTTCCCTTATAATTTAAATACAATAGGCGATATATTTGTTGATAGTTGCGACGCTTCTTTTGACGAAACAGGGAAAAAGCAAGTTGTATTATCTCAAATAGTATTGGATGCGTTCAATCTTACCTCAACTGATGTATACGGCAATACGATAAGCATTTATATTTCATCTTCGCACATAGAAGGATATTTATGTTATGAATACAAAGTCGTGGGCATAATCAAAAGAGAAATCAGTGAATTATATGACGAAAGCGGGAGTTATATGGATAGCGAAATTTTCTTTTGCAGTAGCAATGTCTATAAAGACGGAAATGCTGTATTAAAACCCACCATGACGGGGCAAGGGTATGAATATAAATATTTGAATATAGAGGATAAAGAAATGCTTAACGAAGAGTATATGATGCTCGGCATAGGAAGCGATATTTATGCAAAAGATAGTTATGCTTCTACCTGCATATATCTTGAAGAAAGTAATTATGCTATCCTGTCCTCTCTTATCACCTCTTTGCAGAATAGAGGTATATACACAGAAAATTCTACTATTTATAATAATTATAAAAAGTTGTATGATGTATCAAATATATTAACTTTTATCCTTGGAATAGTCGGGGGTGTCTCTTTTATAATAACATTACTATATTACTATCTAAATCTTAAATTCAGTATTTATAAAAGAAGGCATTTTTTAACTATAATAAGAGCGTTGGGAGGCCAAGATTGCGATATTCCCAAAATTCATATGTTGCAATCAAATATTCTTTGCGCTAAAGCAGCACTTATATTTGCAGTAATAGGTGGTGCATTATGTTGGTTGATTAAATATGTGATAAATGCAATGATATCTATTAATCAAATTCCAATTTCTATTACGATTTCGCCGTGGATAATCTTAGCCAGTATAATAACAATGATTGTAATTATGTTTGCTATTACGAATTTGATTGCTTTAATTTGTTCTCGAAAGCTATCCAAACAGCCTATAATGAGTATTCTCAAAACACAGTAAGGAGTTTAACATGATAAAAATTGAAAATTTAAGTAAAGTATATGGCGAAGGAGAAAACAAGGTAATTGCTTTGGATAACATTTCATTTGAGCAAAAAGAGCAAGAGAAATTTATTGCTATTATTGGCAAATCGGGGAGCGGGAAATCAACTTTGTTGAATATAATAGGAGCATTGGAAAAAGCTACTTTTGGAGATGTCCAAATTGATAGTGTAAATATATTAGCACTAAATGAAAAAGAGCGAGCGGTTTTTCGTAGTAAAAAAATAGGATATATTTTTCAGGCTTTCTATTTGGAGTCGGAATTTAGTGTCCTTGAAAATGTTGAATTGCCGTTATTGATTGCAGGTGTAAACAAAAAAGACAGAGAGATAAAAGCAAAAGAATATATTACAAAACTAGGACTCGAAAGTAAGATTTACGAAAAAGTAAAAAATTTGTCTGGCGGACAAAAACAAAGAGTTGCGATAGCCAGAGCTCTTGTTAAAGAGCCTTCTGTCTTGTTAGCAGATGAGCCTACGGGTAATTTGGATAGCACTAACGGTCAAGAAGTAATGCAAATATTGAAAAAAATAGCTGAAAGCGGTAGGACCGTATTGCTTGTAACGCACAATATACAAGATGCACAAATTGCTGATAAGATAATAGAATTGCAAGACGGTAAAATATCTAATTGAATATGATTGCTATGAACAATATATGTGGTGTGCATCATATTTAAAAAACCAAGGATATAATGCCGAAAGAGAAGTAAGAATGGTTGTTTTCCCTACCGAGTATGATGAACATCAAAGTAAAGTACAGTATTTTGTCATGCCACATGGAGTGTTAAGACCATATATTAATGTAAAATTCGGATACATAATGAAAGATAGCAATAAATTTATTCCTATGATTCCAATAAAAAACATTATTATAGGATATTATGGCAGAAAGCAAACTGTATTTGATAGTGTAGTACATAGATTGGTATATGGAGAAAAAGATATAGATCCATATATGGGTAAAGGTTTTGAAGAACGCTTGACAGAATATTTGCAATTATTTGATGAATGGATTGTGAATAAATATAATAATATTGATGAAGATGTAAGGGAAGCAGTCAAAGAGATAATAAGAGATAAATTTAAAATAAAAAATCCTCAAGAGAAGAAAAAAGAGCAGAGTAATATTTATTATGAGATTTTTGATGGCTTTCAAAAGTATGCTGTTTTAACAAGCGAAGGAGTAATAATAAAGAAATCAAAGATACCACATATTTATTAATTATCGAAAGATAAGCACACTAAAAACAACTCAAAGACGGAAAGATAAAAATTTCCAGATAAAAAGCAATATAATATTGGAAAACACTTAATAAAAAAATAAAAAGAAAAAATATTCGATTTTCTATTTTTACGCTCCGCCAGACAAATCCTAAATCGAACACCTAAATTCGGTTTAGGATTTTTTCTTACCACAAATACGGTATTTCGCTTAAAAACAAGCAATTTTGAGCCGTTTTTACACTTTTGACGGGGGTTCGAATAAAAGCGGTAAAAATCCTGCCCGAGAGGTAGTGATTCGAACCCTCGCCAAGATCGGAGACAGCTGGTTTTTTAGTGTCAGACGGAAAGCACAATCGTAAACTTGCGGTATTGCAAATCCTTCTTGTTTTGTCTTACATACGGCATTTTGAGTTGTTTTTCGTAAAAAGAAAAGTCCCGACTTTCATCGGGACATGCTTTTATGGGACTATTGCATTTAATGATGCTTTTTCCAAAATTGACCAATCTAATTCAAGAGCATATGGGTCTAAAAACATCACACCTCGTTCATAAACCGTTAATTTTGATAAAATCAATTTCAAACTTTCATTGCAATTATCATTTATAATGTTTATTTTAGATATTTTTTGAGGAACCTCTCTTTTATGATTTTCTTTAATGAAGATATGCGATCCTCATCTATCTCAATAAAAAAGTATTCATCAAAATCTTGATTTTAACGCGATCATATGATATGCTTTTTACGGAGGCGTCAATGAACGATACTGCTAAAAAAGTCATAGCCGCATTATCTGTCGCTGTAATCGTATTGACTATATTACTGGGAGGTGCCATAGCGGTTTCCGTAATTGTTGTTTCGCTCGGGCGCAGCGACGGTACTGCGTGGTTTTACGTAGACGGCACGCTTTATCGTGCCGTTAAAGTCGAAAACGGCACCGTGAGCTGTCCCGATGTACCTACGGTCGCGGGCACGGTATTTGATGGTTGGTACTCCGACGCTGACTACACCGGACAAAAAACGACCTTTCCCGCACTTATCGACGGCGACACGGCATTCTATGCGCAACGCATACCTTTCTCCGAAGCCGACAACGATTATATGTCCGCATCGATCGCGATCGACGGATCCGTTGTCGTTGCCGATAAAATGAAGCCTGTTCACGGTATCAATAACGGTCCTGTAAACGGTATCGGAATATTCGATGAGCCGTATATCGACGCTTCGGAATATTTTGCGAATATGGGAGCTCCTTTCGTACGTTTGCATGACACGGAATATCCGTTCGGAAGAGACTGCTATGTCGACATACACTGCGTCTTCCCCGACTTTTCAGCCGATGAAAAGGACATAACCAACTACGACTTCGATAAGACGGATGAATATGTGCGATCGATACTTACCGCCGTACCGGATGCCGAGATCATTTACCGCTTAGGAGAAAGCATAGACCATACGGGCTCAGGCGGTTATACCGTAGTCCCGGAAGACATTGCCAAGTGGGCAAATATCTGCACGGAAGTCGTACGTCACTATTTTTACGAGTATGGCATTCGCTTTTACGAGATCTGGAACGAACCCGATCAATCGGCAATGTGGAACGGCACTCTCGAACAGTATTACGAATTATATCGCATAACTGCGCAGACCATCCGGGAAGAATTCGGGGAGCAAGTCAAAATCGGAGGACCGGCACTTGCGACAAGTACTACCGAAACCATCGGGGCTTTTCTTAACGCCGTCGATGGCTATCCTCTGGATTTTCTGTCCGTTCATGCCTATCGTAACGATCCTGAACAATACAACTCTGATCAGTATTCCGTTTTTAAGGATATGCTCGCGGAACACGGCTATTCAAATGCGTTGCTCATACTTGACGAATGGAATTTCGTATCGGGATGGGACGAAGGATCTCTCGCTGACAGCTACCGCCTTATTTCTTCGAACAAATCTGGGGCGTATATTGCCGCCTCGCTGATCGCTCTCCAAAATTCGGCTGTCGACGCCGCTTTGTACTACGATTCGCAGATGACCGGTATGTGGTGCGGTCTTTACTACAAACCGTACTTCGATATCGGCAACGAAAGTCTTTCCGAATTGATCGAAGCGTATATGGCAGGCGGCGCGGAGGCATTGAATTCTTTTATGCGCAAGCTGCTCGATGAATACAAAGACGAACAATTACAACCGCTGTCAGGCACGTATGCGATGAGCGCATATGATCGACTCTATTCGATGACTTCCCCGATGCAACTCAGCGTCACTACGTCCGAGCATGGATTGTGGGCGATCGCGGTCACCGATATATCAGACGGAACAACCGGGATGCTTGTTTCCAACTGCGCCGACACGGGTAAAAATATCGTGACAAACATCAGCGGCACGGATATTCCGAACGGAACTGTCGTATCGGGTACTGTTTGGGAATGCTCTGCCGACGGAAAGCCGCTCACTGCAACCATTACGGATGGCACGGCGGTATTTGCCTTGGGACCGTATTCATTCGCCTATTTCGAAGTACAGGCGGAGCGCTGATTCATCCTTTTGCGATCATTTAAATGCTGACGTCCTTTTTCTCTTTGCATGGGGGATCGATGCTCCTAAATACACGAAAAACATAGCGTCAATTATCGAAGACAAATTTCGATCCGCTATTATCGCCTATGCCGTTGCACCGGACCGTATATTGCCGCGGCGTCATCCGCTATAGCCGACCTACAGATCGTCATATGCGATCGCTCTTCTTTCCGTATTCGGCGTCAAAGCCGTCCAGTCTGTCCCGGAGCATCTTCGCAAGTCTGCCGATATGAAGTCCGTCCACAAACGAATGATGCGCCTGTACCGAAAACGGAAGCAGCCATCTTCCGTCACGTTCGTAATATTTACCCCAATCGAAAAGAGGCGTAGCGTTGTCTTTTTTACCCGAATTCGTATGCGATATATGTCTGTATGTGCTCCACGGCATCGGAGAAAACTGGAAAATATCATTGCGACGGGATTTGCCTTATACTTCTCGCCGTTCTTTCTAAAAACATGTTCATGACGTTCGTTCAGATCAAAATACTGAAATGCAATCTTCTTTTCTGCAAGAATGGCGTCTTCTATCGTATTTACGGTGTAATAAATGTGTTCGTTGCTGTGCTTGGTGGTATTAAACTCGACAATGTTCTTTTTGAGAATGTCCGCACGGTAACTGCCGCCGAGAGCGGCTATTTTGTCCGTCAATTCTTCCGTCTTTTTAGGGGATATGAAACTTGCAGCCTGCACTGCGTCTATAAGAATACGAAGTTCGGGCACGTCGAAATTTCTGTCCAACACATAATAGCAGTTGCTATGCTGACATTTTTTACAAACCACTTCGTATCCGTAAGAGTTAAGAGCGGCAATATCCTGATACAAAGTTCTGCGGTCACACACAATTCCGCTTGCGGCAAGTTTGTCTATAATCTGATTTGTAGTCAACGGATTATTCTCGTCGCTGTCCTGCTTGAGAATTTCCCATATCTTCAGAAGTTTGATTTTAGAAAAGGCTTCTTTTCCCATTACACGCTCCTAAACAATGTATTATAACATAAGCGCTATAAAAAGCAAAAGTATTTTTCCGTTGCGATAATATTATTAACTTATTGCAAAGTTTACTTATTCTGCGAAATATGCTTTCATCTATTATACAATAGCAAATTATATAAAACTGTTTGCTATCATTTAAGCATGAGGTAATTATGAGAAAAATTGATATTTTTCAAATGGAACCAGAGTTCATTTTAGGCGATTTACAAAATTTATAATACTATTCGATTTACGTTACACAAGCTCCACCAGTAGAATATATTTGTTATATGACAAAAAACAGAGGTTTATGCCTCTTTTTTTGTTGTCGATTTTGATATAGAATTGCCGGAGAGTATGTTTAGTATAGAGTTTATTAGTGTTTATAGTAAAATTTAACAGAATTTTGGATATTGACTATAAGTTTTAAATAAGCTATAATTATATATACATTGATATTAGTTGTCAATGAAGGAAAAATATGAAAGATATTATTATAAGCAACCCTCAAAAAGTTTTGGACGAAGCAATAGCAAATGCTTGCGGCTTGAAAAGATATAAAAAAACAATCTCAGATTTATATAGATATGATGTATCTCAAGATGAGGACTACAAAAAAAATTTTGTAGCTTATTATAAAGTAAGAAGAGATAAAGATTGGTTGGATAAATATTTCAAATTTTTGCAAGACAACAAACAAAATAAACCACTGACTTTTGAAGAAGTGTTTAATTTTCTATCAAGCATAAAGCACAACACTAAATATGGAAAACAATGCACAGAGGAAGCATCTTTTTCAAGCAAACTATTGGCTACTATAAATCCTGAATATCCTATTTGGGATAGTCGGGTAATAAAGTTTTTGGAGATTTCTGTCCCCAAAAATTCCTTAGATAAAAAGATAGCAATTATAGAAGCTTATCAGAGACTCAAAGAAAGCATAGACAAATTTATTAATACAGATGAAGGTAAAAAGTGCATAGAAGAATTTGATGCCAGATTTCCCGATTATAAGGACATCAGCAAAGTAAAGAAAATAGATACATATCTATGGAATTTGGGCAAAGAATGATAAAACACATTTAAAATTAATTTTGCAAACGATTATAATTATTCGATAAAAGCCTTAACGATAAAGGATCAATTATATCAAAGGATATGAAGATGGCAACACTTTCAATTCTATCGATAGTATTGATAACTGCAATAATTTTGATAGTTTTGTCATTATGTCCTGTTGTAGAAGAAAATGTAGAGAAAAAAGTATTTTATGATAAAACTTAAGGACTTCATATCATCAAAGATTTTTCCGATGCTGAAAAATTTGCATACACTTTAGAATATCCTTCCAAAAGCGATGGTTCGGGTTATACATCTATTTTGACGAAGAATTTTGCAAAAATCGATAAATACAAAATTATTGCAAAGTGTAAGGATGCAGAGTACAAAATATCTTATGGACATTTGCTTGGACGAATTTGAGTACAAAGAAGAATTTGATGCCGAAGAGATTGCCGTATGGGATAGCTGTTTTAATTTTGATGCAGAATTAAATTTTGAATAATATTGATTTTATTGTAGGTCAGGATAAAAGAGTAGCGAATTTTTTAAACAGAAGCTACTCTTTTTAATCTTTTAGATTCTCGATTTTTAGTAAAAAAAATTAGAAAAATATTCTAAAAAACTTTGACAAATTTATTTTATTCTTTCATTAAAATTTTTATAAGTTTTGATAATTACGATACAAAACGGTATTTTGGGTGTAGTATAAGTATAAAAACCATAATGAATAAGGAGGGAAAGATGAAAAAAGTATTTGCAGCGATAATAATATTGATTGTTTTGTGTATGGCAGTTTGCTTTTGTGCTTGCCAGAAAAATTATTCAAAAGAAGGGGAAATTTACACGCTTTTGGGAGCGTATGACATAGGTCTTTTGTCAAAAGATGACTTGAGCAGTATCGCAAAGAAATTAAACGAAGATGATTGCTCACCCCAAAAGCTCAATTTGATAGTAAAAAACAAAATTCTCAAGACTTTAAGATATGATTTCATAACTGAAATGGAGAAATTCGGATTTGAAGATTACGAAGTCCCCGATTATAAGATAGCGGCATATTACGGAGAATATGACGGATTTTATGCGGTAAGTATTCATATAAAAGGCGAGAAATATGAAGAAACACCTATTGTAGAGACAATAGACGGTGTGCAATTTGAATTTGCAAAAGGCTATGAAATATCGGTGTTTGTAAAAAATGAAGATATCAAGGATTATGAGCCTAAGGAAAAGGGAGATTTTTATACTCTTACCGATGCCTATGAAAAGGGATTGTTGGGCACCGAAGATATAAAAAATATAGCATATTATCAAAATACATCGATAGGTATAGATTATGCTATCGAAGAAGGACTTATCGAAGAGGATTTTGTCCCTTCGCCTATCACTCCTCAAGAACTTTCTTATGCTCAGGAGTTTGCCTTGAGAGAAACAAAAGCTTATTTGAGAAGACATGCTCAGGTTATGGCAAGAGAAAACGCATCTCCTGACGATTTTTCAATAATAAGGTATTACGGAATATACAATGATTGCATAGTAGTAATGATGCACGAAGAAGGCACTATGTACACAGAAGCCGTCTGGCAGGAGATAATAGACGGAGTAATAATAGATTATTCTAATGGCAATCGGATATATGTGTGGCAAGCAAAGCAAACAAATTAATAAAATGTAATTTCAAGACTAAAATAGTATTTAATAATATATATTCAAAAAATCGCATCGTCAAGGTGCGATTTTATTTTTGTGGAGATATCATAAAGGCACAAAACAAAATATTGATAAAATTCTAAGTTTATTGTATAATTGATATAAGAATTGCAAATCGGATGCTAAAGAAAAAAGGACAAATGCCAATGATAAAGGCTGCAATTAAAACTTATTTTAAAAATTCAAAATACATATTCATAGCTATGGGCCTTATATATCTCGTGGTCATCTTGATGCTATTTGCTCTTGTAAAAGGTATTGTTTCGGTAGTCGGTTCTGTCTCCAAAGAGACTTATGAAAATTTAGCCCAATTTGTCGTGGAAACATTCAAGAATATTTCTTTTGAACAAGCTACTAGCATAGCATTTTATAAAAATTTTTTTAATGGCGTAATCGACATATTGAAGACTGATATCGAAAACGCAAAGAATATGCTTATAGCTGTGGTAGTAATTACAGTGGCATGCGTCCTTGCTTCGATAAACGGCTCGCAGGTGCTTTGTCGCTCGCTTATGAGAAAGTTAAGCAGTGACGAAAAATCAATAAGGGGTATCGGAGCGATAATAATAAGGTATATCATATCGTTGTGTTTTGGTTATCTTATAGTTTATCTCAACAATTTGTGGGCATACAGCTTTATAATATTGCTTATAATTTATTTTTTGCACAACGCATGCGAAAACCTTTTTACCACATGGATAATCTATTTCAGAGAATACAAACTAAAGGATATTTTCAATGTTCACAATTCAATAAAACTCGTACTGTCTGAATTCGTACTCATTGCAATCGACATAGTTTTTCTTTTGATAATTTATCTCATAATGGGAGCGATATTTGCCATACTTATAGCAATGCCGCTTTTTGCCTATACATTTGCCGTAACCGACCTTATAGCTGTCGCAAATTTTAGAAATTTACAAGCAAAGGGAGAGCTGCATCTGAGAGAGAAAAAAGAGAAAAAGCCTAAAGCTCAAAAGAAGACAGTCAAAACAAAAGCAGAGTAAATACATTTGAATAGATGTTTATTATATAATGTAATTCAATAACTTTTTATAATATTGATTTTATTTAGTCATGATGATATGATAATTATGATAATAATAATTTATCATAAAGGACAAGATATGGAAACAAAAATTTTTGACGAAATTTTGCCTGATGAAGCAAAAGATATCAGAATAAAAGTATTTGTAAAAGAGCAAGGCTTTAGGGAAGAATTTGACAAGACGGACGATATTGCTACGCATATCGTAATGTATGATAATGACCAAGCAATCGCCACTTGCAGATTTTATAAAAGGGAAAACGATTATTTATTGGGCAGAATTGCGGTGATAAAAGAATACAGAGGAAAACATATCGGGGCAAAACTCATTCAATCCGCCGAAAATGAAATCGCAAAAAGAGGTGGCAAAATCATTGCCATACACTCTCAATTAAGAGCAAAAGATTTCTATCTAAAACAAGGATATAAAGGAAACGGCGAAAGCGATTTTGACGAAGGCTGTCCTCATATCTGGGTATATAAAAATTTGTAAAAAATTATTTTAAATTTTGATATAGTTAAGCGACTTTTAGGTCGCTTTTTCTATTTAGTGATTTGAAGCCTTATATTTTATCACAATTTCACAAAATGGTCTTGAAATAAAATTATGATATGTTATAATAAATAAGTAATAATTATCAGCTAATTATTTTCAGGGGGCTTATGATAGAATTAAAAAACTTAACCAAGACATACAAATTGAAGTCGGGAGAGGTACAGGCATTAAAGGATATTAATTTGACTTTGCCTGACAAAGGCATGATATTTGTGCTCGGTAAGTCAGGCTGCGGAAAGTCTACACTGCTCAATGTGTTGGGCGGTCTGGACAATTATACAAGCGGAGAAATAATCGTA
Source organism: uncultured Christensenellaceae bacterium (assembly GCA_944381365.1). Classification (GTDB taxonomy): domain Bacteria; phylum Bacillota; class Clostridia; order Christensenellales; family UBA3700; genus RACS-045. Next base: position 12,113 of record CALWKW010000009.1, on the reverse strand, counting down.
GACGGAGTATCTCTCGAGAGTTTCAAGGCAAAGGATTATGACGAGTATCGAAATAAGTATATAGGCTTTATATTTCAGGAATACAACCTTATAGACAATTTCAATGTCGAGCAAAATATAAGTCTTGCATTAGAACTTCAGAAAAAGAAAAACAAGCAGTATCTTGTAGAGAAATCGCTTGAGCAGGTAGGATTGCAAGGATATGGCAAAAGACATATCAAAGAATTGTCCGGAGGTCAAAAACAAAGAGTAGCTATCGCAAGAGCGATTGTCAAAAATCCTAGTTTAATCCTTGCAGACGAGCCTACGGGCAATCTCGATAGTATTACCGCAGGCGAAGTATTCGATATACTTAAAAAGCTGTCAGAAGAAAGACTCATAGTGGTAGTATCGCACGACAGAGAAAATGCAGAGAGATATGCCGACAGAATAATTGAGTTAAAAGACGGAGAGATAACAAACGACACAATTCTTAGTGATACGGCAAAAGAAGAAAATGCCGAAGAAAAGGAAGTCAGAAAGCAAAAGATAGCAGGCAATATACCTTTTGCTAGAGCATTTACATACGCTATGTCCAATTTGTGGCATAAAAAGATAAGAGTGGCTGTAAGCATAATATTGTTTATAATCACATTGGGATTGTTCCATTTTGCATTTGCTACAAGTTTGTTTGATATATACAGGATGACGCAGAAAACATTTAATGAAACCGATCCCGAGATTGTATATTTAAATACCTATAATGAGACGGAAAAATACAATTATGTAGAAGAGGTATTCAAAGAAGAAGCTTTTCCTATTTATATAGACCGCAATTTTGATGTCAAAATATCGAGTGTCTACGAAAAAGAAAGCTATTACTATAAAGATGATATTTTTTATAGTATGCAAATCAATGAAGATATACTTAAAAAATTTAATTTAGAACTGGTATGCGGAAGACTTCCGCAAAAAGCTGAAGAAATATGTATATCAAAGTATAAAGCAGAAAGTATATTAAATGTTTGGAAATCGTATTTCAATTCAGTTGGTATAACCAAAATTGAACAACTGTTAGGCAAAGAAAACAATTTGTTTAATTTTGAAATCGTAGGGATAATAGATACAAAATTTCCTGAAATGTTTGACAAATTAAAAGAAATGCCTTCTAGTAATTATGCTTATGATAAAGAGTACGGCTTGGCAATTAAATTCGAAGATGAGACAGACAGAAAGTTGCATGATGTAATGTTTTGTCATGAAAGCTATTATGAATACATTTATTTCCCTCGAAGTTTTTATTTTGAATATTCGACTATGCTAAGAAGTGTCACTATTGATGGACAAAGCGAAAAGTATCTTCAAAAAAACGGAATAGAGTATAAATCAATAGACTACGCAGAAGGCGGTATAATACTCGGCGAAAGATTAGTCACAGAATTATTAATAGACAGAGGTTATATTGACTATAATGAAGATGTAAATTTGCTGGATATTATAAAAAATAATGAAATAATGATTGATTTGACATACGATAGCGATTACTATTTTTATGAAAGATTAATCGGATATTCAGAAAGCGGCATACCGCTCTGTCTTTCAGGGAAAGCTCTCGATAGATTCTATGAGGAAGTAGGTTGCGTAGAGGCATTGGCAATAGATACTCAAAATACAAAAGCTTTGTATAGGGCAATAGAATTATCTAATTTGAATAATGAAGATTCATCCCTTTACATCAACAGCATAGCAACTGCCGAGATAGAACACGCATTGCAGTATGCAATATTGACAAAACAAATTTGTGGTATAGCCTGCCCGATTTTTGCGGTAATAGTAATATTATTTTTACTTAATTACTTTATGTCTACGATAAAAGACAAAAACGAAGAGATTGGTATTTTGCGAGCCTTGGGCGTTAAAACAAACAATATTATAGGCATGTATCTATTGCAGGCAGTGGTCATTTGTGTGATAGCATTTTTGATTTCTTTGCCTATAACATATTATGTAGCAGAGTGGGAAGTAACATCTACAATGAATTCTATGGCTGAAGGATATGATGTGATAGTACATTATATAGATGTAGGATTTGTGTCTTGTTTAGTCACATTTATTATGGCAATGGGAGTAGCGATAATAGGTTGTATTACACCATTTATAAAGCTCGGTAGGATGAAACCTATGGAGATAATAAGGCAGAAATAAATTAACAGAAATAAAATAAAGGACTTGCTTGATAGCAAGTCCTTTTAGTTTATGTAGATATCTTAGCAAAAGCAAAGTTAAAATCAAATATATTATTGCTCATCCAGAAGCTGAATATATTGAGAAAAAACTTCACGGGCGATGTCTTCGTCTTCTTCTATCTTGAGAGCACTGTCTCCCAATTCGTCTTGTATTACTTTGAATACGATAGCTTCGTCATCTTGTATGCCTTCGATATAGTCGAGAGGCTTGAGAATGGCATAGACAGCCCTTTCATCTTCTTCAGTGGAATAAGGTATTACGGCGACTTGCTCAAATGACAATTCTTTTCCGTCTTCGTCTTTAAAGATTAGGGGAGCGGTATTGTCAGAGTCAAACAAGATATCGAGTAAGTCTGAATTGTTTTGGTTTTTCAAATCCATTTTATTCTCCTTTTGTCGGGTATGAATATTTTTTACCCGAAAATTTATAATTGATATTAAAGAGGTTGTTTTTTATATTTTCCTGAGTTTTTGAGATAATTTATGAGCATCAAAGGCCAATCTGTCTGTATTATGTCAAAACCTCTGTCGACAAGCCAGCCCCACCCCAAGTCTTCGCTCTTTGTCAAAGCCGTATCATCGCTGTGTCCGGCAGAGAGTTGATTGCGATAATTGTATATGATAGAGTTTACCCACACAAGCACATTGTCTTTGTGCATTTTTTCTATAAACTCATAAGAAGCGACATTTGCATTTTCGTTGTCAAACAATACTTCCACTCCGATATAGTTGATATTCTTGCTTTTTAGCAAATCGTGGCAAGAATGAGTATTTTTGACGATAGGCATATATTGAATATCGGGAGCAAGGTTTTCGAGTATATCGAAGACTTTTTTGTCGGGCTTGCTTTTGACAATAATCTGGTCGAGCATATTGTGGCGTTTTATATCATTATAGATTTTTTTGGGATTTGCCCAAAACTTGTCTATGTTTATAAAACATTTGTCATTGTATTCTTCCAAAAAGTCGTCAAAAGAGCACAAATTGAATTGAGTAGGAGTGTTGTCATAATTGACATAATGCAGTTTTTTTATCAAAGAATAGGGCAAAAGAGAAGTGAGCAAAAACTTGTTTAGATGAGCATGCTCCATAAACGGATGAAACAAAAAAAGCTTTCCGTCAATACTTTTGCTGACATCCACTTCAATCATATCCGCACCTTGTTTGAGTGCGATATCATAGCTTGCTGTCGTATTGCAAGGAATATTGCCCCCCGACACTCCACGGTGAGCGACAACAACGATATGATTTTTTGCCGTATCCGTCAAATTAAATTCCATAAAAACTCCTTTTTTGTCGTCAATATAATAATACATAAAAATTCATGCAATTTCAAGAGAAAGCATAATTTAAAAATTTAAAAAAATCTGTTTTACGGCGAAAAAATAGTGGAAAATTTGCTTTATAATTTAATTTATCTTTATAATTGAATTAATTTGAATTCTATCCTATATTATTGGTCTGGCGGTTTTGATAAATCCGCTTTTAAGCAATAAACAATAGCGAAAAAAACAAGTATATTGACAATATAATTTTTGTATGATAATATAAAGAAAATTATATCGATAAGAGGTAAGTATGGGCGAAAAAGAAAAACAGCACAACAAAAACAAAATTGTTTTAAGAATCATAGGCATTGTCTTGCTCATAGCAGGTGTGACATGTGCGATATTCGGTTTTATAGATATGTCAAAGGCATTTCAGGAAAGCCGTATGCCCAAGATATGGCTCATGTTTATAGGTTTCCCTATGATAGCAATAGGTATGTTCATGACAGTAGTGAGCTTCCAACGCTCTATCAACAGATTTATCAAAAACGAGAATGTGCCTGTAATCAATGAAATGGGCAGAGAAATTTCTCCCGCATTGTCTTCTATGGCAAATTCAGTAAAAAGCGGACTTGATCAAACAGTTTGTTCTCAATGCGGCGAACTCAATGACAAAGATGCAATGTTTTGCAAGTCCTGCGGCAAGCCTTTGATGAGAGTATGCGATGATTGCGGCGAAGCCAACGAATCAGACGCAAAGTTTTGCAAAAAATGCGGCAAGCCTTTGAACTGAAAATTAATTTATAGAAATCATTTCAAAATCGCACTCATTAAGGGTGCGATTTTTATTTTGCTTATATTTTTTGTTTTGTTTGTATTTTGGATACAAAATCTTTAATGTCAAAATCAAGAATTTTTATATGCAAATTGATATAAAACGCCACAACCCCTCTTGTCGGGATAATAATTAGGGTGTATTATAGAATAAAGGGAAAAGGGGGTATAATTTATGGCAAAAACAAATGTGTCAAAATCCACTCCGCTCGGGGCGAGAATATGGTCAAGCCTTATTATGTGCGGTCTTATAGGTCAGATAGCGTGGATAATAGAAAATATGTATTTTGCGACTTTTGCACAAGACATATTCGAAGATACCGCCAAATACGGAAACAACTATTATATTGCTACCACTCTCATGGTCATACTTTCGGCTCTTACGGCTACAATAGCGACAATCTTTGCGGGAGCTTTGAGCGACAAAGCGGGCAAAAGAAAAATTTTTGTGAGTGCGGGATATATAGTCTGGGGTTTGACGATTATGCTTTTTGCCCTCATTCCTATCAATTTTGCATCCGACAAAAGCGGAGTCATAATTGCTTTGCTTGTCGTGTTTGACTGCATAATGACGCTTGCAGGTTCTACCGCAAACGATGCTTCTTTCAATGCGTGGGTGACGGATGTCACTGATTGTACAAACAGGGGAAAAGTCAACACTATTTTGTCAGTCATGCCCGTTCTTGCCACGGTAGTTGCGATAGTTTTGGCAATGTTTACTTATGACAATGGCAATTACAAAGCTTTTTTCATAATACTCGGCATTATCCCAATAATATGCGGTATCATATCGATATTTTTGCTCAAAGATTCTTCTAATATTATAAAATCCGATATGCAAAAATTCAGCGATGTATTTTACGGCTTCAGACCAAAAGTCGCAAAAGAAAACAAGTATATGTTTGTATGTCTATCGGCACTTTGTCTTGTAGGTATTTCTCAGCAGACTTTTATGTCATATCTTATCAATTTTATTACAAAGACATTGGGTATAGAAAATTATATTTTGCCCCTTGGTGTGGTAATTGTTTTGTCGGCAGTCATTACGGGCGTTATGGGCGTACTATACGACAAATTCGGAAGAAAGAATTTTTATATACCGATAGCGTGCGTTGTCGTGTGCGGTACGCTTTTGATATATCTTGCAAAATTCATGGGTGAAAGCTCGTATCTTCCTTTGCTTTATATCGGCGGAACGGTAATGCTCGGTGCCATGCTTTGTCTTACGGGAGCTTTGATGTCGGCTTTTCAGGATTACACGCCCAAAGGATTTGAGGGAAGATTTCAGGGGGTAAGAATGTGTTTTACGGTATTGCTTCCTATGATAATAGGTCCCGTAATTTCTTTGATGATAGGCATTAATTCTTTTGATTCCAATGACAGCGGCATAGCATCTCCTCCGTTTGAGATATTTTTAGCAGCTTCGATAGTAGCTTTGATAGCTATAATACCTATCGTATTTGTCGCAAAAGATTCTGTTAGGCTCAAAAAATCTTTGGAAGAGACAAAAAACAAAGAAGGAGAAATTGATTTATGACAGAAAAAACAAATCTTGACAAAATAGAGTTTTTCGATATAAGTATGGTAGAATTGCATCCTATAAAACTTTGCCATGAAAGTCTTTTTTTAAAAAAATTGGAGTCGGGTGGAGATGTTGAAGTGCTGCAAGAACTTTGCAAGGCAGAACGCATAATAAAATTGGAAGGAAGTTCAGGAGTAAACGATTATGTTGAAAAAAACTATATGGTAATTTTTAGCTCCAGCGAAGCTGTAATGATAAGCATAAGCAATTTGGGCGAGTTTTGGGATAATAACATAAAAAATTGTGTAAATCAATCGGAATGTGCCGGAAAAATAATCTGTGAAATAAATAAAATCAAAGGAAAATCAAGTGATAAATTTAAAAAATTGACGGAGAAAATCGCATATAAGGTAAAGAATGATTCTTATACTTTTCATATTCTTTATGTAAGCGATAATAATCTTAAGAATACAGAAATTTTTAAAAACAAAGATATATTGACGGCTGTACTTGACAGGTCTTTAGTAATATATAAAAAGGAAGATGAGGAAAATTCCGAGAAAATAAAGATGCGAATAGATAAAGGCTTTAAGGAAAAGAAATTTGACTTTACGGAGCAAATAGAAAACAGAAATGAATATTCATGTTATGCAAGTTGGTCATTAATGTTGATATTGGATTATAGTCAAAATAAAGATTGTTTTATAGAGATGGTGTTGATTGAAGCACAGCTTCAATATCAATGGTATAAAATATATAGATTATCAACAAAAAAGAGATTTTTTAATTATTTAAAAATAAAAGATTTAAAAAGACAGATGAACAGCATTGAAAATGCGGGGGACTCTAATAGAATGGCTCAAATAAAAGCCTTTTTGATAAAATCCAGCAGAGTAGATGAGCTAGCAGAAATGGGCAAAGAGAGAGGAATTTATAATCAACAGATTCTGTCTATAATAATCTCGTGCTTGTCTTTTGTTATATCAATAGCAGCATTGGTAATAAGTATAGTAAAAAAATAGAAATTATAAATAATTATCTTATCAAAAAAAGAAGTCGGTTTTCCCGACTTTTTTATTATAAAAAATAAAGTCAAAAGGATTGTTAAAAATAATTTACATAAAAGGGTATTGATTAATCAAAAGTTATATGGTAAAATGAAATCAGAAAAAATTTTTCTTGCAATGCAGGAAAAACAGGAGGATGCTTATGGAAAACAAAATCAGATATCTGGAGATGATACAAAAAGTCATTTCCAAAAACCGACACTATTCTTTTGTCACAAAACTTTTTTCAATAGTAATGTTGTTGGCATTTTCATATTTCGGAAATATGACTTTGAGATTATTCAATGCCACTTCTGATGCGAATAGTTGGGTATATGTGCTTGGCGGATTATTAATATTTACGACTTGCAGTTGTCTTGACGCATATTTTAACCAACAAGCAAAGCTCTTCAAAAGAAAATTCGATTTGGCAAGGGCAAAACAAGAGGATGAAATCGACTTCGATATGAATTTGGGCAGCGAAGTCAGAGACAAATCCAACAGCTATGCAAGATGTCTTTTTGCGTCAAGCGTCACGCTTTTCTACGGATTATCGGTAGTGGCTTTCTTATTTTTTATTTGTCTCATGCTTTTTAATTAAATGAATTGTAAAAATAAGGTCGGATGTCCCGACCTTATTTTTTTGATTTTGACAAAAAGATAATTTTAAAGTAAAATGTATTTATAAGGATATGTCTACGATATTGTTTTTTAATCAATGCTTGATAGGACATATTAAGAAAAAACTTAAAATCATTTTTGAGTGGGAGAGTATGTTCAGGTGGGGAGTAATCGGTACAGGAAACATAGCAAAGATTGTATGCGACAAGATTGAAAAAAGCAAAAGACACAAAGTAGTGGCTGTATATTCCAGAACGCAAAAAAGAGCGGAAAAATTTGCGTTGAGATACAATTCAAATTGTTATGCCGACAAAGAGAAGTTCTTTGAAGATAAGAATATAGACGCAATATACATTGCCACGCCTCATTCGGCACATTATGAATATCTTTTGGAGTGCATAAATCACAATATTCCCGTATTGAGTGAAAAATCATTTACCGTCAACGAGATGCAGGCAAAAGCCGTATTTGACTTGGCAAAACAAAAAAAAGTTTTTGTATGCGAAGCAATGTGGACGAGATTTCAGCCTCTTATAGAGGATATAAAGGAATGGATAAAACAAGGCATGATAGGACAAGTCAAAAGCTTTGATGGAAAATTTTGTATGCCGATGGGACTTATCAAACCTTTTGTCCCCAAGAGAGTTTATCTCAAAGAATATGCAGGCGGAGCAATGCTCGATTTGGGAGTATATCCTATCTCATTTTCAGAAATGCTTTTGGGCAAACCCGACAAGATAGTATGTCGCCAAAAAATACAAGACGGTATAGATATGGCAGACGATATAGAATTGCATTATGACAACGGAGTGTGTAGACTCTATTCTTCGCTTGAAGACCTTACGAGTTTTACAGGCACGATATACGGAAGTGAAGGCAAAATCGTAATCCCCAATTTTACCCGTCCAAAAAAGGCATACCTTTACCAAAACGGCAAAAAGACAGAGACAAAAAAAGGCAAGTGCAGTTATGTTTACGAATTCGATAAATGTTGTGAGGACATAAAAAACGGACTGATAGAAAGCAGTGTCATGACCTTTCAAAATACTCTGAATGTAATGAATATCATGGACGAATGCAGAAGACAAAACAATCTTGTATATCCCGAAAATATAGAGAAAGTATAGTCATAGACAAGCAAAAAGAGGCAAACAAATTGAACAAGCAATTTGAGAAAATAATAAAATTACACGAAGAAGAAGACAGCGATTATATTTATTATCCCGATGAGATTGTCAAAAGGCTCAAAGAAGAAGTCAAAAACGCAGACGAAATTTTGGCTCTTTTAGAAAGCGACAAAGACTTTAAGGAAAAGTTTTTTAATTATTCAAAAAGACCTTTGTATTGGGGCATATTACCTATAAGGACAAGCAATAAGTTTTTTGTCAAAAAGCATACTCTTACGCAAAGGCCTTATTTTCACACGCACGATTTCTATGAGCTTATATATGTGCACAAAGGCAAGTGCATTCAGTATATCTATCCAAACAATGAGATGATTATAGGCGAAAAAGCCTTGTGTGTTATTTCTCCCAAAGGCGTTCATGCTTTGGCAAGAAGCGGAAAAAAAGACATAATCTTTAAAATAGCAATTCCCAAAGAATTGTTTGACAGAGTATCGCAAGACATAATCAAATTCGAAGAAGGCGATATAAAAGTATTTGAGCATATAAACGAGCAGGCAGAGTATTGTATAAGCAAGATAATGCAGGAGTGCTATGCAAAAGCCGATAAGTGGGAAATAGCCTCGGAAAAATATCTTGGTATTCTTTTTCTCGAGCTCGGACGCACCTACGACAAGCAAAACGAGGATACAAAGGACAAAATACAAGAGTATTTGAATTTGTATTATCGCAATGCGTCATTGTATGGATTTGCGAGTTTTATAGGATATAGCACGGGATATGCGGGAAGATTTGTCAAGAAAAACACAGGACAAAGCTTTTCGGACATATTGAGTGAATTCAGACTCAAAAAAGCCAAAGAGATGTTGACAGATACAGATATGTCGATAGAAAAAATTGCTTTGTCGCTCGGGTATAAAAACACTTCAGGATTTTACAAACAATTTTGTCGCTCTTATGGCATTACTCCCAATGAATACAGAAAAACTTTGAGTAGAAATCCCCTATGAATGTATTTTAAGGAAACAAAAAAGTAAGATTGGGATATATATCAAAAGAGTGATTTTGATATAATGAGATTACGACAATATCACAAGGCGGGAAATATGATAGTAGAGAGAATTACCCCTGTATCGCTTGACAACAATCAGGCGGCAGAATATGCCCAAAAAGCTGCAAAAGAGTATTGTGACAAAAAAATAACTGCTTGCAAATATCTCGGCGGAGGCTCTTTCGGAAAAGCCGTACGCATAACTTTTGAGGACAAGAGCTCAATCGTGGTCAAGTTTTTGCGAGCAAAAGGCATGCTCGAAAAAGAAGTGCATGACTTGTGTTTGATAGGAAAACACTGCAAAATAAAAATGCCGAAGGTATATTTTGCAAGACAGTCTGACGCAAAAATACCCGTGGATTGCTATGGCATGGAAGTCATTGAGGGAAAACCTTTGATATATGATTTTGCCATGTATCTTAAGAGCAAAAAAAGAAAAATTCAGCTTGCAGAAAAAATCGCAGAAGGCTTGCATAGTATTCATGAGTGTACAAACGATAAATTCGGAGATACTCTCGCTCCCGAATATGACAGCTGGATTGAGTGCTATAAGCCCTTTGCAAAACAAGTCCTAGATAAGGCAATAAAGCTTTATGAAAAAGGCGAATTGTCTTTTAAGATAGTGGATACCATGAAAAAAGCGTGGCAAAAGTTTGACATAATTTTTGAAGAAAAAGTAGAGAAAGCTTGCCTTATACACGGCGATTTGAATGTCGTAAACATTATGGTGGACAAAAATCACGAGCCGTCAGGTTTTATCGATCCTCTCAACAGTATGTATGCCGACAGAGAATACGATTTATTTCAGTTTTACAATCTGACAGGCAAAAACTTTTATCTTGGCAAAATTTACAGACAAAAATACGGCGAAAGCAAAAGATTCGATGACAAAATGGCTTTTTACGGACTTTGGAATGAAGTGTATTGCGTGATAAAGTCGGGCATTTTGGTGGGCTTTATCATGAATCCGCTTGTTAGGAATATGAAAAGGAGAATAAAGAACCTATGACATCTTTTTCGGCAAGAGTAGTCAAGTCTATAATAAGGCTTTATACATTTCCTTACAGAAGAAAGCACATGTCGCTGTCAAGGTCTTTGAAATACAAAAAAAGAGAATACAAAGTGCCGAAAGACTTTGATTATTCAATAGAAAATTACAATGGCATCAGAGTGGAAAAGCTCATGCCTAAAGATAAAAAGAGCGACAAGATTATACTGCAATTTCACGGCGGCGGAGCCGTCATGGATATGTCAAACGGCTTTTACAGAAAAGTAGCGGAAAAGTATTCTCTAATCACAGGATTGAGCGTATTCACCATAGACTACAACGCAGGAAAAGACAAAGTGCATCCGTCATTGCTAGAAGATTGTTTTGCCGCATATATGGGGCTTGTCGACAGCGGAATCAATCCCGATGATATCATAGCGACAGGCGACAGCATGGGCGGAAATCTAATGCTTGCGACTTGTCTGAAATTAAGAGACGAAAAAAGGCAGTTGCCAAAGGCATTGATAGCAATAAGTTCGTTTTTGGACAATACATTGACGGGGGATTCTTATCGCAAGAATTGTTATACTGACCCTATGTATGCTTTGCCTAGATACCAAAGCTATAAAAAATACGGACATCTTATAAGACGCAAGGTGCCTTATTTTGAAAACTGCAATCCTCAAGACCCCTATGTTTCGCCTGCATTCGGCGATTATGAGGACTTTCCTCCCGTGATGATAATATGCGGCGATTGCGAAACGGACGAAAGCGACAGCGATATGCTTTTTGAGAGATTAAAAAGGGCGGATGTCAAAGTAGATTATAAAAAATATAAAGGCATGTTTCATGACTTTTTCTATTTTGCTCCCTTCATAAAAGAAAGCAAAAAAGCATGGCTTGACATAAAAAACTTTGCAAATAAAAATTTTGACGATTGAATTATAAAAAAAGCTCCTCTTTTCGGGGAGCTTTTAATAATATTTTAGTTTGTTTTATCGCAGACGATATTACCAAATTACGGGCATATTTTCTTGGTCATAGTGCCAACAGCCGTCTTTTGAAGTTTCGCTGAAATAGTAGATATGACTTGTTTTGTTGTTGTAAGCCCAATTTTTGTGCCAGCTTTCAGGCTGCGAAGAGACTTCGCAGTAGACATAAAGATTTTCTATGCCGTTGAAAGCATAATCGCCCACATATTCGCATGACTTAGGAATAATGACATATTCGAGGTTTTGACAAAAACCAAAAGCCCGATTGTCCCTTAAAGCGGACTCAAAAAAACAATTTGCAACCGTGGCGTGTGCTTGTCTTTGATACGAGCGGGAATGACCTCATTCAAAGCAAGCGCAATGCACATATATGCTCCCAATATAATGCGCAGCGAAAACCTCTCGGGGAAGATCAGCCCCGCAATGCCGATAACGGATACCT
>CALWKW010000008.1 GCA_944381365.1 uncultured Christensenellaceae bacterium | reverse complement strand
AAAGAATAAATTTGTAAAAAACTATTTCAAGCAAAGCAAAGTGTACAAATTAAACACTAAATGCAAAGTCAATTGTTTGAAAGAGTTAGAGATTGAACTTAAGAGTTTGATCCTGGCTCAGGACGAACGCTGGCGGCATGCCTAACACATGCAAGTCGAACGGGGATAGCAATATCCTAGTGGCGAACGGGTGAGTAACGCGTGAGCAACCTACCTCATACAACGGGATACCTGAGGGAAACTTCAGTTAATACGGTATAAGACCACACTACCGCATGGTAGAGGGGTAAAAGATTTATCGGTATGAGATGGGCTCGCGTCGCATTAGCTAGTTGGAGAGGTAACGGCTCACCAAGGCGACGATGCGTAGCCGACCTGAGAGGGTGATCGGCCACATTGGGACTGAGATACGGCCCAGACTCCTACGGGAGGCAGCAGTGGGGAATATTGGGCAATGGAGGCAACTCTGACCCAGCAATGCCGCGTGAATGAAGAAGGTCTTCGGATTGTAAAGTTCTTTAGTCAGGGACGAAGAAAATGACGGTACCTGAAGAATAAGCCCCGGCTAACTACGTGCCAGCAGCCGCGGTAATACGTAGGGGGCAAGCGTTGTTCGGAATGACTGGGCGTAAAGGGTGCGTAGGCGGTTGTACAAGTTAGAAGTGAAATACCCAGGGCTTAACTCGGGTGCTGCTTCTAAAACTGTATGACTTGAGTGCAGTAGAGGTTAGTGGAATTCCTAGTGTAGCGGTGGAATGCGTAGATATTAGGAGGAACACCAGAGGCGAAGGCGGCTAACTGGACTGTAACTGACGCTGAGGCACGAAAGTGTGGGGAGCAAACAGGATTAGATACCCTGGTAGTCCACACTGTAAACGATGGATACTAGATGTAGGAGGTATCGACTCCTTCTGCGTCGCAGTTAACACGGTAAGTATCCCGCCTGGGGAGTACGGCCGCAAGGTTGAAACTCAAAGGAATTGACGGGGACCCGCACAAGCAGCGGAGCATGTGGTTTAATTCGAAGCAACGCGAAGAACCTTACCAGGACTTGACATCTCCCTGACAGGTCCTTAACCGGACCCTTCTACGGACAGGGAAGACAGGTGGTGCATGGTTGTCGTCAGCTCGTGTCGTGAGATGTTGGGTTAAGTCCCGCAACGAGCGCAACCCTTATCATTAGTTGCTACTATTAAGTTAAGCACTCTGATGAGACTGCCGAGGTTAACTCGGAGGAAGGTGGGGATGACGTCAAATCATCATGCCCCTTACGTCTTGGGCTACACACGTGCTACAATGGCTACTACAAAGAGCAGCGAGCCTGCGAGGGGGAGCGAATCTCAAAAAAGTAGTCTCAGTTCGGACTGTGGGCTGCAACCCGCCCACATGAAGTCGGAGTTGCTAGTAATCCCGAATCAGCATGTCGGGGTGAATGCGTTCCCGGGTCTTGTACACACCGCCCGTCACGCCATGGGAGTTGGGAGTACCCAAAGTCGGTAGTGCTAACCGCAAGGAAGCGCCCGCCTAAGGTAAGACCAATGACTGGGGTGAAGTCGTAACAAGGTAGCCGTATCGGAAGGTGCGGCTGGATCACCTCCTTTTAAGGAGTAGCAATAATGCTACATCTAGTCGAGGCAAACGACATAGCGAAAGCTAAAACGGTTGTCACTCAAGAAGAAATTCAAGAGTATAAATAAAAATGAATTTGTCTTAACTTTAATCTTCTGTTAGTTTGGTGTAAATAAATTTTTGTTGCTCGAACGATAAGTTCGGGTATTTTTTTTGTCTTTTTTGATAATTTATTTACTTATCTTCTTTGATGACAAACGGCTATTGTATTTTTGATTTTTAAAAATGTAAAAATTTATCAAGTTTTCCGATACAAATATAATTTTTGATTGTAGTATAAGTAAACAATCTCAATAAATTCTTTGATTGTATGATAATATTTTTGCGCAGCAATCTTGGGGAGGGAAAATGAGAAGGATTTTGTGTAATTTATTGTGCGTAGCAAAATGGCTTATAATTATACTATCTCTTGCTATCTTCATTTTGCCTATAAGCATGACGACTTTTTCTAATTTTTTGATTATGTCTACAAGCTATGGCCAAGATATTGCAAATACGATAAAAAGCGACAATTCGTCTTATAAGACTCATGTAGATATCCCTGACAAAGTACAACTTTTTCAGCTCTATGACATTATTGAGGGGGATTGCGTATATCTCAATGAGTTGTTTTTTCTGGACTATGGCTATCAAATTCCTGAAAATGCAGAGATTATAAGGCGAACAGATGATAAAGATTCAGAAATAATCGCTTATTATTATGAATCGAAAAAAACAAATTTTTATCAAACGAATGAATATATCAGTGGTTTTGCTCTTGCTGTCTACAACAAAAACGACATCGAATTTCCCGAAGAATGGTTGACTGATATAAATGTTTATTACGGCGTAAAATACGGAAGCATGTATGATGATGCGAATTTGATTAATTATCATGGCAAAATAGTCATGATAAGATTTAATTTCGATGAAGATAAAAAAGATTTTGAACAACAAATTGAATCTCAAAAAGAAGCTCTGACAAAATCTATAATAGAAAATCTGTTTATTTATAGAAGATAAAATGGGGAGAGTATTATGAATAGTACAAAAAGAAATTGTGTGACAGTTGCAATCGTATTATTAGGGATAATAAAGCTTTTTATAGTGATTGTTTTTATTATGACTATGATATCTCTTGTCGTATTTGTGTTTTTCATGCTTTTTCTTATGGGCGAGTTTTACGAACCTGATAGATCAAATCAAAATAAGGACTTCGTATTTTGCAATACGATAAATATCGTTGAAGAAAATTTATTGTATAGAAGTGATATTTTTAATAGACAAAATTTATATGCAAAATGCTCAATATAATACAAAATAAAAACTTGGTAAAATAAATGAAAACAAAAGGTTGTAAAAATCTAAAAAAGAAAGCTATAATATATATTAATCAAAGGAATACAGAAGATGAATAAAAAAGCAAGACTTTTACAGGGAATATGCACGGTGATTTTGTTTGTGCTGATTATAGCAATTTGCATATATGCAAGTTGTCTTTGGATAGTGGCTCAAAACAGAGTTATGTCTTTTAAAAGGACTGTGGATTATGACAATCTCAATAATGTAATCGAGCAAAAGGGTATTTATCTTAAAGAGGACTTTTTCCAAAAAGAAGGATTCGAGCGTCCCGACAATGCAAATATTTATCTCGAAGGCACAAAAAAACAAATAGGTGATCAAATTGTCCTTGATTATATAAAAAGTTATGAGATAAGTTCGTCAAAAGAAAAAGACGATTATCTTATCAACTTAAAATTTTTGTGCAGTAAAATACAGTACAACGACAATATATTTACCGAACATTACAAGGATATTCCATTTAAACAAAGCAATGACCTTTACAATCTCAATTATGGCGGATATTCCTTGCAAATTACCGTCAATGTAGTGCCAAAAAAATGGGATAGCAGTGAACAATTTCTTAAAAATCTTAGACAATCTACATTTGAGTCGGTGCTTGAAAATATTTATACTATGCTTTAAAAAGGAGTTTGGACTCCTTTTTTGTTTTTTAAAATAATATTTTTTTCAATATAATTTTAAAATGTCGATACATAAAAGGAAAATCGGTGTAGTAAAAGTAAAGATATCCATTTGTTGGAAATAAAGGGGAAATGTTATGTCCGATAAAAAAAATGTGTTGTCAAAAATAGGAATAGCGATTTTGATAATATTTGTTGTTTTGGCAAAGATTGCCGCATTTTTGGCTGTGCCTGTGCTTTTGATAGCTATGATAGGATACATCTCTCACGAAACTTACAGAAGCGGGAATGATTATCAGGAAGAGCTGTATTATAGTGACATAAGCTTTTCTGAACTGGATAATGTTTTTGGGGAAGATACGATATATGTAGACGAAAGTTTTTTCCAAAAATTCGGCTTTGAAGTCCCTTATGAAGCGGAAGCTTTTTATGTAAAAGAAGCACGAGAATATATGAAAAATATTTCAAGCGGAGAATTTTCATCTAGTATGAAAAGACCTGATAATATTTATGGATATGAGTTTGTTATAAATGACAATCTCAACGAAATGGATAAATATAAATGGACAAAAATTCAGCTTGTGATAAAATGCGACAACAGACTAGATAATTCTGAATATAAAAACTATATTAAGAATGCAAATACCGTCTATAAAGATTTTGTTTATATCTTGGACGATTGGGACTATTTTATTATAGATTCGAGCGGATATATCATAAATGTGCATTATTTTATCGAATTTTCCGATGAAGACAAAGTAAGCTATGATTGTATTCTAGAAAGAGAGTCTCAAATAATGAATGAGATAATAATCGAATTTATGGATAGCATCAAGCATTTTGACGATTTAGAAGAAGATGTGCCTTCAAAAGAGGAAAATATATCGAAATATAACAAAAACTTCGATTCAAACGAATTTGTGCTTAAGCAAAACAGTTTTGCATTTTAAAAATATAGACTTTTATTTTTAAAGTCGATAAAATACAAAAAATTTTCTATATAAAAGAGCGTGCTTTTGTACGCTCTTTGTTTATAAAACAAAAATATACAGGATAATTTATATCTTGGACAAACAAAATTCCCGATTAACTTGACTTTATAATATATAAATTATAAAATATAGTATATATTCAAAAATTCTACTATTTAAGAGGTTTTATGAAAAGCGATATAGAAATTGCCAACAGTGTACAACTTAAACCTATCATCGATATAGCAAAAAAGCTTGACCTTAAAGAGGACGAACTTGAATTTTATGGCAAATACAAGGCAAAAATAAATAAAAAACCTCAGCCTGCGACCGACAATCTTGTATTGGTTACTGCAATAAATCCTACCGCTTTAGGCGAAGGAAAAACCACTACATCTATCGGTCTTGCTGACGGTATGTCAAAACTCGGCAAAAAAGTTTGCCTTGCTTTGAGAGAACCTTCTTTGGGACCTGTATTCGGCATAAAAGGCGGTGCGACCGGCGGTGGCATGGCTCAGATTGCTCCTATGGAAGATATCAACTTGCATTTTACGGGAGATTTGCATGCCATTACTACGGCAAACAATCTTATATCTGCTATCCTCGACAATCATATCATGCAGGGCAACGAACTTGATATCGATATCCAAAAAGTTATCTGGAAACGCTGTATGGATATGAATGACAGAGCTTTGAGATGTATTCAGGTAGGCCTCGGCGGAGAGAAGAACGGCGTTCCCAGAATGGACGGATTCAATATTACGGCTGCGTCTGAGATTATGGCAATACTTTGCTTGTCAAAAGACTTGGCGGACTTGAAAAAGAGAATAGGCGACATTATTGTGGCTTACAACAAAAAAGGCGATGCGGTAAGCTGTAAAGATTTGGGAGTGGTGGACGCAGTGGCTATCGTGCTCAAAGACGCATTAAAACCCAATCTCGTTCAGACGCTCGAAGGCACTCCCGCTATCGTACATGGCGGACCTTTTGCAAACATCGCTCACGGATGCAACTCGGTCATTGCCACAAAACTTGCTATGAGCGTAGCAGATTATGTCATTACAGAAGCAGGTTTTGGAGCAGACTTGGGTGCTGAAAAGTTTTTGGATATAAAATGCCGTGTGGCTGATATCAGACCTAAAGTTGTGGTGCTTGTGGCTACGGTAAGAGCTTTGAAATACAACGGCGGTATCAACAAAGAAGATGTGGCAAAAGAGGATATGGAAGCATTGAAAAAAGGTATGCCTAATCTCATCGGTCATATTCAAAATCTTAAGAATGTATTCGGCGTCAATGTAGTGGTCGCTATCAACAAATTTATCACTGACAGCGAAAAGGAAATAGCTTCTATACAGCAAGTTTGCGAGGAAGAAGGAGCGACATGTGCTTTGTGCGAATGCTGGGCAAAAGGCGGCGAAGGCTCTGTAGAACTTGCTAAAGCGGTGCTCGAAGCTATGCAAAAGCCTTGCAAACTCAATTTTGCTTATGACTTCGAAGACAGTATAGAAGACAAAATAAATGCTGTGGCAAAAAAAGTCTACGGAGCAAAAGAAGTAGTATTTAGCGACAAGGCAAAAGAGAGCATACAGGCTATCAAAAAACTCAAAAAAGACAACTTACCCGTATGTATAGCAAAGACTCAATATTCTTTCTCTGACGATATGACAAAGCTTGGAAGACCGTTAGGCTTTACGATGACGGTAAGAGATGTCGAACTTAGAGGTGGAGCAGGATTCTTGGTAGTCGTATGCGGAAATATTATGCTTATGCCGGGACTTAGCAAAAGACCTAGTGCACTCGGTATGACCATTGATGATAATACACAGGAAATAAAAGGATTGTTCTAACAAGGAAAATATATGGAAGAAATCAAATCTACTAATTTTATTGAAGAATTTATCAACGAGGATTTGGCTGAAGGAAAAATTGATACGATTATCACCCGTTTTCCTCCCGAGCCAAACGGCTATTTGCATATAGGACACGCAAAGTCTTTGTGCATAAACTTCGGTATGAAAGAGAAGTATCACGGCAAGTGCAATCTCCGTTATGACGACACAAACCCCAGCAAGGAAGATATCGAATATGTCAATTCCATAAAAGAAGATATTAAGTGGCTTGGTTTTGAGTGGGACAAGGAGCTTTATGCTTCCGACTATTTTGACAGAATGTATGATTGTGCGGTAGGACTTATCAAAAAAGGCTTGGCGTATGTGTGCGACTATTCAGCAGAAGAAATCAAAGCTACTAGAGGCACTTTGACCGAACCCGGAAAGGAAAGCCCTTGGAGAAACAGAAGCATTGAAGAAAACCTTACTCTCTTTGAAGAGATGAAAGCAGGAAAATATGCTGACGGAACAAAAGTATTGAGAGCAAAAATCGATATGGCAAGCCCCAATATCAATATGAGAGATCCCGTCATATACAGAGTGCTGAGAGCTACGCATCATCGTACGGGCGACAAGTGGTGCATATATCCTATGTATGACTTTGCTCATCCTTTGGAAGATGCTTTTGAAGGAATCACTCACAGTATTTGTACTCTCGAATTTGAAGACCACAGACCTCTTTATGATTGGGTAAAATACAACTGCGGATTCGGTGATTTCCCCAGACAAATAGAATTTGCAAGACTCGGTATGACTCGTACTATTATGTCCAAGAGATATCTCAAAAAACTCGTGGATGAGGGCAAGGTAAGTGGCTGGTCCGACCCCAGAATGCCTACCCTTTCAGGTATGCGTGAGAGAGGATATCCCCCTGAGGCAATAAAGAGATTCTGTCAGGAAATAGGCGTATCGAAGAGCCAAAGCGAAGTAGATGTATCTATGCTCGAGCATTTTGTGAGAGATTATCTCAATATGAATGCCGACAGAATGATGGTAGTCAAAGATCCCGTAAAACTTATCGTGGCAAATGCCGAAGAAGACGAGGTATATGATATAGAAAACAACCCCAATCAGGAAGAAAAGACTTATCACAAAGTAAGTTTCAGCAAAGAATTGTATATCGACAGAGATGACTTTGCTGTCGTTCCTCCTCCCAAGTACAAGCGTCTTGTACCCGGCGGAAAAGTAAGACTTAAGGGAAGCTATATCCTCGAATATGTCAGCCATAAGTGCGATGATGACGGAAAAGTGACGGAAATCGTCTGCAATTATATCCCCGATTCTATAAGCGGCGGAGTCAATGCAAATATAAAAGTCAAAGGCGTAATTCAATGGGTAAACGCAAAGGATTGTATAGATGTAGTTTTGCACGAATTCGACTATTTGCTTCTTGACGGCGAGGGCGATTTCAATGACAGACTTACTCCAAACAGTCATATTGAATATCCAAACGCAAAAGGCGAAAGTGCATTGAAAGAAATAAAGCCTTATGACAGATTCCAATTCATGCGTATGGGTTATTACAGTGCAGTCAAGGATTATGGCAAAGACGGCAAGTATGAATTCAATCAGATAACGGGACTTAAAGACAGTTATGGCAAATAAACTCTTCAAAGATATTGACGGTGTTGTCGAAAGCGATTATACTTCGATATCAAAACATAATGCTGAAAACAATACTTCGATAATACTTTTTGACCCGCCCAATCTTACATCTTTTAAATGTCAAAAAGGAGAAAAAGAGGGCAAAATAGTCTATATCAAAGAACGCCTTGTATGTATGTGGGGCAATGACGAGATAGAAGAGTATGCACTTTTGGATGACAATTTCAGTGAGTATTTTGCTCTTCCTTCAGAGGAAGTCATAAAAAAGAGCAAGCAGGAATTTGTCAAAGCAAAAGTAGGCGATACAATCATCGAATACACGCACAAAAAGGGAATGTTTTCTAGGTTCTTTTATAATGTGTGGTTTGAATACAATGGTACAAAATACTATCTTTTTATCAAGACTTGCACAGGCAAAAAGTTTAAGGCACTTATGGAAGATTTTATTTTGAAAGCAATGATATAAAAGTTTTAAAAGGTGAAATGAATATATGAAAAAACTTAGCTTATTAGACACTCAAAAAGCAATAAAAGACTGCAAGGATTTGTTTATCGGCAATCTGTCCGAGGCACTCAATCTCAGCAGAGTATCCGCACCTCTTTTCGTACTTAAAGAAAGCGGCCTCAACGACAATCTCAACGGAGTTGAGCGTCCCGTATCTTTTGACATAAAAGAAAGCGGCAAAATCGCCGAAGTAGTGCACAGCCTTGCAAAATGGAAAAGATTCGCACTCAAAAAATACGGCTTTGAAATGGGATACGGACTTTATACCGATATGAATGCCATAAGAAGAGACGAAGTTGTAGACAATATTCACTCTATCTATGTCGACCAATGGGATTGGGAAAAAGTAATAGACAGACAACAACGCACCATCGATTATCTCAAAGAGACCGTAAGAAAAATTTATCAGGTGATAAGAATTACTTCAAAAGAGATATGCGACAAATACAATCTACAAGCTCCCGAACTTCCCGAGGAAATTTCTTTTGTCACGACTCAGGAGCTTGAGGACAAATATCCAGAGCTTACGAGCAGTCAAAGAGAAAATGTAGTGGCAGAAAAATACGGTGCGGTATTTATTATGCAGATAGGCGGAAAGCTCAAGAGCGGCAAAAAGCATGACGGAAGAGCTCCCGATTATGACGATTGGAGTCTCAACGGCGATATTTTTGTCAACTATCCCGTAATCGGAAGAGGATTGGAATTGTCCTCAATGGGCATAAGAGTAGACAAAGATTCTTTGCTCAAACAGCTTGAGGCAGAAAACGCTATGGATAGACTCGAGCTTCCTTTCCACAAAGCTTTGGTAGAAGACAAATTGCCTTTGTCTATCGGCGGCGGAATAGGTCAGTCAAGACTGTGCATGTTCATACTCGGAAAGCGTCATATCGGAGAAGTACAACAATCCGTATGGACAGACAGCGAGATGGAAAAGTGTGCGAAAGAAGGAATAGAACTTCTTTAAGGGTACATAAGTCAAAATAATAATCTACGGGCAAAGGCAGAATGATATTCTGCCTTGCCAAAAAATCTATGTCCGAGTATACGGACGACAAAGGAAATGATGGATGAAGTATTTGTTTTTTGATATCGAATGTGCCAACTGTTTTAACGGACAGGGCAAGATATGCAGTATAGGTTATGTGCTTGCCGACACAAACTTCAATATTATCGAGCAAAAAGACATAATCATCAATCCTGACAGCAAGTTTCATTTGAGAAACAAATCAAGCGGAGAGGGGATAGAGCTTGGTTATGAAAAAGAAGTATTTTTAAAAGCCCCTAAATTCGATACATATTATCCTCAGATAAAACAACTTTTAGAAGACGAGGAGAATATTGTTTTTGGTCATTCTGTTATCAATGATATAAATTTTCTTTTGTCTGAATGCAACAGGTACAACAAACCTTATTTTTCTTTCAAGGCTTATGACACGCAGATATTGCACAGACATTTTATGCCCGAAAGCAAAGAAAACGGTCTGGGAAAGATATGCGAAAGTTTTGGCATAGAGACAGAAAATCTTCACAGAAGCGATTATGACGCATACCTTACGATGCAAATCGCAAAAAAACTTTGCAGTTCTCACAATGAAAGTCTAGAAGAACTTTTGCAAGAGGCTCCAAATTGTTTTTATTCGGTAGAAAACGGATGCGTAATCAATCATTATTCCACTACATCTTATACCAAAAAGCTAATTAATCTTGCAAAATTCATAAAGCCCGACAGCAATCTTCAAGAAAATAAATACATAAAAGACAAGTATTTTTGTTTTTCTGAAGACTTCGAGCAGGAAAAATACAAACAGGCAATGTTTTTGGTCAAATACATAAGGTGGTATGGCGGATATTATACTCAAAAATCCGGCAAAATAAATTGTTATCTTTTGTACGGCAGAGATACCCAACGCACTTTGAATATAAAGGAAAATAAGAATATAGAAATTATAGACGAAAAAGAGCTCATTGACAAGCTCGATATAGACAAAAAACTATATGAGCAGGTCAAGACTTGGAGCTATGGCAAAATAAAAAATTATAATCTCGATATTCCTAAAAAAATAGTGGATATAAGTTGATTTTTTATTTATAATCATTTACTTTCCATATATAATGATTTATATATTTTTATATTGATTAAAAAGACAATTAGAATTATAGTATTAGAAAGAGTGTGTTTAGGGGGATTTATGCAGACAAAAGACGATAACCAAATCAAAAAGCTTGTTTTTTCAAACAAGTTGGATAAGTTTTCTAAAGCTCTAAATATTGTTGCGATTTTGTTGATGCTTACCCAATGGATAGCGGGACTGAACATAATTACACTGATAAATCTGGTGTTTTTATGTGTGGTTTCGCTTTTGATTTTTTTGCAAATTGTATTCAAAAAGAAATTCAATATTTATATGCTTTCGGCATACCTTATACCGGTGTTTGCGATAGCAAGTTTTTATATAGTCGCAGGAGCTGACGCAGGCTGGGGAGCTTTGTCTACGGGCAAGGAAGGTTTTGTCAATATCGACAATCTTCTTTGGCAAGGAGAGGGCAATTTCTTTACCCGCCTTATAGGAAATATTCTTATCATTCTTCCTTGTACGACAATGATTGTGCTTTTGGCGGTATTGATAAAAAGATTTGCTGACAAAAAAGGTATGAGAGCGATAGCGTCTTTTATGAGTGTAGGACTTATGCTTGTGTCTGTGGCACTTGTATTTACTACAAATCTCAGGGCAAAAACTCATGCTTTTGATTTGTCAAAAGGCGAAGACGAATATTTAAAAGCTCTCAATGATTATTACAAAAACAATTCTTCTCAATCGGATAGACCTAATGTGCTTGTAATACTCATGGATGATATGGGCTACGGCGATACATCTTTAAACGGAAACGAGACTTTCGATACTCCCGCCTTTGATTTTATAGGACAAAGCGGTCTTAATTTTGAAAATTTTTATGCAAGTTATTCGGTATGTTCGCCGTCAAGATTTGCTATGCTTACAGGAAGATATCCTTATAGAGGATATGCAGATAATGTGTTGTATCCTACGGTAAATACCACATTGCCTGTCGGTACCACGAGAGTATACAATTCTTTTGAACTCGGCGGAAATTGCGATGGTATGCTTGGAGACGAAATAACTATCGCAGAAGCATTCCAAAATGCAGGCTATGCTACGGGAGCTTTCGGCAAATGGCACTTGGGAGACTATGGCGAATATCTTCCCACAAATCAGGGCTTTGATTATTTTTACGGCTCGCATTATGTCAACGATATGACGCCTTTCTATTATGTCGAAGAAAGTCAAGGAAGATATGAAATAATCAATGACGGCACAAAGATAGATCAGGATTATCTCACTCAGCATTGTCACAATAGTATAAATGATTGGATAAGCGATGTAATAAACGGAGAAGAGACAAAAAGCGGTCAGACTTATGACAAAAACACTCCTTTCTTTGCTTATTACGCTACGCCTTGGCCTCATGCTCCTTTGTACGGTGGCGAACCTCAGCAAAAACCCGAATACAAATACAATTATAATTCGAGCAAGTGGGAAAAGACGGGGAATATGGTAAGAGTAGGACAAGGCTCTACGGGCGTGGGCATTTATGCCGATGTCATCACTGAGTTTGACTATTATCTCGGAGAATTGTTTTATAATATGCAGGAAGCAGGGGTGCTCGATAATACGATTATTATGTTCACATCTGACAACGGACCTGCACTTCAAGGCTCGACAGACGATTTGAGGGGAGGAAAATATACCGCTTATGAAGGCGGTCAGAAAGTGCCTTTTTATATGAGATGGGGCAATAATCAATATATGAACAAAGGCAGGAAAATTTCTGCACAGGCTACGCTTGTGGACTTTTTCCCTACATTGACAGAACTTTGCTCGCTGAATGGACAGATAGGAGATACGGTATATGAAAATATGATGCCCTTTGACAGAGAGATTGACGGCGTGTCAATGAACGGCCTTTATATTCCTGACGAACAAGGAAACACTTTGGATTTTATACACGATAAGTCAAGACCTATACTTTATATGAAATCCGAAAAGATAAAATCTGTATCTTATGCAATGACAAAAGAAGAAGCATTGGACAAAATCGTAGGTCAAAAAATCTCTTTAATTACAAATACAGGAGAGGACAAAACATATATCATGACTGAAGATATGGCAAACAGCTATGACTTCATCAAAGATAATGATGTATTGGTATGGAAATACTTCAAGAGTATGCAAAACGACAATCCCGCATTCTTTGACAAAGTGAGAAAAAATTGGCTCATTTGTCTTTCTGACGATAAGTCGGAAAGCTATCAAAGAGCGGGTATTTTCCCTTTGATATCTTCTGAACTTAAAAATACTATGTCGTCTTGGCAGAAAAAATTCCAACAAAACAGACGAGGAGTCAATATAGATTATTACTACAACGACAAGACTGATTATGAAAGCTATTATACAATCTTGTCTTATGAGAAAAACAAAATATAAATTAAATAATTTATCGCTTCAAAAATGAAAAAAGATTTATCCGTAATGATAAAACCTGCCTCGAGTCTTTGCAATATGAGGTGCAAATATTGTTTTTATCACTCGCTTGCCAATACAAGAGAGTCTTTTGGATATGGTATTATGTCAAATGATACTTCAGAAAATATAGTCAAAAAGACTCTTGAGTTTTGCGAGGGAGGGAGCATATATTTTGCTTTTCAGGGCGGAGAACCTCTCTATGCAGGAAAAGAATTTTTTGAAAATTTTGTAAAACTCATAAAAAAATATAACACATTAGACAGCAAGATATTTTTTAGTTTGCAGACAAACGGAACTCTCATAGACGATGAGTGGGCAGAGTTTTTTGCAAAACACAATTTCTTGCTTGGCGTGAGTCTTGACGGAGATCAGGACGCAAACAGATTTAGAGTTGACACCAATCTCGATTATACATTTTTAAAGGTGAGAAATGCTCTTGGCTTATTGAAAAAACATAATGTGGATTTCAATATACTTGTCGTTGCTACAGGATATACGGCTAAGAATATAGAGAAGATATACAGCTATTTTAAGTCCCAAGACTTTAATTATCTTCAGTTTATACCTTGTCTTCGTCCATTTGGCGACAAAAGCGAAAGTATGCTTTATATGACAGAAGAAGAGTATGGAGATTATCTCATAAGACTTTTCAATCTTTATGTCAAAGATTATGTCAGGGGAGAATATACGAGCATAAGGCATTTTGACAATATGGTGAGATTGTTTTTAGGACAAAAAGCCGAGCAATGCGGTATGGAAGGACATTGTACTCATCAATTTGTAATAGAAGCAAACGGAAATGTATATCCTTGTGATTTTTATTGTATAGACGAATGGCTTTTGGGAAATATAAACTCCAAAGATATGCTCGATATGGCAAACAGCAAAAAAGCTCAGGAATTTATAAAAGAATCATTGATTTATCCTGAAAAATGCAAAAGCTGTGAATTTTTCAAAATGTGCAGAGCAGGCGGATGCAAAAGAGCGAGAGCCGACAGAGATTATTGCTCGGCATACAAAAAATTCTTTAAAAGTTGTCTTCCCTTGTTTAGAGTGTTTTTGAATGAAAAAGGACGATAAGAAGTCAAAAAAGTGAAATTTAAAATTTTACCGATTGAAAAATATGAGCAAAAACTTGCTATAAAAAAATCAAATCGATAAGATACAAAAGATAAAGAGGGATATATCCCTCTATTATTTTTTTTATATGTATGAATTTTGTCAAAACATTGCAATATGCTTTTATATTATGATATAATATACAAAGCAAAGAGAGGTAGCAATGTTGAATTTACCTGAGGATTTTCTCGACAGAATGAAGTCTTTGCTCAAAGACGAATATGACGATTTTGTCAGAGAATATTCAAAAGACAGACATCAGGGGCTTAGAATCAATACTTTAAAAAGCGATTTTGATAGTATAAAAGACGAGTTTGATTTGAGAGCGATTCCTTGGTGCGAAAACGGATATTATTATGAAGAATCCCAAAGACCGGGGAAAAGCGTGCTGCACGAAGGCGGAGCTTTTTATATACAGGAGCCGAGTGCTATGGCAGTCGCTGAAAACCTCGATATACAAGAGGGGGATTTTGTGCTTGATTTGTGTTCTGCCCCGGGGGGAAAGGCATCTCAGATAGCCGCCAAACTCAAAGGAAGCGGACTATTGATAGCAAACGAGATTATACCTTCAAGAGCAAAAATACTCTCGCAAAATATCGAGAGAATGGGCATAAGAAATTGTGTGGTAATGAACGAAAGCCCTCAAAGACTTCAAGAAAAATATGCAGGTATTTTTGATAAAATTTTGGTGGACGCACCTTGCTCGGGCGAGGGAATGTTCAGAAAAAACGAGACTGCGATAGAAGAATGGTCTTTGGAAAATGTAAGACTTTGCAGACAAAGACAGCTTGATATTCTGGATTGTGCGGCAAGGCTTTTGAAAGACGGCGGAAGGATAGTATATTCTACATGCACTTTTTCTCAAGAGGAAAATGAAGAAGTCATCGATGAGTTTTTGACAAAATATAAAGAATTCGAAGTGGTGCCTTCTGTGTATAAGTTTGAAAAGGGTATTGCCTTTGACAAAGCAAAAAACAAATCCATGCTTGAGATGACAAACAGGATTTTCCCGCACAAGGTCGAAGGCGAAGGACATTTTTTTGCCGTGCTTCAACATAAAGGCGAAAAAAGTCAGACAAAATATCGTCTTCAATCGTCAAATACAGATAAAAAGCTCATAAAAGAATACGAGCTTTGGCAAAAACAAAATCTTAATGTTGAGTTTTCGCCCGATTTGATGTTTGGGCAAAATCTTTACAGCTTGCCAAAAGGTACGCCCGATTTTGACAGAATGAAAGTGGAAAGAGCGGGGCTTGGTCTAGGAGAATTCAAAAAGGACAGATTCGAGCCTGCACATTCGCTGGCTATGGCTTTAAGACCATGCGAAGCAAAAAATGTGCTTTCTGTCGATATGGAAAATGCAAAGAGATATATTTTGGGCGAAATGCTCGAATGCGATATAAAAGGCTGGGCGATAGTGGAATACAAGGGCGTTTCGCTCGGTTGGTGCAAGTGTGACGGCATGTATGCCAAAAATCATTATCCTAAAGGATTGAGGAAAAGTCTATGAAAATTGTAGTGCTTGACGGATATACGACAACGGGCGAAGATCTCGATTGGAAAGAATTTGAAAAGCTGGGTGATTTTGTGTACTATGACCGCACCTCTTATGAAGAAGTAGAGCATAGGGCAAAAGATGCGGATATTATCATAGACAACAAGGTCATACTCGACAAAAATATTCTTGAAAAACTCCCAAATCTCAAATACATCGGTCTTTTGTCTACGGGCTATAATGTCGTGGATTTGGAGTACACAAAGTCCAAAGGCATACCTGTGACAAACATACCTGATTATTCTACAAAATCTGTGGCTCAGCTTACATTTGCTTTTATTTTGGAGCTTGCCATGGGAGTGGGGAAACACAGTATGTCTGTGGCTCAAGGAGATTGGACAAGGTGCAAAGATTTTTGTTATCGTGTTCAGGACATTACAGAGCTTGACAAAAAAACGATAGGACTTGTCGGCTATGGCACGATAGCAAAAGAAGTGGCAAAAATAGCAAAAGCTTTCGGAATGAATGTGCTTGCTTATCGCCGTTCGAAGACAAGTGACGATATTGCCACAATGACAGAACTTGACGAATTGTATGCAAAGAGCGACATAATAAGTCTTCATTGTCCTATAAACAAGCAAAGCGAAAAAATGATAAACAAAGATGCCATTGCCAAGATGAAAGACGGAGTGATGATAATCAATACGGCAAGAGGCGGAGTGGTGGACGAAGACGCTGTAAGAAAAGCTCTTGACAGCGGAAAGATAGGAGGATACGGAGCAGATGTGTTGTCGGTAGAACCGCCAAAAGCCACAAATCCTTTGCTTGGAGCAAAAAGATGTTATATTACTCCTCATATCGCTTGGGCGTCAAAAGAGGCAAGGTCGAGACTTATGAATATAGCACTTGAAAATCTAAAAGGATTTTTGCAAGGCGATATCAAAAACAGGGTTAATCTATAAGATAAAAATTTTCAACGATTATAAAGTCGATACGAAGATATAAAGGCAAAAAAGTTTTATAAAAGAGGTAAAAATGATTTCTAAAAGAATGAAAGATATGGTAGGAGCGAGCTCGGCAATAAGAGCCATGTTTGAAGAGGGCAAAAAGCTTTCTGCAATTTACGGCAAAGAAAATGTATATGATTTTTCTTTGGGAAATCCCAGCGTTCCTGCTCCTGAAAAAGTAAACAAAGCTTTTAAAGAAGTATTGGAAAACACAGACGATATTACTTTGCACGGATATATGAACAACAGCGGTTTTGAGAGCGTAAGACAAAGTATTGCTCTCAACCTCAATAAAAGATTCGATACGAATTTTTCATTCAAAAACATAGTAATGACGGTAGGTGCGGCAGGCGGTCTCAATGTGATTTTGCGTGCTATCATCAATCCCGATGATGAGGTAATTCTAATCGCTCCTTTCTTTGGGGAATATCTCAATTATGTGGCAAATGCCTATGGAAAAAGCGTAATAGTACCTGCAAATCCTCCTACATTCCAACCTGATTTGGATACTTTGGAAAGAGCGATAAGCAAGAAGACAAAAGCCGTGATTTTCAACAGTCCCAACAATCCTACGGGTGTGGTGTATGACGAAAACACTCTCAAAAAGATGGGAGAAATCCTCAAGAAAAAAAGCAAGGAAAACAATCAGGCTATTTATCTTATAGCGGACGAGCCTTACAGAGAGCTTGTGTATGATAATGTAGAAGTACCTTATGCGACAAAATATTATGAGAATACGATAGTAGGATATTCTTATTCAAAGTCATTGTCGCTCCCCGGGGAGAGAATAGGATATCTCGTGATACCTGACGAAGCAGAGGATTTTGAAAATCTCATATCGGCATGCAATGTGGCCACGAGAATACTTGGTTTTGTCAATGCCCCTTCGCTTCAGCAGCTTGCTATCGAAAAGTGTCTTGACACAACCACCGATATATCCGTATATGACAAAAACAGAGAACTTTTGTATTCAAAACTCACAGAATACGGCTTTGAATGTACAAAACCTCAAGGAGCGTTTTATCTTTTTGTAAAATGTCCTATCGATGAAAAGCAGTTTGTCGAAAAAGCAAAAGAGCACAGATTGCTTTTGGTGGGCGGAAAAAGTTTTGCATGCGAAGGATATGTGAGACTTGCGTATTGCGTAAGTTATGATACAATAGTAAAAAGCTTGCCCGAGTTTGAAAAACTCGCAATAGAGACAATAAAGGGCAAGAGTAATAAATAAATATAAACACTGAAATCAATCAAATTAAATCAAATATAAATTGTCGGAAATTCTGACAAAAAAGGAGTAATATGAGCAAAATTTTCGGAAAGACTTTGGCAATCGAAATAGATGACAAAGGCAGCACACTAAAGA
The DNA here is from genome assembly GCA_944381365.1 of uncultured Christensenellaceae bacterium. Lineage (GTDB taxonomy): Bacteria > Bacillota > Clostridia > Christensenellales > UBA3700 > RACS-045. The sequence continues at coordinate 59,185 of CALWKW010000008.1, read as the reverse complement.
GTTTTTTCGATAAGTCCCTAAACAAGGAGCTTTTGTGGCAGGGCGATGAAAAAAGCTGGACAGGACAAGATGTTACGATTTTCCCTTTTGTAGCAAGACAAAAAGACGAAAAATACTGCGTTGACGGCAAAGAATATCACATGCCTTTGCACGGAATTTGCTGTGATTATGATTTTGAAATCGTAGAAAAGACAGACAGCAAAGTAGTACATAGATATCTTTGGGACGAAAAGAGTTTTGCTTTATATCCCTATAAATTCGATTTGTATGTTGTGCACGAGATAAAAGACGACAAATACTACAAGAGCATGAAAGTAGTCAATCTCGATGACAAGGATATATATTTTATGCTTGGCGGACATCCTGCAATCGCTTTGGACAAAGAAGAAGGCAGCATTTGCGATACATCAAAAAATTATATTCAATTCCCTCGCAAGCTTTCGCCTTCGCTTTACAGACTCAACGAGACAGGACACTTCATTTTGCACAAAGAAAAATTCCAGCCTTTTGACAGGATTTATTGCGATAAGAAGACAATGCAAGAATACAAGACCTTGATTTTCTTCGATGAGAAATTCGATTCTTTGGAAGTAGTACGCACTGACGGAATAAAGATAGCTTTTGAGCTCAACAATCCTCCCGTACTTTCTTTCTGGAGCGATGAAAATCTCGGAGAGTATTGGTGCGTAGAGCCTTGGTGGGGTGTGCCCGATATGCTCGAGCCTGTAAGAGAAATCAAGGATAAGGCTATGATAAACAAGCTCGAAAAGGGCAAAAGTTTTGAATACACATTCACAATGAAAGTAGTAAAATAAAAATATCGATAAATAAATATACAATACATGAATATAGTTTTTGCGTATTGTATCTAAAACAAAAATCAATTCAGGAGGAAGCTAAGATGGCTTTGAAAGTACAGACAATATTCAGCAAGGAATTCGGAAGAGCAGACAATTACAGAATTCCTTCAGTTATAAAAACAAAGGCAGGCACTTTGGTCGCTGCTGCCGATGAAAGATTTTATACCGCAAGGGACAACCCCAACAGAATTGACAAAGTGGTAAGACGCTCTACCGACAACGGCGAGACTTGGGGCGAACAGATTGTTGTTTGCGAAGAAGTAGGAGCATCCAAGAATGACGCTTCCGCTGCAATTGACCCTTGTATGCTTTATGACGAAAGCACTGACACTATTTTTATGATTTATTCGCATACTCCTTCAGGTATCGGTATTCTCAACAGCAAGAAGGGTACAGGTCAGGACAAGCACGGAAATCTCTATCTTTATGAAGGCAAAAAACAATATGTCCTCAAAAACGGCAAAGTATACGATGACGGCATCGAAGACAAGGATTATAAGATAGAGGAAAACGGCGACATATTCTATAAGGGCGAACCTGCCGGCAATTATAAGTTGTCAAACGGCAAGTTGAGAGAACTTTCTACTTCTTATCTATATATTACCTCGAGCAGCGATGACGGATTGACTTGGACAAAGCCTGTCAACCTCAATTATCAGGTAAAAGAAGAATATATGTCTTTTATCGGAGCCGGTCCGGGTGTTGGTATTGTGGTGAAAGAAGGCAAGTACAAAGGTAGATTGATTTTCCCTATTTATTACAATACAAAACAAGTTTTTGCAATGCTTATGTTGTCAAATACCGTGATTTACAGCGATGACCACGGCAAGACATGGCACAGAGGACTCTCTCCCAATCAGACAAGAAAGATCGGCATTTTCCCTATAAATCACAAATTCCTTATGCCTACCGATATGATTACTGAAAGCCAGCTTATCGAATGCGAAAACGGAACGCTCAAACTCTTTATGAGAAATCACTCTCCTAAAAAACTCATTGCTACCGCAATAAGCGAAGACGGAGGCGAAAGCTGGCATGACTATAAGCATCATCCTCAGCTTCCTCAATGTATTTGTCAGTGTTGTGTAATAAACGGCGAGGACAACGGAAGACCTGTGACCATATTCCTCAACGCAGCAGATAAGAGTGCTAGAAAAAACGGCGTAATAAGACTTTCATACGATTACGGCAAGACATTCGAATATTCAAAACTTATCAAAGAAGGCGAATTCGTATATAGCTGTATGGTATGGCTCGGAAACGGCGAAATAGGAGTTTTGTATGAAGAGAATACAAAACACGAAGAAATTCAATTTGTAAAAGTTTCGCTTGATTATATCAAACAAAAGTAATGACAAATCATACATTCTTTTGCTTGCTTATATTTTGTAAAAGTACTATAATTTGACAGGTTGAGAAAATGCTTGACATAGTCAAGAAAAAATACCTCAACAAAAAGGAGCGGTTTGTATGGCAAACTTGAAAAGAGGACTTATCGTATCGTGTCAGGCTGTAAAGGGCGAACCTCTTTATGGTCTCGGCATCATGAAATATATGGCAAGAGCAGCAGTGCAAGGCGGTGCTGTGGGCATCAGAGCCAACTATGTCAATGACATAAACGATATCAAAAGCGAAGTCGATGTGCCTGTGATTGGTATCATCAAAGCTGTATATGAGGGAAGCGATGTATATATTACTCCTACTCTCAAGGAAGTAAAAGAGCTTCTTACCACAGGCTGCGAAGTAATAGCTTTGGATTGTACAAAAAGAGAAAGACCAAACGGCGAAAAACTTGCTGATCTTGTAAAATACATAAGAGAAAACGCAAAGAATGTAGAGATTATGGCAGACTGTTCGGACTTCGAAGAAGCACAGATGGCACACGATTTGGGATTTGACTATATCGGCTCGACAATGAGAGGATATACTCCTTATACAAAGGGAATATCATTGCCCGATACAGACTTTTTGACAAAACTCGTCAAGAGTTTTCCCGATACAAAGATTATCGCAGAAGGCGGAATCTGGGAGAGAGGACAACTTGAAAAGGTATGTCAGTGCGGTGTGTATGCAGTAGTTATAGGTAGTTCTATCACAAGACCTATGGATATTACAAAGAGATTTGTAGGAGCATTGAAATTATGTTGACAATTGGTGTAGATGTAGGCGGTACGAGCATAAAGAGTGCTTTGATAGAAGTCGGCGATGCAAAAAATCCCGATACATATCAGATACTTAAGTTTTTCTCATTGCCTACTGAGGCACGAAAAGGCAGAGATGCCATTGTCGGCAATATTATAAAATCCATTGAGCAGTTTGAGTGCCTTGACGAATGCGAGGCAATAAGCGTGGCAAGTGCCGGCACAATCGATTGGGACAGCGGAAAAGTCACATTTGCGACAGAAGCTCTCCCGGGATTTACGGGACTCGAGCTTTCAAAAGTATTGTCAGAGCACTTTAAAAGAAGAGTAGTCGCTATAAACGATGCCGTAGGTGCACTCGTGGGCGAAGGCTTTATAGGAGCAGGAAAGAAGTATGACAGCGTAATGATGTTTACGCTCGGTACGGGACTAGGTGCTTCCTTGCTCAAAGACAAAAAGCTCGATTGTCAGTCAGTCGTAGATACGAGATTGGGACATATCTGTCTTTATGAGGACGGCAGAGAATGTCTTTGCGGAAAAAAAGGCTGTGCGGAAACTTATGTTTCGGCTACCGCTCTCAAAAAGTACGGCGATGACAATTTGTACAAACTTTTTAAGTCAAATGACATCATACATAAAAACTTAGTGGCAAATTTTTATAAAGATTTGACTACCGTCATGCTCAAATCTATCGAGCTTTACAATCCCGATTTGATAATCGTGGGAGGCGGAGTGATAGAACTTGCAGAATATTGGTGGCAAAACTTTATAAAGGAATATAAGCAAAAGGCGAATACGCCTGTGGCTTGTGCGAGTCTTGGAAACAAAGCGGGAGTTTTGGGAAGCGTGTATGCTGTGCTCAACGGCTCTTTTAAAAATCAATAACAAAAAATCAAAACCAAGTGAGGTATAAAAAATGGATACAAAAAAATTCAAAGGTGTGTTTTCGGCTTTATTGACCCCTTACACAAAAGATGACAAAATCAACGGAGCATCGGTAAAGAAAATTATCGATATGAACCTTGCAAAAGGCATCAATGGTTTCTATGTAGGCGGTTCGACAGGCGAAGGTATGCTTTTGACCGTTGAGGAGAGAAAAGAACTCTTCAAGTACGCAAGCGAAAGCAATGCCGGAAGAGGAACTATGATTGCTCATGTCGGCACTATCAATACAAAGCATGCTATCGAAATGGCAAAGTATGCAGAAGAAATGGGTTATGACGCAATTTCTGCGGTAGCACCTTATTATTACGGATTCAGCTATGAGGCAATAAAGGGTTATTACAACGATATTGCCAACAGCGTAAACATTCCTATGATTATGTATAACTTCCCCAATGCAAACGGATTTGTATTCAACAAGGAAAGAGCTGAGGATATGTTCCAAAACAAAAAGTTTATCGGTATCAAGCATACTACCGCTGACCTCTTTGCTCTCCAGCAGTTCAAGACAATGTCTTGCAATCCTTTGGTTTACAACGGATTTGATGAGATGCTCGTAGCAGGTCTTAGCATGGGTGCTGACGGCGGTATTGGTTCGACATACAACTTTATGCCTGAAAAGTATGTAAAGATGTATGCTTTGTTTAATGAAGGCAACATCAAAGAAGCTCAAAAAATTCAGTTTGAGGCAAACGAAATCATCACAAAACTCATCAAGTACGGTGTATTTGCTATGGAAAAGGGAATACTCGAAGAGATGGGTATAGAAATGAACGGTTGCAGAAAGCCTTTTACAGAACTCTCTGAAGAGGGCAAGGCTGTTTGCAAGGAAATCGTTAAGTCCCTTTAATTCTTATTAAAAGCAAAAATACTTATTTCAAGGACAGGACAAAAGAGTCTTGTCCTTTAGGTATAATTTAAGGAGAATACTATGAGCGAATGTACTCATGATTGTTCGACATGCGGTGAAAACTGCAAGGAAAGAAAAGAAGCACAAAAACCTCAACTTAATAAGTTTTCTCATGTCAAAAAGCTTTATGCCGTAATGAGCGGAAAAGGCGGTGTGGGAAAATCTATGGTCACTTCTCAGCTTGCCGTCCTCAGCAGAAGAGCGGGCAAGTCGACTGCCGTATTGGATGCGGATATTACGGGGGCTTCGATTGCCAAAGCTTTCGGCATAAAAGAAAAGGCACTTGGAAGCGAAAAGGGAATTTTGCCTGCTACAAGCGTCACGGGGATAAAAATCGTATCTATGAATATGTTTTTGAAAGACGAAAACGATCCCGTGGTATGGAGAAGCAGTCTTGCCACAGGTGCAGTGACTCAGTTTTGGACAGATGTATTCTGGGGCGATGTGGATACAATGTTTATAGATATGCCTCCAGGCACGGGAGATATACCGCTCACGGTATTGCAAAGTTTGCCTGTTGACGGAATTATAATCGTCACTTCCCCTCAAGAACTTGTAAGCATGATAGTATCAAAGGGCGTAAAGATGGCAAAAATGCTCAATGTTCCTATTGTCGGTATAGTAGAAAATATGTCATATTACGAGTGTGACAAGTGTCATGAAAAACTCAATATTTTCGGCGAAAGTCATGTCGAAGAAATAGCAAAAGAATACGGTATCGAAAATGTGGCTAAATTGCCTATTAATCCTATTTTGGCAAGAGCATGCGACAATGGTGCAATAGAATATTTTGAGGGCGATTGGCTTGAGAATATAGAAAAGAAATTATAAAATACAAAAGCAGAATTCTTACGAACTCTGCTTTTTTTTAAATCTTTTTTAAATTTGACAAAGTATTATTATTTTATAAAAAGCATTGGAAAACATTTTTAATATCCAAAAGCCTCGGCATTATTCTAAAGAGCATATAGACAAAATATAAATTAAATGATATAATAAAACAAATAAATATGCGGAGTTTTTTTATGAGAATGAGAAGAAAGCACAACCTCGATGACAGGTTGGCGGATGTAAAAGATTATATTTTGGAGCGTACAATTGCTGACAGAAATATGAAGACTTCTGTCGAGCAAAAAGATTATATAGATTATAAAAAGGTGTTTGGCAATAACAATCCTGTCGAACTAGAGATAGGTTGCGGCAAGGGAAGATTTATTACAGAACTTGCCAAAAGACGCCCCGATGTCAATTTTATAGCTATCGAAATGCTGTCAAATGTCATTATTGACGGTATAGAAAAAGCTAGGGACAACAACCTTAAGAATTTGAAATTTATGATTTTGAGAGCAGAATGTCTGCCCAGCTATATCCCCGAAAAGAGTATATCCAGAATATACATCAATTTTCCTACGCCCTTGCCTCAGAAAGGCTATGAAAAACAAAGATTGACAAACAGAAAATTTTTGAATATGTACAAAACTTTGTTGAAAGACAACGGAGAAATTGAGGAAAAAACTGACAATAAGGGAATGTTTGAATTTTCCTTGTGTGAGTTTTCTCAAAGCGGATTCGGACTCAAAGAAGTAAATCTGGATTTGTTGGGCTCTACCAATCTTCAGGAAAATATTATGACCGAACACGAAAAGAAATATTCGGATATGTTGATGCCTATCTACAAGCTCATTGCTTTCCCTTTGAAAAAACAGGATTAAGAGGTGTGATCGATGAAAAGAAGTATTAAAGTATTTGCTCTTTTGATACTTATAATAAGTCTGTTGGGTATTTTGTCGGGTTGCAACAGACTTATGTCTATTTTCGGTTCAGACGACACGACATCCATTGAGTTGTGTCAGATATCTTTAGAGCAGGATACTTATCAATATACGGGAGAGGAAATCAAACCGAAAGTTTCGATCAAATATAACAGCAAACTTCTTGAAGAAAACAAAGATTATACACTTTCTTATTCAGATAATATCGCGGTAGGAAAAGGCAAAATTACTATAAGCGGTATAGGTAATTATAGCGGACAAAAGACTGTCGAGTTTGAAATAGCAGAGAAAGTCTATACATATATATTCAAGTGCAACTATCCTTCTCACTATGAGATGAATGGAAAAAGCGTACAGCAAGTCACAGACAAATCTCAGCTTGTGCCTCCTATTGTGCAAGCAAAGGGATATTCTTTTGTCAAATGGTATGCTTTGCCCAATACTTTGATAGACTTCAGCGACTTGGATAGCGTCCCTTCTACGGGCGGAGAAATCTGGGCACTTGTGGCACCAAACAATTATGCCATAAATTATCATCTCGATGGAGGGAAAAACAATCCCTTAAATCCCGATACTTACAATTATGAAAGCGATTTTGCTTTGCTAGAGCCCGAAAAGGACGGAGAAGAATTTGCAGGCTGGTATCTAGATGAAAACTTTACTCAAAGAATCGAACGCATCTCGCCTTGCAATACGGGAAATATAGATATTTATGCTAAGTTTATAAGCAGCGATTACAGACAAATCACTTATGTAATGCCCGAAGATGCAGAGTATGTTCATACAGAACATGCTATGCCCGGCAGCATTATCAAAAAGCCCGAAGTTTTGTCAGACGACAAGACAAAAGAACTTGTGTGGTATCAGGACAGTGCTTGCACAATAAAATATGTGTTCAGGACAATGCCTGACAATGATATTACAATATATGCTCAGTGGGAAGATGTGCTCGATGCAGGATTTTTGGACAGTTTGCCTGACGGAAGCATTGACAGTTATGAAGAATTGGTAGAGTATGTGGAATATGTATGTTTCTATAATGTTTTGGAAGAAGACAGTATGCCTGTAAATGTGACATACATAAGCGGTGCTACAAAAATAAACAGCGAAATTACTAAAGCCGCACAAGAGTGTACTTATCCAAGAATAGGCTCATTAAGTTTTTCATCTACGACAAATACCACTACTATATATCAGACAGAAGATTTGGTGTATAAAGAGGCTACTTTGTCGGGTACCCCTCAATCAGAATGGTATAAGCAGTATGGCAGCGTGCTTTATGAACCCGCAGGTACAAGAAGCGAGGACTATGACGACTTTGCGATAAATTATGTAGAAGATACTTATCCTTGCACCACTTCCAATCAGCTTTTCTATATCTTGTCGCACGGATACAGACCTTTGCCTCAACAAGGCTCACAGGCAGAGCTCGTCTACAATGAATACAAGGCAATCATGCGTGATATGGTCGATGACGGCATGAGCGATCATGAAAAAGTCAAGACGATTTATGAATGGCTTATACTCAATGTCTATTATGACAACTATGTGGCAAAAAACGGAGACGGATTACACGATTTGTTTGAATATAAGGCATTCCATCTCGAGGGCGTGCTTGAGGGAAGTGCGGTGTGTGACGGAATATCAAAAGCCTTTTCTGTCATGTGTGCTATCGAAGGCATCGATAGCGTGAGAGTCACGGGACAAATCCCCAATGCACAAGTAGGACATGCTTGGAACAAAATTCAGATATCAGGAAAATGGTATTTGAGCGATGCTACTTGGGGCAATCAGACTTTTGGCGGAATAGAAGAATATCTCGTATATGAATACATGTTGTTTACAGATGAGGAAAGATTGATGGACGGCTATGTGTCCAACAATTATACATACTATGACACGATAGATGATTATAAAGATGTAAATGTCTATGACGATATAGTGGTCGAGGTAGGTGGCAATTTTGCCGATATGCTAATTGACGATGCTGAAGAATTGAGCTATGTTCTTGAATATATTTATTTCGAAAACGGCTCTCAAGAATCGGGGAAAATTCTCAATGTCATGATTACTCAAAATATGCAATTTTCTACCGTACTCAACGATGCTTATATTTTGCTTATGCAAAGAAGACCTTCGAGCATAACATACAGAAAGCCTTCGATATCCTATTATGACGGCACAAGTACAAACAATGAATTTTCTGCGGGAACAAAATTCTTGTTGTTGTTCAGTTAAAAGATAAATTAGACTTTGACAAGTCTTAGATTTATAACAAATATTCAGTTTTGCAGGAGGATTTTCCCTCCTGTTTTTTCTTAAATGCTTCAATCGATTTGACATAATCGACTATAATTATATATAATTGTACAAACTGAAGGAGCAAAGGCTATGCAGGAAATATGGCACATTTTAGAACATGCTATTTTGGACACCTTGAAGATGTCTTGGCTTTTGCTTGTCTTCTATATACTTATTGAATTGATAGAGCAAAAAGTCGCCGTAAAGATGCACAAAAAGCTCAAGTCAAAAGGGGCTGTGTTGGCAGGAGCGGGATTTGGTATTGTTCCTCAATGCGGATTTTCCGTGCTTGCAAGCGATTTGTATTCTAAAAGACAGATTACAGTAGGTACATTGCTTGCTGTGTACATAGCTACTTCAGACGAGGCTTTGCCGATACTATTTTCATCTTTGAACGAAAAGGGCGTATGGCTAAAGCTTTTGATGCTTATTTTGTCAAAACTCGTGCTTGCACTAATAGCCGGATATACGATAGATGCGATAGTGCATTTTGTAAAAAAGAAAAACGGCAGTAATTTATCTTTGAATGACGAGCATTCAGAAGAGGAGCATTGTCATAATCATAAAGAGAATATCAAGATTTCTCAAGACGGCGATTCGAAAGCATTGAATGAAACACATTCTTCACAAGAAAAAATGACAGAGGTATGTCAGAATATTCATCATGAAGGATTGCATGAACACGATAATCATGACGATGACCACTATAATGAGAATACAATCGAAAATCATGAGCACTGCGAGCATGACCATGAACATGAGCATGAAGAGGTGGATATACACAAAGGTTGCTGCGGACACAGAATAGAGAGCGGAAAATACAGCACGATAAAGACATATTTTGTTCATCCTCTCTTGCATACGCTCAAGATACTTGCATATATACTTATTATCAATATTATAATGGGATTTATATTGCATTTTGTGGGCGAAGACAATATCGCAGAGTTTATGACAAAAAGCGGAGTGTTTCAGCCTATAATCGTCACGATAGTAGGACTTATCCCCAATTGTGCATCGAGCGTGCTTATCACAGAATTGTTCTTGTCGGGTACGATATCGTTTGGCTCGGCACTCGGCGGACTTATAGTCAATGCAGGACTCGGTATAGCTTTTCTATTTAAAGAAAATAAGAAAAACATCAAAGAAAATCTTGCAATTACATTCGGTTTGTTTGGCTTTGCTTTGATAGTGGCTATAATTTTCCATTACGCATTTATCAATTTGTTCTGATAATATCTATACTCAAAATCAATCGTGGTATAATATTGTCAGAATTTTTTTATGTTTTTTATGTTCTCATTTTGTTTACTTAATTTTTCTTTTATGTTATCATAAACAAGATTTTGGCTCAAAATTAAGAGGATATCATGCAAGAAAATACACAGGTAAAATCATCAGACAGAATGGGTACTATGCCCATAAACAGACTAATAATATCCATGGCTTTGCCCATGATAATTTCCATGCTCGTGCAGGCAATGTACAACATTGTCGACTCTGTGTTTGTCGCAGGTGTTTCGTACAATGCTTTTACGGCATTGTCGCTTGCTTTTCCTTGGCAAAATCTTATGATTGCCGTTTCGGTAGGTACGGGTGTAGGCGTCAACGCACTTTTGTCCAAAAGCCTTGGCGAAGGCAATGGCGAAAAAGCCAACAAGGTTGCTGGCAATAGTATTATTCTTGCAATACTTTCGTCATTGGTGTTTGTCATATTGGGACTTACTGTGAGCGAATTGTATTTTAAATTTCAAGTTCAGTTTTCTCAAGGCATAGCTCAGGAAGCCGTAGATGAAGTAGTGAGTGCGGGAAAAGAGTATATCAGCATTTGCTCGGTATTTTCTATCGGTATTTTTATGCAGGTTTGCTTTGAAAGATTGTTGCAATCCACAGGCAAGACCAAATTTGTCATGATATCTCAGATTATAGGTGCCGTGACAAATATCGTGCTTGACTATGTGTTTATCAAGATATGCGGCTGGGGTGTGGCAGGTGCCGCTTACGCTACTGTCATCGGTCAGTGCCTTGGTGCTTCTTTTGCAGGATTTTTCTGCATAAAGCTCGATAAGGATATCAGCTATAAGGCAAAGTATCTCAAACTTTCAAAAAGCATAATTGCAGGTATATACAAAGTCGGCGTGCCTTCTATCATCATGTCGGCTATCGGATCTCTCATGGTATTTTTGATGAACCTTATACTCATAAGATTTGAGGGTATAGGTATGGATGCCGTGACTATCTTTGGTGTGTATTTTAAACTTATGAGTATGGTATTTATGCCTGTCTTCGGACTAAACAACGGTATAGTGCCTATCATTGCATACAATTTCGGAGCCAAACAGGAAGACAGAATAAAAAAGACATCGAGTTTGTCGCTTATATATGCTACTGCTATTATGGCGATAGGCGTGCTTATAATGCAGATTGCCCCCTCATCATTGATACTTTTGATGCTCAACAACTTTTCTCTTAAGAATGTCACTCCCGAGATGCAGACTCTTGTGGACAGCATAGGAATAAGTGCATTCAGAATTATGAGTATATCTTGGCTTTTTGCGGGAGCGAGCATAGTGTGTAGCTCTGTAATACAAGCGGTAGGCAAGGGAGTATTATCTTTAATTATCTCATTGATGCGTCAGCTTGTTATACTTTTGCCCGTGGCATATCTTTTGTCTTTGACGGGAAATCTGAATGCTGTATGGTGGTCTTTCCCGATTGCAGAATTTGTGTCGCTTATAGCAAGCTTTGTATTTTTGATTATGATCATAAAATTCATAAAAGAATACGCAAAAGATAAGACTTGCCGACAAGAGGATTGTCAAGAAGAAGACGAGTTAAAACTCCAAGAAGATGTCAAAGAAAAAGAGCCTCTTTTTGAGGATGATTTTCCCCAAAATCAAGATGCTCAATAAAAGAACAAAAGTATTGGCAAAATTATAAAGTTGTGATAAAATAGAAATATGGAAAAAGAAAAGAGAGATTTTTTATTATATCAATGGCTGTTTTTCGTGCCTTTCAGCGTACTTGCTATGCTGGGTGCTTTGATAGTAAGTGTCTTTGCACTTTTTATCTTCATAACTTCGGCAAGATATGCTTTTACAATCTTTTTGTGTCCCAAAAGCACAATCTTTTATGTGTTTGTAATGGTATTGATTGCTTTTATAGTGGTAGCGGCACTTGTCTATTCGGTAGTGATAATAATAAAAAAATATATCAAAGCCGTAAAAGATTTTAGATTGGAAAGACAAAAAATCTTTGATACAAGTACTTCTCAATCAAGCGAAGAAAACAAATTAGATAAATCAGAATAAATATAGATTAATAAAAAAGAGGAGTTTTCTCCTCTTTTTTTTGTTTATCAAAATTTTATAATAGGATTGTTTTCTCTTTAAATAAATGCGATATAAGAACAATGCTATTTATCGCTGTTGCAAAGCACAGCCACTGAAGATACGCTGATGCCTTCTTCTCTTCCTACCATACCGAGCTTTTCTGTTGTGGTGGCAGAAATACTCACATTTTCTAAATTAGTGTCCATTGCTTTTGCAAGATTTTGTTGTATTAAAGGTATATAGGGACTGAGCTTTGGCTTTTGTGCCATAATTACTGCCGTCACGGATTTTATCTTAAGAGAATGTTTTTTGACGAGCTTCATTACTTCTTCAAGAAGAATTATGCTGCTGATATCTTTGTATTTATCGTCTGTATCGGGGAAGAGTACTCCTATATCTCTCTCGTGCATTGCCGTAAGTATAGCGTCCATTATCGCATGAACCAAGACATCTCCGTCACTGTGAGCGATAAGTCCTTTTGTGTGGGGTATTTCTATCCCGCCCAAAATAAGCTTTCTGTTTTCGCCGAGGCGGTGGGTATCCCAGCCGTTGCCTATATAAAGATTGCCTACAAGCTTTTGACAATCCTCCGGTGTAGTGATTTTTATGTTTGCTTCGCTTCCCAAGGTGAGATGTACGGGTTTTTTGATAAAACATTCATACAAAGTCGCATCGTCAGTAAAACTTTGACCTTGTGCCATATCATAAGCCTTTTTTATCTCTTCAGACTTAAAAACTTGCGGAGTCTGAATTTTGACAATGCTTGCTCTGTCCACAGGGGAGGATAAAAGATTTTTGCTATCGTCATAAAAAATCTTTCTCAAACTGTCGGTGCTGTTTGTATAAAGCACGCTTGAGCCGAAAGTCTTGGCATCTTCCATGGCATTCAGAAGACATTCTCTTGGCAGAAAAGGTCTTGCTCCGTCATGTATCATCACATATTCGCTTTCGACAAATTTCAATGCGTGGGAGATAGATTCTGTGCGGTTTTCTCCGCCTTGACAAAGAACTATATTGTTGTGCTCGCCGACAAAATTTTTGACGATATCATAATCGTTTTTGTTGTAGGCGATTATAATTTTTTCTATATCTTCGTGATAAAACAACGACAATGTTTTTTGAAGAACTGTCATACCGCCTATGTCGAGAAGAAGTTTGTTGTAGCCGAGATTGCATCTCGTTCCGCTTCCTCCGCACGCCAGAATGACATCAAATTTATTATTCATTTATTACCTCATACATATCTGCACATTCTTGTTTTTTTACTGTTTCTTTGACATCGAGTATTCTGAAAGAGAATTGTTTGTCGCCAAAAAACAAGATTACTACATCTCCTTCTTTTACCTGAGTGCCGGCTTTTGCAGGTCTTCCGTTTATTTGAACTCTTCCGGTGTCGCAAGCTTCGTTTGCCACGGTACGGCGTTTGATTATTCTCGAAACTTTCAAAAATTTATCCAATCTCATCGTTATTTACCTTCAAAATAGTGTGTTTTTTGTATATTGTATATATTGCGATAATATAAAATGATATTTTCGCGATAGGATATTGATATTTTGTACATTTATCAATCATAAAACATTTTGCAAATATTCTATATATATACGCACGCATACATATACGCATAAAATATTATATCAAATATTATTTATTTATTCAATACTTTATAATATTTATGGCTGAAATTTATAAAAATTTTGATAAAAAGTCATTGATATGTTATAAAAACTTCCTTATATTTCAAACATTTTGAGCTTTTTTAAATGCTTTTCTTTTTGCCGACTTTGTCATATCTTTTCGTACACATATTAACCGCATATAAAAATTTAATTTTTTATTAAATATTTGTTGACAAGGCTTGCACCATTTGATACAATCTATAATTGTATGATTATGTAAAATGCCGAATTAGCCATTTTGTGCCTTTAGGAGAGTGTGTGTTTTCGGTAATATTCATCTAATCTCGAAAATTTTTAAGGAGGGTATGATATGCCTCAAAGAACTCATAAAGTCAGATACGGCAATGTAGAGCGTGAATGTTTTTCTAAAATCAAAGAACCTCTCGAAATTCCTTATTTGATTGAACTTCAGAAAGAATCTTACAAGCAATTCATCACTACGGGTATTCAGGAAGTGCTCGATGACTTCTCACCTGTATGCGACAGAGGCGGAAGATTCGAATTGTATTACCTTGGTTTTAAGCTTGACGATGAAGTTAAGTACAGCATCAAGGAATGCAAAGACCGTGATACGACTTATGCTCGTGCACTCCGTGTCAAAGTAAGACTTGTCCGCAAGTCTACAAACGAAATTACCGAAGAAGATGTATTCATGGGCGAATTGCCTATTATTACAGATAACGGTTCGTTTATCATCAACGGTGCAGAAAGAGTTATCGTAAGTCAGTTGGTCAGATGTCCCGGTGTGTACAGCACAGGCGAAATGGACAAGTCCGGTGTAGAAAGATTTGAGACCGTTGTAAGACCAAACAGAGGTGCTTGGCTCGAATTTAAGCAGGACACAAACGGCGTTTTGTGGGTAAATGTTGACAGAAACCGTAAAGTGCTTGCTACCGTATTGTTGCGTTCGTTGGGATTCGGCACAAACGAAGATATCATAGCTTTGTTCGGCAACGAAGATATTATTTCCAACACTCTTGCAAAGGACAACACAAAGTCCAAAGAAGAAGCTATGGTCGAGCTTTATAAGCGTTTGCGTCCCGGTGAAGTTCCTTCTTCTGAAGGTATATCACAACTTATTGACGGAATTTTCTTCGATGAGCATAAATACAACCTTATGCGTGTCGGCAGATATAAACTCAACAAAAAGCTTTGTCTCGCTACTAGAATTACAGGACAGACTCTTGCAAGAGATGTCGTAAACGAAGAGACAGGCGAAATTCTTATGACTGCAGGCGAAGTAGTGGATGATGCTACCGCTATGCAAATTCAGAATGCAGGCATCAACGAAGTTTATGTCGCAAAGAAAGACGGCAGCGAATTCAAGATTATCGGCAACAATACCATTGATCTCGCTACATACGACAAAGCTACTGACAAGTGGACAGGTTATGTAGATTGCGACCCCAAGGAATTAGGTATCAAAGAGAGAGTATATTATCCCGTACTCAAGAAGATGATGGAAGAATATCCCGATATGGCTTCCCTCAAAGAGGCTATTCAGAAGCCTATCAACAGAGATAGTCTTGTAATCAAGCACATCACTATTGACGATATCGTATCTTCTGTATGCTACAATATCGGACTTTCTGTCGGCTTTGGCGAAAAGGATAATATCGACCACCTCGCAAACAGAAGAATATGCTCAGTAGGCGAATTGCTCCAGAACCAATTCAGAATAGGTCTTTCAAGACTTGACAGAGGTATCAAGGAAAAGATGGCTATCATGCAGGACGAAGGCGACCTCAAGGCTCAATCCTTCATCAATATCAAGCCTGTCACCGCTGCTATCAAAGAATTCTTCTGTTCGTCACAGCTTTCTCAGTTCATGGATCACCACAACCCTATTGCAGAGCTTACTCATAAGCGTAAGTTGTCCGCACTCGGTCCCGGCGGTCTCAACAGAGAAAGAGCTTCATTCGAAGTCCGTGACATACACCATACTCACTATGGCCGTATGTGTCCTATCGAGACTCCTGAAGGTCAGAACATCGGTTTGATTTCTTCACTCGCTACTTATGCAAGAGTCAACGAATACGGATTTATCGAAGCACCTTATCGCAAGGTTGATAAAGTAAGACACATCGTCACTGACGAAGTAGAATATTTGCAGGCTGACGAAGAAGATAAGTACATTGTTGCTCAAGCAAACGCTCAGCTCAATGAAGACGGCTCGTTTGCTACGCCTCGTGTCACTTGTCGTTATAAGGCAGACATCAGAGAGTTTGACGCAGACAAGGTTGACTATATGGATGTTTCGCCTAAACAGCTCGTTTCCGTTGCTGCTGCATTGATTCCTTTCTTGGAGAACGATGATACAGCCCGTGCATTGATGGGTTCAAACATGCAGCGTCAGGCAGTTCCTCTCTTGAGACCTGAAGCTCCTTTTATCGGCACAGGTATCGAGCATAAGATTGCTTATGACTCCGGCGTAATGGTAATCGCTAAGAATGACGGTGTGGTAGAAAACCTCTCTTCAAGCGTAATTACTGTAAGATGCGATGACGGCAGTCTCGACACTTATACATTGCAGAAGTTTGAGAGATCAAACGCAGGTACATGTATTGTTCAAAAGCCTATCGTCAACAAGGGCGACAAGGTATTGAAGGGTATGGTACTCGCTGACGGTCCTTCTACCTGCAACGGCGAATTGTCCCTCGGCAGAAATATCCTTATCGGCTACATGTCTTGGGAAGGCTACAACTACGAAGACGCTATCCTCATCAATGAAGACCTCGTAAAAGACGATGTATTTACATCTATCCATATCGAAGAATACGAAATCGAGAGCAGAGATACAAAGCTCGGTGAAGAACAAATCACAAGAGATATCCCCAACCTCGGCGATGATGTATTGAAATACCTTGACGAAGACGGTATTATTCTCCCCGGTGCAGAAGTTCATAGTGGAGATATCCTCGTAGGTAGAGTCACGCCTAAGGGCGAAACAGAACTTACTCCTGAAGAAAGACTTTTGAGAGCTATCTTCGGTGAAAAGTCAAGAGAAGTAAGAGATACATCTTTGAGATTGCCTCATGGTCAGTCAGGTATCGTAGTAGATGTAAAAGTATTCACAAAAGAAAACAGCAAAGAATTGTCTCCCGGCGTTAGCAAACTCGTAAGAGTTTATATCGCTCAAAAGCGTAAAATCGGTGTCGGCGACAAGATGTCCGGTCGTCACGGTAACAAGGGTGTCGTATCAAGAGTATTGCCTCGTGAAGATATGCCTTTCATGCCTGACGGTACACCTTTGCAAATCGTGCTCAACCCCTTGGGCGTTCCTTCCCGTATGAATATCGGTCAGGTATTGGAAGTGCACTTGGGCTTGGTAGCAAAAGCATTGGGCTGGCATATTTCTACCCCTGTATTTGACGGAGCTACGGAAGCAGATATCAAAGCTCTCCTCAAAGAAAACGGTTTGCCCGAAAACGGCAAAATCGAGCTTTATGACGGCAGAACAGGCGAGAAGTTTGAAAACCCCGTGACAGTAGGTTATATGTACATGCTCAAGTTGTGCCACCTTGTTGACGAAAAGATTCACGCAAGATCCACAGGTCCTTACAGCTTGGTTACTCAACAGCCTCTCGGCGGTAAAGCTCAGTTCGGCGGACAGAGATTCGGTGAAATGGAAGTTTGGGCTTTGGAAGCTTATGGTGCGGCAAACATTTTGCAGGAAATATTGACTGTTAAGTCAGATGATGTGGTAGGTAGAGTAAAGACTTATGAATCTATCGTAAAAGGTGCTCCTATCACAGAACCCGGTACTCCTGAATCCTTCAAGGTATTGATTAAGGAATTCCAAGCTCTCGGTCTCGATGTCAAAGTTCTCAACGAAAACAGAGAAGAAATCGGCTTGAGAGAAATGGTAGAAGATGACGGCGATTACTTCGAAGAGAAAGAGGCTGCTCCCGATAAGGAAGTGGATATCTTCGAACTCGGAGACAACAACGATATCTTCAGTTTTGGAAACGATAATCCTTTTGCCGACAATTCAGACAATCCCGATGATTCGGATGATGACGATATTTTCGGTCTGAACAATATGCTTGAGGACGATGAAAACTAAGGAGGTGCGAATATGTCAGAAGTAAATAATTTTGATTCAATACAGATAGGAGTTGCATCTCCTGAAAAGATAAGATCTTGGTCTCATGGCGAGGTCACAAAACCCGAAACTATCAATTACAGAACACAAAAACCTGAAAAAGACGGTTTGTTCTGCGAAAAGATTTTTGGACCTACCAAGGACTGGGAATGTCATTGCGGTAAATATAAGAGAATCAGATATAAAGGCGTTATCTGTGACAAGTGCGGCGTAGAAGTGACTAAGTCAAAGGTAAGAAGAGAGAGAATGGGTCACATCGAACTAGCTGCTCCCGTATCTCATATCTGGTATTATAAGGGTGTACCTTCCAGAATAAGCGTTGTTTTGGATATGTCCCCCAAGGATGTGGATTCTGTACTTTATTTCAACAAATTCATCGTACTCGATGCAGGTAATACAGAATTCAAAGTAAAAGATATCGTAGTCGATCAGGATTACGAAAGAGCTATCAGAAAGCACTACGAAGATATGGGAAAAGACCCCAACACGGTTGTTATTCCCGAAGATCTCGGCAGTTATAGAGTAGGTATGGGTGCTGAAGCAATCAAAGAATTGCTCGCAAACATCGACCTCGAAAAAGAATCTGCCGAACTCAAGGCCATCGTAGCAGAAAGCACTGATAAGGCAAACAATCAAAGAAGACTCAAGGCTGTAAAGCGTCTCGATATCATCGAAGCTTTCAGAACAAGCGGTACAAAACCCGAATGGATGATTCTCGATGTGCTTCCCGTGCTTCCTCCCGAACTCAGACCTATGGTTCCTTTGGATGGCGGCAGATATGCGGCAAGCGATCTTAACGATTTGTATCGTCGTGTTATCAACAGAAACAACAGACTTAAAAAGCTCATCGAAATCGGCTCTCCCGAAATCATTATCCGCAACGAAAAGAGAATGTTGCAGGATGCTGTCGATGCTTTGATTGACAACGGCAGAAGAGGTAAGCCTGTTACCGGTGCCGGCAACAGAGAACTCAAGTCCTTGACAGGACTTCTCAAAGGTAAACAAGGTCGTTTCCGTCAGAACTTGCTCGGTAAGCGTGTTGACTACTCAGGTCGTTCGGTTATCGTAGTTGGTCCTGAACTCAAGATGTACCAATGCGGTATTCCCAAGGAAATGGCTATCGAACTCTTCAAGCCTTTCGTAATGAAAAAGCTCGTTGAGAGAGGTACTTGCCTCAATATTAAGAGTGCAAAGAAAGTTATCGAAAGAGCTCAGGACGATGCTGTATGGGATATCCTCGAAGAAGTAATCAAGGATCACCCCGTACTCCTCAACCGTGCTCCTTCATTGCACAGACTTTCTATTCAGGCTTTTGAACCCGTGCTCGTAGAAGGCAGAGCTATCAAGTTGCACCCTCTCGTATGTACTGCATTCAACGCAGACTTCGATGGCGACCAGATGGCTGTCCATGTACCTTTGTCTATCGAAGCAAGAACTGAAGCTAGATTCCTCATGCTCAGTACAAACAATATTCTCAAGCTCAGTGACGGTAAGCCGGTAGTATCTCCTACTCAGGATATGGTAATAGGTTCATACTACCTCACTATGGAAAAAGAAGGCGGCAAGGGCGAAGGCAGATATTTCAGAAATCCCGAAGAAGCTATGATGGCTTATCAGGACAATCAAATCAGTCTTCAGTCCAAGGTATTCATAAGAGTAGAAAAAGTCATTGACGGCGTTAAGTACTCCAAGAAATTGCATACCACTATCGGTAGAGTAATCTTCAACGGTGCTATTCCTCAGGACTTGCACTTTGTACCCAGAGATACTCCCGAACAACAACTCGATCTCGAAGTTGACTTCAGAGTAGGCAAAAAAGAATTGTCCCGTATAGTTGACGCTTGCTTTAAGTATAAGGGAGCTACCGAGACTGCTATCATTCTCGACAAAATCAAGGCTCAAGGCTATAAGTATTCCACTATCGGTGCTATTACTGCGAGCGTATTCGATATGCATGTACCTCCCAAGAAGAAGGAAATTATCGAACATGCAGATCAGGATGTCGTAACTATCGAAAAACAATTCAAGAAAGGTCGTCTCAGCGAAGAAGACAGATACAATCAAACTATAAAAGTATGGCAAAAAGCCATTGACGAAATCAATGTCGAACTCAAGAAAGGTCTTGATGAATTCAACCCTATCTGGATGATGGCAAACTCAGGTGCCCGTGGTAGCATGACTCAGATATCTCAGTTGTGCGGCATGAAAGGTCTCGTAGCCGATCCTTCAGGTAAGACTATCGAATTGCCTATCAAAGCATCTTTGCGTGAGGGCTTGAGCGTACTCGAATACTTCATTTCTTCACACGGTGGTCGTAAGGGTATGGCAGATACCGCTTTGAAGACAGCAGACTCAGGTTATATGACTCGTCGTCTTGTCGATGTAGCTCAGGAAGTTATCGTAGACGATGTGGATTGCGGAGATACAAGAGGTATTACTATCGAGCTCAATGACGACAATAAAAAAGATTTTATCGAGCGTATTGACGGCAGATATGTCATGGAAGATATCCTTGACGGAGAGGGCAATGTAATCATCGAAAAAGATACAATGTGCTCACAAGAACAAGCTCAGGCTATCGCAAATGCAGGAGTAAAGAAAGTAAAGATAAGAAGTATTCTTATGTGTAAATCTCCTCGTGGCGTATGTGCTAAGTGTTATGGCAAGAACATGGCTTCAGGCAACTCTGTAAAACTCGGCGAAGCAGTAGGTATTATCGCAGCTCAGTCTATCGGTGAACCCGGTACACAGCTTACGATGAGAACCTTCCACACCGGTGGTGTGGCTTTGTCAGGCGATATCACAAACGGTCTTCCCAGAGTAGAAGAACTCTTTGAAGCAAGAAGACCTAAAGGTCAGGCTTTGGTGGCTGATATTGCAGGTGTCGTATCTATCGATGACAACAAGAAGACTTTGACAATCACTCCTGTCAAGGGAGATAAGGTAGAATACAAGCTCGTATTCGGTCAAAGACTCAAAGTCGAAGACGGACAACAAGTCGATGCAGGCGATGTACTCACTCAAGGCAGCATCTATCCTCAGGATATTTTGAGAACAAAGGGTGTAAGAGGCGTTCAGGATTACATCATCAAAGAAGTAAAGAATACCTATGTCACATCAGGTGTTGACATCAACGAAAAGCATATCGAGATTATCGTAAGACAAATGCTCAGAAAGGTTAAGATAGAAAGTCAGGGCGATACAAATATGTTGCCCGGTGAGTATGTAGATATCTTCACTTATGAGGCAGAAAACGAAAAGGTAATCGAAAACGGCGGAAGACCTGCTACTGCAAAGAGAACTTTGCTCGGTATCACAAAGGCAGCTCTTGCTACTGAATCCTTCTTGTCAGCCGCTTCCTTCCAGGAAACTGCAAAGGTATTGACAGAAGCTGCCATCAAGAACAAGGTTGACCACTTGGTAGGTCTTAAAGAAAATGTCATTCTCGGTAAGCTTATCCCTGCAGGTACAGGTATGAAGAGATACAAAAATATCGTTGCTATGCCTGCAAACATGAATGACAATAAGATTGTAGAAGACGAAATCGATGACAAGTTTGCTCTCGAGGACGAAATCGAAGATTAATTCTTTTGCTCGGGCTTATGTCCGAGCAGACAAAGAATTGTATTAATTCATAAAAGGAAAATTTTCCTTATAAAACAACTTAATAAAAAATTCTATAAAGAGTGTGGGAGTGACGGACACTATGAACACACAGCAACCTCTTGTAAGGTGCTAAATTCCGCAAGTATACTTGATAGATAGAATGTAAAAGTCGCTATCCTGTATAGCGACTTTTTTTACAAAGGAGTAATTTATGACAAAAAGATTATTTACGAGCGAAAGCGTGACCGAAGGACATCCCGACAAAGTCTGCGACAAAATCTCAGACAGCATACTCGATGCTTTGCTCGAGCAGGATCCCGACAGCAGAAGTGCCTGCGAGACATGTACGAGCACGGGCTTTGTACTTGTAATGGGTGAGATAACTTCAAAGGCAAAAGTAGACTATGAAGCTATCGTGAGAAAAGCCGTAAAAGAGATAGGTTATGACAGCGAAGAAAAGGGACTCGATTGCGATAAGTGCGAAGTAATCGTAAGACTTGACCAGCAATCGGCAGATATCGCCATGGGAGTAGACAGCTCGCTCGAAAACAAAACAAACGGCAAGGATAAATATGACCTTATCGGTGCTGGCGATCAGGGTATGATGTTTGGCTATGCCTGCAACGAAACTCCTTCGCTTATGCCTATGCCTATTTACCTTGCACACAAGCTTACTTCGAGATTGACAGAAGTGAGAAAAAACAACATATTGTCTTATCTCAGACCTGACGGAAAAGCACAGGTATCCATTGAGTATGTAGATGACAAAGTAAAAAGAGCAGAGGCTATCGTATTGTCCACACAGCACAATCCCGATGTGGATATGGATACATTGAGAAAAGATATAAGAAAATATGTCATCGATGAAGTAATCCCCAAGGAGCTTATTGACGAAAACACAAAGATTTATATCAATCCCACAGGCAGATTCGTAATCGGCGGACCTCACGGCGACAGCGGTCTTACGGGCAGAAAAATCATTGTTGATACTTATGGCGGTTATTGCCCTCACGGCGGCGGTGCTTTCTCAGGAAAAGATGCTACCAAGGTGGATAGATCGGCATGCTATATGGCAAGATATGTATGCAAAAATATCGTGGCTTCGGGCATAGCAGACAGATGTCAGCTCGATGTGGCTTATGCAATCGGTGTGGCAAAACCCGTATCAATTAATGTCAACACATTCGGCACAAGCAAATATACAAACGAGCAGATTGCAAGCATAATCGACAAGGTATTCGATATGCGTCCTTTGGCTATTATCGAACAGCTCAATCTCAAGAGCCCTCAATTTGCAAATACCAGCAATTACGGTCATTTCGGAAGAGAAGACAAGGGCTTTAAGTGGGAAATGTGCGACAAAGCCGAGCAAATCGCAGAGCTTGCAAAAAGTCTTTGAGATAGCTGTCATTACACAAAGCTATTGACATATAAAAAGATATAAATTACAATATAGGGGGTACAAATCCCCCTATTTTTATGGAGAAATTATGCAGACACTGAAAGGTTATGTAGAAGAAATAGTTTTCAGAAATGTGGACAACGGCTATTGCGTGATATATGTCAACGCAGACGATGTCCTTGTGACTGCCGTGGGCATTTTTCCTCCAATCGAAGAGGGAGAATATCTCGAAATGAATGGCGAATTTGTACTAAACAACAAATTCGGCGAACAATTCAATGTCAGCGAATGCAAGATTATTCAGCCTGATTCTTTAGAATCGATTTTCAGATATCTATCAAGCGGATTGTTTTACGGTGTGGGAGAAGTCACTGCAAAAAACATTGTCAATACATTTGGCGTAAAGTCCTTGGAGATTATAGAAAACGAGCCTACAAAACTTGCTCAGATAAAGGGTATGTCTCTCAAAAAAGCCATGGCAATCAATGAGGCTTTTATCGTTCATAAAGAACAGCAAGCTACAATCCTTTATCTTCAGAATTTTGATATAAGTCTCAATCTTGCTCTAAAAATTTATAAGACATACGGGGACGGAACAAAGCGAATTATAGAAAAAAATCCCTATCAGATGGTAGAAGATGTAGACGGAGTGGGCTTTATTACTGCCGACAAAATAGCTCTCAACATGGGATTTGACAAGTACAGTCGATTCAGAATTACCGCAGGTATAGGGCATATTTTGCAAGAAGGTGCCAACAAAAACGGTCATACTTTTTTGCCTCGCCGTGAAGTAGTGTCTGAAGTGTGCCGATTGCTTAAAATGGACGAAAACGAATATCGATACATGGTAGACGGCATAATTTTGGATAATGTCGTAATGGGCAAAATTGTCATTATCGAGCAAGACGGCGAAGAATGCGTGATGCTCACAAAAATGTATGAGAACGAAAACGGTATTGCAAGATGTCTTGCTGATATGCTTCTCAACGCAGGCGATATAGACTTGAACTTCGATGCGGATATTTTGGACTTTCAAAAGGCAAACAATATCACATTGCACGAAAATCAGATTAATGCTGTAAAAAATTGCGTAAAATACGGAGTGAATGTAATCACGGGCGGACCCGGTACGGGAAAGACCACGATTATCAACTGTATTATCACGCTTCTTAAAAAACAATATATGAAAGTCTTTTTGTGTGCACCTACCGGCAGAGCATCAAAAAGACTCAGCGAAGCGACAGGCGAGGACGCAAAGACAATCCACAGATTGCTCGATTTGGATTTTACGGGCGGAAAAGGACACTTTACTTACAATGAGGATAAAAAACTCGAAGCGGATGTCATCATTGTGGACGAAGTGAGCATGTGTGACGAATATGTTTTTTATGCTTTGGTAAGGGCTATCAAAAGAGGCGGAAGACTTATTTTGGTAGGGGATAAAGACCAACTTCCCTCAGTAGGAGCAGGCAATATTCTGGCGGATATTATTGCTTCGGGACTTGTGCCTATAAGCTATCTTACGCATATTTACAGACAAAGTGACAACAGCCTTATTATCGAAAATGCTCACAAGGTAAACAAAGGCGTCATGCCAACTATCGACAACAAGTCAAAAGACTTTTTCTTCGATTCGCAGACAGATACAGCCGATATGCTCAAAAATTGTATCGAACTTGTCACAAAAAGGCTGCCGTCATTCACAAAGATCGACAGCAAGGATATACAAGTCTTGTGTCCTATGAAAAAGGGCGTAATCGGTGTGGAAAATATCAATATCGAGATGCAAAAAGCTCTCAATCCTCCCGACAGCTCGAAGGGCGAGCTTAGGACGGGAATGAATATTTTTAGAGAGGGCGACAAGGTAATTCATACCGTCAATAATTATCAGATGGAATGGCTGTCTTCTGACGGACTGAGCGGCAGCGGAGTTTTCAATGGCGATATAGGATATATCATTGAAGTCAACAAATCGGCACCAAGTCTCAAGGTGCAATTTGACGATGGCAAGATTGCCACATACAAGCAGGAAAACTTTGACGAAATCTCACTTGCTTATGCCATAAGCATTCACAAGTCGCAAGGCTCTGAATTTCCCGCAGTCATTATCATGGTAAGCGGCGGCAATCCTTTTCTTATGACGAGGAATTTGCTTTATACGGCTATCACGAGAGCCAAAAAAATCGTGGTAATCGAAGGCTCAAAAGAGAGTATGGCAAAGATGGTAAAAAACGATTATACGGCAAAACGCAACACTTTGCTTGCAGAATTTATGAAAGATAATTGCTTGAAAAACGGCGTATTGTGATAAAAAATATGTACGGCACCTTGATTTAAGGTGCCGTTTTTATACACAAAAAGACAGAATCTTTTAATGCACAAGATAAAAAGTTTTGTAAATAGTGAAGATAAGGCATATTAATTTTTTTGTAATTTTAAAGACGAAAAACTTTATGAATATTTCCTATAAAACTTAAAGACTTTTTGCATGGTTTTGATATCAAAATTCTACAAAAATTGTCTTCATTTTTTTTATGTACATATTATTTACTTTTATTATATATCCCGCTACCTTGACTTATACATTTATATTATGTTAATATTATTAATAGCAAATTTGCATCAGCGAGGTACAAAATGGGTATTTTAAACAAGATTTTCCCCTCTCACAATGACAGAGAACTCAAAAAAATCTACAAAATCGTAGATAAAGTTGTCGCTTTGGAAGATAAATTCAAGGCTATGAGCGAGGAAGAACTCAAAGCATGTACAAAAGAATATATAGACAGATATGAGCAGGGCGAATCTTTGGACAGCCTTTTGCCCGAAGCTTTTGCTACCGTAAGAGAAGCCAGCGACAGAGTGCTCGGCATGCGTCATTTCTATGTTCAGCTTGTCGGCGGCGTGGTGCTTTATCAGGGCAGAATCGCAGAGATGCGTACAGGTGAAGGTAAGACTTTGGTCGCTACTTTGGCAGCATATCTCAAAGCTTTGACAAAACAAGGCGTACATGTGGTCACGGTAAACGAATATCTTGCAAAGCGTGATGCCGAATGGATGGGAAAAGTATTCAAATATCTCAACCTTTCTGTGGGTATAAATCTCTCTCAGATGTCAAGAGAAGACAAAGTCAAAGCTTACAACTCGGATATTATGTACACTACAAACAACGAACTCGGCTTTGACTACTTGAGAGACAACATGGTAAAAGACAAATCCATGAAAGTCCAAAGAGGACTCGAATATGCCATAGTGGACGAAGTGGACAGTATCTTGGTGGACGAAGCCCGTACTCCTTTGATAATAAGCGGTCGTGGTCAGAAGTCAAGCGATATGTATATCACAGCAAACAGATTTGTCAAGACGCTCAAAGAGGAGGATTATGAACTCGGCGAAAAAGAAAAGTCAATATTCCTCAATGAAAACGGCGTGGCAAAAGCAGAAAAATATTTTAATGTAGAGAATTTGTCCGATTATGAAAATCAGGGACTCAAGCACTATATCGACAATGCCTTGAAAGCCAACTTCATAATGAAAGAAAGCGACAATTATATCGTAGTCGACAATGAAGTAATCATCATCGATGAATTTACGGGCAGAAAGATGATAGGAAGACGATATAGCGATGGCTTGCATCAGGCTATCGAGGCAAAAGAGAATGTGCCTATAAGGTCAGAAGATAAGACAATGGCTACTATTACTTTCCAAAACTTCTTCAGACTTTATAAGAGATTGTCGGGTATGACAGGTACTGCAAAGACAGAAGAAAACGAATTCGACACGATATACGGTCTCGATGTAGTGGTAATTCCTACAAACAAGCCTGTAATAAGAATTGACGAGCCTGACAAACTCTTTATGACCAAAAAGGCAAAGTACAACGCAATCATTGCCGACATAAAGAATTGCTATGCTAAAAAACAACCTGTGCTTGTAGGTACCGTAAGCGTAGAAAAATCCGAAGAGCTTTCAAAGATTCTCAGCAAAGAGAAAATACCTCACAATGTACTCAATGCAAAGAATCACGAAAAAGAAGCGGAAATCGTAGCTCAGGCTGGCAAGAGTGGTGCCGTAACGATCGCTACAAATATGGCAGGTCGTGGTACGGATATACTTTTGGGCGGCAACCCTGAATTTTTGTCAAAACAAAAACTTGCAAATCTCGGATATCCTCACGACATCATAGAGCAGGCTACATCTTATGCAAATACCGATGACGAAGATATTCTTAAAGCAAGAAAAGAATACAAAAAATACTATGAGCTTTTTGCAAAAGATACCAATGCCGAAAAGCAGGAAGTAGTGGCAAGCGGAGGACTTAGAATTATCGGTACAGAGCGAAACGAGTCCCGCCGTATAGACAATCAGTTGAGAGGTCGTAGCGGTCGTCAGGGAGATCCCGGTTCGTCAGTATTCTATCTCTCGATGGAAGACGATATGATAAGAGTTTTCGGCGGTGAGCACATGCTCAGAATTGCTCAGGCAATATCCATGGACGAGAATACTCCTATCGTGAGCAAACTCATTACCCGTCAGGTTGAGACGGCTCAGGCAAGAGTAGAGGACAGAAACTTCTCTATAAGAAAACATGTGCTTGGCTATGACGATGTAATGAACAAGCAGAGAGAAATCATATACGAACAGCGTAATATCGTGCTTGACGGCATGGATGTGCATGTGCAGATACTTGCCATGATGGAAGCTGTAATCACCAATATTTGCAACAAGTATGTGGATTATAAGGAAGACCACAGAAATTGGAATTATGACGAATTCAATAAAGAACTCGAACAAAGCGTTCTCGAAGACGGAACAAACTTGTTGTCGCCCGAATTCATAATCGAGCTTGAAGACAATTCTATAAGCGGACTTGTGTCAAAGATTATGGAAGTGGCAAAAGAGCAGTATGAGAAGAAGTGCGATTTTGTAAGAAACGAGATAGGTCTTGACTTTGCAAGATTCGAAAGAGATTGTATGCTTTACAATGTAGACAGCAAGTGGATGGATCACATCGATGCAATGGCACAGCTGAGACAAGGTATAGGACTTGTGGCTTATGCTCAGAGAGATCCAGTGACGCAATATAAGATAGAAGGCTTTGAGATGTTTGACAATATGGTAGAGGCAATTCAGTACGATACCGTAAGGACTCTTGTCAAGAGTAGATTTGAAAAAGCCACAAAAGTGCAGTCAAACAAAGAAGTCACGAATATCGTAACCAATGAAGAAAAACAAAACAGAACAGTGGTAAACAAGACAAAAAAACCCAGGCCAAACGATCCTTGTCCTTGCGGCAGCGGAAAGAAATATAAATTTTGCTGCGGCAGATAAAAGGGAAATTCCCGACAAAAAGAGCTTTTAAAAGCTCAAGGACAAAAAACAGGAGAAAGATTTTGTATGATAACAATAGAACAGGCAAAGTGGGAAGCTGACAGAATAAACAAGTCGCTTGCCGAAGTCAAAGAAGCTCTCGATTATGACGGACTTGCAAAAAGAGCGGAAGAGCTAAAACACGAGCAGTCCAAAGAAGATTTTTGGAATGACATGGAAAACGCACAGAAAGTCAACAGAGAGCTCAGTAGAATAGAATCCAAGATGAAGCATTATGACAAGCTTTATTCGAGAGGAGAAGACCTAGAGGTTTTGATAGAACTCACAGAGGGTACAAACGATGAAAAGGAAATGGAAGAGCTTCAAAAAGAGCTCAATGACTTTTCAGATGCAGTAGAAGCTTTAAAACTCGAGACGCTTTTAAAAGGCAAATACGATGCAAACAATGCTATTCTTACATTGCATGCAGGTGCAGGCGGTACGGAAGCACAGGATTGGGCAAGTATGTTGTATCGTATGTACACAAGATATGCCGAAAGAGTGGGATATAAGGTGGTAGAACTTGACAAACTCGCAGGCGATGAAGCAGGTATAAAAAGCGTCACTTTCAAGGTCATCGGCGAAAATGCCTATGGATATCTCAAAGCAGAAAAGGGAGTGCACAGACTTGTAAGAATATCGCCTTTCGATGCCAACGCAAGAAGACATACCTCGTTTGCTTCTCTCGAAGTCATGCCTGAGATAGAAAATCAGAATGAGATAAAAATCAACCCCGAAGACTTGAAGATAGATACTTATCGAAGCGGCGGTGCGGGCGGACAGCATGTAAACAAGACAGAAAGTGCTATCAGAATCACACATATTCCCACAGGTATAATAGTTCAGTGTCAGAATGAGCGAAGCCAGATTCAGAACAGAGAACAAGCTATGGCAATGCTCGTATCAAAACTCATAGAAAAGCAAGAGAGAGAAAGACTCGAAAAAGAGACAGAACTCAAGGGTGATCTCAAAAAGATTGAATGGGGCAGCCAGATACGAAGCTATGTATTCTGTCCTTATACAATGGTAAAAGACCACCGTACGGGATGCGAAACGGGAAATATTTCGGCAGTAATGGACGGAGATATCGAGCAGTTTATATTCGATTATCTCAAAAAGGCAAACTAATCATCAAATAATCAAAAAATTACATCGGGCATAATTTAAGGAAAAATACAAGAGCCAAAGAATTATGAAATATATAGATATAGCCAACAAAAAACTTGAAGAAATAAGAAAAAAGGACGATATCGTAATACTTGCGATAGAAAGCTCGTGCGATGAAACTGCGGTGGCAATTACCCGTGGCAGAGAATTGTTGGCAAATGCTATCGCTTCGCAGATAGAAATTCACAAGAGATTTGGCGGAGTAGTGCCCGAGATAGCTTCGAGAAATCATACGCTTGCTATCGACAATGTGATGAAAGAAGCTCTTGAAAAAGCAAATATGACGCTTGACGATATAGATTGTATTGCCGTCACTTACGGAGCGGGACTTTTGGGAGCATTGCTTGTGGGGGTGTCTTATGCAAAGGCTCTTGCCTATGCCACCAAAAAACCTCTTATTGCAGTAAACCATATCAAAGGGCATATCGCAGCAAACTATATCGCAAAACCCGACCTTAATCCCCCTTATCTTTGTCTTATTGCAAGCGGCGGACATACGACTATCGCTTATGTGAAGTCGCTTGAAGAAGTGGAGATAAAAGGCACTACGCAGGACGATGCGTGCGGAGAAGCTTTTGACAAGGTGGCAAGAGTGCTGGGACTTCCTTATCCCGGGGGACCTCAGATAGAAAAACTCGCAAAAGGCGGAAACCCCACGATAGAATTGCCCACTCCTTATAAGGATAAAGAGACTTATGATTTTTCTTACAGCGGCATAAAGACGGCAGTCATCAATTATGTTCATAAAGCCGAGCAAAAAGGCGAAAAGATATCGAGAGAAGACTTGGCTTGTTCATTTCAGGAAAAAGTGACTGATATTATGGTCAACAATACTTTGCGTTGTGCCAAAGATATGAATGTCAAGACGGTAGTTATCGCAGGAGGAGTAGGGGCAAACGGAGTTTTGAGACAAAAGATGTCGTCAAGAGCAAAGACTTTGGGCATAGAAGTATATTATCCTCCTATGATACTTTGCACAGACAACGGAGCTATGATAGCATCGCAGGCTTACAATATGATAAAGAGCGGAGCAAAAGCTAGCGATATAGATATAGACGCAAAAGCGGATTTGAGAGTTTGGGAATAAAAATTTTATAAATAAAATACGATAAAAATTATATATTATATAATATTTATTTATCAATATTATCGTATAAATGTGATAAAATCAGAAAGTTTGGTTAAATTTTAATATAATGCTTATAAATATAAGCTTATTTTATATAAATATTTGAAAAACTTAAATTAAATGCTTGACTAAAAATTTAATTACATATAAAATAGTTATGCTATGAGTAAAATGCTACTCGTATGCAATCCTTTTGCACAAAAAAACCGTGGGTGTGACGGTTTTTAGTCAAATAAATATGAGATTATCCTTCAGGGTTGCTGGATAACTCATCCGACAAATTTTCACAGGAGGTTAGCAAAATGCCCACAATCAATCAATTAATCAGGCAAGGTCGTGAGAAGCAGGTATCAAAGTCTACTGCTCCTATCATGCAGAAAAACCCTCAGAAAAGAGGTGTTTGTCTTTCTGTTACCACAACTTCTCCTAAAAAGCCTAACTCAGCTTTGAGAAAGATTGCCAGAGTTCGTCTTGTAAACGGTCTTGAGGGTACCATTTATATCCCCGGTATCGGCCACAACTTGCAAGAGCACAGTGTCGTTCTTATCAGAGGCGGAAGAGTAAGAGATTTGCCTGGCGTAAGATATCACATTATTCGTGGTACCTTGGATAGCGCTGGTGTTGCGAAGAGAATGCAGGCAAGATCTAAGTATGGCGCAAAGAGACCTAAATAAGCATTGCCTATTTAGTCGGATGTAATCATTTATTCACAATCTAAACAAGGAGGTTAAGTTTTATGCCTAGAAGAAATTCAGTTCCGGTTAGAGATGTATTGCCGGATCCCGTTTATGGCAGTAAAGTTATCACAAAGTTTGTCAATCAAATTATGTGGGACGGAAAGAAAGGTATTGCTCAGTCAATCGTATATGACGCTTTTAATATAATCGAACAAAAGATGGGTGTAGCTCCTATCGAAGTTTTCAACAAAGCTTTGGAGAATGTTATGCCTTCGCTCGAAGTTAAGGCTCGCCGTGTAGGTGGTTCTACTTATCAGGTACCTATGGAAATTCGTCCTGCAAGAAGACAGACTCTTGCTATCAGATGGCTCGTTATGTTCGCTCGTAAGAGAGGCGAAAAGACTATGGTAGACAAGGTTGCTGCTGAATTGATGGACGCTTACAACAATACAGGTAACTCTGTTAAGAAGAAAGAAGATATGCATAGAATGGCTGAAGCTAACAAGGCTTTCGCTCATTATCGTTGGTAATATTACCACGCACATTTTTAGAAGAGGTACAAAATGGCTAGAGAATATTCTTTGGAAAATACCAGAAATATCGGTATCATGGCTCACATCGATGCCGGTAAGACTACTACAAGTGAGAGAATTTTGTTCTATACAGGTATCAATCACAAGATCGGTGAAGTACACGAAGGTGCTGCTACCATGGACTGGATGGAACAGGAGCAGGAAAGAGGTATTACTATCACTTCCGCTGCTACTACTACTCACTGGAAGGGTACTTGCATCAACTTGATCGATACCCCCGGACACGTTGACTTCACGGTTGAAGTTGAGCGTTCGTTGCGTATCCTTGACGGTGCAGTAGCATTGTTCTGTGCAAGAGGCGGTGTAGAACCTCAATCCGAAACAGTTTGGAGACAGGCTACAAAGTATCATGTACCCAGAATCGCATTCGTAAATAAGATGGACAAAGACGATGCAAGTTATTTCAGAACAATCGATATGATGAACAAGAGACTTAATGCAAATGCTGTTGCTATGCAATATCCTATCGGTGCTGAAAAGAACTTCAAAGGTATCGTTGACTTGTTGACAATGAAGGCTTATTACAACGAAGGCAAGAACGGCGAAATCCTTACAGAAAAGGAAATCCCCGCAGAAATACTTGCTGAAGCTGAAGAAGCAAGATCAAATCTTATCGAGAAAATCGCTGAGTTCGATGACGAACTCATGGAGAAGTTCTTCGAGGGAGATATCAGTGTTGAGGCTATGCCTAAAGAGATGATTAAGCCTATCGTTCGTAAGGCTACAATCGAAATGAAGATTACCCCTGCTTTCTGTGGTACATCTTTGGGCAACAAGGGTACTCAGCTTTTGCTCGATGCTATCGTTGACTATTTGCCTGCACCTACCGATGTTCCCAATGTCGAAGGTCATCTTCCCGGCGATAAGGAAACAATCGTCACTCGTAAGTCATCCGATGACGAATCTTTCAGCGGTCTTGCATTTAAGATTGCTACCGATCCTTTTATCGGTAAGTTGGCTTTCTTCAGAGTTTACTCAGGTGTTCTTACAAAAGGCTCTTATGTTTATAACTCTACAAAGGACAAGAGAGAAAGAGTAGGTCGTCTCGTAAGAATGCACGCAAACAGCCGTACAGAAATAGATGAAGCACACGCAGGCGATATCGTAGCTATCGTAGGTCTTAAAGATACTACCACAGGCGATACGCTCTGTGATGAAAATGCTCCTATCATTCTCGAGTCTATGGACTTCCCCGATCCCGTTATTCAGATCGCTATCGAGCCCAAGACAAAAGCAGGTCAGGAAAAGATGGGTCTTGCTCTCCAAAAACTTGCT
The DNA here is from genome assembly GCA_944381365.1 of uncultured Christensenellaceae bacterium. Lineage (GTDB taxonomy): Bacteria > Bacillota > Clostridia > Christensenellales > UBA3700 > RACS-045. The sequence continues at coordinate 25,926 of CALWKW010000008.1, read as the reverse complement.
GAAGAAGATCCTACATTCAAGACATATACTGATCAGGAAACAGGTCAGACTATTATCGCAGGTATGGGTGAGTTGCACCTCGATATTATCGTAGACAGATTGCGTAGAGAATTCAAAGTCGAAGCAAATGTCGGCAACCCTCAAGTAGCATACCGTGAGACAATCCGTAAGGAAGTAAACGCAGAAGGCTTGTTCAAGAGACAGTCCGGTGGTAAGGGACAATACGGTCACTGTAAAATCGTTCTTTCTCCTAATGAAGCAGGCAAGGGTGTCACATTCGTTGATAAGACAGTTGGCGGTAGCATTCCTAAGGAATATATCCCTGCTGTTGAAGCCGGTATCAGAGAAGCTGCAAAGGGCGGTATCCTTGCTGGTTATGAAATGGTTGACTTCAACATCGATTTGATGGATGGTAGCTACCACGAAGTTGACTCCTCAGAAATGGCATTTAAGATCGCAGGCTCAATGGCATTCAAGGACGGTGCTGCTAAGGCTAATCCCGTACTTCTCGAACCTATCATGAGCGTTGAAGTTCAGGCTCCCGAAGAGTACCTCGGTACTATCTTGGGTAGCGTAACATCTCGTCGTGGTACTATTAAGACTACTGAAGAGAGAAACGGCGTTCAGGTAGTTGATGCCGATGTACCTTTGGCAGAAATGTTCGGTTATGCAACAGACCTCAGAGGCTCTACACAAGGTCGTGGTAACTTCGTAATGCAGTTTGATCACTATGCAGAAGTACCTAAGTCAGTAGCTGAAAAGATTATCGGTGCAAGAGCAAAGAAAGACTAATATTTATTTAAAATATAAATAAATGTTGACAAAACTATAAAAACATTATAAAATAAAAAAGGTTAATAAAAAAGACTAATTCATTTTTATATTACTAGGAGGATATTTAACACTATGTCTAAGGCTAAATTCGAAAGAACTAAACCCCACGTAAATATCGGTACAATTGGTCACGTAGACCATGGTAAGACAACTCTTACAGCCGCTATTACAATGTATTCCGCAGCTAAGGGCTTTGCTCAAAAAATGAGATACGATGAAATCGATAAGGCTCCCGAAGAGAAGGAAAGAGGTATTACAATCAATACTGCTCACGTTGAGTACGAAACAGAAAAGCGTCACTACGCTCACGTTGACTGCCCCGGACACGCTGACTATGTAAAGAACATGATCACCGGTGCTGCTCAGATGGATGGTGCTATCTTGGTAGTTGCTTCTACTGATGGTCCCATGCCCCAAACAAGAGAACACATCTTGCTTGCTCGTCAGGTAGGCGTTCCTTATATCGTAGTATTCATGAACAAGACTGACCAAGTTGACGATCCCGAATTGCTCGAACTCGTTGAAATGGAAATCAGAGAACTCTTGAGCGAATACGGTTTCCCTGGTGATGATACACCTATTATTAAGGGTTCTGCACTCCTCGCTTTGGAAGCTGCTTCCAATGGCAACATTTCTGATCCTGCTTGCAACTGCATCCAAGAACTTCTCGATGCTGTTGATGCTTACATTCCCGCTCCTGAGCGTGATACAGAAAAGCCTTTCTTGATGCCTGTTGAAGATGTATTCACAATCACAGGTAGAGGTACTGTTGCTACTGGTAGAGTAGAAAGAGGTGTTGTTAAGGTACAAGATAAGGTTCAAATCGTTGGTATCAAACCTACTACTGATACAGTTATCACAGGTCTTGAAATGTTCAGAAAGCTCCTTGATGAAGCTTATGCAGGCGACAACGTAGGTGCTTTGCTCCGTGGTATCGACAGAAAGGGTATTGAAAGAGGTCAAGTACTTGCTAAGCCCGGTACAATCAATCCCCACACAAAGTTTGCTTCTCAAGTATACATATTGACAAAGGACGAAGGTGGTCGTCATACACCTTTCTTCAACGGATATCGTCCTCAGTTCTACTTCAGAACAACTGACGTTACAGGTTCCATCAAATTGCCCGATGGCGTAGAAATGGTTATGCCTGGTGACAACATCAATATGGATGTTACACTTATCACACCTATCGCTATCGAAGAAGGTTTGCGTTTTGCTATCCGTGAAGGTGGTAGAACAGTTGGTTCCGGTGTCGTTGCTAAGATCATGGAATAATAAGTCAAAAGACTTGATAAAAGAAGGTATCGAAAGATGCCTTCTTTTTTTATCTGTATCTGAAAAACACTACTTGAAAAGGTGAGTATATTATAAAAGAAATTATTTATGGCTTATAGTTGAAATGATTAAAATATATGGCAATATTTATATCGATTAAAAATGCCATAGAAAATGGATATTATGCTTTATCTAATAAAAGCAGTTAAGTGATTAAATTTTGCTTTGAATTTGTTTTTTTGATATAATATTATACTGATAATTATAATTTAAAAAGGTATGTTTTACAGCACTTTCTATCGCTTATTTTATCTTGACAAACATTAAATAATATATTAAAATAATATCGTTAAATTATAGATTAGCTATGATTTAAAAGACAAGTACAGACAGGTAAAAGGTGAGAATATGACAAGTAAATGGTTGTATGGTAGAAATGTCGTTTTGACAGGTTGTTCTACCGGTATGGGCAAAGAAATTTTGTTGATTTTGGTAAAGAAATACGGTTGCAATGTCATGGGTATTGCAAGAAACAAAGCAAAACTCGATGAATTGAAAAAAGAACTCGGCGACAAATTCAGCTATCGCCGCATCAATATTTCATCACTCGATGATTGGAAGAATTTTGCCAAAGAGCTCGAAGATATGGGCTTTATGACAGATATACTTATCAACAACGCAGGTATGATTCAGCCTTTCGGTCAGTTTAATGACCTCACAGACGATCAAATTAAGAAGGTGGTCGATACCAATCTTTTGAGTGTGGTTTATTCTTGTAAGGCTATGCTTCCTACAATCAAAAAATCAAAGTACGGATATATCTGCAATGTGGCAAGTGCTTCTGCAATTTTGCCTGTCGGCGGTGAGAGTATCTATTCTGCTACAAAAGGCGGAGTTTGGGCATTGACAGAATGTCTTGCTCAGGAATTGAGAGGCTTCGGCATTGGCGTTTCTTGCGTAATGCCCGGTCCTGTAAAGACTGATATTTATAAGGCAAGAGAAGGCGAAAGCGGTCCTAAAGCCGATTCTTTGGTAGAGAGCGTAGGTATTACTGCTCAGACTGCTGGTAAGAGAATAGTTAAAGCTATAAGAAAAGGCAAGACAAGAGTCGTGACAGACGGAGTAGCAAGACTTATGGACTTCGGTATGAGAGTTTGTCCTGCTACTACTTGCAAAATGACAGGAAATCTCATGAAGAAGTTTAGTCCTAAGCTCGCTTCTTTCAAGCCTATCTATCAAGAGCAGTTTGATAGAAAAGACGAAATCAAAAAGATGAAAAAAGAGAGAAATAAGCAAGTTTATAAAAAACTCAAGGATGTTCCTCAAGGTGCATTTGCAAATGACGATGTTGCAAATATCTGATTTTTGCCGATATTGACATCTATTGAATAAAAAACTCAGTCTTTTATTTATAAATATAATAAAATTGATAAAAAATTAATTGACACACCTCATGTGTTGTGCTACAATGTATAAGCACCTACTATGAGGTGTAATTTTTTTGGAGGAGTCGTTCAATGACAACAAGAATTACATTGGCTTGTACAGAATGTAAACAACGCAATTACGACACATATAAGAATAAGAAAAATACTCCTGACAGATTGGAAATCAAAAAGTATTGCAAATTCTGTAAGAAGACTACATTGCACAAAGAGACCAAGTAATATTTAGGAGATCTTATCATGGCTAAGAAGAATAGAAATCAAATGGTTGCCGGTGAGAGTCTGGTTTCCAATGCTCCCCTTAAGGATGCGGAATTCGACAATAAGCCTGCCGTTCAAGAGAATAAAAAGTCAAAAAACAAAGACAAGAAAGCTGCCAACGGTTCTAAAGCCAGAAGAACTTTTAAAGAAATGTTTTCTGAGCTCAAAAAAGTATCGTGGCCTACTGCTAAAAAGACAGCATCCATGTTCGGTATTGTTGTGGTAGTTGTATTTGTTTTCTTGGTTGTTATTTCAGCTTTTGACTATGGTATCATGTCTTTGGTAAAACTTTTGATGGACCATTCCATAGGCGGCGGTAATTAATAGGAGATGACTATGGAAGAAGAAAAGAAATATACTCCTCAAGATGCCAAATGGTATATCTTGCAGACACAGTACGGATACGAGAGTATTGCCAAGTCATCACTCAATCAACTTGTAGAACTCAACAACTTGGGAGATTTCATTTTTGATATCGTAGTGCCTGAAGAAGAAGAGATAGTAGAACGCAACGGCAAGAAAAAAGTCGTAATGCGTAAAAAATATCCCAACTATATCTTTATCAAAATGATTTATACAAAACAAATCTGGTTCCTTGTAAAAAATACTAGAGGTATCAAAGATTTTTGTAGCGGATATGACGGCAAACCTATTCCTATGAGCGATGAGGAAGTAAAGCGTACTCAGCTTGAAAAGATTACTATTGACGATCTTAAGATCAATGTCGGAGACCATATCAACATTCTCAGCGGTCCTTTGCAAGGCTTTATGGGCGAGGTAAAGGAAATCAAAACCGATATCGAAAAAGTAAAGGTTACGGTAATGATGTTTGGCAGAGAGACTACGGTCGAACTCGACTTCGGTCAAATAGAAAAATTATAATTTATCAACAACAGTCATTTATGACTTGGGAGAGGTGCAAAAATCTTTTAATTGTATCTCGATAATACCACGATTGCTAGGAGGCAAAAACTATGGCAAAGAAAATTAAGGCAGTAGTTAAGTTGCAACTACCTGCCGGTAAGGCAACACCCGGACCTCCCGTAGGTTCCACACTCGGTCCCCACGGTATCAATATTCCGGGATTCACAAAAGAATTCAACGAAAAGACCAAAGGTCAAGAAGGTTTGATTCTTCCTGTCGTTATGACAATTTTTGAGGATCGTTCTTTTACATTTATCCTCAAAACTCCTCCCGCTGCAGTTCTTATCAAGAAAGCTTGCGGACTTCAGAGCGGTAGTGCTAAGCCCAATAAGGACAAAGTTGCAAAACTCACAAAGGCACAACTCGAAGAAATCGCAAAGACCAAGATGCCCGACATCACAGCAGGTAGTCTTGAAGCAGCTATGCATACGATAGCAGGTACAGCTCGTAGTATGGGCGTTACCATCGAAGAATAATAAGGAGGCATAAGAATATGAAACAGAGTAAAAGATTTATCGAAGCCTCCAAATTGGTTGATATGACCAAGGCTTACGACCCTCAAGACGCTATAAAATTGGTAGTTGATACAGCTACCGCAAAGTTTGATGAGTCTGTTGAGCTTCATGTAAAGCTCGGTGTTGACTCAAGACACGCTGACCAACAAGTTAGAGGCGTAGTAGTTCTCCCTCACGGTACAGGTAAGACCAAGAAAGTTTTGGTTATCGCAAAGGGTGTTAAGGCTGATGAAGCTACTGCTGCGGGTGCTGATTATGTAGGCGGCGAAGAGTACATCAACAAAATCAAAAACGAAAACTGGTTTGACTTCGATGTCTGCGTGACAACTCCCGAAATGATGGGTCTTGTAGGTAGAATCGGTAAGATTTTGGGACCTAAGGGCTTGATGCCTAACCCTAAATCAGGTACTGTGACAATGGATGTCACTAAGGCTGTAAACGAAATCAAGGCCGGTAAAGTTGAGTACAGACTTGACAAAACAAACATTATCCATGTGGCTATCGGCAAGAAGTCTTTCGGTGCTGAAAAGTTGATGGACAACTACAATACAATTTATGATGCAATCGTTAAGGCTAAACCTGCTGCTGCTAAGGGACAATACATTAAGAGTGTATCTGTATCCAGCACAATGGGCCCCGGCATCAAGATTGCAGCAAAAATGTAATAAATCTTGTCAAAACATTTGACAAATTTATAAAAACCAATTAATATTTAATAGTAAATATCTTGCCAAAGACAGCAAGTGCGAGTTATCGCTTAATTTCTTGCCGAGGTAGGTCTAAACAATATTAGAGTTTTAGTACCCTCTGTGTCTTTGGCATAGAGGGTAATTTTATAGGAGGTAAAGAATGTCAGCAGCAAGAGATTTGAAGGCACAACAGGTCGAAGAAATCAAGTCAATGATTTCCAACTGCAAGGGAATGGTAGTAGTTTCTTACCAAGGTATTTCCGTAGCAGACGACACAGTATTGCGTGCAAAATTCAGAGCTGAAAATGTACAGTATAAGGTACTCAAAAACAGACTTGTTTTGAGAGCTTTGAACGAACTCGGCATTGAAGGCTTTGACAAATATCTGGAAGGTTCGTCCGCTTTTGCTTTTGCAAACGGTGACGCACTCGCAGCAGCAAAAATCGTAACAGAGCAAGGTAAGACAGTTAAGGCTTTGCAAGCAAAATGCGGTCTTATGGATGGTGCTTTTATTGATGAAAAGGTAGTGGCAAAACTTGCATCTATCCCCTCAAAAGAAGTACTTCTCGCACAACTACTTGGTATGCTCCAGAGTCCTATCAGTGGCTTGGCTAGAGCATTGCAACAAGTTGCAGAAAAGGCTGAATAATCAGCGACAAACATCAAAAATCAGAATTAATTTGGAGGAATACAACAATGGCAGATATCGCAAAGATGATCGAAGAAATCAAAGGTATGACAGTATTGGAGCTTAACGATTTGGTTAAGGCTATCGAAAATGAATTTGGCGTAAGTGCAGCAGCTATGGCAGTTGCAGCTCCCGCAGCTGGTGGTGCAGCAGCTCCCGCAGCTGAGGAAAAGACAGAATTTGATGTTATCTTGAAGAGTGCTGGTGCAAACAAGATGGCAGTTATCAAGCTCGTTAAGGACTTGACAGGTCTCGGTCTTAAGGACGCTAAAGATTTGGTTGACGGAGCTCCCAAGCCCCTCAAAGAAGGCATCGCTAAGGAAGCAGCTGATGAAATCGTTGCTAAACTTAAGGAAGCTGGTGCTGAAGTTGAAGTTAAGTAATTTTTTAAATCCTATAAAAAATACAAAAGCACTCCATTACGGGGTGCTTTTTGTATTATATAGCATAGTATTTGTATTGTCTGATAGATATTTTATATTTTTAAATTCGATGTAAAAGCTCGATAAATATTGACAATAATTAATAAAATGCTTTATATTTTTCAAAACTGCAATCATGCCTTTTGAGATAGAATATAATATAAAAGCTTTAAAGTATTGACGGCACTTTTTGTGTTGTGATAAAATTGAAATAGAGGTGAATATGAATTATTTATCAAAAAACTGCAGGTCCATTCAGCCTTATCAGGCAGGAGAACAGCCTCAGGACAAAAAGTATGTAAAGCTTAATACAAACGAAAACCCTTATCCGCCTTGCAAAGGAGTGGAGGAGTTTTTGAAAAATTTTGAAAGCGACAGACTCAAACTTTATCCTGATCCCGAAAATAAAAATCTCGTGGACAAAATAGCAGAAAAGCATGGACTTAAAAGAGAAAATGTATTTGTAGGAAATGGCAGCGATGAAGTGTTGGCATTGTGCTTTCCTACATTCTTCGATAGAGACGGCGAAGGAGTGGCTTATTGCGATATTACATACTCATTCTATAAGGTATGGGCAAAAATGTTTGAGATTCCTTCAGTGGTTATTCCTCTTATGAATGACTTTAAGTTTGATGTGAGTGCTTTCAAACAAGCAAATTGTCAAGGCATGATTATTTGCAATCCGAATGCTCCTACCGGCGGTGTTGTCAACAGACTTGACCTCATCTCTATCATTGAGGCAAATCCTGAAAAGATAATCATCATTGACGAGGCTTATGCTGATTTTTGCAATTGTACAATGGCGAATTATGTGTCAAAGTATCCTAATATCCTTATTGTGCGTACTTTCTCAAAGTCTTATAGTCTGGCAGGTGCAAGATGCGGATATGCGATAGGCAATGAAGTGCTTATAAACGGACTTAAGACCATAAAAAATTCTTTCAACAGCTATACCGTAAACGCTTTGACAGAAGGTGTGGCAATCAAAGCTTTAGAAGATAAAAAATATTTTGCTTCTTGCGTGGACAAAATCGTGGCTACAAGAGAAGATGTGGCTGATAAATTGAGAGAATTGGGATTTGAGGTTTTGCCCTCTTCGAGCAACTTCCTTTTTGTTCGCCACAGCTATAAACCTGCAAGCGAATTGTATTTCCAACTCAAGGAAAACGGAGTGCTTGTCAGACACTTTACGGGAAGCCGTATCGACAATTTTTTGCGTATCACTATCGGCTCGAATGAGGAGATGAAAGTGCTTGTTCAAAAATTGAAACTTATCCTCAAGGCATAGTCGACAATTTAAGACAAACTTAGAAAATAATTCCCAAGATACTACCTCAAAAAGGTGGTATCTTTTTTGTATGGAAAAATTTTTAATAGAAATATCTGATAATATCAGCGAAAAAGTCGCAAAAGAATGTAATGAATTTATGCCAAGCGGACATATTGCCGTATGCTGTACGACAAAAGACTTGGATTATGCAAAATCAGTGACAGAAAAAATCAATACTTTTGATTACGAAACCACTTTTATCGAATATCCTGACGATGTCGTGATTGACGATGAAAGCGTTTTGGATATAGTCGAAAGTCAAGAAAATATTAGATTTTTTATAGGCGTTGGGGGACGAGAGATAGCTACATTATTGTCAAAAGCCACGACTTTAAGAGAATTTGAATATATCTTGGTGTCAAATACTCCCGATATATACGGAGTGGGTTATGCTATCGGCAAGACAGAGGCTTTTGAAGAATATCAATTCATTATGCCAAAAGCTTTGTATATCGATAGTAATTGCGTGTCAAAAAAAGAGGGATTTGCTTCTTTGGTAGGAATAATATTGGGACATGCAGTAGAAATATTCGAAAAAGAATATATCAACAAGATGAACGGAAAATTCCAAGAAAATCTATTGAGTATAGAAAAACAAAAAATATACGATATGATTGGCAATGGCGATATGTGCGACAGAAAAAAATTGCTTGAACAAATAGTAGATTTTTGCAATACCGAAAGACAAGAATTTTGTTCATCGCAAAAAGTCATGACAAAGCTTCTTGAGGAAATAAGCCTTGTATACGACAAGGGAGATAGTAGTCTTTTGTCGGCAATCGCTCTTATAAAGTATTTTAAAGCGATTTTGAGTGTTGAAGAGGGAAGTTTGACAATACCCGTTGATGTATCGTCAAAGTGCAGAAACTTGGCAAAACTTTCGAATGTCGAGATGAGTACAATCATAAAGCATGTCGAAAAAAGAAGATTTGAGCCAAAATGGCTTTTTATTCACAAAGAATACAGAAAAGATATGCTTGACGATATAACAAAAATCGAGTCAAAACTCGAGAATATCATAAGAAGTGCAAAAAGGTATATGAGTGATGTAGGATATCACTTGGGAGAGGAATATGACAGCAATATGCTTATACAGGCAATATACAATTTGTCTCCGCTCGTAGAAGATTGTTCGCCCGTAAGTATAGCAGATTGTCTGGGAATAGGATAAGAAAAGTTGTCAGAAATGACAACTTTTTTATTTTTAAAAATATATGCATTTTATAATATAGTTTTTTAAAAATTAATTCATATCATATATAAACCAAGCGAAAATTATAGATATATACAATAAATCACAAAATATAATTTTTGGTATTGACAACATATAGTTTTAATGATAAGATAAAGAAAAGAAACTTTGGGAGATAGTATAATGGAGCAAGCAGAAAACAAAAAGAAAAAAGCTATAATATCAATATCAGTAGTTACGGCGATTGTGCTTGTGCTCATAATAAGTCTTTGCATAGCTTTTGCTCCTAAAAAAATTGAAAGAATTTTGCCTCTCGATAATATTGAAAAGATTGAAGTAAGTTATTTATATTTTGAGAACGAAGATTCGGCTTTCCCGATAGAGGGAGTGAAAGAGCTTGATGCAGAAGAAAAAGAATATCTTCTAAACACATTGAAAAAGACTTCATACAAGCCTATATATGATGAAATTAAAACCCAAGGCTCGATAATTTTCTATATCTACTATACAAATGGAGATGTAGCAGAATTGCAACAATACAGAATGAGCATAACAGATAAAGACGGCAAAATAACAATGTACAAGACAATAGAACTTGATTTTGATTATAAAGCATTCAAAGACATGGCAAGTGCGTCTTAGAATTAATACTAATTTTATATAAGGAGGTATTTATGGCGGCTATTTCAAACAGAAGAAGAAATTTTATAGCTATAATTTCATTGCTTGTAGTGATAGTGGTAGCTGCTGTGGCGGTAGGTATAGCTTCAGCTCCAAGAAAATTGGAAAATGTTTTGTCGACAGATAATATAGACTACATAAAAGTTGTTATGTCGCCGCCCGACTTGCTTTTGACTGAAGAAGTCGAGAGGGTAGAAAAGGTATTGACTGAAGAAGAAACAAAAGCATTTGTGCAGGAAGTAAAAGAAAGCAAATATACAAGAAGAATCAATGCAATAAGAATGACAGAAATAAATCATGTCTATATCTATTATAAAAACGGAGATGTGCTGACTTTTGACAGACTTAAAATGACTTTGGAGGATAAAGACGGCAAAAACAAAAATTCGATAATGTTCAAGACGATAGACTTTGATTTTGATAAAGCATTTGTAAAAGATGTAATGGATAAATATAATGAGATTGTCCAAAAACATCTTAAAGAATGCGAAATGATAGAAAGCGGGGAATTGGATATTCAAGATTATATTTGATAATATATGTAAAAAATAATTAGAGAGTCGCAAATCGACTCTCTTTTTTTATAAGTTTTTATAAGTTCTTATAGAATTTGATTTTGTTTTGAAAAGTTTTTTATATTATTTTTTTATTTTGACTAAAAAGCTAAATATGATTTTTTATGTCGATTTTTTTTGCTCCTGTATAAAAACATTTTATGTGTCCAAAATCAAAATATCAAATCAAAGAGGTGAAATATGAAACCCATAGCAATTTACATATTAGGCATTATGTTTGTATCGCTGTTGTTGATTGGTCTGAACAGCCAAATCAAAATTCCGCAAGGGGCAAGCGAAATGCAAATATATGCTTCTCATAGACCTGACATCGACAGCTTAGAGTACATAGACGAAATGTCAAACTTCAATATTTATCACTATTCTGAGCAAATTGTAGGTATAAAAGACAAAAGTCTTGACAATACTCTCGGTGTCGCTTATGTATATCCGAAAGACAGCCAAAGTGCAAAAGACATTATCGACAAGCTCAACGCAAAAGTATGTTTTGAGCAACAACTCGAAGATGGTATAAGCTATTATGGCTTTATAAGAGGACTTGACAAAAGCGTGGATATTCAAAACAAGGAAATCAATGTTCAGATTGTGAGCAACAAAGATAACATTATAGTCGGCTTTCCTCTCATTATGGGAAGTTATTAATTTGGAGGTTAAAATGGCAAACAAAACAAAAGGTTCAAAGGAAAAAAGAGGGGGTACTCCTTCTCAGGCAGGCGAAAGAGTAGCGCAGTTTTTTAAGAAGAACATATACATTATCCTTATGGTTGTATGTATTCTCGCAATTGCTACCATGATTACGGTAGCGGTAGTAGTCAACAACAATGACGAACCTACATTCAACCCTAATCCTTCCGGTGACATCAATTCAGGCGATATCAACTCGGGCGATGACAATGATGATGACGACAAGGATGACAACACAGGCGGCGACATCACAGAACAACCTGAAGAATTCGTAGTGGCTGACCCTATCAAGGAATATACACTCGGTCAAGGTTTCAGCGATACAGAGTTGGTATTTGACCCGACTCACGGTCATTGGGCTACACATGAAGGTATGGACTTTATGGCGGCAGCTGGTACTGATGTAATGAGCGTCTTCGAAGGCACTGTAAAGAGTGTGGAGACAGACAGCTATTATGGCACAACAGTGGTAATCGAGCACAAGGACGGATTCGAGAGCGTATATAAGCTTCTTGACAAAGTAAGTCTTAAGAAGGGCGACAAGGTGACAAAAGGTCAGGTAATCGGCAAGGTTTCGGGCACGGCTTTGGCAGAAATCGCAAGCGGAGCACACTTGCATCTCGAGTTGTATAAAGACGGCGAAAAGATAAATCCTCAGGATTATATGCTGGGCGGAGATAAATAAAAAATAAATTCAATGAAAAGCAGACTTAGGTCTGCTTTTTTTAAGTATAAGTGCTTAGATAATTTAAGTATTAAAAAACAAAAAAAATAAAAGCCCCAAAAGGACTTTTATTTTTGATATCAGTTTACTATCTTTTTATCAGTCTACGACATTTTTTGTAAAACATTTTGTTCGCATCATGCCATCGCATATATTGACAATCTGGCTGCAACAGCTATTGTGATGATTGTATTGACAATTTGTACTGTCGCATTCGATAAAGGTATTTTCTCCGCTGTCGAAGTCAAAATCTTTTGCTGCCTCTATGTTGGCTTTTTCCTGTGCCAAAACACCATATTCACGCTTGCGTTTTGTCTTGCATACACCGTTTTTGTCAATGGATATTATGCCTGCCATACAATGACAGTTGCTGCAAAATTCGCAATTATGAGTAGTACATTTGATTCCTGACATAAAAACCTCCTTTGTTTTTAATAATAGTATTGTCAAATCGGCTTTTATTATGCAAATAGAATATTTATATTGCATAAGGAAAATAATTGTGCTAAAATAGAGAAAATAAGAGAGGTGAGATATGAAAGTATTATTGACCAAGGATGTAAAAGCAGTAGGAAAAAAAGGCGAAATCGTAGAAGTGAATGACGGATATGCCCGCAATTTTCTTATAAAGAAAGGTATGGCACAACAAGCTACGGCCACTGTCATAAATGAGACCAATCAAAGAAATGCTGCTTTGGAAAGACAAAGACAAAAAGAATATGAAGAGGCGGTAGCTCTCGGCAAAGAACTCAAGGGAAAAACTATCGCCATTGCAATAAGATTTGGAGAAAACGGCAAGCCTTTTGGAGCTGTAACATCAAAGGAGATCAGTCAGGAGCTTGCAAAACTCGGATATGAAATCGACAAGAAAAAAATCAATCTCAAAGATTCTATCAAGTCGGCAGGTATATTCGATGTGGAAATAAAAGTACACAGCAATGTTAACACAATGATAAAAGTAGAAATAAAACCCGAATAAAAGACAATAAAAAAGATGCACAAAAAGTGCATCTTTTTTTAATTTAAACAAATTAATCGTGTCGCCTTGTTCTTAGCAGCATCAAAAGTATTCTCGCCACTTGTGCCAAAGATATCAAGAATGATATAAGATATGTCTTTGCGGCACTGCTCAAGACTTTTTTTGTAGCGGCAATCTCTTGTGAATTTAAAATTCCGCATTCTTCAAGTTGGTCTTTTGCTCTTTTGCTTGCGTTGTATTCGCAAGGCAAAGTAATAAAAGTAAACAGGGCATAAGCGATATAACATATAAGTGCTGCCATATAGAATATCGCAGAAATGTTGATGCTTACCGAATATGCTAAGAATTCAAATATCAATCCTATCAAAAGCAAAGGAGTGATTAATCTTGAAGTAAAGTTGACCACAGGCACGAGAGCAGATCTCAACTTTATAGGTCCGTATTCTTCTGCGTGCTGAATGGCATGTCCTACTTCGTGGGCTGCGACACCTATTGCGGCAAGAGAGCTACTGTTCATAGTAGCTTGAGACAGATATACGGTATTGTTTCTAGGGTCATAGTGGTCGGTAAGAGTACCGCCGCATCCTGCTATCTGAACATTTAAAAGTCCGTTGGCATCCAAAATCTTTCTTGCGGCTTCTCTGGCCGTCATACCGCATTCTGCGGGTACTTGATTGTATTTATTAAATGTAGTACGCACTGAGATGCTTGCTGCTACCATCCAAATCAAAAGAGGAAAGAAACAGAGTGCGACTATCATCAATATTGTTTCAAACATTGTTTTACTCCGTGTTTTTTTTGTTTAGTATATCACAAAATTAAAACAATATGCAATTTTATATATAAGTTTTACACGCAATTCACATAATTTACTTTTCCGCCATACACTTCAAAAGCAAAAGTTTTTGTATAAAAGCCACTTGAATCTGCGTATATAAGATTGACTCTATAAGGACGATATTCGATGCAGTCGCAAATACCCACAAAATCGCCTAACAAGGTTTTTAAGTCGTCTTCGCTTATGGTGGCAGATAGATATCTTTGTATCATATCTTCGTCTTTTGCACATATACTTTCGAGCAAAACATAGGGGATAAGTTCGTCAGGATAATTTATGTAGCAATCATATTCAAAGTGTCGGGATTCTTCTATAAAAGCATTGTCTGAAAATCTCAAAACTCTTACGCATTTTCTTTGAAGACAATCATAAAGAAAATCTTCTGCGACTATTTTGCCGTTGTCGATATAAGTCTTATCGCAAAGAAAGGACATTACAAGAGTATAATCGTCATCATAATGAATTACGGCGACATAAGTTTTTTTGCCTATATTTGCCTTTATGAGAATAAGTTGTCCTCCTGATATCTTGCAGCCTTTCAATGATATATTGTTTGCTTTTGCAAAAAGAGGGAGGTGAAAAATTTCATTTTGAGTCTCTAATGTAATGGTGTGAACTCTTTCTGCCTTGCAGCTCAAAATGTGGATTGTCTCGTCAATCTTCAATGTTTTTTGAAAATAACAGTCTTCATATACATATTTTTTTCTAGGGCAGAATTTTAAAACAATGCAGCCGCAGTGTTTGATGATAAAAACTTCGTCAGTAGAAATCAATCTTTTGTCGACAGCATAAGTGATTGGCTTATATTCATTGTCAAAAGGTATGTATTGAATACAAAAATCTGATTTATCAAGTGCAAAACAATTTTGAGCTCTCACTCCGTCAATGAGTACGATACCTTTAGGATTGTCAAAATATAATTTTGTCATATAATTCTCCTTGATGTAGTATATGACAAAAATCTATTGTATATGATTTTTATAAATAAATGAATAAATATAAAATATAAAAAACGGCACCATCTAGGTGCCGAGATTTTTTAATGATTATATCTTTTATTTGTATTCGACAGAAGTAAGCTTATATGTTATGTCGCCCTCTTTTATCATTACGATTACACGATTGATAAAGGCATTTTCTTTGCCAAGCTCATTCTTGATAGGATTTGTAGAAATAAAGCATTGTACAGAAGCTTTGATATTGAGGTCTTTGCTTGCTGTAAATGTGCATTTCTTTACAGGGATACTTGCTGTCTCGGTATAAGGATATGTGGTGGTAATATTGCCGCTTTCGTCTTCTGTCGAAGTGGGCTTGTCACCGCTTTCCAAAGCACCGCTGTTGATAGTGTTGCCGCTTGTTATTTCTCCGCTAGGAGCACCGCTGGGTGTGGTGACTTCATTGAATTCTTTGTTGAGAATAAAAGTCTTGTCAAGCGTGATATTTGCGTTTGAAGAATAAGCTACGCTGATTGCCTGATTATATACCTGAATGAGGTCTTCAGTAATGGTATAAGAAGGAATGTTCACAGAAAGAGAAGTGGACATATCGGTAGCTCTTGCGAATTGATAAAGGAAAGTGTTGTCGCAGTGAATGCTCGTAGCATACTTGCTTTCGCTTGTCGTCTTCTTGCCGTCTATGATAAATGTAGCCTGAGCTTTTTTATCTCCGTAAGATGTAAAAATCTCTGTGGATTTTCCGTTTTGTACTTTTCTTGTATAAGAAAGTACAGGGGAGAGATTATAGCCCGTATAGCTTTCGCCTATCTGAACATAATCGGGATCGGCATCGATTGTGAGAGAAGATACAAACTTATAGCCTGTAAAAAGCTTGAGAGTCTGGTCATTGTCAGAATTTATGGCACTTATCTTGACATCTTCTCTGTTGATAAGCTCAACGGACATAGTATATTCACCGATTTTTTTGCCGTCTTTGTCAAATGCGTCATAGCTGGCAACTTCTGTCTTTGTTAGTTTGTGCCAGCCGAGGTTGTTCTCGATAAGAGCACGGATATCGTTTGCGTTGAAAGCATCGCTACAACCCGCAAAAGAAACCGTAAGAACTATAAGACTGATTACTACTGTTAACAATAAAAATTTCTTTTTCATAATGTATATATTATAGCATATTAATTTAGAATTGCAATAAAAATTTTAATAATATATTGCCATTATTGTCAAATCTTGGTACAATAATACTATGATAGAATTGATTCTGACAAATACTTTGGATAGTTTTCCCATTCTAGACAAACTTAAAAACAGCCTTGACAAGACAAAAAAGCATCTGGTTTTTGTGCCGGACAGATTTTCATTGTCATATCAAAAAGCCGTGCTTGAATTTTTGAATATAAAAGGCAGCTTCGATATAGAAGTCACTTCTTTTGTCAGACTTGCAAACAAGCTTTTGGAAAATGACAAAAAAGTCTTGGACAAGCAATCCGAAGTGATGCTTTTGAGAAAAGTCATAGAAGAAAACAAAAAGGATTTGCTTTGTTTTGCCAATGCGTCAAACAGCGTCAATTTTGCAAACGATATGTATGCCGCTATCTCGCAAATCCGCAACAGCAATATTCCTGTCAAAAGGATGGCTGATATTGCCGAAAAACTTCCCGTAAGAGTAGCCAACAAGACAAAAGATATCGTCAGAATATATAGAGAATATGTAGATTTTTTGCAAAAAGGATATACGGACGGAACAAGCAAATTGCAAGCTCTCACGGACAAGATTTATGAAGGCTGTCTCAACGATTGCAATATCTATATATCCGACTTTATGTCCTTTTCAAATGTGGAGTATGAGGCGATAAAAGCCATTATGACAAACTCCATGAATACTTATATATGTCTTGTGGACAGCAATGGCGAAAATAAGCATATTTTCCCCAAAGAAGTAAAAGACAGAATTTTATCGATTGCTGATGAGATAGGACAAAAAGCGAAAATAAGCTATTGCGAAGAAAAACTTGTCGGAGATGCCAAGATTATCAATGAAGAATTGTACGGCTATGCACCTTCATTCAATACAAAAAGAGACAATCGCACGGAAATTATAGTTTGCAAAGACATTGCTCAGGAAGTAAAGACCGTAGCCAGACAAATCAACGATATCGTGCGTACGAAAGGAGCAAGATACAAAGATATCGCAATAGTATGCTGTGACTTTTCAGGTTATACTCCATACATTAAAAGCGTGTTTGACAATTTTTCCATTCCCTTTTATGCAGATATCAAACAACCTTTGAAGGAGCAGGCGATAACAAAGCTCATAAGTGCGGCTATAAAAGCGGTAATCGGAAATTTTGAAAGCGGCGATATGTATGAACTTGCAAAACAAATACTATTGCTTTTTGAATATGACGATATCTGTATTTTTGAAAATTATTGTCTTAAGTACGGCATAGAATACACGAGATTTTTGTCGCCTTTTTCGATAGGAGAAGAAAAAGACAGAAACATTGCCGAGGGCATAAGAAAAAGATTGATAGATATATTAAAACCTTTAAGAGAATTGAAAGGCGATGTAAGCTCTTATGTAAAAGCAGTGAGAGATTTTCTTAAAAATATCGATGCGGATATTCTTATAGATACGCTTGCAAAAAAACAGCAAGACAACGGATTTGAAGAATTGTCGGGTATTACCATGCAATCGCTTCAAAAAATCAATATTCTTTTGGAAAGATGCGAAAATATGCTTGGCTCCAATATAATGGAGTTTGAAGAATTCTATAATATTTTTATGACGGCAGTCGAAAGCGTGGAGATGTCGAATATTCCGCTTTATGTGGACAGCGTCTTTATCGGAGAGAGCAGTCAGAGCAGATACGAAGATATTGATTATATGTTTGTGCTTGGGGCTACTTCCGGCAAATTTCCTCTCGAGCACAGCGACAACGGTATCGTAGCCGAAAGAGAATATGTGGCTTGGTCAAGAATGGGAATAGATGTTCAGCCCGATTGCAGAAGAAGAAACGCTTTGGAAAGACTCAATGTTTTGATGCTTTTGACAAGAGCAAAGAAAAAACTCGTCATAAGTTATCCTTCGACAAGTGTTTCTGGAGCAGAGCTTTTGCCGAGCAATACTCTCAATTATATTTGCAATCTTTTTGATACAAAGCCTTTGCCTATTGACGAGCCAAACCAGACTTGGGATATAGATAAATACATAAGATATATATCCTCAAGAGGCAATGTGCTTCAAGAGCTTCTTGCATTGTCCAAGCTCTTTTCTCAAGGAGCAGTGGAAGTCTCGGATACTTTCGCCAAGACGATAGATATACTTTATGATATATCAGTGAAAAAGTATGGAAAAACTTATGTGGACAATCTTTTGGCTGGAGATACAGAAGAAGACGAGCTTACAAAAGACAAAGACATAATGTTCAAGGGCAATCATACTTCTGTCAGCCAGTTTGAAAAATATTTTAAGTGTCCGTTCTTGCATTTTAATGAGAATGTCTTGGGACTCAAGACAAGAGAAATAAACGGACTCGAAGTAAAAGATACAGGCATACTTTTGCACGCAACGCTGGAAAAATATTTTTCGCTTCCCGATTGTGCAGATAAAAGCATAGCGGAGATAGAAAAAATCGTGCCCGAATTGTTTTTGCAATCGGTAAAGGAAAATGACGATTATAAGTTTTTGCTTGAGGACGAAAACCAAACTCTTATGTTTGTTCAGCTTTCCTCTCAAGCGGTGTATGTAGTCAAAAACCTTGTGGCGAATATGCAGATGACAAAATTCAGGCCTTATAAGCTGGAAGCTTATTTCGGCAATACGAGCCGTGGCGGATTAAAAGGTATGGAGATAGACAACGGATACAGAAAGTTGTCTTTTGTGGGTGTCATCGACAGAATAGACAGATACAAAGACAGAGCAATCGTCATAGATTATAAGTCTAAGTACAACATAGATTTTGCTCCGTCCAATATAATTTACGGGGACAGAATACAGCTTTTTGTTTATCTCAACGCACTTTTGAACAACGAGTGCCTTACTCCTCAAGGCGTCTTTTATCTTTTGATGAACAACAGATTCGTAAAGGGCGGAGATGACTTTGAAAAAAGATTTATGCACAAAGGCTTTGTCAACAGCGATGAAAATCTTGTCAACGACTTGGATAAGGGCTTTGAATCTGGCGGCAATTTTTCAAGTCTTGTCTATCCGATAAAAAGAAAAGTCACCAAAGACAATGCGTCATTGGAAGCTCAAAAAAGCGGTTATGCTTTGAGCACAGAGCAATTCAAAAAGACTTGCGATTATGTGATAAAACTCACATCAAAAGCGGCAAAAGAATTAGAAGAGGGATATATAGCAAAGTCGCCTCTTGCGATAGATCCTAAAGATGACGATATAAAAGTCTGTGCTTATTGCAACTATCGCAATGTATGTGACAGGTCTATATTAAAAGTTAGAAAAGTAAAAGACATAAAAGAGCAGGAATTCAAGGAAATAATAGGAGATTGATATGTCAAAAATCGAGTGGACAGACGAACAGATAAATGTTATCAACAGTATTGACAACAATACTTTGGTGTCCGCTTCGGCAGGCAGCGGAAAGACTGCCGTTATGCTCGAAAGACTTATGCGTATTGTGGTAGGGAACAAAGAAAAAGGCAGAGCTCCCGTAAAAATAAGACGCATAGTCACCGTCACTTTCAATGAGTCCGTAGCGGCTGAATTGAAAAGCAAGATAAACAATGAGCTTGTAAAACTCATAAACAGCGGTGTGTGTCCAAACGAATATTTGAGAGAGCAGATTGAAGATTTGCCTCTTGCCGAGATATCCACATTGCATGCTTTTTGCAGCAATCTTATAAAGACAAACTTTGACTTTTTGGATATAGACGCATCATTCAGTATAGTGGATGACAGCGAAAGACAAGTGCTTTTCAAAAAAGCCTTGACCAATGTCTTAAAACAGTACAAATCAAAATACGACCCCGAGATAGATATACTCATAAGCTACTTTAGAGGAGAAAGAGAATTTTGCAGCACAATCGAAAAAATTTATGCTTTTATCGAATCCCAGCTTGACAGAGATTTGTATCTGGAGAAGACTTTTTTTGACAGTTATGACAAAGAGTTTTCCGCTACTCCTCTTGCAAAAGACTTTGCCGCAAAAGTAAAGGACACATGCGTTGACTTTTTGACAGAAGGCAATAAAAAACAAGATTATTATAAAGAATACGATATGCAAAAAAGAGTGGAGCATATACAAGGCTCGCTTGACTTTTTGCAAAATATTTTCAATGCAAAAGATTTTGAGGATTTATGCCGTATAATAAAGTTTGCTCCTTTGGATTTCCCCAGAGTACCTTCGGCTAAAAAAGACGATTTTGACAAAGAGATTGCGGCAGAGTATAAGAATTTTAATGACAGATACAAAGATTTTGTCAATACTTTATCGTCAAAGCTCAGTATGGGCTATGAAGAAATTCAAAGTCTATGTGAAAAAAATTCTGTATATCTCAAAAGGCTTGCGGACATCGTCAAAGCAGTATCAAAAGAATATTCAAAGCTAAAGAAAAAAGACAACAAGCTGGATTTTGCCGACCTTGAATATTATGCCGTAAAACTTTTGCAAAACGATGAAATAGCAAAAGAATTAAGCGGCAGATATGACTATATTTGCGTGGACGAGTATCAGGATATCAATGCGGTACAGGAATATATTATCACCAGATTGTCAAACGGAAAAAATCTTTTTATGGTCGGGGATGTAAAACAAAGTATTTATCAGTTCAGAATGACTGATCCCGAAATCTTTTTGGGCAAATACAGATGTTATCAAAGCGATTTGGCATCAGGAAGGCCCTTTAGTCTAAACAGCAATTATCGTTCATGCAAAGAAGTAATTGATTTTGTCAATGATATTTTCGATGTAATCATGACAAAGAAGACAGGCGGTATAGATTATAGAAAAGAAAGCAGGCTAAGTCTTGGCAATACAAAATATACAGAACAGACAGACCAACCTATCAGAATAGCCACTTTTTCAAAAAGCAAAGAAGAATTATCAATTCCTTTGGACGAAGACAAAATTTACAGCGTCAAAGACAGCATGCTCAATCAGTCAAAAAGCGAATACGAAGAGGGCATATACATAGCCAAAGAGATATTGAATCTTGTCAGAAATTGCAAGATCCAGACAAAGAATTCAGACGGGGAGATGGAATTCAAAGATGTCAAGTTTGGCGATATTGCTATTTTATGCTCCAAAAGAAGCGAGGGTGTAGAAAAAATCGTAGAAGTATTGAAATCTGTTGGTATCCCTGTGGACGGCAGCAATATAGTCAATGAAAAATCCAATCCGAGTATCGAGCTTTTTGTTGACTTTATAAAAGTGCTTGACAATCATCACAACGATATCCCTTTGGTAGCAATACTTACGAGCAAAATTTTTGGCAAGTTGTTATACAGCGATATGGCTACCATAAAAAAAGCATACAAAGACGAAAAATTCTTTTATAATGCCGTATTAAAATATAAAGACGAAAAAAATGACGACATTGCAAAAAAATTAAAAGAGTTTTTCAATATGTTGTCCAAGTATAGATTTGCAAGCGGCTTTATGAGCGTAAGCCAGCTTTTAAGACGAATCATAATCGATTTTGATTACGAGACTTATCTCAACACTTTTGACACCGGCAAGACAGAATTTATGGGACTTGAACAATTTGTGGGAATGCTCGAAGAAAAAGCCTACAATTCGTCTGTATCTAAATTTGCCAATGCAGTAGAAGATGTAGAGGATTTTGGAAAAGTATCGGGAGAAGTTGGGCTTCAGGGCGATTATGTGAAGACAAGCACCATACACGCATCAAAAGGTCTTGAATATCCGATAGTCTTTCTTGTGGATAGTGCAAAGCAAGTCAATACTATAGACGCCACTCATTCGCTTGTAATGTGCGACAAAAATTTTGGCGTAGCCATAAAGAATATCAATGCAGAAGACAGAAGTTATGACAACAGCATTCAAATGTCGCTTCTTAAGGATATCAAGATAAAAGAATTTGTCGAAGAATATATGAGGCTGTTTTATGTGGCGGTCACAAGAGCAAGAAACAGACTTTATGTGACAGCGACCACTTCTGATGTTTTTGCGGACAAGCCTATCAAAAATCCCAAGAGTATATGGGGCTGGCTCAATAATATCGCAGTGCAAAACGAAGACTTCAGAAAAAAATACACCTTTGATATAGAGGAAGACGAGGTATGCGATATACAAAGTGAAGTGCATGACCTCATCAGAAAGTCGCCCGACAAAAAGACTTTGGATTTGTTTTTGGATTATTTTGACAAAGAATATAAGGATATAGAGGCAACAAAGACTCCCGTCAAATATACCGTCACGGCAGTAAACAATATGGATTATGAAAAGCATAATCCAAAGAAGACTTTTGATGTAATAAACATAAAAAATTATATCGAAGATTTAGCTGACGAGATAAAGGATAATACGGAAATCGATGACGATTTGAGACTTTTTGCTGACGAAGGTATAGCTTATCACAGGGTGATGGAATGTATAGATTTTGATTGCTATACCATAAAGGATGTTCAAAATCAGCTTGATTATATGCTTGAAAAACAGCTTATCACAAATGAGCAGAGAAAGCTCATAAAGCCAGAATCGGTGCTTGAATGTCTTAAAAATGAAGTGATTTCTAAAGCCGCTAAATATCCTCATTACAGAGAAAAACAATTTATGCTCAATATCCCAAACAATGAGATTGTGGGCGGCAAAGTAGAGGATAAAGTGCTTTTGCAAGGAACTGTCGATTTGTTTATCAACGGACAAGGCAAGGGCGGAGAAAATGTACTCGTAGACTTCAAGTTTTCAAAAAAGAAAAAAGAAGAAATAATCAAAAGATATCGCAAACAGCTAGACTTGTATGCTATGGCAATAGAAGAGTGTATGAATGTCAAAGTCGATAAAAAAGTGATTTATGTACTTGGACAAAATATCACAATAGAGCTTTAAATCAAAATTGAGCTATAATATAAAAACAAAAATTCATTATATCCAATTATATCCGAGCAAAACAAAACCGCTCGGATATTTTTTACTTATTTATTTAATAATTAATTATATTTATCAATAATATTAATCAAACATTCGATATTGGTATAAAAATATTTTATAAATTGATTAAAAAATATATTAATGTCAACAATCCCTGATAAAGCTGTTTACATATTTTCAGGAGGCTTAAAATGGCATTTTTAAAAGTTGTTTTCGATAAATTTGTGAATATAATAAGCGATTGGTCTGCTTGGCAAATCGCTTTGTTGGTAGCTGTCGTGCCTGTAATAATTACAATTTTACAGCTCATAGCTATCGATTCAAAAAGCACATTTTCAAAGGCAAACAAAAAGCTTAAAAAATTTTTGAAAAAGAATTGTTATGTATCTTCAATCAATTTGTTTTTGTTCAATAAAAAAGTGTGCAATGCTTTTCCTTTCAGATTCAGAAAAGTATTGAAAAGTTTGGAAGGCAAAGATATCTCTATGCAGGAAATCTGCACAATCTTTGAGAATTACAGAGTAAAAAGTCCCAAAAATATTATCTGGATTGCGGGAATTGTTCATCTTATTGTCGTGGCAGTTGTTATGGCAATGAGCGGATATTATTTGTCGCATATCTCTTTTGTGTCTTTGGGATTGGCAGTAGCATGGGGACTACTTTATACAGGCATAAATTTTATAAGTGCTGTTTATCGCAACAGAGAATCGAGAAATAAATCCAAGTTTCTTTTTGCTTTAAAGCATAGTGTACAAGAAATAGTCAAGTTTGGATATAACAACACAAGCGATATGGAAATAGTTCAAAAAAACCATTCAGAAGACAGCGTATATGAACTTGCAAGGGGTGTAGAGGAGTTTATTTCTCAAAAACCCAACAAAAGCCTTGCAAAAATCGTATATAAAAGCTTGTATTCGGCAAATTATACTACGGCTATGTCCAAAGAAAGTATAAGTTATCTCAAAGAAGTAATGCAAAAATTGAAGGAATATTCTCTCTCTTAACGCCGATTTTTTAGAAAATATACCCGCTTTTTTCTAAAAAAGCTTGCTCGAAACTATTTTTTGACTTTAATCGCTAGACAACTATGGTTTTTTAGCATACAATTAAAATGAAAATATTCGGGCAAAGGAGGTATGGCTTATGATAGAGATTTATAAGACTGATGCACAAGACAATAAGCTTATACAAATAGAAGAAAGCGTCTATATGGACGAGGCCTTTGACCCAAAAGATTGTTGGATAAATCTTACAAACCCCAGCGATAAAGAGGTCGCTTTCATATCCAAGATGAGCGGTATAGAGGACGAAGTACTCAAGACTCCGTTGGATGACGAAGAAAGATCCCGTGTGGAAATGGAAGACGATTATACACTCGTACTTGTGGATATTCCTGTCATCGAAGAAGGAGTAGATTATTATTCATACTTTACTATCCCTCTCGGTGCGGTAATCAAAAAAGATTTGTTTATTACCGTTTCGCTTAAAGATACAGCTATCACAAGAGACTTTGTTCGCAACAGAGTAAAGGGGTTTGCTACTTTCAAAAAGACAAGATTCTTGTTCCAGATTCTCAACAATATCGCATCAAAGTTTTTGGCTTACCTCAAACAGATAGACAAAGCGTCTCAAAGAATACAAAACGAGCTTCATAAATCCACTAGGAATAAAGAGCTTATTCAGATGCTCGACCTTGAAAATTCACTAGTATATTTTTCTACATCTCTTACGGGTAATGATGCTGTTATTTCAAGATTGCTCCAAAGCAAGGCGAATACAAACAATATCCTAA
This sequence comes from uncultured Christensenellaceae bacterium, assembly GCA_944381365.1. GTDB lineage: Bacteria > Bacillota > Clostridia > Christensenellales > UBA3700 > RACS-045. The sequence continues at coordinate 1,053 of CALWKW010000008.1, read as the reverse complement.
AAAGCTATTCAGATGACACCGACCTTCTCGAGGATGTAGCTGTCGATACAAAACAAGCTATGGAAATGTGTTCGATATACAGAGACATTTTGTCGGGTACAATGGATGCTTATGCGTCAGTTATTTCCAACAACCTCAATATCGTCATGAAGATATTGACATCAATCACATTGGTTATTTCGATACCTACATTGATAGCATCGTTGTTTGGTATGAATACATGGGTCCCCGGTCAAGGAAGCGTATGGGGATTTTTGGGAGTACTCGGCGGTTCGTCAATTATATCTTTGGCATTAGCACTTTATCTCAAAAAGAAAAAGCTTCTTTGATAGCATTTTTTGCAAGACATAAATTATATTATATAATATTGATATAATATATTAAATAGTATAAAAAAAAGGTTGCCGCATTTACTGTGGCAATTTTTATTGAAGATCGATTTATTACTTTATCTATAAAAGTAAAGTCGGTATAAAGGTTTTTAAAAATAGAGAATGGATTTAAGCAAATAAGTGTTGTTATGTCCAATTATTATAAGATAAAATAAAAAGAGAAGTTTATTTTCTTAATAGCAAAAAAGTCTTGACAAGGTAAAAAATATTTGATATATTAGTAGCACATTCCCTCAAAACCGAGCAAAACAAACAAAAAATGCCTGTTTTTGGGGTAGATTAAAGCGATTTTTGAAGTCGACAAAAAAAATTAAAAAATATTGAAAAAATTGTTGACATCTAAATTCTTTAATGATATTATATAAAGGCTGTTTGAGAAGACAGCAAAACTAAATACCATTCGTGGGGGTATAGCTCAGTTGGCTAGAGCGCCTGCCTTGCAAGCAGGAGGTCAAGAGTTCGACTCTCTTTATCTCCACCACTAATGGGCTCATAGCTCAGCTGGTTAGAGCACACGCCTGATAAGCGTGAGGTCGGTGGTTCGAGTCCACTTGAGCCCACCAACTTCGGTCTAACCGAACAAATTTGCACATTGACAACTGCATAGTAGGGTATATATATGACGAGTATATATACTTAGGTATGATGAAAAGCATACAAA
>CALWKW010000007.1 GCA_944381365.1 uncultured Christensenellaceae bacterium | reverse complement strand
CGCATAACATTGTCGGGAGAGATTATTTCCTCAAATACTTCATAACCTTTTCTGTTGTTTTTCATTTTCTTTACCTCCGAAATTTTTGCCGTTTTCGGCAAAAAAAGCGAAGGCGCATAGGACGATAAAAACTCTATAACTTGCAAGTGCAGTCAGCAAAAGTCAACGGAACAAAGCCAAAATCGTTATACTTTACTTCTTAATACTTTTAATGGGCAGCAAAAAGCCGAGTAAGGAAAATTCCTTACCCGGCATATAAACTTTATTATTTTTTTATTCTGCAACGATTTTGCGACCGTTGACTTCTGTGAGGACTATGCTACCATAGCTAGACGGAAACGGCAAATTTCGGAGAGCCATTTTAACCTCAAAACCATATAAAAATAACTTATCACTTATTATTGCTTCGCATTATTATCGTATGTATTTAGTGGGCAAAAAACTTCTTTTTATTATCAATTTCATTTCCTAATTTAACTCCAAAAGAAAATCATATAATACTACTAAGCACAAATGAACCCATTTGTTTAATTCCCGAACACGATATCATTACTTAATAATAAGTTATTAAATTTAATCATTTCCCTAAATATTTTTTATTAAAATCAGCAAGTGAATTTATAAAAGGGTCAAAATTCACAATATAATTATTAAATGTTAAAAGTCCGCAAGACGTTATCCACAAACGGTGTGTCTCCATCTTTTCTTTTAAAACCGTTTTGAAATCGACAGTTTTATTTGTTTTTATAAAATTTAACACTAAAATATTTATATCGTCATTTACACTAAAATAATAATCTGTATCGTTATTCTGCAATCTCTTAATGGAATGACGTAATAGCTCAAAGTAACTATCTATACTAATTTCATTTCTGTATTCATCAACCAAGCTTTTAATACCATTACCCGAAAAACCGAATTTGTTCTTATTGATAACATACGGGATAATAATTTCATTAACATATATCCTTTTATCTTTATTACACATTTTCTGACCAATTTTTGCCAAAAAATTATAGGCATACGGATCATCAATCACAATATATTGTTTAATTAAATCAAAAGCCTTTTCTGATAAACCATGCGCACTAACTGTTTCCATTATGACGTTCTCAAATTCTATATTATTTTTCTTTTTGTTGAATACATTATTATAATAACTCTCTTCATGTTTTGGTGTGGGATATTTATTTAAAAACGCTAATCTTAATTTAGGATTATTTAGTTTTTTAGCAATGGAATTATTAAATGATGCTAATAAATCCAAATAATTATTTCCAAATGTTTTTCCTCTTTCAATTTGAATGTTAATCCACGAGTTTAATAGCTTGTGTATTTCAAGCAACTCATCATCAGTGTAAGCAATATATTCTAATGAAGCATCTAATTCTGTAAGCAAATAATACCTCCATGAATAAAATCCATCCGGTATATTTTTTAAATCAAATAGAGCGTCAACATACTTTATGCCTAACTCAAACGCTAATTTAAAAAGAGACTCTACCACGCTACTTGAGGCTCTATTGTCTCCTATATTGCTTGCCACATCTGATATGGAAAGCAATTCAATACCTAATTTGAATTTTTCATCACTTGCAGGCATACAATCAAACCAGTCAAAAACATCATATAATGAATAATCTTTATGACCGACATATCCCACGATTTTCATCTTTTTGATTTTATCAATTCTATTTGCTTCATCCGTTAAGCCAACCTTCATTAACTCTCTGATAATAGCGTTGCAAATCGTTTCGACTTCAGAATATGGTTCTTGCCAAACATATCCATTTTCACTCGTCCAAAAATTAGCAATTGATAATAAATATTTTGTTTCCTTTGAAGTAGAGAATAGTGGAAGAAACTCTGCTTTAAACTTGGGTTTTATTCCTATATACAAAGGAAGTAATCTATTACAGGCATCATTAAAATATTTTTGATTATTTTGCAATTCATACAATTTAAAAATAACCATATTCAAAAAAGACATCACAGCATAAGAATTACTGTCATGAATTGAGCCTGCACCATACTTTTCAGAAAAATAAGCTAAATCATAGAGACGCTCGACCGTGTTTTTAGTTGGTTTTAATTTGTAAAATGCTTCAAAGATGTCTTTTGCAATTTCAAATTGAGCAATAGCTGGAGAAAATCCTCTATCTCCTAGCTTTATATTGTTTGCAGTAAGAATCTCTTGATATAAATTAAAAAGCTTATTTTTATCTTCATCGCTTATTTGAGAAAATATACAAAAATATAATTTAACACAATAAAGTATTTTATCGTATTTAAACTCAAGCAAGCCCTCAGTCTTTAATTCATTTTTTCTTTTTATTATTAAATCTATTAAAGTTCTATCAATTTCACCTTTGATAATTAGAGCACACCCTATTTCAATCAAAATTAAGATTGAACTGTTACTTTTTTGAATATTATGACTTATTTCCTTCAATGCTTTTAAATCAAGTTTAGATGCCGTTGATTTTATATAATCAAATAAATCTTTTTCATAATATTTTGAAAATAAAAAAGTAAGATTCAAATCGTCAGTATTCGTAAACTCTTTAGATGCTTCAATCCATCCTGAGACAAAGTCAATATAGCCACTAGTTGACTTAAGTAGCGTATCTTGAATATAGGTAGCATTGTAAAACCTACATACATATCCAAACTTTTGCAATATAGCTCTCTTATTTAAACCGTTGAACATACTTGCGAGCCAATCTATATTTAATTTATCTAAATACTCATTAAATATTGCTCTTGCTCTTTCGTGTAAATTTAATTGAGTTAAGAATAATACATCTCCTATTATATGATTAAATTCAAGTTCAGGATTCAAACAATATTTCTCAGATCTAACCAATTCGTGCGAATAATCTACAAATTTTTCTTCTATTACATCATTATACTTAGAACAATTAACGTATTGAAATAATGTGTTAAAACAAAGGCTTAACTCAACTAATTTATCTTTTAATTGTTTTTTATAAACCAACTCAAAAACAAGCATAAATTCTTCTGCAAGCTTTACTATTGGCACATTATAAAGCACAGACTTTATTATATATTCCGGTGAAAAAACTTCAAAAATACTTTCATCATTCAATTCATAACACGCATCGAATAAAAATGCGTATTTTAAATAGAAAAGATTTTCATTTGAATCAATTTTTCGTTTAAACAAGGCAATAATTGAAGCGAAACAGCTATTTTGCTTTACTTTACTTTTAAAATATAATCTTACATCATTGTGGAATACAAAGTATAATCTATCCTCATTTTGAATTAACGGATACAAACTATTTAATGTGTATACCACTTCCAATTCTGTACACGAGCAAAGTGTTGCAATATCTCTTGCCTGAATTTTTTGTGTTATAAAAGAAAAAATAGTCAGAATCTTTATCTGTAATAAATCTCTATTACACGAATTTAAAATCCATTCGTAATATTTCGAAATTTCACAGTTTAAATTTTTATCATGTAATTCATCGATAAGTTTATCAAAATCGTATTCTTTCCCCTTTAATTCCTCTATCGCAAATAAAATATTTAAAGCATTATTTCCTACGACTTCAACAATTTTCCTCGATAAATTATTTAGATCTATTTCTGGAAGTCGTACATTTGTATTTGTTAATAACATTGCAACATCTTCTTCTGTTAAAGATGGTAAGTTTACAACATCCAATAGACAATTTCCATTATCTAACCAATTCGGATATTTATCATTTAACGGTTGTCCGACTAAAACAAATTTTACATTGCCCGAAATTTGTTCAGGAGTCGGTAATTGAGCCAAGAATGTTTGGCTTGCCGTTTCCCTTGAGCGAGCAGCATGATCCAACCCATCAATGAACACAAAACAAGTCCTATTTTGTTTTTCAGCATATATCCCCAAGTATTTAAGAACAGTTTCTCTCATTTCTTGTATATTCATATATCCGTATGTTAGTGGGAACTGTAATTCGTATAAAAGTTTTAGATTTTCAAACTTGTTTTTAAGTTGGTGTAGAAGACAGCGCCACAAATATGCTCCAGAATAATAACCTGCATCATCACTAAAAAACATTTCGCTACGCTTAACAGGTATGTAAGTGTAAAAATTAAAATCAATTATAGAATCTTTTAATTGAGATAAATAACTGACAAAATTAGTTTTTCCAGAACCAGGCAAGCCTTTTAGAAAAATTATTTTGCTTTTTGTATTTTTAATATGTTTTAAAAATTCGTCCTTAAATATCTCTCTCGACGGGAAAATCGGTTTTTCGGGGTATAATGAACTAAAATCAGGTATCTCCGTATTATTAATTTGATTAGCACAAATAGCCTTATAAACGTCTTCTCTATTTACTTCTTCTTTTTCCCGTGACGACGTTGTCCATATTCTTAAAGACGCATATAAATTATTTGCGACCGCAGAAATTATAATGGGATTAGTAGTACCTAATACTTTAGATAAAAGTTTATTAAATTCCTCCTCCAAATCATTTTTGTTTTTTGATTCTGTAAAGTTTAAAATTTTGATAAAATTATATAAATCGTCACCTAAAAATGACAATTTAGATTTTATAAGATTTATCGCTTTATTTTCCCCATCTGATTTAGCAACAAAAGCAGGATCTTTTTTCCAAACAGGCAAAACTTTTTTTACAAACGAATTAAACGAACAAATTCCCTTTGATTTATTTTGACCAAAACGTTTATTTGTTACAATATTTATTTCTTTAATATCATGATTATCTTTATTTTTTTGCCAATCTTTCGCCCATTTTACAAGCATTGATTCTTGCCCACCCAACAATGTAGAGAAGGTGAAATTATTATCTACGTCCGTATGTTTAACTTGGATATTTAAAGTACTACCATTATTATAATTTACCACCACGTCATCAATAGAATCAAACTTTGATGCTTGAAATATAACACTTTTTATATCCTTATTCCATAACATTTCAACACATTTAAAAAGCCCTATTTCCCATTCATACCAATAAGGCGTGCCTATTCCCGCCGCAGACATTACTTTTCCTCCATTAATGTATTATTGCATATTTTACAGATGCTATAATAAATTTGCTCAATTTCAAGTTTGCTAAATTTAATATAATAACTGTTAATTAAGGCATCAACTATATATTTAAAAGAATCCTTATAATCTTTGTCATATACAGTAAAATTAAAAATATTTTTTAACTTTTTTGTTGTATCACATAACTCTTGATATGTTTCAGGACAAATTAAATGACAATCAGATTTAATTAACAATTTTATTAACTTGTTAGATTCCACGCACATTTTACTTAACCTTATTAAAGAACCATTATTGGAGAAACATTCAATCTTACCTTCAATCTGCCATTCAATAAAAAATTTTGTAAACATTAAATCTGGTTTCGTGTAAAGTACAAAATTTTCTAACTGTTTCTTCAAATCTTCGCAAAAACAGTTATATACATTTTCAAAAATTGTAATGCCATCCTCACGTATATCGATTGGGAAAATAACTCCTGAATATTTATTGATTATTACATATCCACAAATCAAAAAATGTTCTTTTAATATTTCTAAAGCTTCTTTTTCAAGGAAAATTATTCCGCTTATAAAATCGGTACTAATATTTGACTTATTCAAATTTCTGAATTTTTGAGTAGTTAAATCATATACCATAATTAATTAATGTTCTACCCCAATACTCTATTTATTTTGCTTTAAATTTTAATTTAATCCATAATGTTTAAGTCTAAGTAAATAAATCTTTTTTTGTCTATCAATTCTCTTAGTGCATCTTCAATATTATATTTATAACATTATAGCATATCTAAATTTTATTTTCAATGAAGTTATATTATTTTTACTCATAAAATAAAATTCTTAATGGTAAAAATAAAGTGACATCTTCGCTTTATTAAAGATAAGGTCAAAAAATTGTAAGTAATTAAATAAGTGTTAAAAAAGTAAATGTATGGCAGAAACAATTGTATTCATCGATTCTATTCAAGATATATTATATGTCTATAATCAAATTAAAGTATTAATGTGCCCATGAAACTTTGGACGATAACTTTTTGCTATAAAGGAGATTTTAGTTTCTGACTAAAATAAGATAAAAACTGAATTTATAGTTTAACAGGAGTATTTGGCGCAAACAAACATATTTATTGTTCATTAAAATCACCATAATTTTAAAAAGCAAAGGTCAATTATTAGCGAAAATCGATATAAATGTCAATTTTCGGAGTAATTAAACGCAATAAATTGCTTATTATCTACTAATATCAGACAAAGAAAAAACCAGCCAGAACTCTTTGTCATTGACAAAAAAGTTCGACTGGGTATCGTGTGGTGGAGCTGAGGGGAGTCGAACCCCTGTCTGAAAAAGTTTGGAAGGCACTTTCTACACGCTTATTGAACATTTATTTGTCCCTTATGCTCTCTATTCACGAAGAGCGGTTTGGCAAGCCTTTGGTGGCACTAAGCGTTAAAGGCGTGTGCACTTAGTCCGGGTCCACTGGTTGATGCCGAGATCTGAGCCGTGGATTCTCAGGTCGACAGGCTTGCTAATTAAGCAGCAAAAGCCATTTGTTTGTTGTTATTTGCGTTTAATTTTAAGTTTCCGTTTTTAAGAAGCCGAGCCTTCTGCGTGCTTATACCCTACTCCCTTCCCCATCGAATCCGGTACAGCCCCGTAATATTTTGCCTTTTATCAAAACGCAATTCAAAACAGAGCCGAGAATATGGTATCTAAATTATATTGACAAAAGAACTGTTTGTCAAGGTATATTGTATGTAATTATTACCCAAAAATTGCCGTTTTTGCAAAGATATAAAAATTGACAAGCAAAATGCGATATATCGGATAAGCATAGAAACCTACAAAACATTTTCAGTGATTTTCACTAAAATAAAAAGTAAAAATAAAATCATTACAAAACTATTTATCGTATTTTATCTCATAAAGTAAAATATAATTAAATTCTATTGCGTAATTCAAAAGAAAGGATTTTTTATGATATAATAAAAAAGCAAAGATTTATGGCAAAAAAAGGAGGCATGAATATGGCAGTACTTATAGCATATTTTTCCCGAAAAGGATACAACTATGTCAACGGCGACATAATAGAATTAAAAGAAGGCAACACTCAGGTAGCGGCAAAAAAATTGCATAAAATCGTAGGCGGAGACTTGTTTGAGATAGCACAGAAAAAAGAGTACTCAAACGATTATCGTGAATGTGTGGCAGAAGCAAAAAAAGATTATCTCGAAGGGGTACGCCCTGAACTAAAACAATATCTTGAAGATATCGACAAGTATGACACGATTTATCTAGGATATCCCAACTATTGCGGAACAATGCCTGTGGCTGTGTTTGCATTCTTGGAAAAATACAGATTTGAGGGCAAAACAATACTTCCCTTCTGCACCAACGAAGGCAGCAAGATGGGCAAAAGCGAAAGAGATATAAAGGCGATTTGTCCCAATGCTATTTTGAAAGAAGGCTTGCCTTTGCACGGGGCGGACATTCAAAGCTGCGATGCTCAACTAAAAGAATGGGTAGAACGCTCCAAAAACTAATTAATGTTTGAACCAAACAAAAAGCAAAACAAAATTGTCCGAAAGATATACTCTTGTCGGGCAATTTTTTGTATAGAAAATCAATAAAATTTTTAATTTATCTGCAAAGATGATTTTATAAAAATCAATATTGTTTTTTGTTTGACTTTAAATAACAACATTGCTATCATTGTGTGCGAAAGGATAACCCGAAATGAAAGCACTCGATTTAGCAAACAAAAAGGTCTTTTCGACCGTACTAAAACTTACTTTGCCTGCTATGCTCGCACAATTTGTGAGCGTATTGTATTCTATTGTGGACAGAATGTATGTCGGCAACATAGAAGGCACGGGCGATATCGCATTGACGGCACTAGGAGTATGTGCACCTATGGCCACATTGCTTACATCATTCGGATATCTTGTAGGTCTGGGCGGTGCTCCGCTTTTTGCCATGTCGATGGGGGAAGGCGATATGCAAAAAGCCAAGAAAATTTTGGCAAACGCACTCGTGATGCTTGTGGGACTATCTGTCATTGCAATGGCAATAACATTCATATTTGCAAAGCCCTTGCTCATGACATTCGGAGCAAGCAACGCAACTTATGAATATGCAAGACAATATCTTCTCATCTATACGGCAGGCACGCTTTTCAGCGTGGTATCGGTAGGTCTCAATCAATTCATAATAGCACAAGGATATTCGGGCATAGGCATGGCGACTACTCTCATCGGAGCGTTAGCAAATATAGCCCTTGACCCTTTGTTTATATTCACATTCAAAATGGGTGTTGCCGGAGCGGCACTTGCGACAATACTTTCTCAATTCGTATCCTTTGCGTTTGTAATAATCTTTTTATTTTTGAAAGGCACAAAATGCAGATTGTCATTTGGCGGATACGACATAAAGATTATGCTCAAAGTAATCAAAATGGGTATATCTCCGTTTTTGATAGTAGCTACCGACAGCATTATCATCATAGCAAGCAATATTTGTCTTAAAGCATACGGCGGAAAAAACGCAGATATGTGGATAAGTTCGCTTACCGTAGTGCAAGCATTTTTGTCTATCATAACAATGCCTATGATGGGTATAAGCACGGGAAGTCAGCCTGTGATAAGTTTTAATTACGGAGCTAGAAATCTCGATTTGATAAAGAAAGGTGAAAAGTGCATACTCGGCATGTGCGTAGCATTTACGACAATAATGTTTGGCTTGTCATTTGTGGTGGCAAAGCCTTTTGTGGGCTTGTTTACTGACAACCCTGTAATTGCTGAAAACAGCGTATGGGGCATAAGAATTTTTATGATAGGCATTATACCTCTTGCCTTCCAATACGCATTCGTAGACGGAATGACGGCACTCGGACAGCCGCAATTTGCGATAGTATTGTCTTTGACGAGAAAACTCGTATTGTATCTCGGAGCCACACTTCTTTTGCCAAAACTACTCGGAGCACACGCAGTATTCTATGCCGAGCCGATAGCCGATATAGGAGCAGCAGTTTTGTCTACAACGGTATTTTTGATATTCTTCCCCAAGATACTTAAAAAAAGAGCAAGCACTATGCCCGCTGCAAACACTTCATTAAGCGATACTGCAATACTGCCCGATACTGATATTTCATTTAATAAAACAAACAAAAATACAACAAAAGAAATGCCTTTTGACACCGAAGAAGACAAAAACTTGAGCGAGGACGAAAACTCAGAAAACAATTAATAATTAATATTGTATGCGACAAAAAATGCAAACAAAGTACCCGCTAAGCCAGCGGGTATTTGTTGTTTAAAGTATTTTATTTCAGCCTTTTACTCTCAAACTTACTGCCTTGGCAATAGTCAGAGTGAGCGACAAATCCTTGTCTTTTGAATCGCAAGCCATATGCCATATCATTTCGCCGCCTACACCGCTGTCTACTGCATAGGCAGTCTTGTCATAAACAAGCTGTCTGCCATTATAGTAATTGCTGAGCGGAGGATATTTTTTGCCGTCAAGGTCTGTATATTCCTGCACATAAGAATTTTCCCAAGGCGACAATTTGTCGGCTACATCTCCATAATTACCCCAGAATGTCGCACCATCGACAGGACGGGAATAATAAGGTATGCCGAGATTTATCTTTTTCATATCCACGCCCTTGGAGCGGAAGCCGTCAAGCACCTCATAAGCCGATTTGTAGAAAGTAGAATGATTGCCTCTTTCGTCAAAGCTGTCATAAGCCATGACCTCTATCTGGTCGAGTACCTGCAAATCTTTTTTGGAAAACATACCTATTCCCAACTGCCACGAAGAAATAGCCGCCGTAAGAAGTTTTCCTTCAGGAAGAGAGGACTTGAGCTCTTTTAAAAAAGCCTTGTAGATTTTGTATGATTTGTATTTATGAGGATACTCATAGTCAAAAGATACACCGTCCAAATCATACTCCTCGATAATGCCGAGGATATTGGATATAAGTTTGTCGGAGTGCTTATCCATAGCCTCGCTGTGACGCTCTTCTGTATCAAGGTTATCGCCATAAAAATCCTGATTGCCGAGAATGGTAGCCACTACTTTTGCAGAAGGATTGACAGCACGGATTTTGTCAAGAGCAAACTTGAAAGCCTCTTTTCCCTCATACGTTTTGCCGTCTGCCGTAATTTCTTTGAAGACGATATTTCCGTCTTTGTCAAGATAAATATTTCCGATGAGATTGAATTGAGTTATGGCTTTAAGATTCTCGTCAAAACCTTCGTCAAGATAGAATGAAGAATCTATCGTAATATAGGACATAATTCTGAATTCGTCAGAAGAGTTCAATGACGACTCGATAAGATATGCTTCGATTTCCTCAATCTCCCAAGCTTTGTCAGAAGTCAAAACTTCAATTCTGAGCTTTTGAAGAGTGATAGTCTCAAACGAGCAATATCTATATCCGCTTATAAAATCGTTGCCGTAAAAAGGAGTATCGCTGTCATCTGCATAGAGTCTGAAAGATGTGACGGCATTATCCTTTTCTTTAAGTACGATAGTGTTTATCGTCACTTCTTTGGAAAAGTCAAAGACAACACTCTCTCCTGCATTTCCCTTTGTCTTGTCAAAGCTGCCGTCTTTTGCGACATTTTCATAGTTGTCGGCTATGATATCAGGAGTCTTGTCGCTGCAACCGCTCATTGCAAACATAGGCACAAACACTGCCGTAAGTATGATAATGAGTACTAAAAACTTCTTCATTTTTTGCCCCTTATAAAGTATTTTTTGCTGTGAAATCAACAAACTTTATTTTGATTTATTATCTTTATATTTTGTTTTTATGAATGTATATAAAGCCAATATTTTATCGAGCTTTTTGCCGATTTTTTAAATAATTATATATATTATAACGCATATAGAGATTTTGTTCAATAGTTGTAAAAACATATTTTTTAGGTTTGGGTTTTATTAAAATATCCCAAGAATATTTTAAATATTTTATAGTTAAAATTATTGAACTCACACAACAAAAAATCTCATTTTAACAATTATAATAAAACATAAAAAAAGACGGTTTTGTATTTTGCCGTCTTTATATAAGTAAATTATTTTTTATTCACGATAATTTTCTTCTTCAGGTACTTCTTCGTCTTCTTCGCCGTGCTCTTTATAGTCTTTGACGCACTTTGCGTTTTCCTCGGGATAAGCGGAAAGCATCGGCATTATATCCTTTTTGTTTTTCCTGTCAAAATAGTTGCGAGTGATACGAGTCACTACCCCGCCGAGGATAAACAAAGCGATAAGGTTGGGGATAGCCATAAGACCATTGAATAGGTCTGCCAAATCCCATACAAGCGTCACGCTCGATACAGAGCCTACGACAATAAGAAGTACATAAATGATTTTGTATATTATGACATATTTTCCGCCGAATATATATTCAAAGGACTTCTCTCCGTAATATGCCCAGCTGAGTATTGTCGTAAAAGCAAACAAAGGCAAAATTATGCTGAAAGCCACCATACCGAAAGTGCCGAAACTCTGAGAAAAAGCCGTCTGAGTCAAATCGGCTCCGCCTTCTACGGTTGTGCCGAACTCATATACACCCGATGTGATAAGCACCAAAGCCGTAAGGGTGCAGATAATCATAGTATCCAAAAATACTCCGAAAATACCCCAAAGGCCTTGTTTTACGGGTTCTTTGGTAGAGGAAGCACTATGTGCGATAACCGAACTTCCTAGACCTGCCTCATTTGAGAATATACCTCTTGCAAGACCGTATCTCATAGCACGCATAAAAGCAAAACCGAGTACGCCGCCGCCCACTGCCTTAAAGCTGAAAGCATTCTGAAAAATCATGGCAAAAGCCTTGGGCACATTTGAGATATTCATACAGATGATTACAAGTGCAAGAATGATAAACGACAAGCACATAAAAGGTACAATCATTGAAGCAATCTTGCCTATTCTTTTTATACCGCCGATGATGATAAGAGCGATAATAGCAGCTACGATAAGTCCCGTGACCCAATCAGGCACGGAAAAACCGCCGTCAAGCGTGGTGGCGATTGTATTGACCTGAACCATATTCATGCCGAAAGACGCAAGCATGCAAAAGACGGCAAACAGAATGGCAAGCCATTTCCAGCCCAGACCTTCTTCTATATAATACATAGGACCGCCGACAAAATGTCCGTCCTTGTTTTTTTTGCGATAATAAATACCCAAGATATTTTCTGCATAATTGGTAAACATACCCACAAAAGCCGAAGCCCACATCCAGAAAATCGCCCCCGGACCGCCCGCAACAAGAGCGGTAGCGACACCTACGATATTACCCGTACCCACGGTGCCTGCGATAGCAGTAGAAAAGGCTTCGAATTGCGAAAGACCTTTGCTCTTGCCTTTTTGCTGTTTTCCGAGCGAACCGATAGTATGTTTTACGGCATAAGGAAACTTCGTCACCTGCATAAACTTATTGCGAACAGTCAAATAAATACCCACACCGAGTATGAGTATTACCATAGGAATACCCCAAAGTATATTGTCATTGATAAAGCTTATGATTTTTGACAAAGTTTGCACGCCTTTCACCTTCAAAACTAAATTTATCTAATACTAAAACAGCAAAAAGATTATATCATATCAAGTCGACAAAAACAAATATATGACACTCAAAAATATAGACTTTGGCATAATTTTAACAAATTTTTGAGCAAAACAACTAAAAAGCTGAGTTTTTTGGCACAAAAAACAATATCCGTTTTGTGTATAAGCATATAAAATAGAATTGTCTGAAAACAAAACCAAACAAAAACCATATTATATATTGCAAAGCCCTAAAAAGCATTTTTCAAATTTTATATCCATATATTTAAACCAAAATGTACATATTCGTTTAAGTTATTTTTAATTTTGTATAAAAAAATATTGTAAAAATCTTGTAATTTGCTTTTTTCAATGATATAATTATCTCAACAAGAACTCAGGAGGTTTTTATGAAAAAGAAAATTATTCTTTCTGTTGCAATCATAGTGCTTGCCGTAATGCTCGTATCAGTATTCGTAGCTTGTACACCTGACAAAGACAAGGTAGACGAAAAGTTTAAGGAAGAAGGCTACATCGGTACAAATGTTACAGTCAGCGGCTATACAGGTGCACTTTATACAAAGATAACAGAAACCATCACAATCATCTGGTTTGAAAACGATGACGATGCAAAAGAAGCTTATGAAGAATTGAAGAGCGATGACTCTAAAGACAATCTCTGCAAGAGAGGCAAGGCAATCGCTTTCGGCAGCGAAGGTGCTATCGAAATCTTCAAGAAAATTATCTAATTCCTAATCGGGTAAATAAAAAAATCGGTCTGAAAACAGGCCGATTTTTTTATGCTTTTTATTTAAAAATTGTTTTTCTATCCTTATAGCAAGGACAATAGTCTTTATCTTTGCAATGCGATTTTTTGCATTTATCCTTAAAGATAGTACCGATAAATGGTAAATCTAAGATATACACCATTTCGTTTGGTCGGTATAGAGCGAACCCGACATCTTGCCTTATACTTTTGACTCCTCAAAAGTATTGGTATCTTGTCGTGGTATTCTAATATTCTCTACATATTAAGATAGTACCGACAAATGGTTATATCTACGATATACACCATTTCGTTTGGTCGGTATAAAGCGAACCCGACATCTTGCCTTATACTTTTGACACTTCAAAAGTATTGGTATTTTGTCGTGGTGAGCGAAAAGAGTGGCATTTTTCATTATATCAAGAAATTACCTACTCTGTGCGAACGCAGAGAGGGGTGCAGGTTTTGTCTTTTTCAGACCGACTGCGACAGGAGCATACTGATGTATGTGACTGAGAAGGAGTGTCGCAAACAAAGGCAAAAAATGTGCCTCTATATGCGTTCGCCTATCAAGGGAAGAGACCACGCTTCTTCTTCGCAGTACAAATCCTCTCTATCGCCACCGCATAAGCTGACAATCTATAACTCAGATTATTTTCCTTGGCTTTATTATAGACATCATCGAAAGCTCGGGACATAACTTTGTAGAGTGTCGTATTGACATCGTTCTCGTCCCATGTGAGCGACTGGAGATTCTGCACCCATTCGCAATAAGATACTACTACACCGCCCGCATTTGACAAAATATCGGGCAAGACGGTAATGTTTCGCTTGGCAAGAATTTCGTCTGCTTCTACGGTAGTAGGTCCGTTGGCTGCTTCTATCACCATACCGCATTTGACTTCTTTTGCGATTTCTGCCGTAATCTGATTTTCAAGTGCCGCAGGTATCAATATATCGCAAGGTGCGGTAAGCACTTCTTTGTTTGTGACTTGCTTTGCGTCTTTGTCTTTGTAATCTTTTAAGAGATTTTTTGCTTTTACGAAGGCATATATCTTGGGTATATCCAATCCGTCTTCATTATACAAACCACCCGACACATCGGCCACCGCCACGATTTTGCAGCCTTTTTCGGCAAGAAGCTTTGCAGCCGTAGCTCCTACATTGCCCATGCCTTGTATGCTTATCTTTACATCCTCGGGCTTTTTGCCGCACTTCTCGAGCATCTTCATTGTCACAATCATTATGCCTCTTCCGGTAGCTTCAGGCCTTCCGAGCGAACCGCCTACTTCAAGCGACTTGCCTGTCACCACTCCGTGCACGGTATATCCCGATGTCATCGAATATGTATCCATTATCCAATCCATTACCTGTGCATTTGTGCCTACATCAGGGGCAGGGATATCTTTTTCAGGTCCGATAATAGGGAAAATCATTGCCGTATATCTTCTCGTCAATCTCTCTAGTTCGCCTTTGGACAATGTCGAAGGATTGACCTTTATGCCGCCCTTTGCTCCGCCGTAAGGGATATTGACTACCGCACACTTAAAACTCATCCACGCAGCCAAAGCCTTTACTTCATCGATATTGACATCCTGATGATATCTTATACCGCCCTTGCAGGGACCTCTCGAGGTGCTGTGCTGTACTCTGTATCCATCAAAGACTTTTATCTTGCCATCGTCCATTCTTACGGGAACAGTGACCTTAAGTTCTCTTTCGGGGTACTTGATAAGCTCATAGTCTTCCTCTTTCATGCCTATTGCCTGTGCCGCATCGGCAAGTACTTTGAGGAAATTGTCATAAGGATTATACTTTTCCATATTTGCCCTCCTTTCATATTTCTAACTATATTTTATCACATTAAAAATAGCTGTTCAATGGCATTTTGCGATAATAGACAAAAGCGACAAAATAGTATTACAAAATAGTATGATTGTTAAATCTTTCTCTTATTTTTGACATATTTTGAAGTTTTTTTGTGGATATTCAAAAATTTATAAGCGATATTTTATTTTTAGGTGCAAAAAAAAGTGCCTGTCGTTCAGGCACTTTAAGGTTTTTTGCAATATGTTTTTTATTGTTTTATTATATTATAAAATTTTGTTTTTCATTTCTTTTCAAGACAGATTTTTCTCAATTCTATTATAGGTTTTGTCATATCGGATTTGAATTTTGGCAAAGAAGAATTGTCGTCTTTTAAAGTGTCTTTAAAAAGTTTTGTCTTTTGGGTGGTCTTGAGCTGATATTTGGATATCAAAGTTATGAGTTCTTCTCTATAATCCTTGTTTTTCATATACTCGCATTTTTCAAGCTCTATTCTCTTTTTGCTGCCGTCATAGTCTATGACTATGTCTTTGATATCGACCTTTTGTCTTTTGCCATCGACTTTTGCGAGTGCGGTTTCTATATCCTTGAATACAAGATGCATTTGCCTTGTCTTTGGAAGTATGCTCAAATCTCCCTCGCTCTCTATCTCGAGTATTTGCTTGTCGCCCTCTTCTTTTAATGTTAATGTAGTAAATACCTGCTTGCCCTTTTTATATTTAAGCGTTTCGCCGTCATCTTCATACATTACGAATTTTCCGTCACCTCTATAAAGCCATACTTCCAAAGGCTGATCCAAAGTTATATCGTTTGTCTTATCGTCAAAATACATAGGTATTATGCTTCCCGCCTTGGCAAATACGGGAATATCCTCTATATCTCTATATATCTCGTAATTTCCGCTTTCATATATCCTGCCCGTAAAAATGTCGGTGTATCTTTCTTTTTCGGGCACCCACAACTTCGTGCCTGCAAGATTGGTGCGAATATCCGTATGCCTTGTAATAGGAGCGACAACAAGCTGAGTGCCGAATGAATATTGGTTTTTGACCTCGTATGCCTCTTTGCAATCATATCCGTAATACATAGGCTCGCACAATGCAAGACCTTGAGTATGCGTAAGATAATTGATTGAATAAATATAGGGGATAAGCTTGTGTCTTAATCTTAGATATCTTTCGGCAGATTTTTCAATGCTTTTTTTGCACTTCCAAGGCTCTTTTCCCATAAACTCATTGCTTGTAGAATGAAGTCTGTTTATCGGGCTGAACACACCGAATTGCAACCATCTCAGATACAATTCGTCATCCTTATATCCAAAATGATGTCCGCCTATGTCATGGCTCCACCAGCTGTATCCGACATTTGCGGCAGTAGATGTCATATAAGGCTGAAAATCGAGCGTAGCCCATGTTATCGCACTATCCCCGCTGAATCCCAAAGGATATCTGTGACTGCCTATGCCTGCATATCTAGAAAGTATCAATGCTCGCTTGCCTTCATCTTCCTGATCAAGGGTATGATAATGATTGAGTGCCCACAAAGGATCTAGACCTTTTATGTCGCTGTTTTTGCCCTGCTGCCAATCTATCCACCAAAATCTTACGCCTTCGTTCTGATAAGGGCGGTGAAGTATGTCAAAATACGCTTCTATAAATTTTTTGCTCGCCAAAGAAAATCTTACGGGCTCTTTTGTCTTTGAATCCTGTCCTACCGCCTTGCACATATCTTCGTATTGGTTTTCAAAATACCTTACGCCTTGGGCAGGATGAAGGTTGAGAGTCACTTTGTAATTGTGCTTGTTGAGCCAATCCAAAAGCTCTTTATAGTCGGGAAACAAATCCGTATTCCAACTATATCCCGTCCACCCCGGCATGCTTCCATAGACAAGTTTTTCCCACAAAGAATTTGCATAGACCTTTTGTGCGTCCTTGCCGAATCTTTCTACCACATTCACCCAATGCCAATCCATATCTATGGTTGCGACCGTAATCGGTATTCTTTTGTCGATAAAAGTCTGCATAAGACTACGATATTCTTCTTGAGTGTAGGCTTTGTACCTACTCCACCAATTTCCGAGTGCAAAGCGGGGTATAAGCGGCGTAAATCCCGTAAGATTGTACAAATCTCTTATACATTCCCTATAATGATTGCCGTAGGCAAAATAATATTTGTCCTCGCATTTTGCTCTTTTGAGTATGTCTTCTCCTTTTAGTATCAAAGACTTGCTGTCGTCAAGGATTGCCACACCGTTTTTGGAGATAAGTCCTTTGCTAAGATGAGCTTTTCCGTTTGTCATATCCAAGGTTCGTCTGGTGCCTTTGAGATTGCCCTTTGAAAAGTTTTTTATCACTCTTTTGTCATCGAGGGTTATACTCTTGATTTTCTTTGATACGGTATCAAAATCAAACTTTACTTTTTGCGTGACTATGCTTAGGATTTTGCCGTCTTTCAAGGTTTTAAACTCGGGATTATCCCAAGCTCTGTACCATACGCTCTGAGTGGCTTCGTCAGTATAGTCGCCTTTTTCTATTCTGATAAGATAGGGCGTGAGTATGCTTATTCTGTATCCCTCGCCTTGAATTATCTGAATGTCATTGCTTTTTGAATTTGTGTTTATCGCAAATCTTTGCATATATCCCCCTTGCAAAAACTAAAATATTTTATATTTTAATTATCCGTTAGCTTATTTGTTTTGTCAATAGCGATTTTTATTTGTATTGCTATTTATATAGATTTTATTATACTTTATATATGTTAATTCAATTTTAAGTAATAGGTATTAATATATTAATGATATAACAAACAATATAAGTACTTATATAAATTATGATAAGGATATAAACAACTTATTGTTTTCAGGATATAAATATAGATGTTTTGATATCGTTTTATTATCGAAAACAGCATATTTATGTCCATTGGTACTAAAATACTTTCTTATTAAACAAAAATGCTAAGAAAAATTTCGGGGGAACTTTTATGGCTATCACTATACAATATCAGGGGGAAAAAGACTATTCGGATATCATCCAATCCGCTCTCGACAAAGGCGGTACTATCTTTGTCAAAAGCGGCTACTATACCATATCAAAAACTCTTCTGATATCTTCTTCGATACAGAATATATTCTCCCCAATCAAGACGGTATTCATCTCGGAGGTTTTTGCAAAAACGGAACTATTCAAAACCTTTCCGCCACAAAAGGAAGTCCCAATGACGATTTTGTAGCACTCAATGCTGACGATTGTCTATCAAGACTTCAAAATCTCGATATCCTTTCGGGACCTATCGAAAACATAAAAATACAAAATCTATACAGCCCTCTTTGTCATAGCTTTATAAGAATGTTGTCCGTGGATTCTACCATATCAGATATTTATGCCCAAAACTTTAAAGGCTTGTGCAAAGCATTTGCCGTCAATATGGACGGTGCAAGATATTGCAAAAAGGGCACTAAGCTTTTAAAAAGACTTGACAAAAGATATTATTTAGGTTGCGGCGACATAAAAAATGTGCTTATCGAGAATATAGAAGTTTATTCCCGAAAAAGACAAAAAGCTCTTATCCTTGCCGAAAGCAATGTGGACAATTTCTGCGTTCGACATTTTAGAACAAGCAAAAAATATTCAGGCACCAAAGCCCTTAATGTAGGCTATTCACAGCGTGAAAAAGTGATAGTAAATATCCTGACGGCATAATAAAAGAATACACAAAACCTCTTTTAAAAAGATGTCGCCTTAAAGCAGATTTATATGAAGAAATATTCATAAAAAAGATATCTCTAAAAAATAAATTTGTATTGAAAATAAGATGTTTTTTAAAAATAAAATCATACATCTATATCAACAAAAATTCAAACTTAAATTTATATGATTTTATCAAAAAAATACGGCAAAAAATGCCGTAATTTTTTATCATAATTTATATTTTAAAATTCAGTCTTTTTTATCTTGTTCTATAATTTCTTCACAAGAATTTTGAGCTTGTTTTTTCTTCATTTTGAGCCAATTAAAATACCCATATAAATCGTTTATTAAAAAGATTACAAAACACACCACGACAGATATATAGCCTATATATTCTATCGTAGCCATTATCCAAAGGATAATGAGAACTATATCATTAAGAGCATAAGCAAGTGCATAATATTCACTTCTTCTGAATGTCAGATAAGCCGCCAAAAAACTTGTCGTCACAGACAAAGTACTCGGCAAAAGATTGGCTGTATTCAATGCCTTCAGAACAAAATAAAACCCAACCGTTACTATCAAAGTTATGATAATTAGCAAAATGATTTCTTTTTTGTGGATGGTATTGATTCTTACTTGAGAGCGATTGCCCTTGTAAGGATTTTTGAGCCAAAAAATCATTGCCACTAAAGCTATCGGAGCGGACATGCCGAGATAAGTTATCATCTCTCCGTAATAAGCAAAATTATAGGAAATTATGCCGTACATAATACTGAAAATTACCATGAGAAGTTGTCCCAAGGGATTGCCTTTTGCATTTATGATAAGAGCACTTACTCCCACTATCGAAGCAAACAATCTCAAAAGATTTTCTCTGTCGAATATACAATAAAACACTACTATGGCTATTACCGAAAAAAGATAGAGCACTATCTCTGTTTTTGTAAAATAGCTTTTCTTTTTATCATTTGTCTGCATAATCCTTTGACTTCTCCTTAAAAAATTAGCACCCGCAACATATCTTCTAAGACCTAACGATATGTCGGCGAATGCTCTTGCACTCCTACCCGGTGGCAGTGATATTATTACTTATTTGCAAAGTTTTTTTCAATATCAATTATTTTACTTATATCAGAATATAAATTATTTCCTTCTCTATAGTCACTCGGTGTTTTTGATACCATAAAAATATATCGTTCATCATGAAAAATCAATTTATAATGAGGACCATCTTCTTCTACTTTGAATCCGCATTTTTTTAAATTATTTATATCAGTTTTAGTCAGTTTTGTCAAATTATTTAAAATGCGTTTTAATGTCTCCATAACTTTTTCACATTCTCCCACTTTAGGATTGTGTTTAAGTAAGTCCTCAATAAGAATGTAAGCTCTTGATTGTGAAGTGTAGTTATTTTTTACTTGCGATAGTATGCTATATAACAAATCATTCAATTCTGAATCATATAATGGCTTTTCTTCTCCACAATTATAAAAGCATTTATCTTTTTTATTATTGATTCTTTCCTTTAAAGCCGCTATTTGGGAACGAGCCTGAAATAAATCCTCATTCAATTTATGATTTTTATCAATTAAATCTTTATTTTCTTTGTCAAAAGTTTCTATATAATTTTTTAATTCTTCTTTATGACTCTCTCCTATATCTTTCCATTTTAACATTTTTTGTTTATTTTGAAGTGATATAATTTGGTTCCAATTATACATTGAAAAATCTATTTTATTGGCTAATGCTTTCCATACAGAATCTACTAAATGATTATACATATCTTTAGAATTCTTATATTCTTCAATTACATATTTTTGCCAATAAAATGTTTTAGGAAAGTATATTCCTATATAACCATTATGAGCATTATTTCGGTTAGTTCTATCTTTTAAATTGAATGAAACTTCTCTATTTCCCTCAATAAACACATGTGCCAACCCACTTAATTCTTTTGCTAATTTTTCAGAATCAATAGCCAAATTACCATTTTTGTCTCTACTGATATAAACAACAGGCATTGTATTATTTGATGTTCCGTTCATAACTTTAATACACAAATCAATTGTTGAATCATTTATTATAATTGGACAACTAGAAACTTCTATTTCATCATCAGCAGAACAATATTCTGATTCTACTAACTTTTTTATTATATATGGCTTATGTCCACGTGGAAGCTTTGATATGTAATTTATACTATTACAATTTAACTGCACTAAAATATATTTAGAACTTTCATCTTTTAAATACACGCAATCTGTATCCCAAATTGCATCTTTATCTTTGTGCTCTAATCTACATGCTAAAATTTCTATTTGTTCATCCTTATAATTACGGATAGAAAAACTGGCATTGTCCTCTATACAATCAAAATCTTCAAATAAATTTACATCATATGCAATATTTTCAAATTTATAATGTTTGCTATTTATAATCCAATCTTTAAATAGATCAAAGCACATAGCTTTAGTAACATTTTCCTTAATCGGTAATTTCGTACTGAAAAATAACATAATCTTTCCTCCTTAGTTATAATAATTATAACACGATATTTTATTGTATACAATAAAATTTAAAATAATAGTAATATAAATTATAATAAAATTATCAGGTATTTAAAATTATACTTGAAATAAAAAACAATATTTAGCGAGCTGTTTATCCATAGCGAGCGTCACGTAATTTCAGACTGCCTTGTTTGTAGCACCTTAAGCGACATGCGAGCAAAAAAGTAATAAAAAAGAGAGGTATTTTTGCCTCTCATTTTTATTGCCATGTCATGAGCTTTGTCGCTTAATCTGGTGCCGTCTGCCGGAATATGTACGAACCAAGGGGGAAATAAACATCCACCCGTTAGACGGGTGGTTTTCTAATAACAAAAAGCCGAGCAAGAAAACCTTCTTACTCGGCATAATTACTTTTTTATCTATTTATTCTACAACGATTTTGCGACCGTTGACTTCTGCGAGAACTATGCTACCATAGCGAAACGGGAACGGCAAATTTCGCAGAGGCATCAAAACGAATCATTACCTATCATAGACTATTCTTTAACATTGTTTGGCAACTTTTTCGAAAGAAACAATGTGGAAACAAGCAAAATCGTAAACATCACAGCTAAAAAAGCAGGAAATAACCTTACAGAAATGTTCTGCGCTATAAGTCCGAAAACTGCCGGCATCGCTAATATGCCTATATAGGAAGAAGTCATTTGAGTGCTGATAATAGCCTGAGAATCAAGATCGGGGGCTATTCGAGGTCCTAAATACAACATATTAGGGAAAATCGGCCCGTTGCCCATACCTATAAGAAAAAGAGCAATCCCAGATGCAAGAGGAGGCAAAGGCATAAACAGTAAAATTATTGCCGTCAAAACTATTCCTTGACCTATGAATATCAATAACTTATTGGATAATTTATATGACAGTATTCCCGAGAGAAATCGTCCTAAAGTAATTCCGACATAATAGAATGTTATTATCAATGCTGCTTTGTCAACAGCCATACCTATTGTATCGACGAGATAAGAACTTCCCCATGTACTGCAGGTGTATTCGATCGCACAAGAGCTGAAAAATACAAGCCACGACTGCCTTACGCTGCCATTTTTTATTGCCGCAACCAAACCGTGAGAAACACCCTTTCTGTCTGTTTCCGATTTATCGTTTTTATTGTTTAAACGCTTACATTTTAGCCACAACGGCAAAGCAGCCAGCGCTATTACAGATATTGCAAGTTGAATGCAGAACATTATTCTGTATCCGCCTCTCCATCCGCCGTCGCCAGCCAACGCTATAGACATAAGAAAGGGGCTTGCTGCTACTCCTATTCCGTAAAAACAATGCAGGAAGTTCATTTGAATAGACTTATAATTATTAGCTACGTAATCGTTAAGCGCCGCATCTATCCCTCCTGCCCCCAGACCGAGAGGAACAGAAAATATACATATAAATATAAAGTCGGAAGAAACAGATATACAAATAAGCGCAACGGCCGTCATAACGGTACTTATTGCAGTTATGCCGCCTGTTCCTATTTTTTTCGTTATTTTAACCGATAGGATACTGGAAAGTATCGTACATCCCGATATAATAATCGTGACAAAATTAGCGTAGCCTATCGGCAAAGCAAGCTCTCTGTATATTGTTGGCCACGCAGAACCGAATAAAGAATCAGGTATCCCCAAACCGATAAAGCAAATGTATATAATTACCAATAAAATTGTTGCCATAAATATCCTCTCAATACTGTAATTATAAATACTTTTTGATTATTGCGTCTATAATCAAAATGTGTTAGTATTATAAAAATAGCGACAAAAACGAGGAACTTTCATGCTTTACAATATAGATGGCAACAAAAAAGAACTTACGCTTCACGGCAATAGTAATT
This sequence comes from uncultured Christensenellaceae bacterium, assembly GCA_944381365.1. Classification (GTDB taxonomy): domain Bacteria; phylum Bacillota; class Clostridia; order Christensenellales; family UBA3700; genus RACS-045. The sequence goes on along the minus strand of CALWKW010000007.1, from coordinate 62,565 downwards.
TCCCTCTTGCAGTTTATATCGACACATACGAAGGTAACGGTTATCCCCTGCACTGGCATGACGAATTTGAGTTCGCATATGTAAAAGAGGGCGAAATATGCGCGACTGTGGACGGAAAAGAAATAACCCTGAAAAAAGATCAAGGTGTGTTTATAAACAGTAAAACGCTTCACTCTTATGCCGGCAAAAAAAGTATTCGTTCAGAAATGCCAAATATTCTTTTTCACCCTATGTTTTTAGCAGACAGCGATTTTTCTGCAATATATCAGAAATATATTTTGCCTTTTACGCAGAGTTCTTTGTCTTATATTAAAATAGACGGCAATACGGAGTGGCAAAAACAAATATTGTTTTTTGCCAAACAGATTGTTAATTCGTTTTATTCCGAAAATTACGGCTACGAACTGAAAATAAGAAATTTAGCTTGCGAAATATTTTACGAAATATGTTCAAACAATGCCGTTTTGCCTGTTAAACAATTTAATAATAGAGACTATGAGCGTTGCAGGAAAATGATAGCCTTTATATCGAATCATTTTCAAGAAAAAATATATATTAAAGACATTGCAGCATCGGTAAATGTAAGCACCAGAGAATGCCTTAGATGTTTTAAAAAAATCATCGGAACTTCACCAATGAAAATTGTGGAAGAATACAGAATTAACAAAGCTAAATATTTCTTATGCAACACTGATTTGTCTATAAGCGAAATCGGTGCACTGTGCGGATATCAGGATCAAAGCTATTTTACAAAAATATTCTCGTCGGTTGAGCTTGTGTCTCCGGGAAAATTCAGATCAAAACATCAAGCTGATTAGTATGCATATTTAATCATATGCGTTTCATCTTTTGCAAAAAACTATTATTCCAAAATAATCTCTTGCAAAAAATAATACGGACCTTGAATCGTCTTCTTGGTTCGTATTATTTTGGTCTGGTGCGGATAACAGGATTTGAACCTGCACAGCCCATAGGCCATAAGAACCTGAATCTTACGCGTCTGCCAATTCCGCCACATCCGCATTAAAAACATTATTATATTAACAAATCTTTTTATTATAGTCAATACTTTTAATTCCAAGATTAAAAGTTTGTCTCTTTGTTTTGTCATAATCAAAATACTTATAAATATAAATATAATGTAATAAAAATTTTATTATATTGATATAGATAATAAATGATAAAAATATTATAATATATAGATAATATAGTATTGATTTTATTATCAATATTTATATTGCCAAAATTATAACCGATATGTCTTTCGTTTTCGAGGGTTATTACTAAATTTTATATATGGATAAAATAGTAATAAAGTCGTAAAAACAGTCTTTTTGCTCTTCCGCCCCTTCTGAAAACGCTGTTATATTTATATTATAATTATTATATATTATAGGAGAAAACAGATGTCGCAAATTACCACAAATGTCACTACCAAAAGCCCAAAAACCATAAATATTGATTTTGATAATAATATAATTATTATCAATGGCATTACCAACATGGTAGAAAGTGACGAAAAACAAATTATTGCAAATATGGGAGATCGCTCTATTATTATTACGGGCACACGCATGCAAGTAGTTTCTCTCGACACAACACACAATAATTGTACAATTTCTGGTTGCTTATATACTTTTAAGTATATAAAAGGCACAAAAAAGCAATCCGTCATCAAAAAATTGTTCAAATGATACTATCTTCCAGCACTTCTCAGCCCTATGCCCTCTTGGTTTTCTCTCTTCTGGGCATAATATTAGGGCTTATCTATATGCAAAACTACTTTATAAGTAGTTTTCTCATAAAAAAAGCATATCTAAGACACATTTTCAATGTGGTTTATGTGCTTTTGTACCTTATTTGCTTTGTTTTGTGCGAATATTATCTGTTTGACTACAACTTGCACATCTACCACTACTTTATCGCTGTTTTCTGCACGATAGCCATTTCTTTTGTCATTTACATGCCTATCCATAAATACAAAGAGCTAATCACAGCAAAATGCGATGCTTTTATCAAGAAAGTAAAGTCCGGAAAGCTTTATAATAAAATCACCAAATAGTAAATAAACAAGGCAATTCCTAAATGCTTTATAGAATTGCCTTTTGCTTTTAATTTTCGTTATCTCATATATATTTTTTTCCTAATCAATGCAAAGCTGGTTGCATACATCTTTATAAGTCTTTAGATCTCCTTGCTTTGAATTAATCCACCTTATCGATATACAACAAATTCTTTCGCACAAATATTGAAAATTTCTACATTGCAAGATATATCGCAGCATACTCGATGCTAAACATTTATTGTTCATAGGTTTATTATTTTTTAAGCTCCTCAAAGATGTTTTATTTCAATTTTTTTTGCATTAATTCTCGCCTTTTATGTTTTCCTTTCTTATATTTAGTATATTTTGCAAATAAAAATTATTTTAGCCCTCAAATTTCAAAAATAAGCATATCAAAATCTTTTTCTCGATAAAGTATATGATTTTTAATAAGATTTTTGATTTTGAGCCATTTACAAGCCTCAGATAGCAATATGGTCATATTATTTGAGCAATGCTTTTACAAAACATATCGACTTTATGCCATCAAAGCTGGTCCCAAATGTTTCTCGATCTGACGATACAACCAAATCAACAACTTTGATATTTTTCATTCTATTTCGATTACAAAAATACTTGGAGATAATTTTGAGATAATTATAAGTTGTTCGGCTCCTCTAAGTAATTTATTCAAAAAGTTTTTCCCTACAATAAAGGTCTTGTCAGCATACATGATGCAAGTTTCCTCCGCATTCACATTTGCCGCCGTAAATTTTATAACAATGCGAACAAATAAAGCTATTGCAATTATGACATATAAACACATCTTCATATCCTACTTGCTGTCTGCAAATACTACATCTCGGCATAATACCCCTCCAAAAAATTTTTCTTTTTGATTTTTGACAAAAATTGAAATTGTAAACTATAAATTTTAGTGCAATTTATAATTTAAAGTAATTAGAAGCGATATTTATTCCGCTTTTTAAACTTTAAAATGTCTGAATATGTCTTCTGAATACACAAAGATTGTTTTTCTACATAAAATTCAAAGTCCGAAATTAAAATAAAAATTGAAGAATTCAAGACAATGACAAAAACTATAATAGATATCTTTGCAGACTTAAATCTTAAAATCGTTGTCCTTAAAAACAAAATCTTAAAATTGATACCTGACAATACTTCAATCTAAAAACTCTTCCAAGATAAACGCAGAATACATTGTAGAAAAATTAAAACTAGGTCATAAAACATAGTTTGTCATTCAAAAAACCTCAATTATGCTCAATGGTTTTATTTTTCATAACATCTGATGCCATAAGATAATTTTGCAATACATTTTAGTTGTTTGCTGTTTGACATTATCATAGCCGATTCGATAAATAAAGATTTAAAGCTCAGAAGAGGGTGAGTAGGTTAGTATAAAAATTCTAAACATTTTGTTTTTTTCAATGCCTTTACTCAATGCCCTTAATTTTACTATCATTTTTATCTCCGCAAGCTATAAGATTTCTCACAAGGTTTCCACTTAATTGACTTTCTCATTTAAAGAACGGACAATACTACCTCTAGACTTTATGTCAAATGACAAAAAGTTTAAAATCAAAACGCAGGGCATAATGCCGCCAATTCGTTAAATCTCTGATTATTACCACGATACCATAATTTTTGTCGGATCAAAAAATATATAAAACAAAAGGTTTTTGCGGTTTTTAGATAAAGTCTTGCAAGTTTTAAATTATTTATACATTGCTTGTTTGCCGACTATCAATTATCGTCCGTCATATTTTATGTGTTTTGTCGCACAAACTTGTAGCATAAGCATAAGCACGCTTACGCCTAAGCACGCACGCAAAATTATAGTTTCTCGGCATTTTCATTGCCCCTTTATCTATAAGATAAAAAATCGTCAAACAAAACACTGTTTTAAAAACAGTAAAATTGAACAGGTTCAAGAAAAACGGGGTAAAATAGGGCATTTTAAGCATATTTTAGTATATATATTTCTAAAAATGACATTTACTATGCAATATATGAGTAAATATAAATGTTTCACAAAAATCGTGAAACATTAGCAATTTTTTTAGCTAAAAAATCTTTTTTAGTCAAATATTTTCTCAAATATAGGTGTTTCACAGCTTCATTTTGAGAATAATATATTCTAAAATGCCATATTTTAGTCATAATACTTCTTAAAAATTGTTTCACAAGAAACATTTTGCGTTTTACTGAGGACAACGCCTTAAGTAGTAATTTTGACGGCATATAAGTACCATAAACATGCTTTTTACTATATACATTTGATATTTACGATTTTCAGTGTTTTTGTTTCACAATCAATTATAAAAGGAATAGGCGGTATTATCTTTACCGCTTCGGTCATTTCAATGTTTCAATATCAGCTTTTCTCTTCCCAACTTTTTCTTTCATAGAGCAGCGTCTGATATATAATCTCATAAGTCTTTGTACAATAACTATATTTCGCTTTAAAATGGTTTTTAAATTTTACCGTTTTACTTACTCATACATCTTGCTTGCACATATTACCTTCTTATGGTATATGAACATACATCTTTGCATCTGCAATATTTTGCAATTACGCAGTGCTCTTGCTTATTCACTTTTCTACAATCGCAAAAGATTATAAATTAGATTTTTTCAAAAATGTTCCATGTGAAACTTTTTGTATAGTACCAATAATTACCATTGATGATTTTTTAAAAAAGTTATCCACATAAAATAATAGAAATTTGATATTATTGCTTTCACAATAAATCTTTCCATCATTACTATATCAAGCATTAGAGCAGAGGGAGATTTTGGATTTATATGATTTTCTGCCATTATAAAAAATTTCAACATTATAAAATTTTCTTTCTATGAGAGCCTTCAAAACATTACTTTTCATGACTTATACAATTCATAATAATATAAGTATCATGTTTTTTAATTCATATTCAGACTTGCATAGCGTTCGCTTACATTATTATATAATAGCTTTTTATTTTTCAGAACTCGACAATATCTCGCAAGTAATAGGCGAAAATTCTCAAGTGCTCAGCTCTTCAACTAAATAGGTCGATAACTAGCATATTGCATATATTGCGGAAAGTAGTTTAGTAGAAAGTAATTTACATTTATCATATCTTAATTGGTAGTATATAAAAAATGAGCTACTATTTTATAAAACCTAAGCAAAGCTATCAGTTTCATATAAAAACTTAGTAGTGCAGTATAGTGATCTCAATAGTATAAATATAGTATATAATATAAAGAATATCGTAGATGTGCCGCATAATCTCTACGATAAAATTTATTGGTGCAAGTTTAAGAATTAATATAACACAAAAAACTCAAACGATTAAATTAATTTTTAGCATGTCATCAAGAAAATGTTTTGATATTATATTATATTTATTAAATTACTTAATATCCACTCCAAATATAATACAATGCTTGTTTATTTGATATGTTTTATCTAGCATTCACTTGATTTAGAATAGAAAAATATAATAAAGAATATATCAGAAGCACATTGACCAAGCTTTTCCGAATAATTGAATTTACAAATCTCTCAACAATATGCTTGCAAATTACACTAATTACCCAAACACGCACGCAGGTGTGCGTGATGCGAAAATAAGCATAGCATTTGATATTGTTGTTGCCAACAAATATCAACCAGCTACATAATAGATAAAATATAAATGTTGGATAAGTATATCTTGATTAAGACTATTTTGAAACCTTTAATATATTAAACTCGATACTAAAAGCACCTATATGTTAATTCTTCCTAAATTAGTATTATGATTAGAATGGTTGGATATTAATAAATAGTAAAAGTAAATGGCAAATTATTTATATATTCAATAAAAATTGTTATTGTTTCCCGTGAAACATTTTTGTTATTAGACAGCATTTTTGCTTAAATTTATTTGATTTTTTGCTTGAATTTACGATATTTATTCTCAATAGATATTAATTTAAGCAGATATAATCAGATAGCCGGAAAAAGCTTATATATTGCTAATAAAAGGGCTTTTAGAGTCGTTTTTAATGGTTTTACAGTGATTTATGCCATTTTTCTGCTAAAATTATGTGAATTTTTTGGATAGACGGAGATATATCAACAATCTCAAATAAGCCATATTTGCGTGTTTTTGAGATTTTGTAAGTTTTTTATTTTTGTTTTTTAAAATTAAGCAAATTTTTGAGTATTTTTAAGAAGTTTTTCGCTTGTTTTGGCGTATTTTTATATTGTTAGTTTTTGCCGTATTTATCTTTTTGATTATTTTATTGTAAAATAGAGCAGTCTTAGAGAGAGGTTTATATACTGTATATCTTGCCAATAATCACGCCGATAAAGATATGATCATCTATCATGCGATAATTATATGTGCCAATACTTTTTCTATGCTTCTATTTATAAATTTGAGTTTGCACCTATCAAATTTTTATTATCATGAATATATATTATAACTTATAATTATCAATCAAACAATTTAGTTTATTATTCTTGAATTTGACTTTTATCTCTTATATACTCATTGATATCATCGGTTGTGTGACTTTCGGGTTTTATTTGTCATTCCTTTTTATGTCTCACCATTCAAGCTGAACTTTATAGTATTTTTGATTTGTATAATTTTATGTTATATAATAATGAGAACATAACATGTATGCAGATTAATATTTTTTATATTGTTTTCATAACCATATTGACCATATTCTTGTTTTTTATCTTGTCGGCTATCTTCTATCTGATAAGAGAAAAGGGATTGAAAGAAAATAAAAATGTCGTATGATTTTGAAAATTTTAATTTTATCTAATTTATGCGTAAGATTCTGTTTGTGCTTACTAGTGCTTTAAGTTTGAATAAATCTTTTTCGGTATAATTTTTATATCATTTCTAAATTTTATTTGTTTATATGATTTAGCCATTATCAAATGAGAAGTAGACAAATAAAATTTTTGATTGCAGCAAAATATACATTTCTATTTATTTCTTTATCCCGTCTCTATCATCTTATATCGGCTTTTTTGAATCTTTGTTGATTTTTGTGTTTTGTATTTCGTATAAAGCGTGTTTAAAGTTTTAAGTATTATTTTGCTTGACACCTCTTGTTTTTTTATTTATACTAATTAAGCATAATTATTTTTATATATAAAGAGAGGACTATAATATGAAACAAACTTATCAACCCAAAAAAAGACAAAGATCTAAGGTTCACGGCTTCCGTGAGAGAATGCGTACAAAGAATGGAAGAAATGTTCTTAAAAGACGCCGCAACAAGGGCAGAAAGCAATTGACTGCTTAATCGTCTTATGCAAAAAAAGTACAGGCTTAAAAACGGAAAAGTCTTTGATTATCTGCACAGGCGTGGCACCAGCATCGCCAATAAATTGCTTGTACTTGTCTATGCTCCGTCAAAATTTCCTTTGAAAGTAGGTTTTATCGTGAGCAAAAAGGTCGGAAAAGCTAATGTCCGCAATAAGGTAAGAAGAAGGTTGAGAGAGATTTTCAGAGCTCTTATACCTTTTGTAAATGACAACAACAACTTTATTTTTATTGCAAGACAAGAATGTGCCGAAGCTGATTTTTATAAGCTTGCAAGTGCCGTATTCCACCTTCTTTGCAAACAAAATCTCATTGCAAGGGATATTGACGAAGCGGTATCGGAAAAATTAAAACTCAAAAAACCGTCATCTTCCACATGCAAAGTTTTGGAAAAAAGTGGCGAAGTCAGCACTGAAAATAAATCCGAAAGCTAGTCTATATCTATTATCTCTATTGCATATATCGTATTTATCTATTTAGCTGGGATAAAAAGATTGATGACTTATCTTAAGCGGATTCATATTTTCGGTAATTGAGTCAATAATCATTTATAAGAAAATCTTTTGACTTTTGTATTTTATTGTATTTGTATAAGGATATAAGTAATATGTTTATCATAGCATATTAATTTATGATAAAAGAATCAATTCAATATCCTTATACGATAATATCTTGACTATCCGATATCTTGATATCATAGATAAAATTTATAATCATTATTGGATTTTCAAGACAAAAGTTTTGAGACTGTTAGTGCTTATTGTATGAATTTTAACTTTGCATACGATATGATAAATACAAGATATACTCTAGCTGTCGCAATAGCGACTTGGTATAAATAACTCTTTTGTCTATACGGATATTTGAAATGAAACCTCACTTTGGCATTATCAAATACTACAAATGTTTTATCAATCCCGTTTTTCCGAGTGTGTGCAAGCATACTCCGAGCTGTTCGGCATATATGTCGCAGGCAATTCAAAAACGAGGTTTTGTAAAAGGCAGTTTGATGGGTACATGCAGGCTTTTGAGGTGCAACCCTTTTTCCAAGGGCGGTTTTGATCCCGTAAAAGACGATTTTAAAGGAAACGCAAAATGGCTATTATGAATTTCTTGACTATTGCCGGTGTTAGCTCTATCTGGAAGCCCATCATAAGTTTGCTGGACTGGATGAACAACGGTATCGGCAACTTTGGCTGGACTGTCGTAGTTTTTGCTATCGTATTGCGTATTGTGCTTTTGCCTCTCGATATCTGGCAAAAAATCAGTATGCGTAAACAAAAAGACAAGATGGATCAGCTCCGTCCCCAACTTGAAAAACTCCAAAAACAATACGCCAATCGTCCCGACATTTTGAGACAAAAGCAGTATGAATTGCAAAAGTCTGCAAATATCAAAATGTTGTCGTCTTGTTTGCCTATGATTTTTACTTTGGTAATCTTTGCCATAGTATTCCAAGGCTTCAGAGAGTATATCATTTATGTAAACGAAAAGATTGTCACAAATCTTTACAACGATGTATATCTTCAGTTTTTCGTAGATAATGCTCAGACAATCACGGCTGTCACGGGACAACAGGTAGTCGATGCTTCCGGCAATCTTCTTGCAAGCTTCACTCCTTCATACAGCTATATCGAGCAAGCAGGTCTTGTAGCACAACTCAATGAAAAATTGGTCGCTGGATACAATCCCGAAAGCTGGCTGTGGGTAAAGAATGTATTTATGTCAGATACTTTTGCCAATGTAATACCTAATTTTGACAACTTCATCTCTAGCGGTCTCGGCGGTATTTCTGCAAACATTCCTTCTATTACCGGCGTATCTTACAACGAGCTTATGAACCCTATTATGGCGGCTTACAACAAGACAAGCTTCTTTGATATCAAGAATTGGAACGGTTATTTCTTGTTGCCTATTCTGTCAATAGCTACCAGCTTTGTGGCTACTATTCTCCAACAAAAAATGCAACCTGCTCAGGTTCCTACCGGTACAGAAGCTCAACAAAAACAGCAAAAAATTATGACAAAGGTCATGACATATATGATGCCTTTGATTCTCGGTTTCTTTGCTATCATGTACAGTGCCGCTTTTGCTATATATTATTTTATCAGTAATGTAGTTACTACAATCACTTCTCTTGTCTTCAACCTTATCGTAAAAAGCAAAGAGAAAAAGAATGATAACAATGTGATTATTACACAACAAAGATAGTCTGCTATCTTTAAGGAGATATAAATGAAAAGTATTGAAATCACCGCAAACAGTTATGCCGAAGCTTTGAAAGAAGCTCTCGAACAACTCGGCCTTTCTGAAAACGAAGTCGATGCGGAAAAAATTAAGGAAACGGGACTTATAAGAAAAAAAGTCACCGTAAGAGTCACACAAAAAGTTACGGGAGCCGTTCTCGTAAGCGATTTTCTCAATGGTATCATCCAAAGAATGAATATCGACTGCAAAGCTGATGTCGAAGAAAAAGACGATGCTTATTATGTATCTTTGTCAGGAGAAGATACAGGCGTACTTATCGGATATCGTGGCGATGTATTGGATTCGTTGCAATATTTGTCTTTGCTTGTTGTCAACAAGGACAACCCTCTCGGCAAAAGACTTGTAATTGATGGCGAAAACTATCGTGCAAAGCGTACAGCTACACTCTCCAAGCTCGCAAAAAAGATTGCTTTCAGAGTAGCTAAAAACCGCAAAGAAGAAGCTTTGGAGCCTATGAATCCTTTTGAGAGAAGAATTATTCACTCAGCTCTTCATGACGACAGATTTGTCACTACCGAAAGTCATGGCGAAGAGCCCAACAGATATGTTGTTATTTCTCCCAAAAAGCCTTCTTTTGACAAGGAAAGAAGACCTCAGAACAGAAAACCCAACAATCAAAACAGACCTTCAAACAACTCTCAAAATGCAGCCGCTTCAACAAGTCATACCGACACAAGAGCTTTCAACAGAACAGGTTATGGCAGAATGAAGACTTATGGCGGAGAAAAGAAAAAGTTGTTCTGATAATATGGATAATAAAAGGCTTGTCTTAAGCAAGTCTTTTTTATTTATATTGATTAATAATAATATTATAAATAAATAAGCAAGCGAATAAAATCTTTTAAAAAAATAGGTTTTTTAAATTAGCCTTGCCATAAAAATAGGCATAAGTTTAAAGCTAAATTCTATTGACAGCAAGCAGTCAACAAGCCTAAAACAAGCTAATCATAAAGCTTGCCGATTATTTTATGTTTTTTCCGATAATTTATTGGAGATAGAATACTAAAGATAATGATTAGATAATAATAAAAAAAGAGGAGTATATCCTCTTTTTATTTTTTAATTTTCATATTCTTATAAAAATTATATACTTGTTCGACTGCCCAGATTTGATGAGGCAAATATAATTTTTCTTTGATTTTGTAAAAAGTCAGCCAAACAAGATAATGGTCTTCTTCTGTCGGCTCAGCTACAATATCTCCTATTTTCATATAATAAAAATAGCCAATGCCGTGAAAAATGTATTTATTTCTTTGATAAAATGATAATAATCGCCTTTGCAAACCAATTCTTTTGGAAATACCGAAAGTCCACCTTCTTCTAATGTTTCTCTTTTTATGCAATCTATATGACTTTCGTCTTTTTCTATACCGCCGCCAAACAAAAAATAACCTATCTCGCCATTATATAAATGCGTCTTTACGACAGGTATTTTATTTTCTGAAGAAAAACCTATTCCATAGGCACCCGTTCGTTCTTTTTATAAAGCATCAGCTTGTTTATGCCAAATGTCTTTTCAAGCATTTTAAACTCCAATGAATAGTTGTAAAAACATTGTTTCTTTAAGATAGTACCACACCTATTTGACTGGTCGGTATTATTCAAAACTTGTGAAAATTCATAGAGATGCAAGTTTTTTTATACTGACTTCTATATAATTTTCCGAGCCCTTAGAGAGTGCAGTGATTTTGCTTTTTAAGACCGACTACTACAAACTTTAAAGCCGTTGGAGATTGGTGGGTTTTTGTGAATTTTAAGAGAGATTGTGAGCGGAGTGTACTAGATGTACATGACCGAACAATTCTTCTCGCAAAAATTCGCAAAGGCACGCCGATATACAGCGGCGTCATTTACCAAGACAAAACTTACTGAATATCCTATCCACAATATCTTCTGTAGCTGTCGTTCCCGTGATTTCTCCGAGTGCGGTGTAAGCATCTCTTAAATCTATCAATATACATTCTGTGGGAAGATTTTCGAGATTATAATATGCGTTTCGTATGCTGTCGATTGCTCGGTCGATTGCCTGAGCATGTCTTTGATTTGTGATAATATCTCCGCCTGTATCGATGCTTTTGTCGATAAAGGTATCGATAATTTTATTTTTGAGTTCGTCAAGACCTATGCCGAGTTTTGCACTTATATGCACACCATCTCTTTTGTCTTCTTTGACATCGCTTTTGTTGATGACGAGAAGTATTTTTTTGTTTTTGTCAAATTTGGAAATAAGCTCTTTTTCATAATCGTTGAGCTCTCTTCCAACCTCTGTAAGAAATAGTATAATATCGCTGCCTTTTGCCGCATCTATACTTCTTTCTACTCCTATTGCCTCGACTACATCGCTGGTATCTCTTATACCTGCGGTATCGATAAGTCTCAATAATATGCCTTTTACTTCGATTACTTCTTCTAGGCTGTCTCTTGTCGTGCCTGCGATATCTGTCACGATAGCTCTTTGTCTTCCCAAAAGTGCATTGAGAAGTGAGGATTTTCCTACATTTGCCTGACCTATAATTGCTACATTAATGCCTTGCTTTATGTAGCCGCCCAACTTCGAAGTATCGTGAAGTTTTTTGAGCTCGTCAAAAAGTTTTCTGCACACAGACTGACAATTCGAGCGGGATTCTTCTTCCATTTCTTCGGGATAATCGAGGCTTGCCTCAAGCTCTGCAATACAATCGAGAAGTTGTTGTTGGATATCGCCGATTGTCTTTGCCAAATCGCCGTTTGAGAGTCTATAACTTGCATTGAGAGATGCTATGCTTTCGCCGTTTATCATATCGACAATACCTTCGGCATCGCTCAAAGCTATTTTGCCATTCAAAAAAGCTCTCTTTGTAAATTCGCCTTTATCGGCTATCGAACAGCCTTTTTTAAGACATACAGAAAGAAGTTCGTTGACAAGTCTTATGCCGCCGTGACATTGAAATTCTACTACATCTTCTCCCGTATAAGAATTGGGAGCTTTGAAATATACCGCAAGAATATTGTCTTTGAAGGTGCCCAAATCCACATTGCCATAATACATATAATTAGGTTGGGCATTCAAAAAGCTGTCAAGTTTTTTTGTGCTGAAAATTGATGAAGCAATCTCGAGTGCCTTGTCGCCACTCATTCTTACTATTGCTATAGCTCCCTTGCCTACGGGAGTAGAAATTGTCGCTATCGTATTCATAATTTAATTATATCATAGCCATTAAGGCATTTGCAAATAATAGTGGCGTATGATATAATAATCGTGTATGGCTGTTGATACAATAAAAGAATAATATCAATTTGATTTTGATTTATATACAACAGATAAAATCGGATTTATATGGTATTTAGGGATAAAAATCAATAGATTATCAGCAAAATATTTGCAGATAAAGAGGTCGTAATATACCAATGCTGGATAGTTATCAAAAGAATTATGACGCAATAGTAATCGGTGCGGGACATGCGGGAGTAGAGGCATGTCTTGCTTTGGCACGACTCGGTCACAAAACTCTTGTCGTGACATTATCGCTCGATGCAATCGCATTTATGGCTTGCAATCCTGCAATAGGCGGTACAGCAAAAGGTCATCTTGTGAGAGAAATAGACGCACTCGGCGGACAAATGGGCATATCTGCTGACAACAATCTTTTGCAAATCCGCATGCTCAATATGGGAAAGGGAGCGGCAGTACAATCCTTGAGAGGTCAGGCAGACAAAACTCTTTATCATCACTATATGAAAAGAGTGCTTGAAGATGAGCCAAACCTCGATATTTTGCAGGGAGAAGTGGCAGAAATCATCGTAAAAAACGGCAAAGTCACGGGCATAAAGACCACACTCAATCAAGAATTTTTCTGTGATACGATAGTAGTGGCGACAGGCGTATATCTCAATGCTCATATCATAATCGGAGACAATGTCACAAAGACAGGTCCAAACGGATTTTCAAGAGCCACAAAGCTCACAGACAGCCTCATAAATCTGGATATTCCCACAAGAAGATTTAAGACGGGTACTCCTGCGAGAGTGGATAAAAATTCTATAAATTTCGATGTAATGCAAGTGCAAAAAGGCGATGAAAACATCTATCCTTTTTCATTTATGACAAAGGGCTTTGTACCCAACAAAGAAGTATGTTATCTGACATACACCACTCAAAAAACAAAAGAAATCATAATGCAGAATATTGACCGTTCGCCTCTTTACAACGGAAGTATTCACAGCATTGGCCCCAGATATTGTCCTTCTATCGAAGACAAGATTATGCGTTTTGCCGACAAAGAAAGACATCAGATTTTTATCGAGCCGGAAAGCTCTCTCACAAACGAAATGTATGTGCAGGGTATGTCTTCTTCTTTGCCTTTCGATGTACAGCTTGAAATGTACAAGACGGTAATAGGTCTTGAAAAAGTCAAGATATTGAGATTTGCTTATGCGATAGAATATGACTGCATAGATTCGCTTTGCCTTACTCCATATCTTATGGTAAAACACATTCATGGACTTTTCCTTGCCGGACAGCTCAATGGCAGCAGCGGATACGAAGAAGCTGCGGCACAAGGCATTATGGCAGGCATAAACGCCTCAATGTATCTCAAAAACAAAGATTTTGTGGTTCTTTCGAGAGATAATTCTTATATAGGCGTGCTTATTGACGATCTTGTCACAAAAGGCACAAACGAGCCTTACAGAATGATGACCGCAAGAGCAGAACACAGATTGCTTCTAAGACAAGAAAATGCCGACCAAAGACTTACTCCTATCGGAAGAGAAGCAGGACTTGTGAGCGATGAAAGATGGGATAATTATCTTTCAAAAATTAATACCATAAAAGAAATAACAAAGCTTTTGGACAAAACTCTTCCTCCCAAAGAATACAGAGAGTTTTTTGAAAGCATAGGTGAGCCTGTACCAAACAACGGTCTTTCATACAAAGATATGCTCAAAAGAGCGGGCATAACTTTTGATATGCTCATGCAAAATTTTGACGAACTCAAAGACCTTGACAGAAGATGTTTTGAAGAAGTGGCAACTACCATAAAATACGAAGGCTATCTCACAAAACAAAAAATTTTAATAGACGATATAAACAAACTCGAAGCAAAAATTTTGCCTTCTAATTTGAATTACAACGATATAAAAGGACTGAGAATAGAAGCAAGGCAAAAACTTGACAAAATAAGACCTCTAAATCTCGGACAAGCCTCAAGAATAAGCGGCGTTTCGCCTGCCGATATTACGGTGCTTTTAGTATATCTGACAAAAAACAAACTATAATTTTCTATTGATATAATAAAAAAATAAAAACATAAAAACTATGCAAAGACTTGAATTACTTGAAAAATTTTTGAATGAAAAAGGTTTTTCCGACAAAGAATTGTCGGATAAGTTTTTGCGTTTTTATGAAGTGCTTGTAGAGTGGAACCAAAAATTCAATCTTACAAGCATCACGGATATAGAAGAAGTGCAGAAAAAACACTTTATCGACAGCATTCTGGCAAACGATATCCTGAATAAGCTCGATATAAAGACTATTTGCGATATAGGCTGCGGAGCAGGCTTTCCTAGCATTCCCCTTGCTCTTTTGAATTCTGACAAAGAGTTTGTATTGATAGACAGCGTAAACAAAAAAATTACTTTTATAGAGTATCTTATAAAAGAATTGGGACTTAAAAATGTAAAGGCTTTTCACAGCCGTATAGAGGACTTTGCAAAGGATAATTTTCAATCATTCGATGCGTGCGTGGCAAGGGCTGTGGCAAGCATGCCTACACTTTCTGAATATACTCTTCCTCTCATAAAAAAGGGCGGATATTTTATAGCTTATAAGGGTATAAATTATTCTGAAGAACTTGAAAATTCAAAAAAGATATTGTCAATTCTCAATTCAAAAATACAAAGCATTGATGAATTTGAATTGTCTAGAGAAGAAAAAAGATACATAATCACTATAAAAAAATCGGGAGATTGCCCCAAAAAATATCCAAGAGGCGGCAATAAACCCCGTCTTCAGCCTATTATAGGATAATTTGACATATATTGTCTTGCATATAATATTTTTATTTGATATAATAAAATATAATATTGGTTTATCTTTATGGTTTGTTTTTTATATCAAACTATAATAATGATAAAATAATATATATTTATCAGATTGTATGATAATATACAAGATATAATTAAATCGGTTCAAACTTTTAGGAGGTTACTTATGAAAAAAGAAAGTAACAACTCTAATATAGAAAAAATGCTGGATGTAGACAGCGAACTTACTACTTATGACAAAGACGGCAAACTCAATCAGGGTGTAGAAATCATGGCTTTGTCCAAGATTGTCACAAATCCCAATCAGCCGAGAAAAAAATTTGATGAGAATCTTTTGCAAGAACTTGCTTCTTCTATCAAAAATTACGGCGTAATACAGCCTATTATCGTATGTCCTGTCGGGGACGATACTTATGAGATAGTAGCAGGTGAGAGAAGATACAGAGCAAGCAAACTTGCTGGAAACACCACCGTACCCGTAATCATAAGAAAACTCAGCTCAAAACAACGCAAAGAAATAGCTCTTATCGAAAACCTTCAAAGACAAGACCTCAATCCTATCGAAGAAGCTCAGGCATACAAGGCTTTGATAGACGAATACGGTTTTACTCAAGAGCAGCTTGCTGACAGACTCGGAAAATCCCGTCCTGTAATCACAAACTCTTTGAGACTTTTGAATCTCAATCCTGTCGTAATCGATATGGTCATAAACGGAAGACTTTCGGCAGGTCATGCAAGATGTCTTTCTTCAATCAAAGACTATATAGTCCAAAACACTTATGCTATCGCTGCCTGTGACAAACAGCTCAGCGTAAGACAACTCGAGATAATGGTAAGAAATTATCTCAATCCTAAAAATAAAAACAGAAAAATACCCGAGATACCTATTGAATTGAAAGATCTTGCAAATATCATGCAGAAAAAATTTGGTACAAAGGTAAATGCCGTAGGCACAAACAACAAGGGTAGAATTTATATAGATTATTACACTCCCGAAGATTTGGACAGAATCTATGAAATTCTTGCAAAAATAAAATAATATTAATATAGTTATGAATATTTCTTATTTATCGCTGATAATTCTTTTGGTACTTTTTTTCTTGATATTTTTTTCGTCAAAGAAAAATGTATTGATGTATCTTATAAAAAGAAAAAACAGCAAAAAAAAGGGGATAAAGACCAATATGAATGAGTTGTTGAAAAACTTTATAGACAAAGATTGTATAATATATATGGTAAACGGCACTTCAGTGGACGGAATTATCAAAGAAGTAAAAGAAAATGCCGTGTTGATAGAAAACAATGAGGGCAATCAACTGATAAATACAGATTTTATCGTAAGATTGAGAGAATATCCCAAAAACAAAAACGGCAAAAGAAAAGGCTTTGTAATAGATTAAAACATACAATAAAAAAAACACTCTTTATTTTAAGAGAGTGTTTTTTTTATTTCTTTTCAAATTAATTATTTTTATAATAACAAAAAGACCACTCTTTTAGAAGTGGTCTTTTTATTAAACTTGTTAGAGCCGTTGGAGAATGATGCGATTTTGTGAATTTCTAGTGGTTGTCCCGAGTCCTGAGCGTACTAGATGTATGTGACGGCGAGGGGCGTTCCTAAAATTCGCAAAGGCGTACCGTTATACGACGGCGACTTATCGACTGCGGATAGGCAAAATAAGATACAAATATTCATTACTCTCAATAGGAGTAATCACGATAGGCGAATTGCTGTTGAGAAATTTCATTGACACATATTCGTCCTGACTATTTTTGATGCAGTCTGTGAGATATTTTGCATTGAGATTTACGGTGATATCTTTGCCGCTTGTAAAGGTATTTATTACTTCCTTAATATTGCTATAACTTGTATTGCAATATATCGTCATTTTGCCTTCTTTTACATCCATTTTGATATAGTTGTTTTTATCCTGACGAGCTATTACATCTACCTTGTCCATGCTGTATTCAAGACTTGCTCTGTCTATTGTGACTACCGTCTCGAAAGATGTAGGGATAGTGGACTGATATCTTATGAATTGACCTGCAATCAAAGAAGTGATTACTTTTGTATTATCAAACTCTACACACATCTTTTTGTCGTTGATGTTGAGAATAACTTCATTTTCATCATCTTCAAAAAGCTTGGATATTTCGCTGAGGCTCTTTGCGGGTACTATAATTTCTTTTGTCTTGTATTCTTTATCGAGCTGCTTATTGCAGATAGCTAGTCTGTATCCGTCAAGGCCTACACTTCTTATCTCTTTGCCGTTTATGGAGATAAGACATCCTTTGAGTTGTTGTCTTACATCTTCGGTAGAAGTAGCAAAAATAGTCTTGTTTACAAGGTCTTTGAAGTCCTTCTGCTTGATAGCAACTTGCATATCGTAATTTTGCTCTTCGATAGAAGGATATTCGTTGAGATTCATTGTAGCAAGGTAGATAAAGCTGTCGCAGTGAGAAATATACAGCTTATCCTTTTCTATAGTGGTATCAAATTCGATAATGTTTTCCTTGCTGATTTTTCTTATATATTCGCAGATAGTTCTGCCGGGTACGAGCACTTCTCCTTCGAGTATTATGTCAGCTCTGATTTTCATCACAACCACAAAATCTATGTCGGTAGCCATAACTGTCAGAGTATCTTTAAAAGCACTGAATTTTATACCTTCGAGTATAGGCATACTCTTTTTTGAAGGCAAAGCTTTCATTACCTTTGACAAAGCATCTGACAAATCCATTCCGTTGCATACAAATTTCATAAATCACCTCATTTTAGCTTTTAGCACAATTAATATATTTTTTTATTTATATTGATTAGATAATAATATACCTTAATAACAATGTGTATATTGTTGATAAACTATTATTATTGACACATATAGCAAAAATTAATACACATTTTTGTTGATAAATATGTTGATAAGTTTTTCAAGTTATCCACAATATCCACAAAACATAGAAGAAAAGATATTTTTATTATTTTTAATTATAATTTTAAAAATAATCAATGGACATAAAATACCTCAAATTACTTCTTTTGTATCATATTTTTTATATCTTTTATCTGATTTGCGACAAGAGGGTCGGTATTGACCATTTCTTCGATTTTATCTCTTGCGTAGATAATAGTGGTATGGTCTCTTCCGCCGAAATAACTTCCTATCGTGGCAAGCGGAACTCCCAGCATATCGTTTATAAGATAAATTGCAATCTGTCTTGCTTGCACGATTTGTTTTAATTTTTTCTTGCCGATTACTTCTTGTTTTTTGATATTGAAATAAGAGCATGTAGCATCTACTATACTGTCAAGAGAGAGAATATGAGTAGATACATCTATATCGTCTTTGAGTGCTTCTTTTATGATATCTATATTGTCGGGCTGTTGACCTTTGAGCTGACAATAGAATATCACTTTTTGAAGTGCTCCTTCGAGTTCTCTTATGTTTTTATCGAATTTTTCTGCGATAAAATATACTACATTTATAGGAAGATTGACATTCTTATAAAAAGCCTTCTTTTGAAGTATGGCTATTCTTGTCTCCAAATCAGGCAAAGATATGTCTACCGTAAGACCGCTAGAAAATCTTGACTGAAGTCTTTCTTCCAAAAAAGTAAGTTCTCTAGGATGTCTATCCGAAGAAATTACTATTTGCTTTTTGAATTGATACAGGTCGTTGAAAGTATGGAACAATGCTTCCTGCGTACCTGTCTTTCCTGCCAAAAACTGAATATCGTCAAGCATCAAAACATCGACATTGCGATATTTTTCTCTGAATTTTCTGTTTTGCTCGTTGTCTTTATTATTACGAATGCTGTCGATAAAGTCATTGACGAATTGCTCGGTAGTGCAATAGATAATTTTGGCTTTTTTATTATTTTTGAGAATTTCATTGCCTATTGCGTGCATTATATGAGTTTTTCCTAGACCTACGCCGCCGTATATAAACAAAGGGTTGTGCAAAGTGCCGGGCTGATTTGCTACGGCTTTTGCTGCGGCATAAGCAATCTGGTTTGACGAGCCGACAACGAATCTGTCAAAAGTGAAGTTTGGATCGAAAGTATTTGTACTTTCTGTCTTTTCTTCTTTTTTATCTTCTTCTATCTTGTTCTGATATACGGGAATTTCGTCAGGCGTGATAATAAGAAAATCATCTACATAGCTGTTGAGATTTTTTATTTCTTCCAAGATAATGTTGCGATAATTCTTGTTGATAGTCTGTTTTGCCGATTTTAGGTCGGTGACAATAATAAGTTTGTTGTAAGCGATAGTGAGAGGTTCAAGATTTTTGAACCACATATCATAGCTTACGGTAGATATTTTGTTGGATATTCCGAGTAATAAAATACCCCAAATTTTCTTACATTCTTCCATAACAATATTATACTATATAAGCTATAAAATTTCAATTATATTTATCAAATTGTATAATATTTTATTAATAATATATATTATTAAATAAGAAACCAAATCATAATAATTTTGATTCAATATGTTTTGTATAGAAGTAAAAATCAGTTGAGAATAACTTAATAATGTTGTAAAATAAAAATATGTATATAGAGAGCGTAACTCTAAAAAATTTTAGAAATTATGAAAAAAGGACGGTCGAATTCAAAGACGGTCTTAATATTGTAATAGGAAAAAATGCCAGCGGAAAAACAAATCTCATAGAGAGTTTGTATTGTGCAGGCATAGGAAAATCTCCCCGTACAAACAAATACAAGGAAATGATAAAATGGGGCAGTGATTTTGCCTATATAAAGGTAGTTCTCAAAAAAAACAAGACCACTCACACGATAGAATATTCGATAGACAATCAGGATAAAAAAAGAATAGCCATAGATTCGATACCACTTGTCAAACTCAGCGAAATTCTCGGCATGCTCAATATAGTTTTCTTTTCGCCTGACGAGATGAAACTTGTCAAGGAAAGCCCTGTCGAGAGAAGAAGATTTATGGACATAAGTCTTTCTCAGCAAAATAAAAATTATTTTAATGCCTTGTCAAAATACAACAACATTATATCTCAGCGAAACAGACTTTTAAAAGAGCAAAAAGACGCAAAAATTCTCAAAGAAATGCTTTATGGCTGGGACAAGCAACTTGCCGAATACGGAGCTATAATCATATCTAAAAGATATGAGTTTATAGAAAAAATAAAAGTTTTTGCTCAAAAAATGCATTGCGAAATAAGTGAAAACAAAGAAAATCTTTCCTTGGAATACGAGTGCGATATAGAAAACTCTGACAAGGAAACTTTGAGTCAAAAATTTTTTGAAAAACTTTATGAAAATTTTGAAAAAGATATGTCTTTGCAATATACCTCTTTTGGTTGTCACAGAGACGATATTGCCATAAAAATAAACGATATAGACGCAAGAAAATTCGCTTCTCAAGGTCAACAGCGTACGGTAGCTTTGTCATTAAAACTCGCAGAAATTTATTTTTTTGAAAGCGAAACGGGAGAAAAACCCGTCCTTCTTCTAGATGATGTATTGAGCGAACTTGATATGGGAAGAAGACAAAAACTCATAGAGCTTTCCACAGGACTTCAAACAATGATTACCTGTACGGATTTTGACGGAAAAAATATAGATTACAATCAAATAAATATAGGCGAAAACAGCTAAGACGATATTTTTGAAATTTGAATCAATATTGTTTTAGCTTTTTATATTTTTAAATAAATCGATAAAATTAAATTAAAAGTTTTAAAATGTTTTTATAATAATCGTAAAAATAAAAAATTCGGTGATTTTTTGATTATTTTTTAAAAAATTCATAAATTTGAATGACTTTTTTATTAAAAAATGCGTTTTTAGGCTTAAAATTAAGCCAAATTTTAAAAAATAGCAAAAGTTAAGGTATTTTATCAAGCTATATCAAATTCTTTATATTTTGGCTCTTTTCAGCCTATTTTGACGATATGAAAAATTATTTTTGTAAAAAATTTAATTTTTAGTTGAGATTGAGTTTTTTATATGATATAATAATTTTATTATAATATTATAATTTTGCGTGTGCGTATGCGTGTTTATATATAATAGTCGCATCCTATCTCAAAATTATAAAAAAAGCTATGGAGGTAAAAATGAGTACAAACGAAAAACAGCATTATACTCAGGAAGATATTCAAGTCCTCGAAGGTCTTGAACCTGTCAGAAAGCGTCCCGGTATGTACATAGGTTCTACTGACGAAAGAGGTCTGCATCATCTCGTATATGAAGTTGTGGACAACTCTATCGATGAGGCTATGGCCGGTTATTGCGATAAAGTTATCGTAGAAATTTTGCCCGAAGGTGCAGTAAGAGTCATCGATAACGGTCGTGGTATTCCTACCGGTATTATCGAAAAAGAAGGTAAGTCGGCTGTTGAAGTCGTATTGACAAAACTGCATGCCGGCGGTAAATTCGGCGGCGGCGGATATAAATTTTCCGGCGGTTTGCACGGCGTTGGCGTATCTTGCGTAAACGCACTCAGCGAATGGTTGGATGTCGAAGTCGCTCAGAACGGAAATCTTTATAAGATGTCTTTCAACAGGGGTGTTGCTCAGCGTCCTTTGGCTGTCATCGGTAAGACTGACAGAAGAGGTACCACAATCACTTTCTATCCTGACAGAGATATATTCGAGACAGTCGATTTTGACTATAATACACTCAAAAACCGTATTCAGGAACTTGCTTTTCTCAACAAGGGATTGAGAATAGTCCTCAAGGACAGCCGTCCTTTGAGAGAGGCAGAGCAAGAATTCTATTATGAAGGCGGTATCGTAGAATATGTAGATGTTCTCAACAAAGATCAGGGACTTTTGGAAAAGCCTTTCTATGTATTCTATGAGGCAAACGATTATCAGATAGAAATAGCTATGCAATACAACGACAATTACAGCGAGACTATTTATAGCTATGCCAACAATATCAACACACACGAAGGCGGAACTCATCTCGAAGGTTTTAAAAACGCACTTACAAAGTTGTTCAACGATTATGGTACAGAGCAGAAAATTCTCAAGAATGACGAAAAACTTTCGGGCGATGATTGTCGTGAAGGACTTGTGGCTGTCGTAAGCGTAAAACTTATCGATCCTCAGTTTGAAGGACAGACAAAGGGAAAACTCGGCAACAGCTTTATGCGTACCGCTGTATCCAAGGTGTTCCTCGAGAAGTTTGGCGAATTTATGGAAGAAAATCCCAAGGTAGCCAAAGAGCTCGTACTCAAAGCCATCAATGCTAAAAAAGCCAGAGATGCCGCAAGAAACGCAAGAGATCTTACAAGAAGAAAATCTGTGCTTGAATCCACCACTCTCCCCGGAAAGCTTGCGGATTGCTCAGATAAAGATCCCAGAAAGTGCGAAATTTATCTTGTAGAGGGCGATAGTGCGGGCGGAACTGCAAAACAAGGCAGAGACAGAAGATTCCAAGCTATTCTTCCTTTGAGAGGTAAAATCCTCAATGTAGAAAAAGCAAGACTCAACAGAGTTTTGGAAAGCGAAGAAATAAAGAATATGATTACCACATTCGGATGCGGCATACACGAAGAATGCGATGTCAACAAACTCAAGTATGACAGAATTATCTGCATGACCGATGCCGATGTAGATGGTAGCCATATCAGAATATTGCTTCTTACATTCCTTTACAGATTTATGAAGCCTGTGGTAGAGCAAGGACATGTCTATATTGCTCAACCCCCTTTGTATAAAGTCACGCAAAAAGGCAACCGCAAGGAATCGTATTTTTATGACGATGTATCTTTGGAAAACTATCTCGTAAGCATTGACAGAAAGGCAGAAATACAAAGATACAAAGGTCTTGGCGAAATGGACGCTCAGCAGCTTTGGGATACCACAATGAATCCTGAGACGAGAACATTGTTGAGAGTAAATCTTGCCGATGCAGAAAAGGCTGATGAAATATTCTCCTTGCTCATGGGTGACGAGCCTGAAAAACGCCGTGCTTTTATCGAAGAAAACGCAAATCTCGTCAAAGATTTGGATATCTGATAGGAGGTTTTTAAAATGGAAGAAAAGAAAGATAATATTTTTGAAATGCTCGAAAAGACAAATATCATAAATGTCGATGCAGAAAAAGAAATGAAAACCTCTTTTATCGCTTACGCAATGGCGGTAAATGTATCCCGTGCCATACCTGATGTAAGAGACGGTCTCAAGCCCGTTCACAGAAGAATTTTGTTTGATATGAACGAACTCGGTCTTACATCGGACAAGCCTTATCGTAAGTGTGCTCTTATCGTAGGCGATGTGCTCGGTAAGTATCACCCTCACGGCGACAGCTCTGTATATGACGCATTGGTAAGACTTGCACAGGACTTTTCCATAAGATGCACGCTCGTTGACGGACACGGAAACTTCGGTAGCGTGGACGGCGATCCCCCCGCAGCATACCGTTATACAGAAGCAAGACTCAGCAAGATTGCCGCTGAAATGATAAGAGATATCGACAAAAAGACGGTAGACTTTTATCCCAACTTCGATGACACAAGAGAACAACCTGTTGTACTTCCTTCGAGATACCCCAACTTGCTCGTAAACGGCAGTGACGGTATTGCGGTAGGTATGGCTACATCTATTCCTCCTCACAACCTCGGCGAAGTAATTGACGGTACGATAGCACTTCTTGACGATCCCGATATCGATATCGAAGATCTCATGAAATTTATTCCCGCACCTGATTATCCTACGGGAGCATACATACTCGGCGGAACGGGAATTAAGACTGCATACCGCACAGGTAAAGGTAATTGCATAATTCGTGCAAAAGCCGAGATAGAAGAAAATCACAACGGCAAGTCAAGAATTATCATCACAGAAATTCCTTATCAGGTAAACAAGGCAAAGCTTATCGAAAATATGGCTGACCTTGTAAAGCAAAAGAGAATAGAGGGTATATCCGATATTCACGAGCAAAGCGATAAGGACGGTATGAGAATTGTCGTTGATGTCAAGAAAGACGCAAACGCACAGGTAGTGCTCAATACTCTCTACAAGCATACGCAGTTGCAAATTTCGCACTCTATGATTATGCTTGCACTCGTTGACGGCACTCCCAAGATACTCAATCTCAAGCAGATACTCGAAGAATATGTAAAGCATCAGAAGTCCGTAATCGTGAGAAGAACTCAGTTCGACCTCGACAAAGACCTCGAAAAAGAGCATATTTTGCTTGGTCTCGTAAAGGCTTTGACAAATATCGATGAAGTCATCGAAACAATCAAAAAGTCAAGCGACAGAGCCGTAGCTATCACAAATCTTACTTCAAAGTTTGAACTTAGCGAAAAACAAGCTATCGCGATTCTCGAAATGAGATTGCAAAGACTTACAGCTTTAGAAGTAGAGAAGATTCAGAATGACTTAGCAGAACTCGAAAAGGAAATCGCAGATTTGAGAGATATTCTCGCAAATCCTCAGAGAGTCATCAATATCATCAAGGACGAGCTTCTCGAAATCAAGGCAAAATATGACGATCCTCGCCGTTCAGAAATCACTTATGATTACAGCGACATCGATATCGAAGACCTTATCGAAGAAGAAGATGTGGTATTGTCTATCACTCATGACGGATATATCAAGCGTATGCCCGTTGACGAATACAGAACACAAAGAAGAGGTGGCGTAGGCGTATCCGCACACAAGACAAAGGAAGAAGACTTTGTAGAAAATGTTATCGCTACTTCTACTCACAACTTTATTCTCTTCTTCTCCAACTTCGGCAAGGTATATCGCTCCAAGGCATACCAGATTCCCGAAGCAAGCAAGAATTCAAAGGGCAGAGCTATTATCAATTTGCTCAACCTCGATCCCGGCGAAGTCATCAATGCTTATGTGCCTGTTCCCAAGGACAGCAAGGGCTATCTTATGATGGCTACAAAGCAAGGTCTTATCAAAAAGACATCGCTTGATGAATTCGTCCGTATTCAGACAAACGGCAAAAAAGCTATCACTTTCGCAAGCGAAGATGACGAACTTATCAGTGTTCATATCACAAGTGGCGATGAGCAGATTATCATGGCTTCAAGCGGTGGCAAGTGCATAAGATTCAATGAGCAGGATGTAAGAGCTACCGGCCGTACAAGTATGGGTGTCAAGTCCATCAAGCTTGACAAGGGCGAAGTAGTAGTAGACATGACGGTAGTCAAAGAAGGCTGCGAAGTGTTGACTATCACCGAAAACGGATACGGCAAGCGTACCGACCTTGACGAATACAGAGTACAAGGCAGAGCTGGTAGCGGTATCAAAGTAGGCGTACTCAACGATAAGACAGGTAATGTCGTAAATCTCAAGCTCGTAAATCCCGAGACAGACGATATCATGATAATCGCCGACAACGGTATTATCATAAGAGTAAGAGCGAGTGAAATATCCAAGATTGGCAGAAATACTCAGGGTGTAAGAGTAATGAAGATGAAAGACGAAAATGCCAAGGTTGTAGCATTCACGGTAGTACCTCACTCCGATGAAGAAGAAGCTCAGGAAGTCGAAGGTGTTGAAGGCGAGAATGCACAAGCAGAATCTCAGCCCGAACAAACTTCAGAGCAAACTCAGGAATAATTTATAATCGTTCCAAACTCAAAAATAATTTATAATCGTTTGAAAAAAGCAATCCTCTTTTGAGGGTTGCTTTTTTGCAATGTATTTTGTATAAAAATAAATAATAAAAAAATACACCTATAAATAGGTGATTTGATTTTTTAAAGAATTATGTACATTTGATTGAGAGTGTTGTCGTCTTGATTTTTTTGTATATATTTAAAAGAATTTTTTTTGTAATAATCTATAAGACAATCTTTGCAATCTATATATACAAATCTACCGCCTACGCATTTTTGTGCGTTTTTTATATAAGCTACGGCAGTATCGAGAATTATTTTGCCATAACCTTTGTCCATAGTATCGTCTTTGGCAAGTTGGGCAAGCAGATATCCTGCCACATGCGTACATGTTTTTGATTTTGCCATATCTTTTTTAGTAGTATTTGAAATAGTTTCACTGAATTTCAAAGATTTTATAGCTATCGTAAAATATCCGTTGAGTTTGATATTTCCTTTTTTTAGTTCATCATCGTCCAGAATAAGATAAGTTCTTGCCAATTTTTGTTTTTCATGTTGGATTGCACAATCTTTTAGAAAGTGATCTACATCGGCGTCTTTTGAGCAATGAAAACAAGAAAAAACTTCCTTTACGGAAGTTTCTTCATAACTTTCATTATTAATTAAATCTATTAATGCTTGAACCATATTTTGGCAACTTCCTTGGTATTATCCTTAATAGTAGCAGGTTTAATATGCTCAAAATCGGATTTTTCATTTGTTAAAGCATCAATAATCTCAACAGATTTTTTGGGATCTTTGATTGTGATATTTTGTTTTATAGAAATTGTAGCCATATCATACCTCCTGTATTATTTTTCTTAAATATATCACAAATATTTATTATTGTCAAATTTTATTCATCTATAAATATTATATGACAAATTCTGGGAAAATTAAATATTTGTATGTAAAAAAACATCAATTATAGTTGATACAAAAACAAATGCAAGAAAAAAAGAGAACCTGATTGTTCTCTTTTTGTAGGTTTTTTTATTATAAAATTTGATTTTTTATTGAGATTACAAAAGGAAGAGTGCCGCAAAAGCCATAATGGCTATAAGCACCGTAAAGCCAAGCGTCACACTATGCAAAATCATGCTGGTGCGTGTCTGACGGTCGATATTTTTGAGTCGTCTCAATTTTTCGGCTTTTATCTTATAAAAGACTTGTTCTTTGTCAAGAGGCACAAGTTTGTAATACTTGTTGTCTGTTTTGTCATCGGCTTTGACAAAGCCTTCGGGGATAGCTCCTATAGTCTTTTCTTTTTCTTCGCAAATTCTTACTTCTTCTTCGCTTGCGGGTACCAAGCCATAGCTGAAGTCTTCTTCGAAGCCATTGAGTAAATCATAATTCTTTTTCATATTTCCTCCTCAGAGTACGAGTGCGGCTGCTCCCAAAATACCTGCGTCATTTTTAAGACTAGCGGTCTTTACTTCTACATAAGGATTGAATTTTGCACCGAATCTTTTGTTGTTGACAGCATCCTGTATGGGATTTGTGAGGTACTCTTTTTCGTTGCTGATTCCGCCGCCGATAAGTATTGCGTCAGGGCAGAATATGTTTACAAGATTTATAAGTCCTGCGGTAATGTATTCGATATAACCGTCTACGACTTTTTGTGCTGCTTCATCTCCCTTCTTAGCACAAGCAAAAGCAGTCTTGCCCGATACTTTGCCTTCTTCTTTTGCAAAAGCATGCATCATGCTGTCGGGATATTTTTCCATGACGGCTTTTGTCTGTCTGATAAGAGCCGAAGCCGAAGCAAAAGCTTCCCAGCAGCCCTTTCGTCCGCAGTTGCAGGAAGGGGCATTTTCAGACATATCGATGACCATGTGTCCGCCTTCGGCACCGGCACATTCTCTTCCTTCAAAGAGTTTTCCGTCAATGATAAATCCCGTACCTACACCCGTGCCGAGTGTGACGAATACGATATCGTTGTAGCCTTTGCCTGCTCCGAATACGCATTCGCCGAGAGCAGCACAGTTTGCGTCATTATTTATTTTGATAGGTACATCGAAGTACTTATGTAATTCTTCTACGACAGGTACATTTTCGAGAGCGATATTGTTGCTGTATCTTATCACGCCTCTTTTAGAATCTATCGAGCCGGGTTGACCGATACCTATGCCTTTGACATCTTTAATGGTAATTTTTGCACCTTCCAAAACCAAATCGATTACTTTTTTGATATCTTCGCTGATGCTGTAATCCTCGGTATATTTTTCTGTCGTAGGGATTGAAGTCTTATAAAGAATTTTGCCGTCAAAATCCACTACGCCGCCTTTAATACTCATACCGCCGACATCTATACCAATCAAATACATAAAAAACTCCTTGTAGCTATAATATGCAAATAAAAAGCTAATATTCTTAATAAAACAATTATATAATACTTTAATTCAATTTGCAATAGTTTTTTATAATATATAAATATATCGCCGTACAACCAAGTGTACGGCGATAAGATTTTTTTAAGATATCACAAAATTTGTTTTATATCATCAGATAAAAACTTTTAGATTTGATAGTCGTGTCATACATGGAATCTTTTTTTGAATTCGGCGATAAGAGAATTTCTGCCGAGTATTCCGCAAAAGATAATTATGACAGAAGATACGCAAGCACAAGTGATGGAAATCGCAGGTTTTTCTACCACATTGAAGGCATAGAGAATAATAGGAATATATCCAAGACAAGCAATGCAGATTGCGTCAACGATGACATCGTTCCAGAATCTGAAAGCTATTGCGGTATATATGCCTACCACCAAGGTAGAAGCCAGCAAAATGGACGGCAAACCATAGTCCCATACCCATGCACCCGTGAGTGAAGGGATTTGTTTTTGGAGAATATAATTGACCACGAGCAATACGCACAAAGCCCACACGCATTGCCAAAAGACTTTTATGCCTATGCTGTTGTTTGAGAGAATGGTATTTCTCACAAGCACAAAGCCGTACACACCCACAATTCCTACGATTGCAAACCAATATATATCCGGCGTAATCAAAAGATTTATAGGAATGCAAAGCACAAAAATCGATACGGCTATCGAAAGATAAATGCTGCTTGCAGAAAGGCGTCTTTTATCTTTTTTTCTTAAAGTTTTGTGAGGATAAGCAAGAGAAAGAGAAGAGTTTTCCTCATTTTCATCGACAAGTTTTTCGTGGCAAAGAGGACATACTTTTGTCTTGCAACCCACTTCTATATTGCAGTATTTACAACGCATTGTCCACCTCCCAGAAATTTGAAGTCACCGTAAGATCCACACCGTCTTTTGTGAGATAATCGGCAAAAGTTTTTTCTATCTCGGTGTCGGTAATTCGTCTTGTAAAGGTAATGCACAATTTGCCGTTGCAAGATATTATCGACAGCGAAAGAGGAGTAGTCGCATTTGACGAAATGGCAAAGTTGACATTTTCGATATGTTCTTTCATGCTGTCGGGTATGTCAAGTACGCCGAAGTTTGACAAAGTAGCCGTCTTTTTTGTTTTTCCAAAGAAGTAGTTGGAAAAATTGAAGAAAAATCTCTTTAAAAACAGCGGTATAAATCTCACGAGGAAAAACTTTTCCGCCCATACCGTAGTGGAGATTTTGTCTTTTAAGACTTCCTTGTCCATATCGTGCTTTAGGTTTTCGTGCATAATATTTATAAGATTATCCATGTCCATATCCTTATAGGGATTGCAGCCTATACGGGAAAAGAGCGAAAAGTTTCTGAGTGTCTTCGAGCCGAAAATTTTTCTAAGATTGATAGGTACAAAAAGCTGAATATCGTTGGCATTATCGATTTTGCCTTTTATCTGGCTGTCATAAATTGACATCATAAAAAGTGCTCCGAGATATTCTGTCATCGTACAGCCCTTTTTGTGGCAAATATCAAGCACTTGCTTTACATCTGCATACATGTGTATGATACCGTTGCCGGCATTGTCAAAAAGAATGCCGTTGATATGATAAGCTTTTTTGCCTTGCATATCCTTGACTTTTAGCTGTTTGAGAGGTACTTTTTTATAATTTGCGAGAAAAGAATCTTCAAGCTCCTCTTTGAGTACGGGGGAGCCGACAGTAAGGATTTTTTTATCGCTGTACACTTGTTTTCCTGCAAGATTGAGATAAGTATATACCAAGCTTTTCAAGAATTCTGCCGCACCGGTAGCATCGCATATCGCATGGAAAAAGTCGCATACAATCTGTTTGTCAAAATAGCTCACTCTAAAACAATACCCGTTGCAGGTCTTGTCAGTGATTTTTTTAAATGACATGGCATCCAAGGGATATACCTTGATTTTTGCATGGTTGTCGTCAAAGTAATACCAGAAAGCACCTTTCATAAGTCTTACTTTGTACACGGGAAATCTTCCCATAGTCAGATTGAGAGCGTCCAAAAGAATCTGGCTGTCCACCTTTTCTTTGAGCGTGACACTAAGTCTGAAAATATTCTGATTTTTTTTGTTTACGAGCATAGGATAAATTTTTGCAGAGTTATCCAATTTGCTCCAAGTTTGTAAAGATTTGGCCATATATTTCATATTATAACACTTTATATTTTTTATTTCAACCATTATTTTTTCGCCGTTGTGGGACGCCGTTGTATATCGGCACATATCTGCGATTTTGTAGCGAGCAGATTAATTCGGTCACATACGGCAAGTATGCTCAGGACTCGGGACAACCGCTAGAAATTCGCAAAATCACACCAATCTCCGTTCGCTCACCACGACAAGATACCAATACTTTTGAAGTGTCAAAAGTATAAGGCAAGATGTCGGGTTCGCTCTATACCGACCAAACGAAATGGTATATATCATAGATATAACCATTTGTCGGTACTATCTTAATATGTAGAGAATATTAGAATACCACGACAAAATCTTAATCGGAGGGGATACATAAGGAAAACATTACAAAAAATAAAGGAGCCTCTTATGTTATGTTTATTATTTTTATTTTGTCAAAGTGCTAAAAAATTATGCGGCGAATATAATTTAATGATTGTTTAGGCTTTGTGTAAATCGTCATAATGATTTTTTGTGCCAAAAAAAGATTTGCCGATATACAAAGGGGTATAAAAGATATGTACTTATACGAATATATTTTTATTTTCATATCAGGTCTTGCTTTAGGGATAATCGCCCGCTACATTTTGGGATACAAAAAACATCGATACTATATGGTCGCCGTCAATATTTTTTTCGGAGTAATGTCTTTGATAGTATGCGATATCTTCGGGGGAGTGGATTTTTTGCAGATTTTTTTGAGCGGCATAGGCGGTATTTTCGGCACTCTTGTCTACATTTTGTTGGCAGGTGTTGTGATTATTGTCTAAATCTTTAATATTATAAATCTTTCTTTTTTATCAAAAAAAGTATTGTTTGTCTTAAAAAGATATTTTATGACGAATTTTTTATAAAAAAACGATGATATTTTAAAAGTTATCCACATACAAAAAGCTTTTTTGTGGATAACTCTATTATATTGATATATTTATATATTCAATATGTATATAAAAAATCTAGCTGTTTTGAGCCAAAAAACAAGCAGTTATCCACATAGTTTTTTAAATAAAATTATTGTGTTTTTTATTATAAATTTTTTGTCGCAAATTTTCCGATTTTTTGCGTTTATTTTTTTGCTTTTAATGTTTTTTACACCAAAATTTCTATCTTTTTAATTGTCATGGTATTATATAGATGCGTCAATCTCCTTCCCCTCAATTTGGAGATATTATGATTTTAAAATTTAAGTATCACAGCGACAACAACCTTTTGGAGGCTTATCAGAGCTATATTCTTGCCCAAAACAGCTCGTTGGTGGACAGTGTGTATATTACTTCTACCGCAGATGATGCCGACAAATACGATTATTGTCTTGAATTTGTGTGTTACAACAGCAAGAATATTCCCAAAGCCCAATATATTTCGCCTATTTTAAAATACGACAACGGCATTACTTTTACTTTGCCAAACAACATTACCGAATACAAAGGTCATGTGGATATGCAACTTACGGGATACGACCCTTCAAACAATTCTGTCGTATTCAAAAGCATTGCAAAAAACTGCAAGGCATTCGATGTAGAAGGCTCATTGAATGTACTCGAGAGCGACCTCGGCGAAACGCCCAATGTACTTACAGAAGTGATGCAAGAGCTCGAGCATCTCAAGAATGTGCGTGAAGAGATGATGCAGCAAGCACACGAAGATTTTGTGCAAGTATGCAATGAGCTTTTAGAAAAAAAGGCAATTTTCAATGTCAAGTTTTGTATGTTCAACACATTGCTCAAAGAGTGTAATGTAGTGAGTGGCGGGACTTGTACGCCACCCGAATATGTTTTGCCTGAAGGTTGCGTAAGTGATGACAAATGGTATGACGCAGTCACGGGCGAAGAGTATGCAAAAGATATTGCTATCACAAAAGACACCGTCTTTTTGCTCAACTTCTATACTCAAGGTTTGACTTTTGAGGGCAATGTCTTTACGGGAAAAAGTCAGGAAGCCGAGATAAACACATCGGATATTTATCTTCCTGAATTTTTTGAGGGAGAGAAAATTTCCATGATAAAGTCGGACGGCGACATAGATTTTGGAAAACCTATAAATCTTCATATTTGTGCGTCAATGTCTGACGGATACACTTATATTTACAACATAAAGAATGTGGCGTCCTATGAGATTAATTCTCAAAGAGAAGAACTTTCTACGATAGACGGCGTGATTTTCAATCCTTCTCAAAATGCTTTGGTACTTTATCCTTCTTGCAAATCAGACACAGAATATATCGTCCCCAGCGGTATAAAAACTATTATCAGCAATGCCTTTTGCGATTGCAAATACCTTGAAAAAATCATACTTCCTTTCGGTGTCCAGCAGATTTTTTCTTTTGCCATAACAATCAATCCAAAGCTCAAAAATCTCAACATTCCCAAGGGAGTAAAGTTTATAGGCGAAAATGCCGTGCACAACAATCCTTTGCTTGCCGAAATCGAGCTTGACGGGGATATATCTTCTATCATTCAAAAGACGACTTTTGTATCAGAAAATGAATTTACACTTATGTGTACGCTCGAGTATATCTCAAATTATATTACCATTTTGAGCAATCTCAATATTCCCTACAAAATGAAGGGAGAAGACGCTTTGGATATGATTTATCAGAGGATAGATTATCAAGCACAATGAGGTATTTATGATAAAAAAGATGCCTTATACATTGACAGCCAAAGCAGGCAAAGTCTTTGTCAAATATATAGACGGCAAGCCTTTATATGCTCACAAGATAAGCACCAATCTCAAAGAAAGTCTTGACGAGTGGGAAGAGATAGAGGAAAAGACGCCGATAGTCGTGGCAAAGATATTTTGCCCTCGCATTATAGACAGAAACTCTCTTTGATATTTTTGAATGGATATAAAATAAAATTCTTGCCCTGCACATCATTTTGGAAAAAATTCTTATTCTTTGGGCTTAAAAAATTTTAAATTTTGTGTTTTGCAAATAAAAGCAAAGCTATTGCTCATACTAGGCTCGGAGGAAAATATGAAAGAGACAGGAATCGTAAGAAGAATTGACGAACTCGGAAGAGTGGTCATTCCCAAAGAATTAAGAAAAGTAATGAAGCTCAAAGAGGGCGAACTTTTGGAAATATACACCAATGACAAGCAAGAACTCGTACTCAAGAAGTACAACGAAGTAGGAGCAGACAGCGACCAGCTTCAGGCTATGTGCAAGATATTGTACAAGACAACGGGCAAGGAAACTTTTATCTGCGATACAGGGGAGATTCTTGCACATTGCGGAGGAAGCGAACCTCTCAAGGGCGAGGAAATAAGCGAAGAGCTTTATAGTTTGCTTGAAAACAGAAAGAGCAGACACATAAAAGATAATCCCATAAAGACTACTTCTTTGGAAAGCGAAGAAGATATCGAGCAGTATATTGTGCCTTTGGTCAGCAAGGGCGATTTGTACGGCGGTATAGTCTTGTCTGCACAAAAGCTCGAAGGAAGCGATTTTGCGGTATGTGACGCTATGGCACAATACCTTGCTTACAACATACAATGAAGAAGCAGAGCTTTGCCAAAGGAGCGATAATTCTTGCCGTTTGCAGCATAGTGGCAAAAGGTCTAGGGGGCATATACCGCATAGGCCTTACATCGGTATTGGGCGGAGAGGGAATAGGCTATTATCAGCTGGTATTTCCTTTCTTTTCGCTCATTTTGGCATTGATTGCAAACGGTCTTCCAATCACCGTATCCAAGCTCGTATCGGGCGAGCTGGCTCTTAGCAATAAAGGAGCAGTCAAGACGCTTATGAAAAGTGCCTTGGCTTATGCTTTGATTGCAGGGCTTTTGGGCGGAGTATTCACAATAGCAATCTCTCGATTGTTGGCAGGTGCACAGTCAACGGTCGGAGTATATATATGTTATGTAGCCATAGCACCGGCGATTGTTTTCGTGACCTTAGCGGGCGTATTCAAAGGCTGGTTTTTGGGCAGTGGCAACATGACCACCGCCGGCATAAGTCAGGTCGTAGAGGTAGTGACAAAACTAGCTCTCGGTTTTGTCATCGCCTCGTATTTTCTCAGATTGGGAACAATACAGGCGGTGGCAGGCGGTTTGCTTGCGGTAAGCATAAGCGAATTTGCAGGCTTTTTATTTGTTTTTCTCATGTATCTCAAAGAGAAAAAGGAGTATAAAAATATACTTCCTCAAAAAGTTGATTTCAAATTTTTCAGCACGCTGTTGCCGATAAGTCTTAGCGGTCTTGTCTTTCCGATAGTGGCATTTATAGACAGTATTACGATAGTAAATTTGCTTGAGTTTGGCGGTGATGCGGCAGGCGTAAAGCATTACGGCTTGCTGACAGGCCCCGTCAATTCTCTTATCAATATGCCGATAGTCTTTTCCATGTCGGTGGCTGTGGCGATAGTACCGGCTATTGCAAGTGCCATGACAAATTATGATGTAGTGTCTGTCAAACACAAGACGGCAATGTCTATCAAGGTATGTTTTTTGCTGGCTTTTCCCTTTTTTGCAGGCAGTGCGTTTTTGTCGAGTCAGCTCGTAAATGTGCTTTATCCTTCTTTGACGACTTCTGACAAAAATCTCACTTCTACTCTTATGAGTGTTGCGGCGATAAACATTGTACTTTTATCCCTTCTAGAAGTATTCGATGCGGTGCTTATGGGACTCAACAGGACAAAGCCCGTACTCATAAATGTGGCTGTCGGCGGAGGTATAAAAATTCTCATTCAGATATTTTTTGTCCCCAGATTCGGCATTATGGTATGTGCCTTTGCCACGATAATATTTTATCTTGTATCTATGCTTCTTAATGCGACATTGTATAATAATCTCGTGGGCAAAAATTCAAATCTTATAAAAAGTATTAGCAAAATACTATTGTCGGGTGCTATAATGAGTATAATAGTCCTTATGACGGCTTTTATCAAAAACGATATCTTGGCTTTGTTGCTTGGAGCGGTATCGGGGGGCGTGGCATATATTGTCTGTCTTGTGGTAAGCCGTGCGGTAGAGAAAGAAGAGATGATGATGTTGCCGTTTGGCAAGCATATCATAAGATTCTTGCAAAGGACAAAATTGCTCAAGGAGAAATCTCATTATGATGAAGACGGTAGCACTCGGCTGTGAAAAAGGACAACTCACATTAAAAGGAGCAGAAGTAATAGACAAGGCAAAAAAAGTCTATGTCAAGACTTCGCTCACGGATACATACGAGTATTTCAAAGAAAAGAATATCGAGGTAAAAAGCCTTGATTTTATTTATGAGCAGTCGGGCAATTTCGATGACCTTGACAAAGCTATCGCAGATTTTTTATTGCAGGAAGAAAAGCTTTTTTGTTCAGAAATTTCAAAAGATTATATAGTATATTGCGTCAACGGCAGCGGTTTTGACGACAGGTCGGTAGCAGAGCTTTTACAAAGATGCGATGTCGAGATAATACCTTCAGTGTCGAGAGGCATCGTCAGCGGAAGACCTGCTATGGGACATACCACGATAAGTGCCTATGAGCTTATGTCATTGAAAGGCTTTAATTATGATACAAGGCTTGCCTTGTCAATTACCGACATTGACAATGAATTTGTCGCAGGCGAAGTCAAGCTCATACTTCAGAACATTCTCGGGGACGAAGAGGAGATTTATTTCAACAGACAAAAAATAATGGTATATGAACTTGACAGACAAAAAGGCTATGACTATTCGTCTACCGTATATGTACCTGTCAAAGAGCTCACAAAAAAGCAGAGATTCAACTTTATAGATTTGTATCTCATCATGCGAATTTTGCGTGGCGAAAAGGGCTGTCAGTGGGACAAAGCCCAGACGCACGAAAGCATCAGAGAAAATGCTGTCGAAGAAGCTTACGAACTTGTCGAGGCAATCAACAATCAGGATATCGACAATATGATAGAGGAAAGCGGAGATTTGTTTTTGCAAAGTATTTTCCACTGCGTCATAGGCGAAGATACGGGAGAATTCGATGTCGAAGACAGTCTTACGGGCATTTGCAGAAAACTTATCGACAGACACACTCACATATTCGGAGATGTGGTGGCAAACAATGCCGAAGAAGCATTAAAGGCTTGGGACAATGCCAAGTCCAAAGAAAAGAAATACAAGAGTCAAAGCGACAAAATGACGCATATCGCCAAGGCTTTGCCTTCTTTGATGCGAGCACAAAAAGTACAAAAGGCGGCTGCCAAGGGCGGATTTGAATTTGACACTTTCGAAGGGGTATGCGACAAGATAAAAGAAGAATACAAAGAATTCATCGAGGCGAAGAATGACGAACTCGAAGGCGAGGGCGGCGACCTTATCTTTGCATGCGTGAATGCTTTGAGATGGAAGGGTGTGGACAGCGAAATCGCTCTTTCAAAGACCATTGACAAATTTGTCAGAAGATTTACCTATGTCGAGGAAAAATGCGGCGGCGACACAAAGGGGAAATCTTTGGCAGAACTCGACAGATATTGGGAGGAAGCAAAACAAATTGAAAGAAATTAAGTTTGAAGGATTATTGCTTGCTCCGATAGCGGGATACAGCGATGTAGGACTTAGAAAAGTATGCTCTCAAAGAGGAGCGGATATCACATACACTGAGATGATATCGGCAAAAGGACTTGTCTACGGAAGCGACAAGACAGAGGACTTGCTTCATACCACCGACAGCGAAAAGACAAAAGCCGTGCAGATATTCGGCTGCGAGCCTTATTATATAGAAAAAGCTGTCGAGCACAATGCTTTGCAAAAATTCGATTTTATAGATATCAATATGGGTTGCCCCGTACCCAAGATAGTAAAAAACGGCGAAGGCAGTGCTTTGCTCGAAAACATACCTCTTGCTCAGCAAGTAGTAAAAGCGGCACTTAAAGGACAAAAGCCCGTCAGTGTAAAATTCAGACTCGGTGTGGACGATGAGCATATAATTGCCGTGGACTTTGCCAAGGCGATGGAAGATGCGGGAGCAAGTGCAATCACGGTGCACGGCCGCACGAGAAAACAGCTCTATTCGGGAAAGGCAAATTGGGATGAGATAGCAAAAGTCAAAAAAGCCGTAAAAATCCCCGTAATCGTCAACGGCGATATAATAGACAAAAAAAGCTATGACGAGGCAATGCAAATCACGGGCTGTGACGGAGCCATGATAGCAAGAGGAGCATTGGGAAACCCCAGAATTTTCAGCGATATCAAAGGTATAGAATTGCCAAATTATTCGCTCAAAAAAGATATCCTCGAGCATTGGGAAACCTTGCTTTTGTATCATCACAAAAACTATGTGCTTGCCAATTTCAAAAAGCATATTGCCTATTATACAAGAGGCATGAGAGGTCAAAAACAAATCAAGCTCGATGCTTTCAATGCAAAATCGACAGAAGAGATGAGAGAAGTCATCGAAAGATTTGATTGACACAAAGCTTTTTTGTCATTAAAATAAAATCCGAATAAACACGGCCGCAAAAAAGACTTAAAGATATCGGCAAAAAATTCAAGAATATATTTTTGAACTGCTCGGATATCTTTAAACTTTTAAGAGCGGCAAAGGAAACAAAATGATAAATGTAGTATTGGTCTATCCCGAAATTCCAAACAATACCGGCAATATAGTCCGCACATGTGCCGCCACAGGGGCACACCTTCACATAATCGAGCCTTGCGGATTCAGCTGGGAAGACAAATATCTTAAGAGAAGCGGACTCGACTATTGGGACCTTGCGGATGTAAAGAGATATGAAAACATGCAGTCTTTTTTAAAAGCCAATTTCAATGAATTTGCCGATACCGAGGACAATGTCGCTCTTGCGGTAAAAAACACAAAACTCAACTCAAAAGCTCAGTTCTTTTTTGCTTCCACAAAATCGGCACATAATTTTACGGAGGTAAATTATGATGAAGAATGCTGGGTATTTTTCGGAAGAGAAACAAAGGGACTCGATGAAGAGCTTCTTCACGAGAATTATGAAGATTGCGTGCGTATTCCCATGCGTGCAGAAGCCCGCTCGCTCAATCTTGCAAACAGCGTGGCTTTGTTTATATACGAATATCATCGTCAGCACGGCTTTGAGGGACTCAAAGAAAAAGGCAGGTTGACAAAGTATTGATAGTGTGTTATGATATATCCGTACAAAGGATTTGGATACACAAAAGAGGGTTTTTGAAGGACGCAAGACAAAATAAGTAGAATTACAAAAGCTTTGTCAGATACAAAAGAGCGGATTTATTATTTTTACGAATGACAAAATAATATACTTCGGACAAGCTACATATTGCGATTCACAAAAGACGAGAGCGGTATTTCCCAAAAGGAGATACCGCTTGTTTTTTTTATTCGGATATAATATATCCATTATAATTTTAGGGAAACAAGGCATAAAATTGTGTGATTTTTATACTGTAATTTCTGCATTTTTTTGCTTATATACCTATAAAATATTTTGCTTATTGACAAAAAGCTTTTGTACCTATATAATAAACTCGTAATGTAAAAATTATAATATTATATAATAAAGAGGTTGATATGGGAAAAAAAATTGATATCACAAATTCAAAAGCATTTTGCGAAAATGTTTTAAGACGCACCGCAAGCGGTTTTCCTTTTGATAAAGACGGCGAAAGCAAAGAAGTATGTCTTGACGGCGTGTGGAAGTTCAAATTCTGCAAGACGGTAGACGAAGTGCCCGAAGGATACCAGAATGTCGGAGCGGATCTTAAAGGTTTTGACAATATAGATGTCCCTTCAAATTGGCAGATAAAAGGTTATGATACTCCTATCTACACCAACTATATTTATCCCCATGCTTTGGCACAATACAATCTTCTTGCCGTACCCAAAG
Source organism: uncultured Christensenellaceae bacterium (assembly GCA_944381365.1). Classification (GTDB taxonomy): domain Bacteria; phylum Bacillota; class Clostridia; order Christensenellales; family UBA3700; genus RACS-045. The sequence continues at coordinate 22,926 of CALWKW010000007.1, read as the reverse complement.
TAAAGAAGAGCCAGAACACGGTAGGTTGTTATGCCAGAGATTTTGAAGTAAAGGAAACATCGGACAATGTTTTCTTGCGTCTTGACGGCGTAAACAGCCTTGCCGAAGTATTTATCAACGGCGAATATGTAGGTTTCAGCGAGGACACTTTCAGCCCTCAGGAATATGACATTACCAAGTTTGTAAAAAAGGGTATCAACAAACTTGCAGTCAAGGTATATCGTTATTGCAGAGGCAGCTATCTCGAAGATCAGGATATGTGGAGAATATCGGGTATTTTCAGAAGCGTGCATTTGATTTACAGACCCAAGACAGAGATATTCGATTTTTATGCTCACGCAGATTTCAACGAGGATATGACAAAGGCGGTATTCAAGACAGATGTTTGTCTTAAAGCCAGCGGAGCATCGCTCGACAGCGGCAAAGTAAGCGTAGTGCTCAGCAAAAATAACAAGCAAGTAGCACTTCTCGAAAGCCAAGACATATCTTTGAAGGACGGCGAAGAAAAAGTAATCAGCCTTAGTGCCGATGTCAAAAAGCCTGCTCTTTGGTCGCATGAAAAGCCCGAACTTTATGATGTAGAAGTAGTTTTGTCTGTCGGCGAGGACAATATCGATGTGAGAAAGTCCAGATTCGGATTCAGAAAAATCGAGATTGTGCCCATGAAAGACGGCAAAGGACCTTTTATCACTCTCAACAACATGCCTATCAAGATTTGCGGCGTAAACAGACACGAATTCCATCCCGAGCACGGTCATGCCGTACCCAAGGATTTGATAGAAAAAGATTTGTTGCTTTGCAAAACCAACAATATCACCGCTATCCGCAACAGCCACTATCCCAATCAGGACGCTTTTTATGAGCTTTGCGATGAGATAGGTATTCTCGTAATGGCAGAGACAAACCTCGAGACTCACGGCCTTGCAAGATTTATCCCCAGAAGCAATCCCAAGTGGACGGGAAGATGCGTTGACAGAGTTCAGAACATGGTGCAAAGACTCAAAAACCATGCTTGTATCATAAGCTGGTCACTTGGCAACGAAGCAGGTTATGGCGAAAACTTTGTCAAGATGAAACAAGCCGTACTTGCTATCGACAAGACAAGATTTATTCATTATCATCCCGACCAGTCGGCAAAAGTAGGCGATGTGCTCAGCGGTATGTATGTCAAGATGGAAGATACCGAAGGCATTGCTCAGAACAAGGCATTTATGCACTGTCCCGCATTGTGGGCATTTGCAGGCACAAAATATACGCCTGATATGTACAAGGATATGCCTTTTATCGAATGCGAATACGCTCACTGTATGGGCAACAGCCTTGGCAATTTCAGCGATTATTGGGATATGTTCAAAAAGTATGACAGATTGTCAGGCGGCTTTATCTGGGACTTTGCGGACCAGACTATAAAAGTCGAAGAAAACGGCATTACAAAGTGGATGTACGGCGGAGATTTCGGTGACAAACCCAATGCAGGACACTTTGCTTTCAACGGTATCGTAAGAGGCGACCGTTCGGCAAATCCCGCTTTGTATGAAGTAAAACATCAATATCGTCAGGCAGACTTCACTCTCGAAAATGGCAAAGTAAATATCAAAAACAGATACAGATTTACCGACCTTGACGAATTTGACCTTGTGATGAAGATTTCCTCAGAAGGCGAAGTTTTGGCAGAAACTACAATTCAGCCCAAAGGCGAACCCGACAGCATTACAAGTTATGATATCCCTGTTGTCGATTATCCCAAGTCAAAGGAAGTTGTACTCGATGTATATCTCAAGCTCAAAAAGAAGACGGTATATGCTCCCAAGGGACATATCGTGGCAAGCGAACAATTTGTATTGCAAGCTTATGACTTTGGTTTTGTAGCTCCCGAAAAAGGTGCTCAGGCAAAGAAAGTCAAGGGCGGATACGAGATTGTTTGCGGCAATGTAAAATATGTGGTATCCAAGGGCAAAATCGTATCGGCTGTCAAAGAAGGAAAAGAGCTTTTGGCTTCTCCCGTAATGCCCAATTTCTCTAGAGCTACAATCGACAATGACGCATTGCCTCAGGTACCTGCTTTTGTAGGAGATGTCATTCTCGGAAACGGCAAGTTCAGAAGAGCAAAGAAGTCATTGAGAGCTACCATAAGCAGTGTTAAGTCCAAGGACGGAGTTGTCGTAGTAAATACAAATTGGTATATGGATTTCCTCTGGAGTCTCAAGACCAAATATACTTTCTTCGGCAACGGCGAAGTAAGACTCGACATGCAGGTAGTGCCTATGGCAAACATGGAGAGATACGGATTTACATGGCAGATGGCAGAGAATATAGACGGATTGAGTTTCTACGGCAAAGGACCTCACGAAAACTATTGCGACAGAGCTACATCGGCTACAATAGGTTTGTATGAGGGCAAGGCAAGCGAATTCGTACACGACTATCTCTTCCCTCAGGAAAACGGCAACCATACAGGCATCAGATATGCTACTGTCGGAGAAAACGGCATAAGCCTCAAGGCAGTCGATGCACCTTTCGAGATGACGGTACATCCTTATACTCAAAAGGCTTTGCACGAAGCACAGCATTTGCACGAGCTCAAATACGAAAACAAATTGACGGTATGCGTTGACGGCAAACAAAGAGGTGTAGGCGGCGATGTTCCTGCAATCGCAAGTCTTAAAAAGCCTTATAAGATTCTTGCCAACAAGAAGTATAATTTCAGCATCATCTTCAAGGCATAAAATCGTGAATTTGAAAATTGCGTCTTAGGCAAAATCCGTAAGACGCAACAAATTCTTAAAGACAAAAACATTGATAATATTAAATGTTAATGTCAAAAACTATAAATTACACACAAAAAGCGGCTCAAAAGGGCCGCTTTTTTATAGGTATATATAAAGTCGCTTTTATGGTTTTTGATAGATATTACATTCTGAATCTGTCCATTGCTGTGGCGAATTTTATATAATCGCTGTACACATTTTTGTATTGGGCAAGGTCGCCTTGCTCGCTGAAAGAATAATAGTCGTTGTCTGTGATAATTAAATGGTCTACAAGTTTTAGTCCCATAATCTCGCACAAAGACACAAGCCATCTCGTGAAGTCATAGTCCGCTCTCGAAGGCTTTGCATCGCCAGACGGGTGATTGTGAGCGATAAATATATTGTTGGCACCGTTGCTTGCGGTTTTTTGTACAAATTCTTTGACATTGAGCGTACATTCTTGAGAAAAGCTCGTGCCGATTTCACTTATGTCCACCAGCTTTCCTTTTGCGTTTACGATAGCGAGATACATTTTTTCTCTGTCTTGGTGAAAAAACAACTTTTGAAAATACTCTTTTGTGTGAGTAATGGTGTCGAGCATAGGTTTGTCGCCGAGTTTGTTTAGCTCGTAAATTCTCGACAAAGAAGGTATAGAAGTGAGAAAAAGCACTGCGTTTTGCGTCATGTTTTTTACGCTCTTAAGAAGAGCGGGAGACGCCTCGAATACCTTGTCGAGATTTCCTCCCACCTTGTCCAAAAGCTCGTGAGCAACGGCATTGGTATCTTTCATAGGAATGAAAGGATAGAGCAAAAACTCCAGAATCTCATGAGGCTGGAGGGATTCGAGTCCTTGTTTTTGTACTCTCTCACGCATACGCTGTCTGTGTCCGACATGCGGATTTTTGGTTTGATTGTTTGCCATAGTTTTTCTTTTGTATAAGTTTGTCAAAACTTTTGTATATAGTAATTATATTTTAATATTAATTGATAGAATTTGCAACATAAAAACCGCTTGTTTTCTCAATAGTTTTTTATATCGAAAACAAACGGTCTTTATCGCATAATTTTTGTCAACAATTTTATTCGCTTGCTACTGTATAGCTTACTTTTACTTCGTCAAGGAAAGATTTGAGTTCTGACAAAGGAATGCCGCAACCGATACCGTAAGCATCTTCGTTTGAGCCTTCTACACGGGCATAAACCACGCCTACCACATTGCCGTAGCAATCAAACAATGCACCGCCGCTGTTGCCGTGATTTATTGTTCCGTCAAGTATGATTGACTTAAAAGAATCCTCGCTCGAGAGCTTGATACCGGGGGAAGAAACCATAACCTCTGTAAGGACAAGTCCCATATCTTCGGGATTGCCGATAGTAAAGAGTTTGTCGCCGTAATAGAGTTCGTCACTCTTTGCCAAAGTCACGGGATCGAATTTTGTCTCGCCCGTAATCTCGAGATATTTTCTTATTTTAAGTACCGCAAGGTCAGCATCTTTGCTGTAAGCGACAAGGTAGGCATCGACTACCGTATCGTCTACAAATACGAGCTGGTATGTCGCATCGAGGGGTTCTTCGAGGGGATTATAAGGCTTGTCAGAGCCTGTCGAAGAAAACATTACCACGCAGTGGCGGTTTGTCACCACATAGCCGTCTTCAGTCACGATAAAGCCCGTACCGGCACTTGCTTTTCCGTTGCGATAACTAGTAATGACTCTTACTGCAGAAAAGAGATTGTTGTTTGCGACAATATTGCCGGCTTTTGCGTCCTCGATTTGTGCCGAATCGATATAATAAGGGGTGCGGTCGGTATAGAAAGTACCTAAAAAGCTGCAACCCGCAAAGGACACAAGACATACTATAACAAGCGTAATTACACTCAAAATCAAAACTTTCTTTTTCATAATTATTTATCCGTCAATAGATTTTTTTGTATGGCATAATCTGATTATACCTATTATATAAACAATTTATATCAATAGAATATTTATAATATTATTGTATAAATTTATCTAATTCTATCACAAAAAATCACCAAATACAATACTAAAACAAATATATTCTTTTATCTAATGAGAATATTACTTTGTCAATACCAAAACTTTACAATGACAAAAACCTATAATATATATTTGTCATGCAAAGTCTTTTTTATAAATTAATATAAAATCATTAAAAATAGTTTTTATCAAAGCTTGGTTTTTATCAGATTTTAAAAAACAAAAGACCGCTTTTGGCGGCCTTTTAGATTATTGTTTGTTTGAGTTTTTCTTTGCTTTTGCCTGCATTCTCTTTTCTTTGAGTTGTTCTTTTTTCTTGTGAACTTTCCACTTTACGATTTCCATTACAAGCAATTTGATAAGGGATATCACAAAGAGCAACAATGATATGCCTGCTACCGCAATGGATATGATATCGAGTATTGAGAGCGAAGCAAAATCAGCACCCATAACAATCAATATCGAAGTGATAAGAGTAGTGAGTTTGATGGACAGCTTTTTGATTTTCTTTACCCATTTGAGGGTAGTTTTTTGCTTTTTGCCTGTGGTTTTGTCCTTGGCTCCTATCGCCGTAAACACGACAAAGAGAATTATTTGCACGGCAAGAAAAGCTGTCGTAATGATATTTACTGCGTCCCAGCCATATTCACGGATACGCATTACATCCTTGAATATGTAGAAGCCAAACATGAATATCGTCCAGATGATAGACAATATCTTGAGTTTGCTCATCTTTTTCTTCTTGGGAGCAGCTTCTTGGTTTTGATTGGTTGCAGCCGCATCAGGATTGACAGATACATTTTCATTGTTGACAGCTACCTGATTATCGGGCTGAGGTGAGGTGGATTGTTGTTTCTTCTCCTTAAATAGCTTCATAAAAACCCCTTATTTTGTTTTTCTCCTAACTTAATCCCACTTTTTATATTATATCGTATAATTACGACAAAATTTTTGACAGATTATTTTTTGTTTTTTTCAAAAGGAGTAAAGTCGAGTGTAGCAAAATAGTCTTCGGGAGTTTCTGCACGGCGAATTTGCTGTACGCTACCGTCCTCTTTGAGCAAAAGTTCTGCCGAACGGAGCTTGCCGTTGTAGTTGTATCCCATTGCAAAACCGTGAGCACCTGCATCGTGGATATTGACATAATCGCCTATTTCTACCTCGGGCAACATTCTGTCTACTGCAAACTTATCGTTGTTTTCGCACAATCCGCCCGTGACATCGCATTTGTATGTCAAAGGCTCGTTTTCCTTGCCGAGCACCGTGATATGATGATATGCTCCGTACATAGCGGGACGCATGAGGTTTGCCGCACAGGCATCGAGACCTACATACTCTTTCCAGATATGTTTTTTGTGAATTACTTTTGCTATGAGTGCACCGTAGGGAGCAAGCATGAATCTTCCGAGTTCGGTATAGATTGCTACATCGTCCATGCCTGCGGGTACGAGAATTTTTTCATAAGCCTGACGCACGCCTTCGCCGATTTCAAGGATATTGTTGCCTTCCTTATCGGGGCGGTACTGAACGCCTACACCGCCTGAAAGATTGATGAAAGCAAAGTGAATGCCGAGTTCTTCCTTGATTTCCACAGCAAGTTTAAAAAGTATTTCCGCAAGCTTGGGATAATATCCGCTTCCCACGGTATTGCTTGCCAAAAATGCGTGAATACCAAAGTGCTTTACGCCATAATCTTTGAGTTTTTTATAAGCGATTTTGATTTGCTCTTTGGTCATGCCGTACTTTGCGTCCTTGGGAGTATCCATAATCTCATTGTTGAGAGTAAAATCTCCGCCGGGATTATAACGGCAACACATCGTATCGAGAAAAGGAGCGATTTCCTTATAATAATCTATATGAGTGAGGTCATCGAAGTTGATGATAGCACCGAGTTTTTGAGCGAGAGCAAAGTCTTCTTTGGGTGTGACATTTGAAGAAAACATAATTTCTTTGCCTTTGAATCCTACTTTGTCTGACATCATAAGTTCGGTAAGCGATGAGCAGTCCACGCCCGCACCTTCTTCACGAAGAATCTGCAAAATATAAGGATTGGGAGTAGCTTTTACAGCAAAAAATTCTTTAAAGCCCTTGTTCCACGAAAAAGCTTTTTTGAGAAGTCTTGCGTTTTCTCTTATTCCTTTTTCATCATAGATATGAAAAGGAGTAGGGTATTTTTTTACAATTTCTTTTACCTGATCTAAAGTAATAAAAGGTTTTTTATCCATAGAAAAATCTCCAAAAATTTTTACATAATTATTATAATATATCTTTGTTTCCCTTGTCAATTAAGGCGAACGCATATAGAGGTACATATTTTGCCTTTGTTTGCGACACTCCTTCTCAGTCACATACGGCAAGTATGCTCCTGTCGCTCACCACGACAAAATACCAATACTTTTGAAGTATCAAAAGTATAAGGCAAAATGTCGGGTTCGCTTTATACCGACCAAACGAAATGGTGTATATCGTAGATATAACCATTTGTCGGTACTGCGACATATTTTTATGGACAGTCTTTATTTTTTTAAATAGGAATAATATTTAGGCATTAAAAACGTTAATTTTAAATTTTTTAATTTGTATTATTATGATTTTAACACAATTCAATTAAGCTATGCTTAATTTTATTAAGATCAAATAATGAAAGAAATAAATTCGAGATAAAAATTATAAAATAGTGTTGACATATTAACAAAAATAAATTAACATTAAAACTGTTGGAAAAATAATTATGAGTAATCACGAAAATATTTTAGGTAAAAAAATTAAAGAGATAAGAAAAAAAGAGGGGATGTCTCAAGAAGAATTTGCTTTTCAAATTGATGTTAGCCGTCAAACAGTTTATTTCTGGGAAAACGGAAAAGCCTTTCCTGATTCAAAAAAGATATTAATAATTTGTGAGAAATTTAATATAGATCCTAATGAATTGCTTTTTAATAACCCTCAAAAAGAAAATTGTGTGGAATGTGCCTCTGATTTTGCAGAAGAAAATATATCTACAAAAGATAATTTAGATAATTCTCAAAGACATAATAAAAAGAATAAATTAAAATTATGGTTGCTTATAGCAATAGTTATAGGTTTAGCTATTATATTAACTCTAACAATTGTTGGAATTTTTACTATTGATAAACCAGACGATGGTAATTTGGATAAACTATATTCTAGTCAGTGGAATATGACTCCTGAGTTAATTTTTTATGCTTTATCAGGATTGATAATACTCGTTCTAGTTTTTTTAATTATATATATAAGTAAAATCGTAAAAGGAGATAAGCAAAATGGAAAAAACAAAAAAGATAATAAAAATTAATGTAATTAGTATATTGATTTTATTTTTTGCACTAATTACATTGTTTAGATGTGGAAATACCGTAAAAGCAGAAACTGTCTCAACAGATAATAATGATGATATTACCACACGAGGTGTCTATACTAAATTATCTTTGGAATTTAACAGCAAAAACGGTATAGTGTCAGCCACTGTTAAAAATGAATTCACATTAGGATATTCGACAATACAAGTAATAGTAGAAATATATTCTTCAGATAAACTTGTGTCTTCCACGGAAGATATGACATTGGAAAGTCGCAATACTACTACCGACTTGGATATATATAAAACTATCACGACCTCATGTCCAGTAGGTGGCGAGCAAAAATACTGGTGCGCGGTAATGGAGTATAAACAAGATTCAAAAGATTGGGTACGGAAAACTACAAGTGTGGTACTATTGGATAAAAACGGAAACAAAATATCTTAATTAAGCGTGATCAATTTTAATTCAAAATATGCATCTGATAAGGTGTATATTTTTTATTTTAATCGGGATTTAATATATTAAATGTAATATTTATGGCATGTGTAAAACAGATTTAACAAAATGTAAAATAAAATTAGCAGACAAACGATAAGTTATACTCTATAATCTTAAAGAAACCTTAAATTATAAGGTATGTTAAAATTAAGGAGAGGTTATGGAAAACAAAAAAACTAACAAAAAAGTTTTAAGTATCGCTATTGCATTGATTATGCTGATCTCATTAATCAGTCTTTTGTGTATATGCGGAATTGAAAACGAAAAGCAAAGTAACAAAAATTTTAAACTTGCGAATTTAGCATTGGAAAATCAGCCTGTCGAAGGCGAAGATATTTCTTCGGAAGCGGTTGAAAACAATCATCAGGCCGTTATGTCTACATTCTCGGCAACTGATAACTATTCAAGCTATACAAATCAGGAATTACCTGATAATATCGACAAAAACAATATCGCACAATATGTTCCCGTTGATAAGTTCAATAGCGGTGAGATAATAGTATACAACGGAAGAAATTATGGATTTATCATTGTTTGTCAAGTAGGTACAAATTATGTATTGCTTTTTCGCGAAGTCTACTTGCCACATACAGACGGGGACGGTTATGATATTAACTTAGAAGTAGTTTATGAAAATAATTTTTATGTTACCGCATTAGGTTTAATTGAGACTAATAATGGGCAACATTTAGGCTTGGCGGATATAAAATTCAATAATTTTATTATAGATGCTGATGTGGATAATTTTGTTGCAAATAAAGACTATGATGTGCAAAAAGATGACGGACCATACTATATTCAATCAAGATATTCAAGTAATTTTAGTTATTTCAATCAAGAATTAGCAAATGAAATAGTTTCTTTTTCTACGACAGCTTTAATCTCAATCTTCGCGCCGGCAGCAGGACCCGCAGTAAAGGTAGCGATTGATAATTTGCTTGATTATGCAGGTACTATAATGGAGGTTTCTTCTATGTCCAATTCTTTGGTAGAAGATACGTTTTGGCTAACAGACGCTACGTTAGATACGGCGATTGATTTTCCTTTAGAAAGAGAAGGTCAGTTAGAAACTTACGATAGATTAATAAAGAATTTAGAGATTGAAATGGGGGCGGGTTCAAGTGAGTATATTACGCAAAATGAAAAAAGTCCCAATTTTGCAAAAGCAACTTTTAGAGTTCGAAATGAAAATGATAAGGATTATTATATCTATAACAATATATCTTTCAGTTTGTGTCGTTTTATAGGTGGTGCAAGCTATGATTTGGGGGCGTATTCAATAGAGAGCTTATATAAATCAGCGGTACCGGAATACAATGGCAGCACAAAGATGCTAGAAAATGAGGGAAAGTTTCAAATAGTGAAAGGTGATGTGTTTGCCCCCATGACAAAGAGCAATATTTTCAATTTCAAACCAGATGAGTCGGGATATTATAAGTTTATAATGCCGGAAGGATTTGATTTGGTGATAGACGGTATAAAACAAAGCGACAACAGGGTGTATGTAGATTCAAACGGATGCGTGGTTGGTGCTTTAAAAAATGATGTGATTTCAAATTCTAGTGTATATGGTAAATTAGTTAAAGACGATTTTTACAACGGGCAATTAGACTTTGCTAATATCAAAATATTAAAAGATCAATCATTGAATTTGAATGCAAATACTACTATAAACGACATAGTTTATACTGTGGTGTCTTCCAGATATTACAACAATGACTTGTTTATTGCAGATGCAGGCGATTATGCTGCCAATGTGGATATATATATAGCAGACAAAGATCTTAATATTCTTTCGTCTGCAACAAAAGTTGACGGAAAGCTATATGTAAATTATCCTATGAAGCCCAATGAAAAATATGCAGTTATATGCGTAAACAGAAGCGGACAGCCTTTGGATGTAACAGTAAACAGAGAAAGTGGTATGACTTTGGATAATTATCCTTATAAACAAGTGACAGGTTTGTATTATAGCAAGTTGTGTGAATACGACCAATATTATTATATTAAAAATGCTGAAGTATATTTGGATTCATTTAAGCTTCAACCGATAAAAGGAGACAACTATTATTTGGAAAAAGATAAGATGTATTTTTTCAAATCTATAGATACTTTCCCCATCGATTTAGATTTTTCAAATATTGATATGCATTTGAATTATCAATTTGGCGAAATTTTAGAATGTGATAGTTTTAGCAATAAAATAGTAGAATTTACGCCTCATGTTACTGCATTGTATATTTTTAATGATGGTAATTATGATGTTTTGGGAGAAGAGATAACATTGCGAAATGTAAATCAAGCAGTGTTGTATAAAAATCAAACATACAGAATAGTAAAAAAAGAGAAAAGTGGGATTTTTCAAATTAATTTCAATGAAAAAGTTCTTCAATATGGAGAAAATGAATTAAATGGTCAGTCTGATTATGAAGTATATACTTTCAGAGTGGAAGAAGAATTTAGATATGATATTAAAATAAATGAATTAAATTCTTTTGAAATATATGATGAATATTTCAATTATATAGATCTTGATCATGGATTTTTATTAAAACAAGGTAAATATTATATAGTTGTTAACAACGCCGGTTTGGGAACAATAAACATTTCGGAATATCTGCAGGAAGTGGAAATAATTCTTTATGTAGAAGGCGAGCTATATAATTTAGATAACGAAACAAAATATTTTTATGGCAAGCCTTATGTATTGCCTGTTCCTGAAGTTGAAAGAAAAAGATTTAACGGATGGCGTGGCGAAAATGGTTTGGTAACCAACAATCAAGGAATTAGTTATGGAAAATTGCTTGCTGATACAATTGTATTGGAGGCAGATTTTACTTGGAAAAATATAATAATGCAAGTAAACTGGATTGAAGGAGAACCTTCGAAATGGTGGACAGGAGATAGCGTGGTTGATGAACAGCCGGATAGTGTTTATATGGAAGGTGATGTGGTTGATCTCTTAATTAATTTAAGATATGATTTTATGCAATTAGAAGATAGCAATTATGATGGTCATTATTTTGAGGAAATATTATATGACAGAATAAGTGGTAATGACGAATATGATTATTATATTTTTACTCCTAATTGGCTACCTGAAAAATATCTCATAGCATACTCGTTATTTAATGACCCTACAAAAGAATACATGGCAACAAAAGCACTTGCTTTAGGAGAGCAAATAACAGCAGGAATCGGTTTGGATGCAATTTTTACGAACAGAGATAATGCAGAATTGTATCGTGCGGGTTGGGTAATCTCGGGCAAAAATTTGGCTCCTCAAATTTATGATAATTATGTTATAGGAGATTTGACTCCGAATAGTCAAAGTGTTCCAGATCATGATTCAGATAATGATGGAGTGAATGATTGTGTTATTGTAACTATTAAGGAATTATGCGAGTATGTAAAGTATTCAGTTGAAATAAATGATGTTTGTTATGAATTGGCAGAATATGATAATAATATAGAGGATTACTATTATTTAATAGAAGATTTCGAATATTATAATTATAACAAAGAAAATTATTTGGGCAGATATGTATATCTTAAGATTGCTTCTGAAGTAAGCGATGATGGGGCAATGCAATATAAATTTGGCTCAGATAATATTATACGAAGAGACTATTTGAAAAAATATTGGGTAAATACTAATGATACCACCGCTGATATTAATAAATATAATGTTCTGATAAAAATGTCATTGATAGCAGAGTATATCAAAGTAAATATCAAGTATGCTAATGGCGTAACTGATTTGCCAGAGCAAGATTTGATAAGAACTTATACAGGACCTAATGATAAAAATTTGGTTCCTGGATATGTAAAAGGATATGCTTTTAACTATTGGATATTCAATGGTAATAGAATAGATGTATTAAACTATCAGAATCTAAATATAGGATTCGGAGTAAAAGATATAGCAGAGGTAACACTTCAATATAATGCTACCAGAACAAATCTAAAACCTACATCATTGACGGATTATGAAATAAAAGACACTGCAGTCGCAATAGATTGCTCAAGATTTTCTTTGATGGTAGGAATAGAATTTGTAATTCATTCTTCAGCAAAAGAAATTACTTTTTTGAATGGCAACTGCAATGATACAAATATTGTTGTAAAAACAAGAAGTTCAAAACTTAATATTTATTTTAGCAATATAGCAATAAATGCTCCTAATGGTAAAAGTGTTATTAATGCATTAGGATGTAATGATTTAGAGTTGTATTCATACAATTCAGTGACTTTGAGAGGAGGCGAGGCTTCAATAAATACTAGCGCACCTGCAATACTTTGTAAAAATCTATTTTTGACAGGGAATAATATTTATATTTATGGCGGAAATAGTATGAATCTTTACTATAATGGTAGGGCAGGTATTAAATGTGAAGGATCTTTAACAGTTAACGCCAAGAATGTTAATGTTTTTGGTGGCAATGGTTCATATATACCAGATGAGGAAGAAATTAAAGAAGAAAGTGAAGATGATAAGAATGCAGATTTTGGTCCCAATTCAAGTTACTGGAATAATAAGCCGCAAGCAGAACCAGGAAAAGATGGTAAAGACGGGGATTCGGGTATTGATGGTAGCCATGGAGCAGTTGCTGTTTATGTAGTTAATAATATTAAAATAGGAAATGGAGCAAGTTTATATTGTAAAGGCGGTGATGGTGGCTATGGTACAGATGGAAAAGATGGAGAAAAAGGCGGTGACGGAGTAGATGGTAAATTTGGTAAATATGCCGTGGAAGCAGGAGACGGCGGCAATGGTGGCCCTGGTGGCAACGGCGGCAACGGTGGACAATCAATTTATTGTGCAAATATTAATGAGTTTATTGTTAAAAAAGAGTCTATACATCCAAGGTTCTCATTTGACAATGGATTAGGTGGTAAAGCTGGCAAAAATGGGCATGGTGCTCCTCCAGGAAAAACAAGTAAAACCATTTTTGGAAATCCAACGACTCCAGGTGTTTGTGGAGAAGGTCCTGAGTCTGATGAACTTCCTTCTGATGGAGAGTCTGGATTAAGTAAAATATATTAATATTATTGTTATTTAAAGTAAAATATGATATTATAACAAATAGGTAAACATATGCTTAAATTAAAAGGGATAACAAAGAAATATATACCCAAGAAAGGAGTGCCTGTAGAGGCACTCCGAGGTATAGATTTGGAAATAGAAGACAAAGGGATGGTCTTTATACTCGGCAAGAGCGGAAGCGGAAAGTCAACATTGCTCAACATAATAGGCGGATTGGACAGTGCAGACAGCGGAGAGATAATAATAGAGGGAAAGTCTACAAAAGGATTCAATGAAAAGGATTATGACAATTACAGGAATACATATATAGGATTTGTATTTCAAGAGTATAATATCTTGAATGAATTCAGTGTAGGAGAGAATATATCATTAGCAATCGAATTGCAGAATGAAAAGAAGAACAAAGAGAGAGTAGAGGAGATATTAAAGGAAGTAGGACTTGAGGGATATGGAGATAGGAAGCCCAATGAATTGTCAGGAGGACAAAAGCAGAGGGTAGCGATAGCAAGGGCATTGATAAAGGAGCCCAAGATAATATTGGCAGACGAGCCGACAGGAGCATTGGACAGCGAGACAGGCAAGTCTATATTTGAGCTACTCAAGAAGTTGTCAGAAGACAAGTTGGTAATAGTGGTATCTCATGACAGAGAATTTGCAGAAAACTACGGGGACAGAATAATAGAGCTGGCGGATGGAGAAATAGTAGTAGACAAAGAAAAGAAAGAGATAAACAATATCGAAAATAAGGAAAAGAAAGAGAATAAAGAAATAAAGAAAGGCAGATTGCCATACAAAAGAGCATTGGCAATGGGAGCAAAGGGTCTAACAAAGAAGAGATTTAGACTCGCGATAACAATAATACTGTGTTTTTTGAGTTTCGCAGCATTCGGTTTTGCTGACGTAATTGTTGGAAGAGATAAAGTCAAGGCAGGAGCCGAGGCTTTATATAATAGTAATGATAATTACATATCTTTTGAAAAAATTGCGGTGGATAACAATGAGATGCATCCAAAAGTATCCGATCAAGCATTGAGAGAGTTCCGAGAAAAAACAGGAATAGATTTTCAAGGAGTACAAGATTTGAATTTATGTCTTCCTCTTAACAATGGAGATAATAGTTTGACTTGGTATTATACAGGTCAGTACAACTATTTTCCTGCAAGTAAAGAATTATTTGAAGAGGCTGGATTCGATTTATATGGAAGATTGCCATTAAATAAAAACGAAGTTGTTATAACAAAATACATATATGAACAATTTGCGGTTTACGGAATGTACTATTTTGAAGGAGATGAAAGGAAAGAGCTATCTTCTGAGGAAATAGGCAGTATTGATAACTTTCTTGCAAAAAAAGCAACTCTAGATGGAAGAAAGATAGTTGGTATAGTAGATACGCATGCTGATCCAAACGGAAAATTATCTTGGCTGAAAGATATTGACGGTACAAATTTGTCTTCCTATAACGAATATGAATGCAATAGAATAAAAGAAAATCATTTTTTATATAGTTACCATTCAATGGTATTTATAGATGCTATTACGTATGAAAATGAATATGCAGTAAAGCCGATAAGAGATACAACCGGATTTGGAAAGAAAGTTTCTTGTAGTGTATTTTCTTTAACAACTTTTTCTGGTGCTGCCCCTGAATCTTCTTTGAAGTATGCAGATAAAATTATATGGCTCGATGGCAAAGGAGAACGAAAAGAACTAGGTGAAAACGAAATAGTTATAGGAATAGAAAAAACTAGCTTTTTGTGGCCTAGTAAGGAATCGGAAACAGAACTTCAGATTCCTAGCGGATACGACAAAACTTTTATAGATGGTATTGTGTCATTTGAGGGAGTAAGTATTAATGGATTACGTTTTTCAGCGTTTTTTGCAGCTTGCTGTATGGATGCTGAAAAAATTTCTTCAGAAGAGCTGAACGTTTATAAAAAATATTGTATTAATCAAAAGAAAGTTTTTAAAGATAGTTGGGATTTTATTGCTAGAGATGTAATGATTACAGATTTGGATTTTGCAGTGGCTACTCATCATCCGGAAATGATGACAGAAAGACAATGGAGATTGTCCTATGCTTGTTATTTGGCATATGAAAGAGATAAAGATTCAGGATACTACAGTAATATTACAGGCAGAATGACAGGCCAAGAAATAGAACGAAAATATTCCAAATTGATATTTATAGAAAACAGATTAGAACAAGCATTCGATTCAATAGAAAATGTCGCTGATGAAAATTATTTCATAAAATTTTCTGGTTCTGACTATCTGGTTGATGAAGTAGGATTCACAGAGCCTCCAAGTGTAGTGGGAATATATATCCCTAAAGAAGGCTATCCCGACGACTATGTTATAAATGACAAAATATATGAGCAGAGTCAGTATTATGAAAACGGAATTTATGATTTTATAATAGCTCCCTTGCCACATGATATGTATATGATGGAAAAAGTGTCTGAGCTTTATTATAATCCTAAGGGTAAAATTCAGCTTACATGCATTAATATAGCATTTGATTCTATAATAAGGACGCAGACAGCAATGGCTACAATACAGCCATATGTTAGCTGGGGAAGTGCCATATTGGGCATATTCTGTCTGTTGTTGTTAGGCAACTATATAGGTTACTCCGTAACATCTAGAAAGAAAGAGATCGGAATAATAAGGGCAATGGGAGCAAAGCGGAGTGATATATTTGCTATATTTATCAATGAGGGGGTAATAATAACAGCCATAATATTGGTTTTGGCAGTAATAGGAGTAATAGCAATGTGTGCAGGTATTAATACTTTGATTCCCCAATCGTACGGAATAGAAATAACATTGCTCAAATTTGGTATAAGACAAATAGCATTAATGACGCTAGTGGGTTATGGTGCAACTTTGCTAGCGAGTGCCATACCGATGTATAAATTGTCCAGGAAAAAGCCGGTAGATATAATCAACAATAAATAGTATAGGTAAACATATGCTTAAATTAAAAGGGATAACAAAGAAATATATACCCAAGAAAGGAGTGCCTGTAGAGGCACTCCGAGGTATAGATTTGGAAATAGAAGACAAAGGGATGGTCTTTATACTCGGCAAGAGCGGAAGCGGAAAGTCAACATTGCTCAACATAATAGGCGGATTGGACAGTGCAGACAGCGGAGAGATAATAATAGAGGGAAAGTCTACAAAAGGATTCAATGAAAAGGATTATGACAATTACAGGAATACATATATAGGATTTGTATTTCAAGAGTATAATATCTTGAATGAATTCAGTGTAGGAGAGAATATATCATTAGCAATCGAATTGCAGAATGAAAAGAAGAACAAAGAGAGAGTAGAGGAGATATTAAAGGAAGTAGGACTTGAGGGATATGGAGATAGGAAGCCCAATGAATTGTCAGGAGGACAAAAGCAGAGGGTAGCGATAGCAAGGGCATTGATAAAGGAGCCCAAGATAATATTGGCAGACGAGCCTACAGGAGCATTGGATAGCGAGACAGGTAAGTCAATATTTGAGCTGCTCAAGAAGTTGTCAGAAGACAAGTTGGTAATAGTGGTATCTCACGACAGAGAGTATGCCGAAGAATACGGAGACAGAATAATAGAGCTTAATGACGGAGCTGTAATAGCGGACAGAGTCATAAGAGAGATAAAAGGAGAAAGAGAAGGAAAAGAGAACAAAGAGATAAAAAAAGCGAGACTACCATATAGAAGAGCATTGGCAATGGGAGCGAAAAGTCTAACGAAAAAGAGATTTAGACTTGCGATAACGATAATATTGTGTTTTTTAAGTTTCTCAGCATTTGGTTTTTCGGATACTATTATAGGAAGAAGCAGAGCGGAAATAGGAGCTGAAGCTTTATACAACAACGGAGATAATTATATAAGTTTTAGACAAAGCTATGATGATGTAAAAGAAACCACGATAGTATCAAATCAAATATTGGAAAATTTGCGAGAAAAGACGGGAATAGATTTTCAAGGAGTAAAAAAATATAATTTTATACTTCCTCTTTACGATAAGACAGCTATTGAACCTAATGGGATATCTGGATACTATACGGGAAGATATAATGTTTTTTTTGCAAGCAAAGAATTATTTGATGAAGCAGGATTTGATTTGTACGGAAGACTTCCTGAAAATGAGAATGAAGCTGTAATTACAAAATATATATATGATCAATTTGCTCTTTGCGGAGTAAATCTTATAGATGGCGAAGAAAATAAAATAATTTTACCCGAAGAGATAGATGATGTAAACAAATTTCTTTCAAAAGGAATAGTGCTCAATGGAAAAAAGATTGTTGGTATAGCAGATACTCATGTAGATCCCAAAGGAAGTTTTTCTTGGTTAAAAAATATAGATGAAGATACTTTGTCTAAAAATGAAACGGCATATCAATATATAAGGGATAATTATTTTACAAACAGCTATCATTCAATGTTGTTTGTATATAAAACTTTGTATGACAGAGAATTTGCAGTAAAACCTACAATGGATACAACCGGTTTTGGTAAACTGGTTGATTTTGGCATAAAAAATTTGGTAGATTTTTCAGGAGCAGCACCTGAAAGCTCATTGCAATATGTGGAAGATATAGTATGGCTTGACGGGAAAGGAGACAGAAAAGAGCTTAATGAGAATGAAATAATAGTAGGTATCAATGCCGCTCAAGACATGTGGCCTTTCTCAAGCATTGAAGCAGAATCGAATATATTAAGCGGATATAATAAGACATTTATAGATGGAATAATTTCATTCAGGAATGTCAGTTTGTATCAGTTCAGATTTGCAGGAGCATTTTTTGCAGCATGTTGTATGGAAGCGGAAAAATTGACATCAGAAGAACTGGAAATATACAGACAATATTGTATAGAAAGAGGAAAAGCATTTAATGAGAATGCATATTATTTCCCTTTAGAAGCAGAAATTACAGATGATGATTTTGAAATAGCAGTAGTAAGACCTGAAAGAATGGATGAAAAGCAGTTGAGATTGTCTTATGCGTGTTATTTGGCATACGAAAGAGATGATACGGAAAATTTAGAATGCGGATTCAAGAAAAACATATTGGGAAGGATGACCGGTGAAGAGATAAAAGCAAAATATGAGAATGAAATATTTGTAAAAAACAGATTAGAAAAAGATTATTCATCTATGAAAAATATAGCAAGTGATGATTATTATGTATATTTTTACAATGCATCAAAACTGCTGAATGAAGATAATATTTATTTTTATAATGCTAGAGATATCTTTGATGATGTGAAGTTTAGTGAACCGCCGAAGATAGTGGGTATATACTATCCCAAAGAAGGTTATCCGAGCGATTATGCTATAAACGATAAACTATATGAAGAAAGTCAGTATTATGACAACGGGATTTACGATTTTGTAATAGCTCCCCTTCCTCATGATATAGCTAGTATTGAGAAATTGGCAGAAATACATTATGACAGAAGCGGCAGAGTAAATGTATCGAGTGTCAATCTGGCATTTGCCTCAATCATTAATACGCAAAATGCAATGGATACGCTTTATCCTTATGTAATATGGGGAAGTGTAATATTGGGGATATTCTGTTTGTTGTTGCTTGGAAACTATATAGGATATTCCATAATGTCCAGAAAGAAGGAAATAGGAATATTACGAGCAATGGGAGCAAAGCGAAGCGATATATTTGTAATATTTATAAATGAGGGAATAATAATAACTGCTATAATTTTGATATTGGCAATAATCGGAGTAAGTGCGGCATGCGTGGTTGTCAATGGGTTGATACCTATGTCTTATGGTATAGAAATCTCGTTGTTGCAATTTGGTCTGAGACAGCTAATATTGATGATGCTTGTAGGATATGGAGCGACACTGCTAGCAAGTGCAATTCCTATGTATAAATTATCAAAGAAAAAGCCTGTGGACATAATACAGAATAAATAAGGTAAAATAAATGCTTGAACTAAAAAACATCACAAAGACATATAAACCCAAGAAAGGAGTGCCGGTAGAGGCACTCCGAGGTATAGATTTGGAAATAGAAGACAAAGGGATGGTCTTTATACTCGGCAAGAGCGGAAGCGGAAAGTCAACATTGCTCAACATAATAGGCGGATTGGACAGTGCAGACAGCGGAGAGATAATAATAGAGGGAAAGTCTACAAAAGGATTCAATGAAAAGGATTATGACAATTACAGGAATACATATATAGGATTTGTATTTCAAGAGTATAATATCTTGAATGAATTCAGTGTAGGAGAGAATATATCATTAGCAATCGAATTGCAGAATGAAAAGAAGAACAAAGAGAGAGTAGAGGAGATATTAAAGGAAGTAGGACTTGAGGGATATGGAGATAGGAAGCCCAATGAATTGTCAGGAGGACAAAAGCAGAGGGTAGCGATAGCAAGGGCATTGATAAAGGAGCCCAAGATAATATTGGCAGACGAGCCTACAAGAGCATTGGATAGCGAGACAGGCAAGTCAATATTTGAGCTGCTCAAGAAGTTGTCAGAAGACAAGCTGGTAATAGTGGTATCTCACGACAGAGAGTACGCCGAAGAATACGGAGACAGAATAATAGAGCTTAATGACGGAAAAATATGTTCTGATAAATGTATAAATAAATTTGAATCAATTTCTTGTGAATCTAATGCAAATATAAAAGAATCGGCAAAAAACACACATTTACCTTTTTTAAGAGCCTTCAGAATGGGAGCACAA
This sequence comes from uncultured Christensenellaceae bacterium, assembly GCA_944381365.1. GTDB lineage: Bacteria > Bacillota > Clostridia > Christensenellales > UBA3700 > RACS-045. The sequence goes on along the minus strand of CALWKW010000007.1, from coordinate 2,595 downwards.
AGCATAAAAACAAAACCAGTAAGGCTTATTATAACAATCGTGCTGTGTCTAATAAGCTTTGCTTTTTTTGGATTGGCAGATACTATTGCTGCATATGATAGGAACAAAGCTGCGGTTAATTCTATTATAAATAATCAATACGAAACTTTAGCTGTTACATCGGGTTACGGGGCATTATCGAGTGATATATCATATTTAAAAGATAAAACGGGACTTGAATTTTTGGGTGTAACGCAAATCAATAATATTTCTCAAGATTTAAATATTACTTATAAAAGCAAAGTGACTGGAAATGACGGCAAAAAATCTTATTATAATCTTACACTAAGCGGATATTTACCTGCCGATAAAATAATTGACAATAATAAGTATAAATTAATAGCAGGCAATATGCCGGAAAAAGATAATGATATAGTGGTAACTAAGTATATTTATGAGCAATTTGCGCTTGGCGGAATAACTTTATTTGACGGGCAGCAGAATATATATATCGACCCCGAAGAAATATCTGATATAAATGATTTTGTGGATAAAGCATACTTGCAGTTTATAGGCAATGATGATAAACAGGTTCTTTGGAAAGTAGTTGGAGTAATAGATACACTAGAAGACAAACAAGGAAGATATTCCTCGCTTAAACCATCCGCAGATATGGAATTATCTAAACAACAATATGATATACTTGTCAGCGAGTGTGAAAATTATTTCACATACTCTTATCATTCTTTAGGCTATGTTACGGGAAAAACTTATGACTATATTTGTGACCTTAGTCGCAACAATAATCTCGGTAAAGCGGCTCAAGGTAGCGTAATTTTCAAAAAAATTAATAACGATGGCAAAGAACAAAAATACATCGGCAAGTTTGCTAATGTCTTAGACGAATCTTTTATAGATGAAATAGATATTATTTGGGCAGAAAATGAGAAAACCACTTTGGAAAAAAATGAATTTGTAATCGGTATTAATACATTAAAAGAAATCAGTAATTACTTTAACCTAGATAAGCGAATTATCATAGATAAAAAATACTTTGAAAGAATGGCTGATTTCTCAAGTCTAAATATTACATATAACGATTTGAAGGATTATGCAGGTCTATATATCGGCGTTTGTGAAGAGGCAGAAAAACTTAATAATTGTGAATTGAGCGAATTTAAAGCCTTTATAAATGCTGTGGGAGAAAACCAAGATGATGAAAGTCGTAAGATGTTAAGAGGACTTGCAATCAGTCAATGTTATCAAAATATAGAACCTTTTATGTCGTCTGATTTTTCTATAGATTATTATGCACAACAATATAGCGATTTGCAATGGAGAGTTATATATTCGGGATATCTTATGACAGAAACTTTGGATTTTTATGACATGATCCCTGCAATTGATGGGGGGTATACTGATAATGTGATTATAGGTAAATTCAATGGAAAAGAAATTAGAGTGAAGTACGGTAATTTGATATATACAGAATATATGTTGAAAGAAATTAATACCATAGAATTTGACAATGTTGTTGCAAATTTTGAATACGGCGATGAAATTAATAATTTGAATATCCAACCTAAAATAGCAGGTGTTTATTTGTCTGATGAAAACAGTGAAGATATTTATATTATCAACGACACGCTTTATGATATGGCGCAAAAAGCTCTTACGCCAGAATATGTATTTTTGATTACAAAAATGCCTACTGATAAAAATACTATACACACTTTTGTAAAAATACATTTTGACGAATCAGCAGAAAGGTCTATAGACATACAAAATTCTGTAATGTCGGCAATATTGCTCAAGGACGGAACATTCAAACAATTAAGAGATATATTCCTATATATAGGTATAGGGTTGGCAATTTTTTCGATTGTTTTGATGAGCAATTATATTGCAACTTCAATATCGTCTCAAAAAAAAGAAATTGGAATTATTAGAGCGCTTGGAGCAACTAAGACAGATGTTTTTAGAATTTTTTACAGCGAAGGACTTATTATTTCTTTAATAAACTTTGTACTTTCTTCTATTGTGGCATTTGTGGTTTCATTAATACTTAACGCGTCGATAGCCAAAGATTTGGGATTGCAAATCGTATTTATAAGTTTTGGGATAAGACAAGTGTTTTTGATTTTAGCAATAAGCATATTAACAGCATTTATTGCATGTTTATTTTGTATTTATTCGATAGCAAGACGTAGGCCTGTTGATTGTATAAGCAAAGAATAAAATTATAAAATCTTTTTAAACTATTAATTTTTGAGATAAAAAGATTTAAAAAACTATAACTATGTAAAAGGGAATTTTTAATTTTATATAATAAAAAAAATATTTGATAAGAAGTAATAGTTTAATAATCTAGTATAGATAAAGTCTGCATGTGTTAATAGTTTATTTGGCACCGTGACGTGTGCTTGTCATAGACAAGTGGCGTCGCTTCGCTCCGCCAGACAAGCACACGTCTGAACAACTCTTTAGCTTGCTAAAATGAAAGCGAGAGGCAAGCGAAGTTGCCCGCTAATCCGCTTGGGCAATCTTTCGCTTTTGCCTTCTCGCTATTTTCATTTGTATTGCAATGTCTATTAAGATATTGTATTTTCTCTACCT
>CALWKW010000006.1 GCA_944381365.1 uncultured Christensenellaceae bacterium | reverse complement strand
AAATACAAAAACTATTATACATATAATTTTGATTGTGGCAAACTTAAACGTTATGGAAAGTCCTTTTGCTTTTCACATTACATAAGGGCAAACGTATTGGAAGAAATCGTGCTCGGAGATATACGTGAAATGGCTAAGAAGATTGTTCTCGACGAAAAATCTATACGAGAAGAATATGTGCGACATAATGCCGAACTGAAAGACCAAAGCATAAAGTCTATTAAAAAAGAATTACAACTAAAAAGCAAGCGTATAGAAGAATTATCTCGCTTGATTCAAGTCGCATACGAAGACAGGGTAAAAGGCAAGATGCCTGAAGATATTTGCATAAGCTTCATACAAAGATATTCAGAAGAACAAAAGTCAGTTACTGCGGAAATAACGGAACTTGAAACAAAGTTAAACGACACAGAAACTGCACGACAAAACGCAGACGGTTTTATACGCAACATAAAGAAATATCTCGATGCACCGGAACTTACCCGAGAAATGTGCTATGAGCTTCTAGACAGAGTCGTAGTCGGAGGACTGCCAAAAGTTACAGGCAAAGAACGAAAGATAGACATTATCTATAAAGTCGATATTGCATCTGTATTACGTTACAAACTTAATAAATAACAAATAGCGTATGGGGACTGAACTCATACGCTTTTTATATGCTATTTTGTTTTCAACATAGAGTGTCCATAAAATGTTGTTGCAACTATTTTAATCTGATTAGTTAAAGTATTTGTTTAAATTTGGGTAGCTGCCTTGCCCGCTACATCCTCGGGACACCGAAATAGTGACGCTCGCTTTATCCGCTCTGCTAGCTCGCTAAGCCGTCACTTTGTTCCTTGCGAATCCCTCCGCTTCCGCCACATACTCGCTACCCGATAAAGGTAGCGAGTATTTTTTTTCAAAAAAATACTCAGCTTTAAATATCGGTCGCTCGTCATACCGACCAAACAAAATGGTATATATCTTAGATTTACCATTTGTCGGTAATATCTAGATTTATTTAGTTAAATTATTATACAAACAAAAAAGACGGGATACACCCGTCTTTTTCTGTTTTAAATTTGATAATAGATTGTTGTTGCACTTAAAGACTAAATTTTTATGTCCTTAGATTTTGTCATGCATTTTTTGTTTCTTCTTCAGCGGCAGGTTCTTCGGTTTTTTGCTCGTTGGAAGACAGCTTTTGATTGTCTTTCTTAAAAAAGCTTACTGCTCCGCAGACTGCAAATACTATAATCTTAGCTATTGATACCAATTTGCTCATAAAACTTTGAAACTGATAGAAGTTTGAAGATACATATTCCGTTGACATGCTTCCAAATGAATTTATAAGCGAAAACAACATAGATATTGCCGTGAAAATCAATGTGACAATCAACACGGCTTTTGCCGTCTTTTTAAGTTCTTCATCTTCGGACTTAACAATGACATATCCGCCCGTAATGGCAAATGCGACTATGCTGAGATATCCGCAAAGCCAGATAAACAAAGCTTTCCATCTTCTTGACCAACCCTCTTTCATAATAATCATCTCCTTATAGTAGGTTTGTTCTTGTTTGTATTATACCAAGTGGATATAATTATGTCAATACCCATTGGCTTAAGAGTATCGGAATAATAACTGAGTTGCAATTTTTTTATGGAATTAGATTGTTAGTTAAAATTCTTATTGAAAACTATGGAGTATTAATATTAGATTACATATTTATTGACTTATAGGTTCACTGATGGTAATATTAAATTATGAGTATTTTGGTATCTTATGGAAACATTGTTGATAGTGTCTTTAGCTTGATAGGCAACAAGGAAAACGATATTACGATGAGTATTTCTTGGGCATTATCGCAATGTCCTGTTTTTATGGACAACCTTGTAAAAAGAATTTGTCATGAAGCACTAAACCTAAATGATGTGACTATATATAATCAACAATGGGAAGAAAATCATGGTGTTTCTGATATAGAAATAACTGACCATAAGCAGTTTTACATTGTGATTGAAGCAAAAAGGGGATGGATAATTCCAGATAGAGAACAATTGGAAAAGTATTCACAAAAAGAATGCTTTACTAAAACTCTATATTCTCATAAACATATTGTTACGCTTTCAGAATGTTCAGAAGACTATGTTAATGTATATAAAAGTTATGCAGAAAACAATACTCTAAATGGGGTTAAGGTATCGCATATTTCGTATAAAGAAATTTATAAAATGGCTGAGATTTCGTATCATCAATCAAGTAATAAAGAAAAAAATTTGTTAAAGGAGCTTATTAATTATTTAAAAGGACTGATGACTATGCAAAATAAAGATTCCAATTGGGTTTATGTAGTTTCTTTAAAAGATTCTTGTCCGGAAGGTTGTAGTTTGACATACATTGATATTGTGAATAAGTGTCACAAATATTACTGTCCTATAGGTGGAGGATGGCCCAAAGAACCGCCAAACTACATTGCTTTCAGATACTATGGTAAATTGCAATCAATTCATCATATTGAGGATTATACGATTGAGCGTAATATGCATCTTGTAATTAATGAAATGCCTGACTGTCAATGGGACAGAGACCATTTTGTCTACGAACTTGGACCTGCAATAATACCGCCCAAAACCATCAAAACAGGCAATCTCTATCGCAATGTTAGAGTATATGCAATGTTTGATACGCTATTGACTTGCGATACTATAAGTGAAGCACGAGCAATTTCATTAAAAAGATGATTTTTATGTGTTATTTATCTTAATTGCTAAAATATTTATGAATAATAAAAAGACGAGAAAGCCTCGTCTTTTTATTTAGTTAGTTATTCAAATTATTCCGATATTGAAGTTTGTACAGCTTTATCTTTCATAGATTTGCAATGCTCGACAGCTGAATAATAAAGCATTATAAGAGCGGCACTTAAGAGTATTCCGCCTATTATGTCGCTGAGCCAATGCACGCCTGACAACATTCTTGCCACTATCGTCAAAATCATTATGAATATAGCGGTAATTTCAAGGATAATGTTGAGTGATTTGTGTTTTATGAGTTTGTTCAAAGGAATTCTTGCAGTGGACAAAATACACAAAGTCAGCATTGTATGAGAAGAAGGATAAGAAGCTTCGAGTTCTCCGTCTATAAGGACAGGTCTGAAGTTGATATCCACAAGCTCAAAAATCAAATAGAATGCTACTACTACCACATAAAATCCGCCCAAAAGAAGAATTTCGTAATCCACAAGTTTTACGCTTTTTCTTTTGAGTGCTTGGACAAAGCCTACTACGGCAAAGCATACCGCCACGGCAATGGCTACATAGCCTAATACTTCGCTAAGGTTGTACCATTTGTCATTGCTGCCTGCAAGGTTGAAAAATGCCGAATTCATAGAAGCAAAGCCCACTTGAGAGTCGTTTGGTCCGACAGGCTGTACATCTACGGTTTTTACGAGAATAGTAAACACGACAAATATCAAAAATAGTGCTGCCGTGATAACATAATTTATTATATTTTTCTTTTTTTCCATTTTTACTCCCATAATATATTTATATCATATTCTTTAAAAGCGTGCAAAATTCGTCACAAAACGAAGTGTGATACGATAAACAAATAATGTATATCTTAAAACACGCCCGAAATTGATTATAACATATAAAAACTTTTATATCAATAATGCTTTAAAATATTGGAAAAATAAATGATTTAAAACAAAACAAATTAAGAAATTTTTTACAAAAATATGATAAGCTCTTAGCATTATGTTTGGAATAAACCTCTTGGCATGTTATAATGCTGATTTAAAAGGAGATAAAAATATGAATATCGATGCAAATTTGAAAAAAGAATTGAAAAGTCAAGGTTACCTTCCCAGCAGGGACGGCGAACATGTAGCTGTAAGAGTCATTACAGGAAACGGAGTCTTATCCACCGAGCAGCTCCAAGTAGTATCTGATGTAGCAAAGACTTACGGCAGAAACGAAGTGACATTTACCACTCGCCTTACTGTGGAAATCCCTTGGATAAAATATGAAGATGTAGATGCGGTAAAAGAAATTTTTGCAAAAAACAATATCGCCACAGGCGGTACGGGCAAAAAGGTAAGACCTTTGGTAAGCTGCAAAGGTACTTATTGTGTATTCGGATTGTTGGATACACAAGCATTTACTCAAAGATTGCATGAACTTTTTTATGAAGGATATAGAGAAGTAGACTTCCCTCACAAGGTAAAAATCGCCGTTGGCGGATGTCCCAACAACTGCGTAAAACCCGACCTCAACGATATCGGCTTGGTAGGTCAAAGAAAACCTGTATTACACAATGAGCTTTGCAGAGGCTGCAAAAAGTGTCAAATAGAGCTTACTTGTCCCGTGGGAGCTCCCAAGGTAGTGGACGGAAAGACTGTCTATTATTTTTCACAAAACAAAAAACAATAATTTTTATATAGCTTGAATATTTATAGACAGATATTGATATTTAAACAATAAAAAAGCACCGAGTAGGTGCTTTTTTGCGTCATACATGTTTCATATATTTATATTATTTAAAAGACTTTATATATCATAAATATTTGAATTGAATTTTCTGTTTTGTTATACGCACGCACGAAGAGAAGCCTTATATATACAATTTAAGCCTTAGGTAAATTGTATATATAACTATATATTAATACTAATAAATATATAATATTAAGAATATAAGATAAAGTGCTGTGTAAATGTATCTTTAATTTGGCAAACTAATTGTCTTTTGACTAAAATTTAATGCGGAATGACAAAAATAATTGAGTATTGCAAAAGACAAGTTTTTGTTTTATAATAAAAAAGAGGTGTTTATGAACAAACTTTTTACAAAATGGGCTGATAAAATTCACACTACCGAATACCCTCGTCCGCAAATGGCAAGGAATAGCTTTCAATCTTTGGACGGCAAATGGCAATACATTATACAAAAAGGCGATTTGTCTTTTTTGCCTGATGATATCAAAGAATTTGACGGCGAAATACTTGTGCCTTTTTCTCCCGAAAGCATATTGTCGGGAGTAGAAAAGACGCTCAAATATGACGAAGTGCTCGTGTATTTCAAAAAGTTCATAGTATCAGAAGACAAACCCGTAGCACTGCTGCATTTCGGTGCTGTCGATTATGAATGCAAGGTGTATATCAACAATCATTTAGCAGGCGGTCATATAGGCGGTTATACTCCATTCGAAATAGACATCTCAAAATTTATCATTAAAGACAAAGAAAATACTATTTGCGTATGCGTGACGGATCCTTCTGATACCATGCCTATAAGCCGAGGAAAACAAAAGACGGCAAATGGCGGAATATGGTACACTCCGACTTCGGGAATATGGCAAAGCGTATGGATAGAATATCTTCCCAAGCAATATATAAAAAGCCTGAAAATCACCCCTCATTTTGACGATAAAAGCGTAAACATCAAAGTGAATACGAATACCACTGATTCTCTATTCAAAGTTTTGTTTGAGGACAAAGAGTATATCGGAAAAGACGGCGAAATAGATATTTGTCTTGATAATGTCAAAGAATGGTCGCCCCAATCTCCATATCTTTATAAATTCGATGTGTTGTATAAAGATGACAAAGTGTCGAGTTATTTTGCCATGAGAAAGTTTTCTGTCGGCAAAAGAAATGACGGCAAACACTGTTTTATGCTAAACAACAAACCTTATTTTATGACAGGTCTTCTCGATCAGGGATATTGGTCAGACGGACTATATACGGCACCAAGCGATGAAGCTATGGTATATGACATTATGCTCGCAAAAGAATGCGGTTTTAATACATTGAGAAAGCACATTAAAATCGAGCCTTTGAGGTGGTATTATCATTGCGACAGGCTTGGCATTATAGTATGGCAGGATTTTGTCAACGGCGGCGGAAAATACAATCCTTTTGCAATACTGCTCTTGCCCAATATCGGCATACACATAAAAGACAATCATTATGGCTTTTATTCAAGAAAAGATAAAAGGGGAAGAGAGTTGTATTATCAGGAAATGCAGGAAGTCGTAGACACATTGTATAATACGCCTTCGGTAGGGCTTTGGACGGTCTTTAATGAGGGATGGGGACAATTTGACAGCAAAAAGGTAAGCGATTATTTGAGGACTTTGGACAATACAAGAATAATTGACGAGACAAGCGGCTGGAGCGATCAAGGTGCAAGCATAAAAAGCATACACAAATATTTTGTCAAATTCAAAATGCCCAAGAGAGAAAAAAGACCTGTCATTTTGAGCGAATTCGGCGGATACAGCATGTCAGAAGAAGGACATTCTTACAGCGACAAGATATTCGGTTATGCAATCTTTAAGAATAAGGAAAAACTCAACACTGCAATCGCCAAGCTTTGGCAAAAAGAGCTTATGCCTGCAAAGATAAAGGGCTTGTGTGCTTGTATTTATACACAGCTTTCAGATGTACAGGAAGAAGTCAACGGACTAGTGAGTTATGACAGAGAAATCGTAAAAGTCGACAAAGATATGCTAAAAGCACTCAATGAAGATTTGTGCGAGATATAAAAAACGGCGAAAGCCGTTTTTTGTTTATCGATATTTTCTATCGGATAATATATTTTAATTTATTTTAAATTCTGCTTCTGTGTTCAACGCAAAAGTCAAAAGATTTTTGCCTGCTTTTCTATCTTCGCTGAGAGATATCTTTGTAATCTGATTGTTTTCGTATGTTTTGTAATAATAATCTCCGTTTGTCGCATCGATACAGCTTGAATATATCGTTGTGTCGGGTTTTCCTTCGTTTGTTATGACGGTGCCGCTTATCATTGCCACAGAATCTAGGATATGAAATACTTGTGTTATGCAAGAAACAATATCGTTGTTGCAGATGCTGTTTTCCTTGCAAAAGAATGTTTTTACAAATCTCGATGCGGGTGAAAAGTCCCCGGGAAGGCCTATTGCCCCCATACCTTGTCCGAAGTGAGATAATTCAATTGAATTACAAAAACCATTTGATGTGTTTTTGGGGGAAAGATTGAGATATTGTTTTAAATTCTCTAGATGAAAAGGGAAAGGAGGATTGTTTGTTATGACTCCCGTATAATTGTCATATATATTCATTCCGTCTTTTGTGCATTCTATGACAATGCTCTCGTCTTTGTCGGATACAATCCAGTGAAGCGGAGCCACAGGCATTGAAGGAGAAAAGGCAATGTCTACAATATCTATTTTAGGCAAAAGCGATTTAGCTTGTTGTATATTCTCACATTTTCCCAAGATAAAAGGTATAAGCTCATAAGGAGTAATCATTGTTTTTGTGGCTTTATCTTGAGAAATATATTTTGCGTTTGACGGGAAATTAAGTCCTGCCATACAAAGGCCTTTTTCGTTTGCGGCTTCTGCGTACAAAGGATAATTGTCGGTGACATTCGCCATGCCAATCATAGCATAGTGATTTTCCATACATCCTGCTTTTTTTGTATTTATGGGAAAGTTTCTTGGTGTAATGACCACTTTTTCTCCAAAATGGTACTCTATATCCATATTCCTTCCAAAATAAAAATTATCTCTATAAAAAGTAAAAGCCGTGCACATAATTTTCTCCTAGCAAAAGTTTTCTTTTTTATTATTGAATAAATTCTATTTTATATTCTTTGTATCGATATAATTTTATAAACAAAAATACACAAAGTCAATGCTGGTATATTTTGAACGCACCTTAAAACTCACAAATATTTTTGTGATTGCATAACATATCAAAGAAATATCAAAAGGTGAAAAATGAAAAATTTTATAAAAGAGATAGGAAACAACAATTTGTGGCTTTCTATATATCTGGTGATATTGCTTGTAAATCTATTTTTGACAATGCTATTTTCTCTCCCTCAAAATGATTTGAGAGGAGGTATCGATATAGTGACCAGAACAGCTACCGCTGTATTGGGCGGATATTTTCTAAGTCAGAATTTTATCAAAAAAAGCCAGAACTTTTGACAGACAAAGGCGAAATAATGAGAAATGCTTTTCAGACCTCTTTGGTCGCATCGGTAGGTATGTTTTGTCTTTTGTCGATAATGATTGTAAGATATATCAAAGCCATAGAAATTTCTATAGGTTCAATATCATTGCTAAGAGATAGTTATCTCGCTTGCGTAGCTTTTTTAATGGGCACCGCAAAAAACAATCAGGTTGAATAGAAAAAAGGTAAATAAAGAAAAAGCAGATATGATTGACATATCTGCTTATGGTCGAGGTGACAAGACTTGAACTTGCGACCTCACGGTCCCTAACCGTGCGCGCTACCAACCTGCGCTACACCTCGATTGATATTATTGTACCGTATTTATTTGAGAAAATAAAGCGTATTGTAGCTGATTTTTTATTTTAATGATTTTGGAGGATTTTCTGTATTTTATATCTACAAAAAAATCCTTCTTTGCTTAAGGCTTTTATATTATAGCCTCTAAATTTAAAAATATCAACACTTTTTGACTACTTTTTTTATTAAATTTTAGATATTTCAGACAATATATGAGTATAAGCCTCGATTTGAGGGCTTATACTCGCTATTATCATATAAATTATTCGGTCACGGGTTTTGTTTTGTAGATATCGGCAATTATATCCACGCACTTTTCTATTCCTAAAGTTCCGCTGTCGAGTGAGATATCATAGTGATTTGCGTTGCCCCACTCCATTTCTGTATAGAATTGATAATAAGCCGCACGGCGTTTGTCCTTGTCTTTTAATCTCTTCATTGGAGAATCTTCTCTTTCGCCGTAAAGATTGACAATACGCTCCGCTCTTTTTTCCATATCGGCATGCACATAAACTTTTATGCAATCTGCGACATCTCTTAGGATATAGTCTGCACATCTGCCAACGATTACGCAGGGGCCTTGCTGAGCAAGTTCGAGTATAATTTTGCGTTGGGTAATCCAAAGATAGTCCTGATTTGAAATGCCGTTGTAAGTTCTGCCGGAAGCAAGCACATTGGCAAGCCAACTTCCGTGTGCGGTATATTCACCGTGTTCTTCCACATATTCTTTGGCAAGTCCGCTTTCTTCAGCTACTTTTTCTATAAGCTCATTGTCATAACAAGGAATACCGAGTTTTTGAGCTACTTCTTTTCCTACGGTTCTGCCACCGCTTCCGAATTGTCTGCTTATGGTGATGATTCTGTTTTTCATAATTCCCTCCCTTATTCTTAATACACTTATATTATATCATAGTAAAATTTATTTTTAAATACCCCAATTTTAAAAATATAAAGAAATTTTCAGAAAAATACTGATTATCAATAAATCGCTTATAATTCACAATTTTTATCGATATAATTTGTCAGGAATATTGTCAAAAATGGGATTTGATATTTACAACTCAAAATTGTTATGTTAGAATAAAAATACAGGAGTAAATTATGGCAAAATACGATGAAAATTATTTTAAATTGGACAACAACGAAGTCCCTTCAGAATTTGATATAAATTCTCTGTTGGGCGAAAATGAAACCAAATTGTGGTATGGCAAACCTAAAAAATCTGCATTTATATTGGCAAGTGTCTTCAAAATGCTTCCCATAGCATTGCTATGGTTGTGTTTTGACGGATTTGCGATTGCTATGATTGCCATAAACATAAAGGATATTCCGATACCTGTGATAATATTTTTGTGTTTTTTCTTTTTGTTGCATCTGCTTCCGGTATGGATATGGCTGTATAATATTATAACGGCATCAAAAAGGCATAAAAATCTCGAATACTTGTTTACGGACAAAAGAATTATAATAAAAACAGGTGTTGTCGGACTCGACATCGAAAACATTTATTATGCAGATATCGAGGGCGTAAATGTCAAAGTAGGTTTGGTGGACAAGATACTTAAAGTCGGCGATATTTATATAAAAAGTGCAGAGAAAGCACAGGTGCTCTGGGATATAGAAAATCCTTATGGCATTACAAACAAACTTCAGAAGATGATACTAGACCTTAAAAGCGATATGCATTATCCCAATGCTTTGCGACCTAAGGAAAACAGAGGCTATAACACCTCTTATGTAAGCCAAAATTATGAGTCTCAAAACAATGACGGACAGAATTATAGTGATACAAACTATAATGACGGAAAGTATAATGACAATGACAATCGCTTTTGAATTTTAAGATATTAAAGATATTAAAAAATCGGGTTCATACTTTTTGTATGAACCTTTTTTTATTCAAAAACAACTTCTACACATCGTTTTGTTCAGCCTGCAATAGTATAAAATATAGTATCAATAAAATATCTTGCTTGTTATTGAATGTGATAACAACATAAAAGCCGACAAGATATTTTGTCATAGCCGGTATTGACATAAATTATATTATCCTATATCATAATATTTAGATATAGGATATTTGATTATGCTTTAAATCGTGAGGTATATGTTGTGGCATATAATCTATATTCGGAGTGAAAAATTCTTGAATAAGCAATAATTAGATTGAATAATCCACTTTTTATTTTATAGACAGTCAAAACAAGGAGAAAGAGGATGAAAACTTTGCTTGCCGATAAGGCTCCAAATGAATGCCAAAAATCGCTTATCCAACGCAAATTCGGTATGTTCATACACTTCGGTATAAACACCTTCAACGATACTGAGTGGTCGGACGGCAAACTGCCTGTCGAGAGCTATCGTCCTTCGGGAATCGATGCAGAAGGGTGGGTAAAGAATGCTTATAATGCAGGCATGAACTATGTTATACTCATCACAAAGCACCATGACGGATTTTGTCTTTGGGATACGAAATACACAGATTATTGCGTCAACAATTCGCCAAACACCACCGATGTCGTAGAAGAAGTGGCAAAAGCCTGTAAAAAGTACGGCATAAAGCTTGGATTGTATTATTCTCTTTGGGACAGACACGAAAAGTGCTATAAAAAGCATGAAGAATATATCGAATATATGTGCAATCAGCTCAAAGAACTTCTTGGCGGGAAATACGGCGAGATTGTCGAGTTGTGGCTTGACGGCGGCTGGGACAAGCGACCTAAAAAGTGGAATATACCCAAGATATACGATCTTGTGCATACTCTTCAACCTAATTGTGCAATGGCTGTGAATCTTACGATAGGATATCCTTGGTCTAAAAAACCTATGAAAAAATTTCATCCTCAAAAATATAAAGAGGGTATGCCTATAAGATACTTCCCTTCTGATTTTAGATTGTGGGATCCGAATTTTACGAGAGAAGACGATCCCAAATTGTATTCTCATGACAAAAAGCTTTATTATTTGCCTTTCGAAGCCACTATTTGCATACGAAATATGAGCAATTGGTTTTGGGACAAAGATTATACAAAAGACAAGCTAATCGAAGCAGATTTTATCGTGGACAAATACAATCTTCTCACAAAGCATGATAATGCCCTTGTAGTAAATATTGCTCCCGATATACACGGAAAACAAGACAAGGACGATATCGACAGACTTATGCTTGCGGCAAAGATGCTCGGTATAGCAAGACAATGATATTTTCAGAATACGAAAATTCACATTTCTAAAAAACACATAAAAAAAACAAGCCGACAAAATCGGCTTGTTTTTTATTGATATTTTATCATAAATTTTCTTGAGAAGACGCATTTTCTTCGATGACTTCACTTGAGCTGTTTTGCAATTCTTCTTGTTGAACATTGTCTGTTTGCGACTCGCAAGATGAATTTGCTTTTGCTCGTCTTTCATCGAGTTCTTTTTTTATTTGGGCAAATCTTTCTCTTGAGAGATTTGCTCTGTGAGAAAATATTATTGAAATGATGAAGATAAGACCGGGGAGTACACCGAGCACTACTCTTACGGCAGATAGGGCTGCTTGAGGCTGTTGTATCACAGAGCCGTCCATGCTTTCTACATATCCGAAAGCTCCCAATACGGCAGAAACAAGAGCGATTGACACACCGTTTGCCACCTTGTACATAAACTGCGTAATGCCGTAATAAGCACCTTCACGCCTTGTACCGTTGACATATTCGTCTACTTCCACGACATCGGGTATGCTTGCGTATGGCAAAATCTGAATTGCTGACATGCCGAAGCCTGCGAACACGCACAATAGCACTGTGGACCAAACTGTCTTTGCAGGTACAAATATTGCTGACAAAAGCACTATCGCCATATAAATACAAGCGATGGTATAGACTTTGTGTTTGTTGAATTTTTGACTGAGCTTTACCCATACGAAAGAAGATGCAATCGCACACACAAGCGGTATCGCAACAAATACCATTGCCATTGCTCCGCCTGCAAATCCCAAAGAATCGTTTATGAAAAACATAAACACTGCCATTATAATGTCAAAGCCTACCATGCTGAGAAGATAGCACATCATGATATTTCTGAATTCGGGGAGTTTAAAAAACTCTTTGAGTGTGGCAAAAAATCCTTTGTCGTTTTGTTCGACCACATCTACTCTTTCTTTGATATTTCCCGCACAAAGCAACATTATGACGATAGATATAAAAGCAAATATAGCAGCTGACAAAAGGTATGCTTTTCTTGCATTGCCGAAGAGCTGATAGAAAAGACTTTCCTGACCATCTGCAAATAGAGCGAAGAGAGCAGCTCCGAGAATAATTCCTACATTTGCCAAAGCGATCCTGATGCCGTTGAGAGAGGTACGCTCGTCATAGTTGTCGGTCATATTTGCAGTGATTGCGTTGTAAGGAATATAAACGACCGTCCAAGTGGTATTGAAAAGCATGTATGCAAGAGTATAATAAATCATTTTGCCTACCTGAGCACCTTCACCGAAAGGAGCGATCCAAAGAAGTAGGAAGGCAAGTCCGTAAGGCACGGCACCAAAGAGCATATATACTCTTCGTTTGCCCCATTTACTTTTTGTCTTGTCGCTTATTCTACCCATAAGATAATCTGTTATGGCGTCCCAGAATTTTGCGATAAGGAAAACCGCTGAAGCAAGTTCGGCTTTAAGTCCGCCTACATTGACGAAAAAATAGAGCAAATAAAAAGAGATTGCCGCAAACATAATGTTTGCCGACAAATCTCCTAAACCATAAAAGAATTTTTCTTTAAACTTTAATTTCATAATACCCCTTGCCTTACAAAATTGTTTGCAAGAATATTATAACACTTTATATATGGTCGATGTCAATAACACTCAGATTATTTTGACTCGCAACATAAAATATTTTGTCGATTTAAAAATATAATTAATAAAAACACGACTATTTTAGCAAATACTCAAACAATCCATTCTTGTCTGTCGCAAAAACTTATTAACTATACTCTTGCTTCTTTAAAGAGTTCATAGCTCATCAAGAGTTCTCTCGATATGCTGGGAGGAGTCTTGTCAAAAGCCTTCTCGAACATGGCTTTTGTAAGGGGAATGGGCTTTTTTTCATCAGAGGATTGAATTTGCTCGAGAGCGAGTCTGCAAGCTTCCTCAATAATGCCGCATATATCGGCTGCCGAATAATATGATACGACAGTATTTTCGCCTTTAATTGTCTTTTGAGTCCTTTTTTCTGTCTCTTCTACAATGTCATCGATAGTAATGTCCGCCAAAGCTATATTTTGAAGTTTGCTTTCTATGATAGCTTTTTTTGCCGTTTTGTCAGGCGGGGTGACATGCACGAGATGAGAAAATCTCTTGTATCTAAGATATGCGGGGTCAATTACATCTGGACGGTTTGTGGCGGCGATCATTATACGCTTTGAGCCGTCCACACCGAATCCGTTGATGCGTTGAAGCAATTCGGTAGTGACCGCTGCCTTATAATCCTTTGTGTCTTGTCCTCTTCGGCTGAATATGGATTCACACTCGTCCACAAAGAGTATTGCTCCGTCAGGACAAGCATCGATTTCCTGAAAGATTTCCTTTACAGCTTGTTCGGATTCGCCCACATAGGATTTGAATATATCGGCAGGCGTGACGATAAAAAGAGGAAGTTTCATAGCATTTGCGATAGCTTCGGCAAACATTGTTTTACCTGTGCCGGGAGCACCGTACATAAGCATACCAAGTCCGCCCTCGATATTATAATATTTGAGGATTTCGGGGTGCTGTGCCATGAATATAAAACTCTTTACGAGCGATTTTACATTCTCCAAGCCCTTGACATCGTCAAGAGTAGTATCGGGGATTTTACTTTTTATTACCGAGCCGTAGCTTGCGGCCGCATCGCTCAACTGCTTAAAAAAGACTCTGTATTTGTCGCATTGCTCTCTTGAAGTACATCTTGTGGAAAGTGTACGGGACAATTGAGCAGCTTGTGAATACTTGCCTCTTAATTGTGATTTTTCATCGTCAGTAAGGTCTTTTTTATCCTTTCTGCCGTTGAGGATAACTCTTATTTCGTCAGTGACTTTTTTGAGTTGTTTTTCGAGTTGTTCGATACTTTCTTGTTTTGTCTGAGTCATAATTTTTCCTTTATCCTAGCGGATTGACAATAATTTCGGCAGGCATTATACTATATCGTCTATATTAATATCGCCGCTGTTGTCGGAAGAGCTTGCCGAAGATGAATCGCTTGATACTGAAGAGCCTTCTTCAGACGACTCGGCATTGTATTCTTCACGGTATTTTTGGAGCTGTTTTGCCGCCTCGTTCTGATAGCCTGCAAGCACATCGTTTTGTTTTCCGCCCTGAGTCTGCATGGTCTTTTTGAGTTTTTTGTCAAAACCGCTCATTGCCACGAGCATAGCGTCAGCAATCTTTCCATAGCCTTTTATCATATCCATAATGGCTTTCATGCGGTTGCTGTTCATTTTTACGAATTTTCTTATCTTGCGTCTTTGCTTGAATCTTCCCCAAGCAGTATAACGCTTGTAATTTTCGAGGCTCATCATCTCATCGATAAACTTGAAAGTGTCGTCCATAATGTTTATCGTTTGAGACAATACCTGCATTGCCTCTTTCATGGAAAACATCATTCCCACTACATTTTGCAAACTGAATGTTACGGTATAAAACATCGACAAAACTCTTGTATTAAAATGGTCTTTGCCGTATTTATGCTCGCTGTCCACCACTTTGCGGGCAAGGTCTTCCACGGATTTTTCAAGCTCGGTCTTTTTGCCTTCCAATATCTTATTGTCAAGTTTTCTCATGTTTTGTTTTTGCATTTCGCTGTAAGGATTGTTGAGTCTTTCGCCTCTCTCCCTTTGTCTTTCTCTCGCCATACTTTTCTCCTTGATTGCAATATGATTATACTATATCGTTTATTTGAAGTTCGCCGTTTTGCTCTTCTTTTTGAGGTTGGGAATTCTCGAGGGTTTGCTGTGTTTCGGGGGCAGAAGGAGGAGTCTGTTGACGCATATATTTTTTGCGTCTTTCTTCCATTCGTTTGTGCAAATCCTCTTTTTGTTTTTCTCTGTCCTTTTGACTTTCCTTGCTTCTTACGATTGTTTGCTCTTTTTCCATAATCTTGTTGACATTTGCAAATCTCTCGTCAGTCTCTGCCATGTGTCTGGTCTGCTCAGCCACATTTTCCATAATATTGTCATAATAGCTTATAGCCAAAGTGATTTCTTCTTCGCTCGCACCATAGCTGAGAATGTCCAAAAACTGTCTGAAGTCTATATATTCAAACATTGTATAAAAGAGATTGGGCTCTATTTGCTGATACATTTTGTAGATAAGCTCAAGCCTTTTGAATTTGGAAAGAAGTCTACGCATTGCGAGAATATTGTTGTTCATCATGCGTATGCTTGAACGGTATTGTTCTCTTTCCATTTCTCTTATCTCGATATCCTGCTCGAGCATGGTAATCTGCGTGTCGGCTTCTTCTTCGAGCATATCGCCATTGTCAAGTTTTTGAATTATGTCGGATATCTCCTTTTGCATCTCGGCGATATCCTCATTGATTTCTTTGACTTTCTGATAGGATTCGTCCTGAATGGAGAATTGCTCTTCGAAGTCTTTAAGTCTCGAGAAGAAGGCATCGCCCTTTTCTTTTACTGCGGAAACCTTTGCAAAACTAGAAAAGACATCTTCTTGATATTTTACGATATCCTTGTCTTTTGCATAATGTCTTTTGCTTACCGAACGAGTGAGTTCTGACCATTTATCTGCTTCTTGCAAAGCTTCTTTGAGATGCTCGTTTACGGTATCGAATACCATGTTTCTGCCCACATAATCTCTCCATGCAAACAAGCCGTATTTGCTGTCGCCGAGAAGATTTGCGGCACAATCCGAAGCATCTACCGAAACATTGTCAAATACATTTTCCACTTTTTCTTTGAGTTGGGACAACAAGTCTTTTGAGGTCATCAGAATACTTTTTTTGTAATCGCTTTTTTCCTCCAAAATCATAGCGTCTACGCCTTGTATAGAGTCTTCTATATAAAGCAAAACTTCTTTTTTGATATCGGGCATATTTTTATCTCCTTTGTAATTTCTGAATTTATACATAATCTCGTGGGTGTCTTCGATATAGTTGTCAAGCTTTAAAGCCGCTTTGTATTTTGACAACTGCGTGGCTATTTCGGTAAGTTCGAATATAGCGTTTTTTATGCTGACATCCATATTTGAGCCAAAACCTTTGTGCAAAAGGTCTTCGATATTTTCTCTTATTTCAAAAGACAATCTCTGGCATTGATTGCTGTCATAGCCGTTTATTTCTATATCTTTGAATTTTCTTGCGTAGTTGATTTTGTTGTCGTCAAGAATTCTTATCAACCTTGATAGTTCTATCAATTATTTTTTTCCTCCTCTGAAATTTCAGCGATGAATTTTTGAGTGATGCCGTCCATCGTGATATGCTTTTCCGTGTATCTGTATATATCGTCATCATAGAATACGCTCGAGTTGTATTTTTGAGCGGCGATAAGCTGTTTGATATACGCATTGTTGTTTTGCGACATACTCTTTGCAAAAGCATTTATCTGACGCTTTTTAAGATATTTATGTCCGCCCTCGCTGTTGAAGAAACAAATATATATTCCTTTTTGAGGACAATTCTCCATAAAACTTATTATAGCATCTGAATTCTTAAATTCATAGAATTTTCCTTGAATTTCTTTGTCGTCATATATTTCTGCGATTTTGAGCTTGGTATCTCTGCCGATTTTTTCGAGTATGGAAAAACCTTTGTTGTCTTGCTCGACAAAGAGTTTTTTTGCCTCATTGCAAGAGAGCTTGAATATTCCGAATACAGGGGCCCTTTCCTCGTCAAAACAAGATCTTAATGCCGCAAAAGCTATGTCGGCATTGTCGTATTCGTGTTTGCCCACGAGAGCAAATTCTCCCTCGTCATATTCTCCGCCGAGTTCTTTTATTTTGTCGAGTACGACTTGTCTCATTGCGTCAAAATCCACATAGCCGTCAAAGCTGCCCTTTGCCGCCACTTCTCTAGGGGGCTTTTTGAGCATATTGGCAAGCCTTTTTGCACATTCGAGTTTTATTTGAGTAATCTCGTCTATATAGTCTTCGCTTCCCGAAGGAGTCTCTATGCCTCTGTGAACATTAAAGCACACCGCTTTATAATAGAAGTATGCGACTATCCATCTTTCGGCTTGGCTCTTGTTGAAATCTATATAGCCGTTTTCATAATAATACCCCATACGCATAAGGGCTCTCGGGTGCGAGCGGAAAGCACATTCACAGCAAAGACTTACGGCTTTGTCCAAAAATCTGAATCTGGTCTTTTTGTCTTCGTCTTTGCTTGTGAGCCATTTGAAATAGTATTCCTGCGACCTTACGAAAAGCTCCTGATTGAGAGCATCGATGACAAATTCGCTGTCTGTATCGGGAAATATGTCTTTTTTGCAGTTTGGACAACACCATCTGCCGTCATAAAGCTCCAAAGGTCTGTCTATTGTAGTCTGACAAAATCCGCATTTCATATTATCGCACCTCCCTTATTGTGAAGGATATCTTTGTGTTTGTGAGCTGGAAGTTCTGACTTGTTATGATTGCTTCGACACTATAACTTCCTGCCTTGACAGGCTTTTCATCAAGCAATTTTCCGCTGTTGTCATAATACTTATAAGTGACTGATATTTGTCCCTCATAAGGCTGTCTGTATGTATCGACTTCAGGGGCATGAGCTATTCCGTCCATATCGAATACATTCTCTGTCCACACAAGGCTGCATACTTTCTTAGTTATCGTAAATGTAGTTGACTGACGAGTAATATTGTAGTTGTTTGTCGTATCGTTGGGAGAATAGCTTACTTCGAGCGTATAGGTGCCCACATCTATTGCAGCGATAGCATCTCCGCCGAATACGGGAACACCGAAGTCTTCATAAGTATCGCCATAGGCAAGTCCTTGTATTTCCACGCTGAAGTTTCCACCCATTTGTCCGTCATAAGTCTTGTCGGGAGCGACAGCTTTTATCACAATATCTTTGGGTGTTATCCTGAATTCTTTGCTTGCGGGAGAAGATAAAACATAGTTTGACGAATTATCGCCGAGTTTTGCCTCAATGTTGTATTTTCCCACATTTCTTCCCGTATTTTCATAGACAATGTCTTTCAATACGGCTTCTTTGTCTTTTTCTATGATATTGTCGATATCGCTAATCAAAGGATATTGAGTATAGCCGTTGTAGACTACTTCGCTTTTTCCTCCGAAAATGAGCTGTATCGCTCTTTTTTCTATCGTGTATTGCTTTGACTGAGTTTTGTCAAAAGTATAGTTTTTGGCATTTAAAGACAAAGACACGGTATGTTGACCTGCGTTTATGCCGTCAGCGACATGGTATTTGATATTTTCTCTGACGATGTTTTCTTCGCCGCTCAAGACATTTCCTATGCTTTCAGCCAAAGGATGCTGGAGCTCGCCGTTGTAGGCATAACTTAAGTCGTCCCAAGTCACGCTCACGGGGCGTTTTGCCACAGAGTATTCGAAAATATTGTCTTTGAGCTCATAGAGTTTTGACCACTCGTCTGTAAGGACAACGGTATTTTTGTAATTACCCGCATCTGTCACGCTTGTGATGTCGTCTTCAAAAGCGAGCATATCTCCGTCAATGAGGACATCTTTGTCATAGTCATAAAGAGCCGTCTTGGCTTGACCGTCATAGACGCAGTTTTCAGGGAAAGTCCAGACAATGACGACAGGTTTTTTCATTATATTGAGAGATATGGTCTTAGACGATTGAGAAGTCAAAGATGTCTCATCCGACCATGCTTCTATCTGAAGAGTATATGTGCCCGACATATCGGGGAGCACTTTTGAAAGAGACAATATTTTGTCGTTTCCCAAATTCTCCGAAGAGGGATTTGTCCACTTAAAATTAAGATTGTATCCTTCTACGGGAGGTGCAACTTCTGCATCGAGCACTACATTGTCGCCATAGAAAATGTTTGCGATATCGTTTTGAGAAAAGATTTTGGATATCACAGGAGCATTGAGAGTCCAGCGAGGCTTTATTTCTACCAAATCGTCTTTTTCAAAGATGTTGGATTCAAGATAAGAGCTCAATCTTCCGATGTTTACTCCTTTATTGCTTATCCAATCAAGCTCGAATCCCTCTCTTGAAAGTTCACTAAGCAGATTGTCTGCCTGATTTATTGTGGTATATCTGAAATAATACTCGTTGTCGCTCAAGAAAGTATGCTTAAAGGTGTCGTCCGCCTCATACTTGGTGTCATTGTCATCGAGGAATTTTATTCTGTATACTCTCTCGAATTGCACCTTGGCACGCATTACATTGTCCTGCAAGGTTTGACCGATAATAGATTTTTCTTGAGATACGATATCTGAGAAGATATATCCTTCATTGTTGATAAAAGACCAATGCAAATCTTCATTGTCTGTTTGGTCAGAATTATCTATATATGAAATATTTTCCGTCAAGTATGACAAATCGAAAGCTTGGTTCTTTTTGCCGATATAAGTGGGAAGTATGTTGTTTCTTACTTCAGAGCTTTCATAGAAGTCATAATAAAAGCTGATATACACTTCGTCACTATTAAGGCCTGTGGGATACATGCAGTTTGCAAGCGTAATGTTTGCAAGATTGTTTTGATTGAAAAACTTATTCCTGTATGTATCGATAAGTTCTCTGTCAATACCTATGGATATATTTTCGTTTATTTGAGAAGAAGACGAAAGATTGACAAAACTCAATTCGTCCTTGCTTTCCAATACGATATTGCTTATATCGTTGTGCCCGAAAATCTTGACATCGACAGCATTCACCTTTTTGCCGTTGAAAGTATCGGGAATTATGACTTTTTCGCCTCTTCCTTTGGCAATATCCTTGGCGGTATATGTGTCAGTATTTTTGTCATATTCATATACGATAGGTCTTAGAGTATTGCTTTCGCCTTGTCCTAGATATCCGTTTGACGCTACAAAGACAGAATAGGAAAATACAAACACTACTCCTAGACCTACTACCAAACAAAGTATAATTTTGTGTTTGATATCCTTTTTCAAGTTGCTGAAAAGTGCACACAAGCCAATCACTACCCATAAAATAGTGTGCGAGAGAATATACAAAGCACATGCTGTGGTCGTCATTATCTCATAGCCGTAAAATCCGCCGTTCAGGACAAAAAGAAGTATCGTCATAAAAAGCGAGAATGCGACATAACTTATCCATATCCACAACGAATATTTGAATCGGAAATTGCTGAACACAATAGCCACGATAAAAAGTGCGTCTGCCAAAAGCATAAACACGGGGAAGATAGTTATGGAAACATCATAGCCCACCACTGCCGACACTATAAGAAGCATAAAATCGCAGAAAGCGGCAATGCCCGCACAAATTAGAAGCAAGATTTTTTCGCTTGCCATACGCTTTTTCGTGCTTATGGAATAATCAATATTTTCGTTGTTTGAAAACATGCCATTCTTATTCATTTCCGCCTCCTTGCGAAGTAATTTTTACAGGAGAAGGCAAAAAGCCTTTTTCACTGAGTTTTTCCTTGTCAAAAATAAACACCGTCTTGTCGATGGCAAAGAGTATGCAGTCCTCGTCTTCCTTGCAGTATTTTCTGCTCTTTATGTTTTTGAGTCTTATGGAAAGAGGCAATGCCGATGCGTATTTTGAGTATAGTTTGTTTCCTTCTTTATAATCTTTGAAATCCAAAGAAGAAATACCTGTCTTGATGATTTTGCAAAAATCGCACAAATAATCGCTTACAGGCTGTTCGCTGTAAAAAGTCCTGCCGCAACAGCCGCACTTGACTGTTTTATCCTTTGGCACGAGAGTCATTCTGTCTCTTGCAAAAGCAAGGTTTTTGGTATATCTCGTAGTGCCGTCTTCGCACAAAAACAAAACTTCGGGATAAGGACAGTTTTTACATTTTTGTATATTGTCTTCGAGTAAGAGAGTATCGTCTTCACAAACATACCTTACGCAAGGGCCTGCGAGTCTTGCGTTTTCTGTGCAGCATATTCTCATAAGGTGCTTTGAGAATACATTGCTCGTGCGTATTTCTTCGAGAATATTTAAAGGTATGCCGAAGTTTTCTCTATCCAAAAAGATATTGAGTAGTTTTTTCTTACCCTCGAATGTATATTTGATTTGATTGAACTCGAGAAGGGGAGTTTTTTTCTTGCAGTTGTTGCAGAAAATACTGAGCTTTCCGCCTATGCCGAATATTGCTTTCATCACAGTCTTTTCATTGAGACGGATATTGTAATTATCGTTTTTCCATCTGAGATGAGATATGTTCATAATAGAAAGACTTTGGCAAATTATATCCACTCTCTCGTTTGGACCTTTTTCTATCATTATGCCCACGGCATCGTCATCTTTTTGGCTTGCAAATACGAGATACTTTGACAAATCGTTGTCTGAGCCTGATGAGGCATTTATGAGTTTATCCAAAGCATTGAGCACCGTGTCCGTAAGCTCCAAGCTGTTTTGCGAGGATACAAAATTCTTTTGTTGTTTGTCAAAGACCTGAAGATATTTGCTTATGTTTTCGGCTTGTTCTTTTGAATAAGGGACAATCCCTCTTGCCGTCTTTCTAAAAAAGATTTTTCCCAGCACCGGCACCGCTTCGCCCGTGCCGTCAGAAAGCTCCATTCTCACAGAAGCTCCGTAAATATCTTCTATACCTTCCTTTTCCTCTCCCTGAAAGATTTCGAAGTTGTAGTCTTTATAAAACAATTTGAGAAATTGCTCGATAATCTGCTTTTGAAGAGCTATCTCATTGGGGCTTAGCTTATAATCTCTCGGACAGTATTCTACCAAAGAATAGTTTTTGTGGAAATAATCTTTTACGCTTTCCACAAACATAAGCCATTCTGCATTTTTGCTTTCGCTCTTTGCTCCTCTGAAAAAGGCAAACCAAGACGCACCCTCATTGTTTATGCTTGCCGTAAGATGTTCGTCAGAAGAACTGTCCGCATCTTTTTTGAGTATAAACTCATGAGAATTTGTGAGGATTGAGTTTTTGTTTATGCTTTTGATAAGAGTTTCGGGCACAAAACCTTCATTGTACATTCTTACAATGCTGTCAAAAGTTTTGTCATATTCGTTGCCTACATAAATTTTTGCCATACTCCCTCCGTTATCTGTCCATAGAGAGCATCTCTCTTATGTCGGCGACTTTGTCTGCTTCTTTTTCGAGGTTGTAGCAGAAAGATTCGCCGTTGTCGTGTTTGAATTCCCAAGCCGCTCTTAAGTATGCGGCAAAGGTACGGGCTACCACGGGATGCAGATATCCCTTGTTGCCTTCCTGTTCGCATTTAGGACATCTTGCCACCCATCTTTCGTCAAACGATATGATATGCGGCTTTGGCATACATTGCGAATATTCGCATACCGAACATTGATTTATACTTTCTTTTTCTGTGCCATAGCGGCATTTTGCGGGGCAGGACGCTTTGTATTTGCAGTTTGCACAAATACTTGTAAGCTCTACTGCAGAAAGATTGGGATTGAAGCGATAAGCATTTATTACCGCACATTTTCCCTCCATTTCAGTGGAAAATCTCGAGCAATGAAGCATTGCACAAAGTTTTGAGCAATAATAATCTCGGTCGCCTTTGTTTCCCGAGTTGCACATTGTGCCTTTTTCGCTGTCGTTTTTTGCGATACACTTATATCCGCCCTCGCCCACGCTTCTTCCGAAGACGGTACCGCAAGTGCCGCATTTGAATTCATAGACATTTATCTCTTCCATGAGAGTGCCCTGAGGGTCGTCCTGAATACATTGCTTCTTTGCAAAACAATACAAAAGTCCTTTTTTCTTTCTCGTCTCATACTCGTCTTTAGAATACAATACGACTTTTCCGCATGAAGGACATCTCAAAGCTACCATTCTTTCGTTGTTGCTGCCGGCAATGATAGTGGCATCGCCGCTGTTGCTGGAAAGAAGTCCTATCGTGTTGAAATACGCAAGGGCAAAGCCTTCGAGCTTGTTCATATCGGCAAAGGAATAGATATTGACATCGCTTGCCTGACCGAGTCGGAAAATTCTTCCTATTCGCTGATCCATTGAAAGAGGGTCGGGCGTGACCTGAAAATTGATTATAATACGGCTGTTTTGAAGGTTTACGCCTTCTGTAAAAGCACTGTCTTCTACGATAAGTATTGCGTTTTCGGTATTGGCAAATCGTGTTATCGCAGCTTGTTTGTCTTCGTCTTTTCCTATGATTACTCGCTGAGAGAATTCTTGGTCGCTCAAGAGGTCTTTTTCGACTTTTTCCCATTGACGGAAACCGTTGCTTGTTTTGGGTAAATCATAATCGAAAAATACGAGAATTCTTTCGTCTTTATGTTGAGTTAAAAGCAATTTGAGCTCGGACAGTTTATATTCATAGCTGTCGCCTGATGCGGGGACGAATTTGAACTCATTGTCGCTTTCTCCCGCACTTTTTCTTGCAAACTGCTGCCAATAATATCTCAATGAATTTTTCTTGTCAAAGATTGATTTGTCTGCAAATGAGCCTGTCGAGCCGAGAATCTGAGGAATAAGAAGTTCGGCATATCTTTCCTGAGAAAAATGTTTGTCAGAAAGTTCGACATAATCTTTGAGAGAATAAGTCTTGTCATCGAGGATAATCGCTTTGTCGTCATTGATATGATTCAAATCGACTTTTATTATTTTGTTTTTTCCTGTCTGAACATCTATAATTCTCGGCAAATCGGATTTTATAGGGAAGAAATAACGATTGAAGACAAATCTTGTCTTGCTGAGTTCGTTTGGCTGTCTTATCATAATGGTACGGAGTACTCCGTTGTGATAAGCACTTGCCACACGCTTTAAGATATCGTTTCTTATTTGTCCGTTGTCTTTAAGAAAAGCTTCTCTTAAGACTTGTTTTTCGCCTTGAGTATAATTTGCAAAATTCTTGTCTTCGCCTTTTTCTTTGAGATAATCGTTGAATTCGCTTGTATAGTTGTTGTCTATCTCAAATTGTTTTACTGCGGTGATAAACTCTGCCACGGTGTTTGCTCCACGGCATACATTTTGCTTGTAATAATTTTTTTCTTTCGCATATTCCAAGGTTCTGTCCTTGTCGTCTTTTTCGTCAAAGTCTTCGGGGTTTCCGCCCTTACAACGAATGAAGTACCAAAGTCTGAACATCTTGTCGAGATTGCCCGAGTGAGGCGTAGCCGACAGGAGTATACAATAAGTGCTGTTGGCTTTTTTCTTTGTTTCCATCATAAGAGATAGAAGCTTCATGGCTCTTGCGTATCTTCCTTCTTCATTGCAAAGATGATGAGCTTCGTCTACTACTACGACATCAAACAAAACATTTTTGATAGCCCCTTCTCTCCATTCTGCAAAGTCCTCTGTCTTTACGATAATAGGTCTCAAAGGTCTTATAAAGCCGCCTTGCTTCAAAGTCTCGCATTCGCCGAAATCGGGAGTGTTTACGCTGAGCAAAACTCCTTTTCCTAGACCGAATTTGTTTTCCAACACATCTATCCAATCGTCATATACCTGAGCAGGTACGACAAGAAGCAAAGACTTCATTTTGCCTCTTACCGCAAGTTCGCTTAGCACAGTGCAAGCCTCAAATGTTTTGCCGCTTCCCACGACATCGGCAAGCAAGCCGAAACCTCTCAATTCTTTTAGAAATTGAGAAGCGGCAAGCTGTTGGTGTCTCAATATTACCTGCGAGCTGTTGACGCTTTTATGTACATGCGACTTTTTTATGCCGTAATCGCAATCAGCGTCCTTTTCATAGACTTCGGGAGAAATTTTCAATGAAGCAAAATCGTCATAGCGGTCAAGTTCCTCTATGCATTTTGTCATCTCAGCCATTTTTGAGTCAAAAGCATGAATATCGCCCGAAATACCCGACTTCTGGATATTTTTGTCAAAGGCTCCGTCCACGCATTTTAAAGTAAATTTTTTGTCAATACTCATAATTCCCTCCGCTATCAGTCGCTGCCTTCGACATCGAATTCATCGACTCCGCTAAATTTAAGAATTATATCCTTGAAGTAGCTGTACCTTGTCTGGAAGGTATTTGCCACAGGTCTTACCAAAATAGTGTTTGTTGCTCCGTTTCTTTCCAAATCGTTTTCTATAAAAGGAGTTGCTCTGCCGTCTCCGTCAATTCTTACACCCTCTTTAAAATAGAGTTTTCCTTTTATCTCGACAGGGGTATAGGTATTGTTTCGCTCTCTTTGGAAGAAATAAATAGTACCTTTGCTTTTTCCGCCCGATACGACTTTGAGCTCGATATCATTTTCGGCTTTTTTTCTGATATAAGAGTCTGGCTCGCCTATCTCGGTAGTCTGAACGGAAGTGGTGGAGAATATCTCTTCGTTGAGTACGCATTTTTCCCATTTGTCGACATATTTGAGACAGGAATTTACAGAATAAACTCCTCCGTTTTTGGGTAATACCGTGCCTTTTTTGAGGAAGATATCAAGTATCTTTTTGTATTTGTCGCCGTATTTTCTGTATTGCCAAGTGCCGTAAGAAAGAGCGACAATCGTCTTTATCTCATAACCCATTAGGGCTACCACCGCACCGCCCACGGCAGGAGCATAGACGGAATCTTCATAGGACATTATTCTGAATCCGTCATCTCTGTTTTCATAATCGTCAAAAGTGACGACTTGAATATCAAAGTGGTTTTGAGCGATTATTTTTTTGATAAAACGCACAAGTCCGTAAGTCTCTGCCACGCCGCCTGACAATACGAGTTTGGAAACTTTGGAGTTTATGCTTCTTGAAAGCTCGGTGATGATATAGTCGGATATCTGTCCTGCAATCTTGTCATTGTCGGAAATACCTATGCACTTGCAAAAATCTTCTCTTGTGATTTTTCGCTGTATGACGATATCTCTTTGGAAAGATAATGGAACGCCTTTGGGAAAGACATTGTCAAATACGGCGTCAGGCAATGACAAAGCCGTCTTGGCTTTTTTTATTTCTGACATAAGCAAAAACTGCTTTGAGTGCATGCCTTGTTCTGCCACAAAGTCTGGCATGTCTTCGGGTATGCCCAAAGTCTCTCTTTCGCTCACTTTTTGCTCGATAAAATCTCTGACGGCATAATCGATATCGTTTCCGCCGATATCCATAGGCTCGTTGTGTCCGTCCACGCCGTCTACAAGAACAGTCTTTCCGTCACTGCTTATGGAAAGTTTTGCCACGGAGATATCCTCTTCGCCCATATCGACAATAATGAGTTGTTCCTCGCCCTTCAGCACTCCTCTATGGTAGGCATAAAGTCCCAAAGCCTTTGTGGCGGAAAGCACTACCTGAGGTGCTTTGCCAAAAGAATATTCGACAAGTCTAGTGAGTTCTTCTATATATTCTTTTCCTGCTTTTGCGGGATAAACCACTGTATAGTCGACAGTGTCGAATTGAAGACCTTTTGATTGTTTTAATCTCTCTATTGCAGGCAATACGCAGTTTTGAGCAAGATAATCAAAAAAACTTTCGCACACTTTTTGAGGCGTGATATCTGCTTTGAATGTCATATCCAAAGAGACAGCCTCTTGGAGGTTGGAAGAAACTTTCTTTTTTACGGGGAAATAAAATTTGGGAAAATCGTATTTTGCAAAATAGTATTCTTTGTTTGACAAAAAAATCTTTTTATCGGATTTGCGAAGCAAAAGCGATAAAAGCGACTTAATTTTTACAACCGTGATAAACGGTCTGTCGGTACTTTTGTAGACATCTTCTCCAAAATACCAGCGACCTTTGTCCTCGTCAAAATAGGCAATAGCCGGTGTGATTATGCTTCCTGTGATATCTCTTTCGGCAAGTTTTCCATACTCCACATTATCGCCTTCTTTATAAGCATAGGCGACTTTTATCGTATCGCTGCCGAGATCGATAGCTACTTTCAAAGTTTGCATTTTCCCCTCCTTATCTGCATACATAAGAATTATAACATAATATATATAAAAATACAATACCCCTTTTTTCTTCAAAAGCAAAAAAAGGCTTTTGATTGAAGGGCAAAAAAACTTTAAAATTGTATTATAGACACAGACAAAACTTTTGTATCAGTCAGAATAAATTTACACCGTAA
Source organism: uncultured Christensenellaceae bacterium (assembly GCA_944381365.1). Classification (GTDB taxonomy): domain Bacteria; phylum Bacillota; class Clostridia; order Christensenellales; family UBA3700; genus RACS-045. Next base: position 87,946 of record CALWKW010000006.1, on the reverse strand, counting down.
AAATTTTACAAGAGTTTTGTTATTGAAATTATCTAGTATCTAGAAAATTTTTATGCTCTTTTTAAAAACGCATTTTAAAATCAAAAATTTAAAAAAATTATGTCATTTACAGATTGAAGTATATAAAAAAGTTTTTGATAAGTATCATAAAATACATATTTTGTCCATAAATAAATTTTCCCAAATATTGACTTATCTATCTTTTTTATAGAAAAGAAACAAAAAACCGCACCCCCTTTGGAAAGTGCGGTTTTTTACGGATTATGATAGCCAAATCTTAATCCTTTTTGTCATATCTCGAAGTGTAATTGAGATATATGATATTTGAGAATTTTTGAAGGTATCCAAAAGCCGTAAATGCCCAGCGTGACTATAAAAAGCAAAGTCCATTTTAATTTGTTGACAAAAAGTTTTCCGCCGCTGCCACGGTATTCCAAAGTTTTTTCGTCAATGCTGGTCTTTGAGGCTATCCATTTTAAAAGCCACACTTCCATCCAAGGATTTGCAATACCGAGTGTAATTGTAGACACCAAAGCTACGGCAAGCAGCCTGAAATAAAGGCTGAATGCACCAATATTCGATTTGCTCACAAGCTCTATAAATCTTATGGATTGCGGCTGAGAAGTCGTCTGAGATTTATAATTTTCCTCAGAGCGAGAAATTCTTTTTGTCTGTTTATGTTTTTTTGTAAGCGTGATAATCAAAGTGATTATTCCAAACAACAATACCACTGCACCTATTATGAGAATAATAAGAATTACGGTATTGCCTGTACCATTTCCACCCATAGCATTTCCCCCTAAAAAATGTATAGTGAATATTTATTCTTATATCTATTTTATCACCTAAAGTGAACAGTGTCAAGACTGCGATTTTTGGCTAAAAAAATGGTTGTGTCTTTTATGACACAACCATTTTATCCATAAAATTAATTTTATATTTTTTCAAAATCGCTTGCAGGATGTTTGCATATAGGACATACAAAGTCATCGGGCAAGTTTTCGCCTTCATAGACATAACCGCAAATCTTGCATCTGTATCCTTTCTTTTCTGTTGCCTGAGGCTTGGGTTTTATGTTTATGTGATAGAAGTCGTATGTCGCAGAATTGTCTTGACTTAGCAATTCGCAGTCCGTGACTTCTGCTATAAACATCGTATGACTACCCAAATCCACGCTGTCTACTACATTTCCGCTTATATAAGCATTTGTGCCTTCGGTGATATAAATCAGTCCGTTTTCTGAGCGGGCTGTTTTGTCCTCGAATCCTTTGAATTTGTCAGTATCTCTGCCGCTTGCAAATCCGAATCTCTTGAAAATATCGAATGTAGCTTTTTCGCTCAATATTGAAGCATTGAAAATTCCGCTTTGCTTGAGCATGTCGTGAGTATAATTTGCTTTGTTTACTGCTACCGCTATTCTCAAAGGCTTGTCCGCAATTTGTTGGACAGTGTTGACAATACAGCCGTTGTCTTTTCCTTGTAATTTTGTTGTCAGGACAAACAGTCCATAACTCAACTTGAACATTGCATTTGTATTCATATTTATTCCTCCGAAATTATTATATCTAGAAAAGCAAAAAATTACAATACGGTTTATAAAAATATTATATTACAATATCACGCATATATTTTAAAAAATCAAGAATACATTATATTTATTATAATATATACTAATTTATACAATTTAAGCCTTAAGTAAATTGTATAAATTAAAAAATAGAATTGAATATGAAAATTATATAGAATATGCTCACAAAACTTTTTTGGCTTTTATATCTTAAAAATCATAGACTCTATATAGAATTTTGCAAAAAAAATGACAGCCCGTATAGGACTGTCAGATTTTTTTAAAATGTGATTATTCAGCTACATAAGGAAGCAAAGCCATTTCTCTTGCTCTCTTGATAGCTTCAGTAACGATTCTCTGATGCTTTGCACAAACACCGCTCATTCTTCTGGGAACGATTTTGCCCTTTTCTGTAATGTACTTGCGGAGTTTTGCTACATCCTTATAATCAACAGCATCAATCTTATCTACGCAGAAAATACAAACTTTCTTACGAGATACAGGCTTCTTGCCTGCGGGACGCTTAACTACTTTCTCTTCGTTCATTGTTATATCTCCTTATTAGAATGGTAATTCGTCATCAACAGGTGTAAGATTGCTTACAGACTCCTGTCTTTTTGCAGGTTGCTCTCCTGCTTCATCGCCCTTTGTAGAGGGTGAAAGAAACTCAACTTCGTCAGCTATGATGTCATAAGCAGTACGCTTGATGCCGTCTTGCTCGTACTGACGAGTCTGGATAGAACCGCTTACGCAAACTTTTCTGCCTTTTGCCAACATTTTTGAGCAATTATCTGCGAGAGCTCTCCAACATACAATGTTGAAATAGTCAGTCTCGTTTTCCTTGCTGAATCTGCGGTTTACGGCAATAGAAAATCTGCAAAATGCTACACCGCTTTGTGTAGAACCAGATTCGGGATCTCTTGTAAGGTTGCCGATCAAAATAACTTTGTTCATAGTATTTCTCCTTACTTTTTGATAATCATGCTTCTTACGAGTTCATCGGTATTGCGGTTGAATCTCTTGATTTCTTCGGGCACATTGGAAGGAGCCGAGAAGTTTACCAATACATAGTAGCCTTCTGTCTTGTAGTCGATAGGGTAAGCATACTTCTTAGTACCCCACTTGTCTGTGCTTTCGATTTCACCGCCGTTTGAAGTGATAACCTCAGCCATTTTGTCAACTACTTCCTGTTTTGCCTCATCGGAAATACCGTTTTCGATGATATACAACAATTCGTACTTGTTCATTTTTATACCTCCTTTTGGTCTAATGGTTCGGACAAAAAAGCCCGAACAAGGGTGCGTATTTTCAAAAAATACTACAAGTATATTATCACAGCCAAATTAAATTGTAAAGTAAAAACGCTTTGTTGTTAAAAACTTTATCGACAAATTTTTTCTTTTCACTCTCTTAAAATGAGTGATTTTTGTATTGTTTTTAATTTACGATACGCATTTTTTATTAAAGTTTTTTAAATTTATTTATTATTTTTGCCTTAAAAAAATTTTTAAAACTTATACGCATTTTAGTTTTTTCAAGAATTAAATACCTTTATGCGTAAGATTTAAAAATTTAAATAATTACGCATATCTAAATTATAATAATTAAATATATATTACTATAAACAATATATTTATACAATTTACCTAAGGCTTAAATTGTATAAATAAACAAAGTATAGGGTATTTTGAATAGGGTGTTTTCGATATGCAAAAATCTTTTTGATAGAGGGGGTGTATTTCAAAATACGATTGATAAAAAAAGACGGCGAAGTGCCGTCTTTTAAAAGATTTTTATGAGTTAATTTCAGGCAAGTTTGCTTTGAAGAAGTTCTATCGAATATCTCAATCTTTTCATGCTCTCTTCTTTTCCGAGAAGCTCTGCCATTTCCGTAGCTCCGCCCGGGGTGGAAGCCACACCTGTCAAAGCAAGTCTTAAGGGCAAGAAGATTTGTCCGCTCTTGCAAGCAAGTTTTTCAGAAAGGCTCATAGCTACCGCTTTGAGATGTTCATCTGTCCATTCGCTCTCGCTAGCATATACTTTTTCTACTTCCTTGAGATTTGCAAGAGCCATTTCTTTTGTAATCTTCATCTTTTTGTGCTCAAACATATCCACATCGTATTCGCCGAATTCTTCCAAGAAGTTTACTTTTTCGGGAATTTCGCTGAGTATTTCTACTCTGGGGATAAGAAGTTTTGCAAGAGCATTGTAGTCATACTTGCCTGCCACCTTACTCTTTTCAAAATAAGGCTTTGCGACTTCTACGAATTGCTCGATGCTCATCTGCTTGATATATTCGCCGTTGAGCCATCTCATTTTTGCTTCGTCAAAGATGCTGGGAGATTTGGATATACCCTCGACATCGAATTCTTCGATAAGCTGCTGCATGCTCATTTTCTCTTCGTTGCCTTTTGGCGACCAGCCGAGAAGAGCAATATAGTTGACGATAGCTTCGGGAAGATAGCCTTTTGCCAAGAAGTCTTCAAAGTTTGCATCGCCGTATCTCTTTGACAATTTTCTCTGTGCGTCTTTCATGATAGGAGAAAGGTGCATATAGTGAGGTCTTTCCCAGCCGAATGCGTCATACATAAGGTTGTATTTGGGAGTGGAGGACAAATACTCTACTCCTCTTATTACATAGTTGATAGCCATAAGGTGGTCGTCTACTACATTTGCGAAATTATAGGTAGGCATGCCGTCTGACTTGATAAGGATATTGTCTTCCATATCCTCGTTGGGGACACTGATATGTCCGAATACCATATCGTCATATTCGCTCACGCCCTCGGTAGGAATATTTTGTCTGATTACATAAGGTTCGCCTGCGTCCAATCTTTTTTGTACCTCTTCTTTTGACAAAGAAAGGCAATGCTTGTCATATTTGGCGATACCTTTGTCGTCCTTGAGGCTGTCAAGTCTTTCTTTTGTGCAGAAACAATAATATGCTCCGCCTTTTTCTACGAGTTCTTTGGCATACTTCAGATATATATCCTTGCGTTCGCTCTGGATATAGGGGCCGTATCCGCCGTCTTTGTCGGGGCCTTCGTCATGCTCTATACCTGCCGTCTTGAGAGTATGATAAATTACATCTACGGCACCTTCGACATATCTTTCCTGATCGGTGTCCTCTATTCTTAAAATAAATTGTCCACCAGCTTTCTTGGCAAAGAGGTAAGCATAGAGGCAAGTTCTCAGATTGCCGATATGCATAAAACCTGTGGGAGAAGGTGCAAATCTTGTTCTTACTTTGGTCATAGCATTATCCTTAAAAATTTTTTACTTGTATTTCGCTTAATAATATAACATATTTATGCGAAATTGTGTATAATATTTATACAATAATTCAAAAAACTTTTCAAGGAGATATTTTTGATATTATGAAAAAAACTTTTGAGAAGGTCGTAAAAAAGACATTGGAGCTTGTGTCTATCGACAGCGTAGAGGGCAAGCCATGCGAGCGTTCGCCTTTTGGCGAAGGGGTAGCAGATTGTCTTGACCTCGTATGCAAAACAGCAAAAGAAATGGGTATGACTACAAAAAATGTCGATGGATATTACTGCACTTGCGATATAGGCGAGGGAGAAATGTTTGGCATACTCGGACATATCGATGTAGTGCCTTATGACGATGATTGGTCGGCAAATCCCTTGGGCGAGATAAAAGACGGATATCTTTACGGCAGAGGCGTGCTCGATGACAAAGGACCTATGATGTGCTGTCTTTATGCAGTGGATTCTCTTGTCAAAGAGGGATACAAACCCAAATACAAAATAAGATTTATTTTTGGCGGCAACGAAGAAAGCGGTTGGAGATGTATAGACCATTACAACGAAGTCGACAAAATGCCCGAAAAAGGTTTTTCGCCTGACGGAGATTTTCCTGTCATAAACTGCGAAAAAGGACTTGTGGGATATGACATATACATGGATATGCCCAAAAAACTTCTTTCGATAGAAGGAGGTAGCCGAGGCAATATCGTCATGGCAAAATGTACGGCAGTCCTCGATATGGCACTCGATACCGATTGCGATGACAATCATATAGAGATATCCGTAAACGGCGGAAAGACATATATCACGGCTTATGGTTCGCCCGCACATGCCTCCACGCCTTGGAAAGGCGACAATGCTTTTTGGCACCTTATGAGATTTCTCAAAGAAAAAGTCGGCGGAGAATTCAAAGATTTTTATACAAAGCTTTGCCATAATGACGGCAGCGGTGCAGGCATAAAACTAAGTGACGAAAAGAGCGGTGCTCTTACATTCAATGTCGGAGTGGTAAACGGCGAAAATCTTCCTTCCACAAGACTTTATAATCGCAAGATGCACATCATTGTGGATATCCGTCATCCCGTGAGCTATACAAAAGAGCAGATTATGCTTATGCTCAAGGAAAATCTCGGCACTGAAGAAGTGACCGTCCGCAATTTCCACAATCCGCTTTATATCGACAAAGACAACGAACTTGTACAAAAACTGCTTGCTTCTTACAACAAGGTCATGTCTTCTGATTTACAGCCTATCACTATCGGCGGCGGAACTTATGCCAGAGCTTTGAAATGCGGTGTGGCATTCGGTCCTATCTTCCCCGACTGCGAAAGCACAATTCATCAAAAAGACGAAAGAGTTTCGCTTATTGACTTTGAAAAAATGTATCAAATCTATTATTCGGCGATAAAAGACTTGCTTTTTGAAAAGAAGTAATCTTAAAAGGAGAACTTATGGCATACCGATTGGACGAAAATATATCTAAAAAGCTTGAAGAAGGGTATTTGCAAAGAGATGCCCTATTGTCTGAATTTGCTTCCAAAGACAAAGATTGTATCCGCAAAAAAGCTTATACTCCCAAAATATTCAGAAGACAGTATATAAGGGATTGCGAGGCGATTATCAACCTTCAGCTTTTCAACAGGTATGCAGGAAAAACTCAGGTTTTCAGTCTAAAAGACAATGACGATATATCTACCCGTGCCTATCATGTCCAGCTTGTTTCCAGAATAGCCCGCACGATAGGCTCGGCTTTGTCTTTAAACTGCGACCTTATCGAAGCAATCGCACTTGCTCATGACCTCGGGCATTGTCCATTCGGACACAAGGGCGAAAAGCTTCTCGATAGAGTGGCAAAAGAGTACGGATACAGATTCATGCACCACATACAAGGAGCGAGATATCTCAACAATATAGTGGGAGCGGAAAACGGAGCAAACATTTCTTTGCAGGTCATAGACGGTGTGCTTTGCCACAACGGAGAAGAGGTCGTGGACAAGTATATGCCAAATATCAATTCTTGCAAGAGCTTTGAAGATATAGACAAAAAGCTCGAACTTGCCTATATAGGCAAACTCAATGACGACAGACTTTTTGCATGCACCTTGGAAGGATGCCTTGTCAGAATAGCCGATGTGATAGCATATATCGGCAAGGACAGACAAGACGCATCAAAACTTAAATATGTGCCTTTTGAAAATTACAAAGAAAGCGAACTCGGTACATACAATCACGAAATTATCTCAAACTTGTCGATAGATATCATAAACAATTCTTACGGCAAAAATTATATAGCAATGAGCGATAAAGCTTTTGAGGCTTTAAAGGGTATTTTCAAAGACAATTATGAGGAAATATATCTTAGCAATCACTCAAAAGTAGACGAGTATTCTGACGACAAACTTTTTGAAATCATAAAGAGCGTTTTCGAGGCTTTTTATAAGGACATAAAGGGCGATAAAAAACTTGTCGACAAATATTATCGTCCTTATATCTACGCAAGAAAAGAAGCCGTGGACAAGTATTTTGAAGACAATAAAAATTATCCAGAAAGAGTAGCCACGGATATAGTAGCCAGCATGACGGACAAGTATCTTATCAATTTTTTGGAGAAGATTTAAAGAGCGTTTTTTCGATATGAATTTGTCATAAAATTTTCTATAAAAAAAGCATATAAATATTATAATAAATAATTTATACAATTTACATAAGGCTTAAATTGTATAAATTAAGGAAAGCCTTTGTGCGTGCGTGCATATACGCAAAAAGACAGCCTGAATTTTGGACTGTCTTTTTTGTATTTTCAAGAATATTTTTGTGCAAAAATCATACAAAAATCAAATGCTCGAGAAGATAAAAATTTTTGAAGACAAAAATAGGTTTTTTAATTTGTCGGACGCAAAATTTTTTGTCTTAATCAAATAGTTTTATATTTACGGCACGATTAAAAAAGATGCTTTTTGTATTTGATGCTGTCTTCTTCTGTAATTTCTCTTAATACTCTGCAAGGATTTCCCACGGCAATTACATTTGCGGGGATATCTTTTGTCACCACGCTGCCGCTGCCGATTACCGCATTGTCGCCTATGGTCACTCCGCCGTTTACGATTACGCCGCTTGCAAGCCAAACGCCGTTGCCGATAGTGATAGGCTTGGCATATTCGAGGTCATACAAGCCGTCTTCATGCTCGCTTATAAATCTTTCTTCGCCGATAATAGGGTGCATGGGAGTGGCTATTGTCACATTGGGGCCAAACATCACATTGTCGCCTATCGTCACGGGACAGATATCGAGAATAGTGCAGTTGAAATTCGCAAAAAAGTTTTCGCCGATAGAGGTGTTGCAGCCATAATCAAAACGGATATTTGGCTCAAAATAAAAATTCTTTTTATGGCTTTTGAGGACGGAATGCAAAAGCTCATATCTTTTTTGCTGTTCGTCTTCGTTTGAGCGATTGTACTCTATACAAGCTTGACGCACCTTTGCTTTTAGTTTTTCAAGCTCTTTGTCGGTAGGATTGTAAAGCTTTCCTGCCACCATTTTTTCTCTTTCTGTCATAATTTGCTCCTAAAAAATATTGTCATAAATATTTTAGCAGGATAATTAAGTCAAGTCAATTTGCAAAATAAATTTTGTACACATACGCACATATCTTGACAAAATAAAAAAATATCTATCTGCTATTTTTTGCTTTTGTGATTGAGTTTTAAGACAAAATATAAGTCCAAGCCTTCTACAAACCAAAACAAAAATAAGTCTTGACAAAGATATTGTTGAGTGATATAATTGATTGAGGATACAAAAGTATCTTGAGTGCTACCGAAGTATGCCCCGTGCATTACAAAAGGTGGCTTTTTTATTGTCACCGAGGAGAGAAAAATGAAAAAAGATGTATTGATTATCGGTGCAGGACCTGCGGGTATTTTTACTGCATTGGAGCTTATCAAGAAAAAGAGCGGAAAAAGCATAATAATCGTAGAAAAAGGAGCGGCCATAGAAAATCGTTCTTGTCCCAAGCACAAGATAGGTCATTGCGTAAGCTGCAAGAATTGTGCAATTACCACAGGCTTTTCGGGAGCAGGTGCATTCTCTGACGGAAAATTGTCTTTGAGCAGCGATGTAGGCGGCGATTTGCCTGACCTTATCGGACATGATCTTGCTCAAAAAACTATAGAATATGCCGACAGTATTTATCTTGAATTCGGAGCGGATATCAAAATCGAAGGTATTGCCGAGCCTGACAAAATCAAGGAAATCCGCAAAAAAGCTATCAAAGCAGGTCTAAAGCTTGTGGATTGTCCTATAAGACACTTGGGCACGGAAAAAGCTCAGCAAATTTATTATTCTATCGAAAAATTCTTGCTTGAAAACGGCGTTGAGATGTATTTCAACAGCGAGTGTACCGACCTTGTAATAGAAGACAATGTCTGCAAGGGAGCCATAGTAAAAATCAAAAATCAAAGCGAGACAATCTTGGCAGAAAAAGTCATCGTAGCCACAGGAAGAAGAGGAGCAGATTGGCTTGAGACTACTTGCAGAAATCACAATATCGACCACCAGCCCGGCACCGTAGATATAGGTGTAAGAGTAGAAGTAAGAAACGAAGTAATGGAAGAAGTCAACAAGGTATTGTATGAGTCAAAGCTCATAGGATATCCCAATCCATTCAAAAACAAAGTTCGTACTTTCTGCCAAAACCCCGGCGGATTTGTCGCACAGGAAAACTATGACAACAACTTGGCAGTAGTCAACGGACATTCTTACAAGGACAAAAAGTCGTCAAATACAAACCTTGCTATTTTGGTATCTCACAATTTCAGAGAGCCTTTCAACCAACCTATCGAATACGCAAAGAAGGTAGGCGAGCTCACGAATATGCTGGGTGCAGGACACATTATGGTACAAAGATACGGCGATATTCTTGACGGCAAGAGAACATGGCAAAAAGAACTTCAGCAGTCCAATGTCAAGCCCACATTGGTAGATGCGATTGCAGGTGATATCACATCGGCAATGCCTTATAGAGCAATGACTTGTATTCTCAACTTTATACAGCAAGTGGACATGGTAGTACCTGGTTTTGCCAGCCCTGAAACATTGTTGTATTCGCCTGAACTCAAGTTTTACAGCAACAAAATCAAGATGGATGAGCATTTCAATACAAGCGTAAAGAATTTGCATTGTCTTGGAGATTCGACAGGCTGGACAAGAGGACTTATGATGGCTTCTGTCATGGGCGTGCTTATGGCTAGAGAGATTATCAAATAAAAAAGAGATTTATAAAATCATAGCCTGAAATAAAAAAACAAAAATCGATATCGATAAATAAAAACGGACTGCTTTTTGCAGTCCGTTTTCAGTATAAGGGGAAAAGAAAAAGTATTAGGTATTGTCATTGAGTTTGAGCATTACGCCGCCTTGTTTTGCCTGACATACAGGACAGATGGCAAATGCTTCTTTTGAGTTTGCTTCATATCCGCATTCGGGACACTTCCACTTCACTACTTCGTCTTTTTTGTAAAGAGTGCCGCTCTTCATCTGATTGTATAAATCCGTAAAGAGCATTTTGTGGCAATTTTCGATTTTTACGAGATTTTCAAAAAGTCCTGCTATATCTTTAAAGCCCTCTTCTCTTGCTACTTTTGCAAATTCGGGATAGATTTTTTCTGCTTCGAATCCCTCGTCTTCTGCCGCAAGTCTCAAGTTTTCGACAAGGTCCCATTTTTCCTTGAAAGGATAACCTGAACATATTTTGATATCCGCAATACATTTGTCATCAGCCGATTGAATAAAGCTGTACAAAAGTCTTGCATGAGTAAATTCCTGATAAGCCACATTGTCGATGATGTCGGCAAGTGCTTTATAGCCTTCTTTTCTTGCTCCGTATTCTACAAATTCGTATCTCGTGCGTGCTTGACATTCGCCTGCAAAAGCTGCTGCGAGATTAAGATAAGTTTTGCTGTCTTTAAGTTTCATATCACATTACCTCCGAATAGAATATGGACTCAAATCAAACTATTTATACATCGCAAGAAGATAATTTTTTTATTTTCAGGGAAAGATAATAGGCATTGTTGTCAAGAGCGATTTTTCCGTAAGGCTTTATTTTCAGTGCTTTTGATGTATAATACAAAGCATTGTCTATATCGCCCGACAAATAATAATTGAGACCTATCATTATAAAAGGCGTATATCCTTCAAAATCGCTGTTGCGAAAAGCAAAAGGATTGTCTTCTTGAGAAGATATGGCAAGAAGATAATAATAGTTGCTTTGCTCATATTTTTGCCATTTATGAAGTACATAACCTATCTGACAAAGAATGGTCGGAGTAGGCAAAGAGTACTTAAGACTTTTTGCGATTTCGTCAAAAGCAAGAGAATATTTTTCTTCATTTATGAGAATGTTTGATGAGTTGACAAAACTTTGCAAAAGATTGGCGTCAAGGCAGTCTTTTCTTTTTTGAAATTCTTTATAAGTCGCCAATGCCTCAGTGTACATATTGTTGTAATAATATTCGTTTGCGAGATAAAACAATTCTCTTGTGCCCAAGATTTCGCCTTTTGCCATCATATTCTGATAGATATTGAGATTGCGAAGAGGCGTGTTTTGTTTTGTTTTTCTGTGCTTTATGGCAATGTCTTCATAGATTATTTTGCCTTTTAGAGGTATCGCTTCATGGACTTTGCCTTCAAAGAAAAAGCCTTTGCGATTTTTAAAAATTCTTTCTCTGTAATAGCAAAATACAGGCATATCGTTTTCGTCAAAAGCCGTCTCATAAGGCATCATTACCATATCTTCGTCAAAAAGCCTGTCTTTTAATTGAATAATTTTTTGTATATTCTTTTCATCTATATCGTCATCGGCGTCAAGCCATATCACATAATCGCAAGTTGCTTTTGAGAGCGAAAAATTTCTGCAAAAAGAAAAATCTACAAATTCGCAAAAATACACTTTGTCTGTATAGCTTTTTGCGATATTGACAGAATTGTCGCTGCTTCCCGTATCCACTATTATCATCTCATCTGAAAAGCACTTTGCTTTGTCGAGTATTCTTTTAAGAGTTTGTTCTTCGTCTTTTATTATCATGCACAAGCTGAGCGTCATAAAAGCCTCCTCGTATATTATATTGTCATAGAAAAAATAGTGTGAAAAAGACTGTTTTGAAAAAAGTTGTTGTTCTCAAAATCTTTATCAAAAACATAAACAATATTTTTTGCATAGTGTATTACAAGGGCAAAAGCCCTCAGGAGAAATATATGAATAATTTTTATCAGAACAATAATTGTATACGAGTTTTGATTGCCACAAATTTTGCACTCCTATAAATTGCCAGCCTCAGTGCTGTCCGAGAGTAGTATATATTACGGGACAAAAGGGGGCTACGGGTGCGACAGGCTGTACAGGAGCTACGGGCAATACAGGGCCGACAGGAAACACGGGTGCTACGGGAGTGACGGGTGCGACAGGCAATACGGGGCCTAAAGGAAACACAGAAGCCACAGGAAATACGGGAGCGACAGGTCCCAGAGGCAGGTCGATAGACAGCGAATTTATGGCGGCAGAGAGCACTGCTCCCAAGACATATTCAAGCGGCGAAACGCTTTTGTTTGACAATCCTCTTCTCAACAACGGCGAATGCGTGGATTGCAAAGAAGAAGGATTTGAGATAAAAAAGAGCGGATTGTATCAACTTGTGTATAATGCAGAAGCAAGCAAGATTTGCTCTAATCAAAAGTGTGGAATTTCGCTTTTTAACAATGAAAAACAAATCGCAAGCGGAACGGCATATTTCGATACAAACAACGACAAATCAGGTCTTACAAAAACCATTGTATTAAAGTGCAAAAAAGGAGATATCATAAGACTTGCAAATCTTGTACAGAATACGCCGATAGAATACGCAATGCTTTCTGTATTGAAAATAGCCGATACGGAAACAGAAGAATGATATCTACAAAATAAATACAAAAAGCGGAAGAATCAAAACTCCGCTTTTTTTGTGCGTTTTGACATAAATCATATTGAAAAAACGCTTTGATGTGCTATAATGACATTGAGGTAATTATGGAAATAAAAGAAGTACTCAAAAAATGCGATTTTTTTTCTTCGCTCACTAAAGAACAACAAGAACTGCTCATATCGTCTTCAAGAAAAGCACATTTTAAAAAGGGTGAAAATATACATCACTCTGAGGAGAGATGTCTCGGAGTAGTGTATATCATAAAAGGAGAGTTAAGGACATATATGCTCTCTGAGGACGGCAGAGAAATCACTTTGTACAGATTGTACAATGATGATATATGTATATTGTCGGCATCTTGTATATTGGATGCGATATCCTTCGATGTGTATATCGATGCCGAAGAGGACACAGAGGCTGTAATAATAAGTGCACAGGTATTTCAAAAGCTCAAGACGGAAAATGTATATGTAGAAAAGTTTGCCTACAAGCTTGCTACCGTGAGATTTTCTGATGTAATGTGGGCGATGCAACAAATTTTGTTTATGGGAGTAGACAAAAGGCTTGCGATATTTTTGAGCGATGAAATAGCAAAGACTGGCGATGATATGATAAGACTCACGCATGAGCAGATAGCCAAATATATGGGTACGGCGAGAGAGGTCGTGACAAGAATGCTCAAGTATTTTCACAAAGAAGGAATTGTCGAACTTTCAAGAGGCGAAATAAAAGTATTGGACAAGAAAAAATTGAGGAGTCTTTTGTGATAAATTGTCTTGAAGAAAAAGGACTTTTTCGTGTGTGCGTAGCGTGTACGCACGAGAATTGCTCTTAATTTATACAATTTAAGCCTTAAGTAAATTGTATAAATTAGAAAATATTATAAATATATATTATTATAGACGGTATTTGATTTTTGATTTGAATTTTGGAAAAAGAAATTATAAAACGATAAACAAAAAGGCTTGCCGTATCGACAAGCTTTTTTTGTAATATAGTATTTATTTGATTTTTGAGAGGAAAAGTTTTTTATATGCCTTTTATCGTGCTGTAAAGATTATAGCCACCGCTTAAGTTGTAGACATCAAAGCCGTTTTGAGAGAGTATTCTCGATGCTACATAACCTCTTTGTCCTACTTGACAAGTGAGATAAATCGTCTTTGTCTTGTCGAGCAAGTGCAGATTGTCTCTAAGACTGTCGAGAGGGATATTGACAAATCCATCGATATGTCCGAGCTGATATTCATATCTCGTGCGAGTATCAAGCAAGATTATGTCATCTCTTTTAAGAAGTTTAGGGATATCTTCGACATAAAAGTTTTTGACTTTTCCCGTGATAAGATTTTCTATGGCATATCCCGCCATATTTACAGGATCTTTTGCCGAGCCGTAAGGCGGAGCATAACAAAGCTCGAGATTTGTCAAATCAAAAGCCGTCATTTTTGCACGGATAGCTGTGGCAAAGACATCGCATCTTTTGTCCACTCCTTCGCCGCCTACGATTTGCACGCCAAGTATTCTTCCGTCTTTTTTGTCAAACAAAGTCATTATCGACATAAATTGAGGATTGGGATAATAAGTGGCGTGATTTGGCGAAAAAGTAAAACTTTTGCCATAGTCAATACCGTTTTGAATGGCGTCTTTTTCATTAAGTCCCGTATATGCCAAAGTCAAATCGAATATTTTGATTATTGCCGAGCCCAAAGTGCCTTTGTAAGTGCTTGGTATGCCTGCAATATTGTCTGCGGCTATTCTGCCTTGTTTGTTGGCAGGTCCTGCAAGCGGAACATAAGAAGGCTTGTTTAAGATAAAATCAAAAGTCTCTGTCACATCGCCTACGGCAAAGATATTTTTGTCGCTTGTGAGCATGTGTTCGTCTACGATTACGGCACCTCTTGAGTTGACTTCAAGCCCTGCTTTTATTGCTAAATCGCTGTCGGGGTTTACGCCGAGAGCAAGGATTACCATATCTGTTTTTATAGTAGAATATGTTTTTTCAAAGACATTTTCCAAAGTGATTTCAAGGCTTTTTTCACTATCCTTTATGCTGCGAGGCTTTGTGCCAAGCAAAAGTTTTACGCCTTTGTCTTTTAGTTCGTTGTGGACAAAACAAGCACTTTCATATCCTATTCTTGACATGACTTGATTTGACCTTGTAGAAAGATATACATCTACTCCAGCGTTTTTGAGATTTTCCGTCATCTCCAGACCTATAAAGCCTCCGCCGATTACAAGAGCGGATTTTGGATTGTAAGTGTCTACATAATCTTTTATCTTGTAGGTATCGGGGATATTGCGAAGCGTAAAGACTTTTTCATTGTCAACTCCCTCTATGTCGGGGATATAGGGAGACGCACCTGTGGCGATTATAAGATAGTCGTAATATTCGTCATATTGAGTATTTGTGTTGAGATTAAGAGCAGTTATTTTCTTTGCTTTTTTGTCGATAGACACTACTTCTGTCATATTGCGTACATCGACATTGAATCTTGAATTAAAGCTTTCGGGCGTCTGAAGAGTGAGATAGGATTTTTTCTTTATTTCGCCGCCGATATAATAAGGCAAACCGCAGTTTGCAAAAGAGATATATTCTCCTTTTTCAAACATGACGATTTTGATATTTTCATCCAATCTTCTGAGTCTTGCGGCAGCGGTAGCTCCTCCTGCCACACCTCCGATAATAACTACTTTTTTGCTCATAAATACTCCTTAATATTAAAGTTTTGGTTTACGTGCGTATGTACGCACGAAGAGTTTTGTCTTATTTATACAATTTAAGTCTTGGGTAAATTGTATAAATAACTATATTAATAATAATTATATAATATAAAGATAATTTTGTCTTTTAAAAAATTATAGCCAAAATTTAGATTTTGTATTGATTTTCTTTTTTTCTCTCGCTATAATTAATATGAGGTGTCTTATGGAAAAAGCTATCAAGAAAAAGAAAATTTTGATTATTGTCGCTACTCTTTTGACTATCGGTTTTCCCGTGGGTATAGTAATGACCGTACTTTGTGCTATCAACAAAATCTGGATATTGATGGCATTGGGTATTGTGCTTATAGTGGCGGGATTTTATGTGGCTCCCGTATGCTGGGCAAAGATGAGCGATTGCTCTAAAATGATAGCTCTTTTGAGAGGTATCGAAGAGCAAAATCTATATACTGTTCAAGAACTTGCTACATATACTTCTTCAAACGAGAAGACCACTATTGCACGCATACATACGGCTATCAATGCCGGATATCTCAACAATTATCTTTTTGTAGAAAACAACAGGCTCGAGCTTATAAAAGCAAGAAAGCAAGAGATAGGTAGAATTTCCTTCAAATGCGATAATTGCGGAGCAAATGTCTATACCGAGCAAAATGCCACTTCGGCACGATGCGAATATTGCGGAAAAGTATTTTCTTCTGATGAGATAGACTTAAGAAAAGCAAAGCCTATCAAATGATTTTAAAAATATCTTTTCATTCAAAAACAAATATTCTGTACTGACAAAAACGGCGACTTAAAACGCCGTTTTTATTATGGAGGTTTTTACAATTTCCGATAAAATCGAATTTCTTATTTTAGATCGAGCATAGACAAGATTTTGTCTTTGGGCTGAACGCCTATTGTGTGAGCCACCACCTTTTTGTCCTTGATGACTACAAGCATAGGAATGCTTGACACTCCGAAAGCACTTGCGAGCTGCATTTCATTGTCTACATTTACCTTGCATACCTTGACAGAATCGTATTCTTCTGCTATTTCGTCCACGGTAGGGGACAACATTCTGCAAGGGCCGCACCAATTTGCCCAAAAATCTATGAGGACGGGCTTGTCGCTGTTTAGTACCTCTTTGTCAAAATTTTCTGCTGTAAGATTTGTTATTGCCATATCTGTTCTCCTTAAAGGTTTTTTTCGATTATATTATATACATTTTGGCTTGCTTTTTCTGTAATTTAATCACAAAACAAAGTTGTTTTTCAAATATTTAAGTTTTTATTTTGTGTATTAATTATATACCTTTTTAGGCGATATTCATAACTTTTTAGTCAAATTTTACATACTTGCAAAATTGTCAAGAATTTGATATTATTAGTACAAAGGAGTTTTTATGATAAGAAAATATACAAAAAAGGACAGAGATATTGTGTTTGGCATGATGCAGGAGTTTTATCAAAGCCCTGCGGTATGCCATAATATACCTAAAAAAAATATGCTAGCCACTCTTGACGAGGCCGAAAAAGATAGTCCTTATATGGATATATTTTTGCTTGAATGCGACAATGATGTCGCAGGATATGCTCTTACAGCATATACTTATAGCAATGAGGCCGGCGGAAAGGTAGTTTGGATTGAAGAGATTTTTGTAAAAGGTGAATTCAGAGGCAGAGGTTTGGGCGGAGAATTTATAACTTTTATCAAAAATACTTACGGCGATTTTGCAAGAATTCGTCTCGAAGTGGAAGAATCAAATGAAGGTGCCGTAAGACTCTACAAAAGAGAAGGATTTGAGCCTTTATGTTATAATCAATTCATTATAGACAAGCATTAATATCGAATTTTAGTAAAATCTACATAATTTAAGAGATATTGACATAAAAAAACTATTGAAATTTTTATAATTTATGGTAAAATATAAATGTGCTTTGAAAAAAAAGAAGTATAAGGAGGTAAGAAAATGCGTTGTGATAATTGCGGAAGCGAAGTAGAAGATAAGGATATTTACTGTGGAAATTGCGGTCATCGTATAGAGCGTGATTATGAAGTCGTCAACAACACTCAGGAAGACGATTTTATAGATGTCACGCCAGATGAAACATTCAAAGAGACTGCATCTTCGTCTGACAATATGAATACAAATTCAAACAATAATGCTAATGCATCGGCAAATAAAAATTCCGGTTCAAACAATGGTTGGCAGTGCAATTCTTCCAACAACGGAGCAGGATACAATCAAAATTATGCCCGAAACGACTATCCCAGATATAAGGCAAAACTCACTAACTCAAGTGCCATAATAAGTATGGTATGCGGTATATTGTCTGTATTGGGCGTGATATCTTTGGTCACGGGTATTATAGGTCTTTGTATGGCAAAAAAGTCTCAACAACTCATTGATACGGGAGAATACAGCGGCGAAGAATACACAAAAGCCGGCAAGATTTGCTCGATAATAGGTGTTATTTTCGGAGTATTCCAGCTTTTGATATTTGTTTTGAGTATTGCAATCCCCGTGCTTGTGTCGATATTTGCGGTAAGCACTCAGGGTTAATTCAAAAATTCAGTAGATCACAAGACAAAAAAGTGCGTTTTTGACGCACTTTTTTTGTGCTTTATCGAGCTATGTTTTCTATAAATTTTAGAGCAATTTTGATTTTTTAAAAATTAGTATAAATATTATTTGTTGAAAAACCTAAACTCGTATGTTAAACTTAATATAAAGTATTTTTCTTAGGAAGCGAAAATGAAAAAAATTTGTTTGATAGTAATAATGGTGGTGGCTATGGTATTTATTTTCAGTTGTTTTGCAGGTTGTAAAAAAATAGATATCAAAGAATATCCCGCCGTAGATACCGAGTTCAGATACAGCCTTGACGACAGTATAAAGTTTTGTGACTTAACTTCTGCTCCTCTTGACAATCAGAACAGAGGTTTTAGAGGCGAGACATATATCACGCTCGGCACTGATGAGGCTTATCCCAACAGCGGAGAAAACTATGTGGATAAATTGGACGAACAGCTTTCAAGACACGGAGTACAGGATATCAAAATACTTCAGGTCTATGTATATCTCATCAAATATTACAATACAGATATCCCTCAAAGTGCATTGGATCAGCTCAAAAGTTATTTCGAGCTTTTAAAAAGCAAAAATGTGAAGATTTTGCTGAGATTTGCCTACGAAACAAGCGAAGGACAAAAAGAAGGCCCTCGCACGAGAAATATAGAAAAGCATTGTTCTCAACTCAAGACTTTTATATCTCAGAACAGACAGCTTTTTGACGATGTGGTATATGCCGTTCAGCTCGGCATGATAGGCCTTTGGGGCGAAGGACACGGCAGCGTGCACAGAATAAGCGTAAGAAGAGTTATAGAAGCTGTGGCGGATATGGTGCCTGAAGAAGTGCCTATTATGGTGCGTACTCCCGAAATGCTTACACAAGTACCCGATAATCTCGAAAGCAGATTTTCTGTCCATGACGATTATCTCTTGGGCTATGACCACGAATGGGGAATGATGGATTGGCAATCGCCCGAATATCCCAAGCTTCTCACAAAATGCAAATACACTATTACTGACGGCGAATTGCCTTGGGGAAGGTCGGGTATCGAGATAGATCTCAAAGGACTTGTGGGACAATGCGTGGGATACGGATTGACGACACTCTCCATTGAGCACAACTATAATGAGGAAGAAGACAAAATTTTTGCTTTGGAAAAAGCAAAGAGCGAATATCTTGACAAAGAATTTTTGGACAGCAATCATTATCCTTACAATCCCAATCTTTTGACTGACGGCAAGATAAGCATATTAGATTATCTCAAATATCATCTCGGCTATCAACTTGTAGCGTCCAATCTCAAAATACAGTCGGGAAAAGCAAGTTTCATGCTCACTAATTTTGGATTTGCAAGCCCGTATTATTATGATATGAAAGTGTATGTGGACGGCAAAGAAGTCAAGACTTATGAAGAATTTGACTCAAAAAATCTTTTGCAGTTCGGGCAGAGTGTTTTTACATTCGATTATGAAGGCGGAGATATCGAGATAGAGCTTTTCAACAAGCGAGATAACGATGACAAAATAAGATTGTACAACGATATAGAATTTGTAGACGGAAAAAATGTGATCTTTAGGTCTTGAAAAATCTGAAGTCTTACACTATAATAAAATTATTAAGTCAAACGATACAAATCGTATGATGGGAGGAAACATGAATATTATTCCTAAACCTCTGCATTGCGTGGTAAAAGAACACACTATCAAGTTGGGAAAAGCCACAAAAATCAGCGGAGATTTTGAACAAACCAAAAAATTTGCCAAGGATATTTTAGGAAATATCGATGGCGGAGAAGGCAGTGAGTTAAGATTTTTGACTGACGAAAAAGTACCTCACGAAGGATATGTTTTTATTTGCGATAAAAACTCTAAGGTGCTTACTATAAGTGCCTCAGGCGAAGCGGGAGCATTTTATGGACTTATGACATTAAAGCAGCTTTTGGGCAATGATGACATAATTCATTGTGCAGATATTCAAGACAGCCCCAAATATGCATACAGAGGTTTTATGCTCGATAGTGCGAGACACTTTTGGAGTGTGGAGAAAATCAAACAAATTCTCGACATAATGGCAAATCTCAAGATGAATATTTTTCATTGGCATCTTACTGACGACCAGGGCTGGAGAGCCGAGATAAAAAAATATCCGCTTTTGACAGAAAAAGGTTGTATAAGAAAAGATACTCCCTTGTCATTAAAAGGCTATGTGCAGAAAAAAGAGCCTCATGACGGAGTAGAATACGGCAAAGGACTTTTCTATTCACAAGAAGAGATGAAAGACATCGTAGCCTATGCCAAAGAAAGACATATCGAGGTGGTTCCCGAAGTGGATATGCCGGGGCACATGGTGGCTGCGATATCATGCTATCCCAATTTGTCCTGCGATGAAAAGCCCGCAGAAGTATCGAATCGCTGGGGCGTAATGGACAATATTTGTTGTTGCGGCAAAGAGGATGTCTATAATTTTGCAAAAGACATAATAGATGAATTGTGTGAAATATTTACGGGCAGATTTTTCCATATCGGTGGCGATGAAGTGCCCAAATCAAGATGGGAAAAGTGTCCTCGCTGTCAGGCAAAAATCAAGGAATTGGGACTAAAAAACGAGAATGCTTTGCAGGGATATTTCAACAATGAAATAGCCAAATACTTAAAGTCCAAAGGCAAGAGAATGATTGGCTGGAACGAAGTCCTCGATGCTCAGGATATTATGGACAACGATATCGTGGCACAATGGTGGGTAAAGAGAAAAGGCGATAAGAATGAATTTGCTTGGATGGAAAAGGGCGGAAAGCTTATTTTGTCTATGAGCAGTTATGTCTATATGGATCATCCCTACAATGTCAGACCTTTGTCAAAGACATATTCCTTGTCGGCAGAAAAACTCGGTGTAATGAACGACAGCAATATATTCGGCATGGAGATACCTCAGTGGACAGAATACATATCCAAGGAGCAAAAACTCGATATGCTTACTTTTGCTAGACTCATTGCTTTTGCCGAAGTATGCTGGACAGATAGTTCAAAACGCAATTACAAGGACTTTGAGGGACGATTGGAAAACATGCGTGATTATTTCAAGACAATAAAATGCAATGTTTGTCCTCAAAAGATTTACAGAGGCAAGGTATATCCCAAAAAGTATTTTACCAATGCTTTGAGATGGAATCTTTGGAGAATTTGTCCCAATTATGAATTTGACGAAATGCTGAAAATGCAAAATACGCAAAAAAACTAAGTGAAAATTATCACACACAATGATTGCCGACAGTAGTTTGCTGTCGGCAATTTTTAATAAAACTATACAAAATAGTTATACTATTTATACAATTTAATGTTGATATTTGCAATGCATGATGCTATAATATATATTATTAATAATAATTATTTAATGGAGTTTGGAAATGAATATAAAGTTTTCTCCTCCCGATATATCTCAAGCTGAGATAGACGAAGTAGTAGATACTCTCAAATCGGGTTGGATTACCACAGGTCCCAAGACAAAACTTTTTGAAAAAAAAATCGCTGAGTATTGCCATACAGAAAAAGCTGTATGTCTCAATTCTGCCACAGCAGGATTAGAGCTTATTTTGCGTCTTTTGGGCATTGGTAAAGGCGATGAGGTCATCACAAGTGCTTATACTTATACCGCTTCGGCAAGCGTAGTGCATCATGTGGGAGCAAAAATCGTGCTTGTAGATGTAGATAAAGACGATTTTGCTATCAGTGCAAAGAATGTCGCAAAAGCAGTCAATGAAAATACAAAAGCTATTATCGGAGTGGATATAGCGGGCATTGTAGCCGACTATAAAGCTTTGTATGAAATCGCAGAGAAAAACAAAGGCATTTTCCGTCCCGTAAGCGATATTCAAAAAGCAATGGGAAGAATAGCTATCATTGCAGACGCAGCACATTCTTTCGGAGCTCAGCAAAACGCAAAGATGTCAGGCGAGATAGCAGACTTTACTTCGTTTTCTTTCCATGCAGTAAAAAATCTTACTACCGCAGAAGGCGGTGCAGTGACATGGAAGACGATAGAAGGCGTATCCAATGACGATATCTATACTCAATTCATGCTTATGTCGCTTCACGGACAATCCAAGGACGCACTTTCCAAGATGAAAATAGGTGCTTGGGAATACGATATCAAGACTTTGGGCTACAAGTGCAATATGACAGATATCATGTCGGCTATCGGACTTGCTCAGCTTGGAAGATACAAGGATTTGCTTGCAAGAAGAAGAGAAATCATCTCGAAATACAACGATGCTTTCAAGGGCACAAAAATAGGTTTTCTTAATCATTATGACGAAAATCATACGGGTAGCGGACACCTTTATATCACAAGAATTGACGGACTTGACGAGAGTGAGAGAAATGCCGTAATCGTCAAAATGGCAGAAAAAGGCATAGCTACGAATGTTCATTATAAGCCACTTGCTATGTTTACGGGCTATAAGGCTTTAGGCTTTGACATAAAAGATTATCCCAATGCCTATGATTTGTATAAGAACGAAATCACTCTTCCTTTGCATACCTTGTTGACAGACGAAGAAGTGCAATATATCATCGATTGCTATAAGGAGGCCGCAGGTGTATAGATTTTCTAAGAGATGCTTTGACATTTTCTTTTCGCTTTTGGGAATACTGTGTCTTTTGTTGGTATTTCTATTTGTGGCAATAGCAATCAAATGCTCTTCAAAGGGTCCCGTACTTTTCAAGCAGGAAAGAGTGGGTAAAAACGGAAAACACTTCAAAATTTGGAAGTTCAGGTCCATGGTGGTCGATGCCGAAGCAAAAGGCAGACAGATTACCACTGACGGGGACAACAGAATCACAAAAGTGGGCAAATTTATCCGCAAGACAAAGATAGACGAATTGCCTCAGCTTTTCAATGTATTGTCAGGCAAGATGAGTTTTGTGGGACCTCGCCCCGAAGTTCCCAGATATGTAGAGCTTTATACAGAGGAACAAAGAAAGGTATTGAGCGTA
Source organism: uncultured Christensenellaceae bacterium (assembly GCA_944381365.1). Lineage (GTDB taxonomy): Bacteria > Bacillota > Clostridia > Christensenellales > UBA3700 > RACS-045. The sequence goes on along the minus strand of CALWKW010000006.1, from coordinate 64,884 downwards.
AAACCCGGTATTACGGATTTGGCGTCAATAGAATTCAGAAACGAAAACGATATGTTGAAAGAGGCAGAAGACCCCGACAAAAAGTATATCGAGGAAATCATGCCCGCCAAGTTGGAGCTCAATTTGAAATATATCGAAAAAGCAGGATTTTTCTATGATATAGGATTGATATTCAAGACTATATTCAAAGTTATCAAGGAGTGATGAGATGGAAGGCGAACAAAAGATAAGCGTTCTGATGTCGGTGTACAAAAACGATATCGCCGCAAATGTAAAGACGGCAATCGAGAGTATCATTTTTCAGACAATACGCCCCGAACAGGTAGTTGTTGTCGTGGACGGTCCCGTGCCTCAAGAGACAATGGATACCTTGAGAGAGCTTGAACAAACTTATAAAGAAGTGGAGATTTATCCGCTCGAAGAAAATGTAGGACTAGGCAACGCTCTCAAAGAGGGAATGACTCATTGCAGAAACGAGATAGTGGCAAGAATGGACAGCGATGACATAGCGGTAAAAGACAGATTTGAAAAACAGCTTGCTTGTTTTCAAAACGATCCCGAATTGTCGATTGTGGGAAGCAATATCGCAGAATTCATAGGCGATAAAGACAATGTGGTAAGCGTTAGAGATGTGCCTGCTACTCACGAGGCTATCTGCGAATATCTCAAAAAGAGATGTCCTTTCAATCACATGACGGTTATGTTCAAAAAAAGCGAGGTGGAAAAGGCAGGCGGATATCTGCATTGGTTTTACAACGAAGACAGCTATCTTTGGGCTAGAATGTATCTTGCGGGATGCAAATTCGCCAATATCGAAGAAAACCTCGTATATGCAAGAATAAACGAAGCTACTTTCCAAAGAAGAGGCGGAAAAAAATATTATAAGAGCGAAAGAGATTTGTTCAAGTTTATGTTGGACAACAAAATCATCACAAAGAGCGAATACAGAAAGAGCTGTTTTATAAGATATGTCATACAGGTATTGATGCCGAACAGCGTGAGAAAATTCGTATTCTTGAAAATGATGAGAAAAAAACCGCAGTTGAAAATAGAGGAGAAAAAAATTGAGAACAATTCAGATTGACGAAATGAAACAAAGGCTTTTGAGCATAGCCGAATATCTGGACAAGCTTTGCGAGGAAAACGGTATAAATTTGTTTATGTCGGGCGGCACTTTGCTTGGTGCTGTAAGACACAAAGGTTTTATACCTTGGGACGATGATATCGATATGTATCTCTCAAGACCCGACTATGACAGACTTATCGAAATTTTCAGACAACAAGGCAACAATGGAAAATACAAGCTTCTTGCTCACGAGCTTGACGATAAGTATTTGTACGGATTTGCAAAACTTATAGATACCGACACTTTGCTCATAGAAAAAGGCGGAGATGCAGGCGTGGAAATGGGTTTGTTTTTGGATATCTTCCCTATTGACGGACTTGGCGATGATATTAAATTTGCCAAAAAGCACATGAAGAAAATCAACAAATACATTATTCTCAATTTGTCGCTTTTGGTAAAGCCTTGGAGAAAAGAAGTGTCTTTTGCAAAGAACTTTACTATCGCCTGCTTGAGAGTATTGGCAAAGATGTACGGAGCCAACAGACTTCACAAAAAGCTTTCCGAAATCGTGCATTCTGTGCCTTACGAAACAAGCAAATATGTGGGAGAGTTTATTGACGAAATCGGCGACAAACGCATTATGCTCAAAAACGAAATGTATGACGATTATGTGTTAATGGACTTTGAGAATATAAAGCTCAAGGCACCCAAGAATTGGGACAAGTGGCTTACTCAATTCTACGGCGATTATATGAAATTGCCTCCCGTAGAAAAGAGAGTCCTTACACACGGATATGAATTGTACGACAAGACAAGCGAGGAATGATATGAAACACAAAAACAGATAACGGGTATAGTAATGGCAAGCATTATGTCGCTTTTGGCTTTGGTGCTGATAGTGGTCATGTTTGCTTTTGACGAATCAGCCGACATTATGAACAAGATAGTGGCTGCTATCGCAGTAGTATCCGGTCTGTCGAGTGTAATCTTGGGAATTTCCTCTATATTCTCCACCACTTTGGACAATGTGAGAGAATATTTTGTCACAGGGGATACGCTAGAGCATTCTGCAAACAGAAAGATATTGTATAGTTATAGAAGTTTCAAAAAGAAGACAGGACTTGACATAAGCAATTTCGGGGATGAAAACTTCAAAAAATTGCAAAAGACAACGGCTTTAATTACAGCGAAGAAGAATTGAGAAAAGCAGTGTCTTTTATATCAAACTTTTTCCATGTATGGGGACTTTTGGCAAAAAAGAGATATCTTCCTATGTGGGTGTTTGAGAGTTCATCGGGATTTTCTGTGGTCAAACTTTATGAGGGGGCAAAAGATATAATTCTCGAAAACAGATTGACGAGCAATGCTTTTTATGCTGAAAATTTTGAATGGCTGCACGACAGAATATTGCAAAAATTCAAGCATGAAATATCTATTTGCAGACAACAAGAAGAAAAATTATTAAGTGAGGGAAAAATATGAATATAGCTATGATTTTATCGGGCGGCGTAGGCAAGAGATTCGGAGCTCCTACACCAAAACAATATCAGGACTTGTTTGGAAAAGCAGTGGTGGATTATGTGGTAGAAGCTACATTGTCTTCTGGAAAAATCGATAAAGTGCTTGTGGTGTGTGCCGAAGAATATTTTGACAGATTTACACAAAAATACAATGTCGATGTATGTGCCGGCGGAGCAGAAAGAAACATTTCTTTCAAAAACGGTCTTGAATATATAAAAGCTCATTATGATTGTAAAAAAATCATGGTGTTTGACGCTATGCGTCCGTTTGTTACAAAAGAGCTTATAGATACTTATATGGACAAGCTTGACGAATACGAGGTTGTGGCTACATGCCAGAGAATCGTAGACTCGCTGGGCTGCTTGGACTTTTTGGAATGCGACAGAAGCAGATACTATATTTTGCAGTCGCCGGAAGCTTTCAGATTTGATTTGCTTTACAATAATTTAAAGCCTGAAAGTCCATTGGTAGAAGCATATCAGCAGTTGCCTGAAGGCACTTCGTTATACAGATATTTTGACTTCCCAGACAATTACAAGCTTACTTATCACCATGACCTCGATTTTATGAAAATGTATATGAAGCATAAAAAGGAGAAAGCTCAAGAAAATGGGAATATCTAAGAATTTATCGTATGCGATAAGAGGATTTAATCCTGAAAAGTATTTTTTGTACAGAAAAAAGTTTTATGCTACAAAAAGCAAATTCAGGAGAATGTATTATAAATTTAAAGTCATGAAAATGGAAAAGAACACTGCATATATAGGTCTTTTCCCGAATGAAGAAAATCATGATATATTTAAAAATCCTCCCAAATTATTGCATGGCATATCGGGTATATTTATTACGGCAAAAGCCAGAATAGGCGAAAATGTTACGATAATGCAAGGAGTGACAATCGGCAAAAGCAATGACAAAGCTCCCATAATAGGCGACAATGTTTTTATAGGTGCGAATGCTTGCATACTCGGAGGCATAAAAGTGGGCAACAATGTCAGAATAGGTGCAGGGGCGGTTGTCGTAAAAGATGTTCCTGACAACACGACTGTAGTGCCTCAGCCTTGCAGATATATCAACAAACAACAAGATTACAAATATTCAGTGGACGGAGAATAATGGCTATAAAAGTTTTACAGGTTTTGTCATCTACAAATGTAAACAGCGGCATTGCCAATGTAGTGATGAACTATTATCGCAATATCGATAGAGAAAAAGTTCAGTTTGACTTTTTGATATTCTGGGAAGCTCCCAAGAATTATAACGAGGAAATAAAGAGCCTTGGCGGAAATGTATATTATTTTACAAAACCCGGACTCAAGACTTTTTTCAAGGCAAAAAAAGAATTGAAAGCATTTTTCTCTCAGCATAAGGACGAGTACGATATCATTCATTGTCATGAAATATTGGTGGCAAAGCAGGTATTTAAATATGCCCGCAAATATTCTTGTCCCGTATGCATATCTCACAGCCACAATTCTAGACTTGCGGACGGATTTATCAAGCAGGTTCGCAACAGGCTTTTGGTGACGGGACTTGGCAAAAAGAGCGATTATTGTTTTGCTTGCAGCAAAGAAGCTGGACAGAACGCTTTTGGAAAATTCGATTTGACAAAGGATAAATACAAAGTCATTTATAATTCAATCAATTTGCCGAGATTTAAGTTTTCTGAAGAAGGAAGAGAAATTGTCAGAAAGGAATTCGGCATAGAAGACGGATTGCTTTTGGGAAATATCGGAAGACTTTGTTTTCAGAAAAATCAGCTTTTTGCGATAAAAGTTTTGCAAGAAATAATAAAGACCAAACAAGATGCAAAACTTCTTATAGTAGGCGAGGGGCAAGACAAAGAAAAATTGCAAGAATATGTCAGAGAAAATTCTCTTCAAGAAAATGTGATTTTTACGGGCATAAGAAAAGATGTGCCTGAACTTTTAAGTGCAATGGATTGTTTTGTTTTTCCTTCTATATATGAAGGGTTGCCTGTCGGATTGGTAGAGGCTCAAGCAAGCGGAGTAAAATGTTTTTGCTTTGAATCCATTACATCCGAAGTATATCTGACAGGCAGTCTTGTCGTATTGAAAAACGATGACTCGCCTCTTGTATGGGCAAATAAAATAATCGAGTCCTTAGACGATAATGCGGACAGAAACATAGGATATGAACAAGTCAAAGCAAAAGGCTTTGACATAAAAGACAGTGCCAAAGAATTGGAAAAAATATATTTTGAGATAAAAAGCGAGAGAGTATGACTCATTTGTTGCTGCTGACGGCGTTTATAATAGTAATGACCTGCTTGCAGGCAACCAGCTCAAAGAAAATCGCCGTTTACAATTCAAGAATTAATCCTGAAATTCAACCTGCCAAAAAAGACAGGGGAATTTTTATGATTATCGCCATGGCAATAATGATGCTTTTGACGGCGTTAAGAAGCGAAAATGTAGGCAATGATACTCCAGAATATATCAGAATTTTTAATGAAATCATATCTAATCCTGATTATATCAATGTGACAAGATTTGAGGTAGGATATGTATTTCTCAATCAAATAGTCGGAAAATTCACTACAAATCCTCAAGGTATATTGATAGTCGTAGCGATAATCCAATATACAATTTTTATTTGGTTTTTCTTAAAGCACAGCAAAAATTATGCCCTTACTACTGTATTGTTTTTTATTTTGAGTTTTGGAAGCACGCTCAATATAGTTAGACAAACTTTGGCGATGGCCTTTGTTTTTATTGCGTTTGACAGAGTGCTTGATAAAAAAATAATAGGAGCTATTTTTTGGATAATAATCGCTACATTGTTCCATAATAGTGCAATAATAACGCTTGTCTTGGTATTGTTGCCGTATATAAAATTCGACAAAGTCTTTGTCATAATACTTTTAGGACTTTGCGGCTTGTTTGCTTTTTCGGATTTGTTGTACAAAGTGTGTATGTTGGTCGCTCCTTCGTATGCACACTATTTCAGTGGACAATATGCAGAATCCGGCTGGCTTGCGGTGACATATCAGCTTCTCAGCAACTTTATCTTTTTCGTAGTGATTTTGCTCGCTGTGATATTTGTCAAAAAACATAAAAAAGGAATACTTGACGGCAAGCTGAGATATAATCAGCAAAACAATCTCGTGCTTTGGATATCCTTTGCTGCATTTGCGGGATTTATTTTGGGATACAAAATCAATCTTGTAGATAGACTGATATCTTATTTTACTATATATTCAATTATATTCCTGCCCAATGCCTTGCAAAAATATGATAGAACGAGCAGAATTATATTGTCTTGCGGTATAGTAGGAGTACTGATAGCTTATTCGATAGTAGTACTCAAATTCAGACCGGATTGGAATACGATATATCCATATACATTTTTCTGGCAATAGGAGAAAACGATATGTTTAAATTAAACTCATTGATGATAAAAATGCTTATAAAAAACAAAAATAAAATAGTATTGTATGGCAGAGCAATGTATGATGAAAACCAAATTGCTTTGATAAATTATCTCATAAAAGAAAAATATAACGAAAAATACAAAATATATCTTGTATGTACCGATGAAAATGCTGTCGGGGCATATATGAAAATACACAATGTTTTTATAGTCAAATCAAAGATTGCAGGTTATTTGCACACTCAAACTGCAAAATATGTATTCTTTACACATGGAAAAGGAATGACTACAGGCAAAGTATCTAAAAGTCAGACGGTATTCAATCTATGGCACGGCACGGCTTTAAAAGTGCTCCCCTGCGAAGATCCCGATAAATACAACTCGACATTTACTTATGCTTTGTGTGCAGGTAAATTTGCCGAAGACTATTTTAAAAAACTATGGAACTTAAGAGAAGAACAAATTTATAGGGGCGGATATCCCAGATGCGATGAGCTTTTTAATTCAAGCGATATATTGGCAAAGCTTGGTATTGAAAAAGAAAAATATCAAAAAACAATTTTATATATGCCAACATACAGAAAGTCCAATGCCATAGGAAGGGAAGATTCAGAAAATAATATGGACTTCCTCAATATGGACAACATTGATAAGTTTGATGATTATCTTAAGACAAATAATATGTTGATGATCATAAAGCCTCACCCTTATCAAAATGATTTGCAGGTATTCAATTATAAGTCGGATAATATAAAAGTTTTCAAGAATTCCGATTTGCATAAAAATAAAATAAGTCTGTATAGCCTGGTCGGTAAATGCGATGTTTTGTTGACAGATTATTCTTCTATATATTTTGATTTTCTTTTGACACAAAAACCTATGGGATTTGTCATTGATGATATAAATTCTTATGGCGATAAAAGAGGATTTGTGGTAGAAAATCCATTGGATTATATGCCGGGAGAAAAGATTGAAAACTTGAATGGACTGACAAAATTTCTTGATGACATTAAATCCGGAAAAGATAGTTGGATTGACGAGCGTAAAAGGATAAATGATTTGGTCAACTATGACCAAGAAGGAAACTATTGCAAAAAAGTTCTTGATTTTGCAGGAATAGTAAAATAGACATGAATAAGTACGGAAGATTAATTTCAAACTCAATAATTTTTGCTTTGGGCAATCTTACGGTAAAGGCGGCACAATTTTTTATCCTGCCTTTACTTACCAAATATTTGCTTGAAAGTCAATACGGACTTACGGAAAATATGGTCGTCACGATACAAGACCTTATTACTCCTATTCTTACTTTGGGTTTGGCAGAGGCATTGTTTAGATTTTCTGTGGACAAAAAGAATTCTCCCGAGGATATAATAAGCAATTCGCTTGTTGTGATACTTATCGGTATAGGCATATTTATAGTAGGCGATTTGATCTTTTACACGATATCGCATTTTAAAGGTTCGCAATATGGTGAGACATACTTATTGCTTTTGATTCCCTTGTTTGCTTTTAAGGCTATCAAAAACTTGCTTGCAGAATTCACCAGAGGAATAGGAAAGACCATAATATATTCGTTGTCTAGTATTATCGAAAGTATTGTAATGCTTGCATTGGCTGCGGTATTGATTATACTCGCAAATATAGGCATTTACGGATATCTTATTGCTCTTATCGCCGCACCTTTGACGGGAATATTGTTTTTGACTATATGTGTCAATCCTCTCAAATACTTTAGCGTTAAGAAGTTTGATAAGTTTAAACTCAGAGACATGCTCAGCTATTCCATACCAAATGTTTCAAACAATATTTGTTGGTGGATAGTTCAGACTTCAAGCCGTTATCTTGTGGTATATCTTTCGGTATGGACGATAGCAGGCTTTACAAACAACGATGCTTTGATGCAAGAAGCTTGGGCTCTTGCAGGTATTTATACGGCAGCAAGCAAGTTGCCTTCACTCATAAATGTGGTAAGCAGCATATTCTTGCAGGCATGGTCGCTATCCTCCTCGCAGGAAGTGGACAGCGATGACAAAAATGCTTTTTACAGCAATGTTTTCAAATATTATATGCCTGTCGTAATGATGGCGACAGCTATGCTGTTTTTGATATTGCCGTTTGTGTCTGAATTGCTTTTAAAAGGTAATTATTTTTCGGGCTGGGTATATTCTCCTATGCTTATCATGGGTGCTGTATCGGGATGCTTCTCTGCCTTTTTCGGAGCATTCTTTGGAGCATTTTTCAAGACGAAGTATTCTATGATATCCACATTCATAGGAGCGGGGATAAACCTTGTTCTTTGTATTGTAGGAATCCCGATAGTGGCAAAATTTTTCGGCATGCAATATACGGTATATGTCGCAGGATTTGCTTTTTGGATGAGCTATAATGCTATTGTTATTACAAGAATATATTTCTCGAGAAAATTAATAAAGATAAAAATAAATTGGACAAGTTATGTTCTGCAATATTTGTTGAATTCTGCATTGGCGATAATCTATACTTTCAATGCAAATAAAAAATGGATATATGCTTTAATAGTAATTGTAATAATTATTCTTTTAAATATTAGAGAAATAAAAAATATAATAGTGATAGGATCAAGATTCCTCAAAAGAGTTTTATCTAAAAAAGCTGTAAAAAATTCTGATGACGATATTGTTTGTGAAGTCAAAGAACAAGAATTTGAAAATTCAGAAAACAATAAAGAAGTCGAAGAAAACACGATTGATGAAAATAATTTAATAAGTGAACAACAAAACAACGATACAATAAAGGAGAAAAAATGAAAAAAGTATTGACTTACGGCACATTTGATTTGTTGCATTACGGACACATAAATTTGTTGCAAAGAGCAAAAGCTATGGGAGATTATCTTGTGGTTGGACTTTCTACGGATGAATTTAATTCGTTGAAGGGTAAAAAGTGTTATTTTACTTATGAAAAAAGAAAAAAGATGCTCGAGGCACTTCGTTGCGTAGATTTGGTAATCCCCGAAAATTCATGGGAACAAAAAGTCGAAGATGTCAAAGAATTCAGAATCGATATATTTGTAATGGGCGATGATTGGGAAGGCAAATTCGATTTTCTTAAAGATTATTGCGATGTAGTGTATTTGTCCCGTACTCCCGAGATTTCTACCACACAGATAAAAAAAGATATTGCTGATAAAAAAGATTGATATGCTTATAATATAAAGGGGATTGCATATTGACTAAACAATAGTTATATGATATATTGTAATTGCGATATAAAGCATTGCAAAAAACAAGGGAGGTAATTATGAAAAATAAAATTGTAGCAGGCATACTCGGTATTTTGCTTGGCGGATGGGGTATCCACAAGTTTTATATGGGAAAGGTAGGTGCAGGCATATTGTATTTGCTTTTCTTTTGGACCGGTATCCCTACAATCATAGGTCTTATAGAGGGTATTATGTATCTCATAAGCGATGACCAGACTTTCTATACAAAATATTGCGGTATGAAGCCTGAAGATATCCCCACTTATGAAGTTCACAACGAGCCGCCTACAAATTCTGAAGATGACGGCGAAACAAAAAATCAATAATTTTTTGAAAACATGCGACAGCCTTTTTTGAAGGCTGTCTTTTTTTATGTCAAATTCGGTAAAAATATTAGTATAATATCGTCAAATTATATGGACAAAACGGCAAAATATGGACAAAAAAGCATAAATTTTTTGTTAAATATATTATATAAAAAGTGATATTTATTATAATATTTTTGCGTTTTATAGGTATTTTGGTGCAAAAATCTGTATTTTTCATATTTTGATTATCTAAAAATTTATATAGCAAATTCGGTGTAAATTTTTGCTTTTTGATATTGACATAAATATAGGTAAATAGTATAATTAAGTTGTATTTTCTATAAATCATATCGGGGGATTATGTTTTGATAGTCACAAACAAAGTTTTACTTGACCAAGCAAAACGCAATAATTATGCTGTCCCTGCTTTTAATGTGGACAATCTTGAAAGCGTGCTTGGTGTTTTGAATGCTCAAGCCATTACAAAAAAACCTGTTATTATTCAGACCATTCCCCGTACTTTGAAGTACGGCGGCATTGCTACTTATCCTGCTTTAATCAAAGCTTTATACAAAGGAGATGCCGACTTGTCAATTCATCTTGACCATGGCGGAGATATAGATATCGTAAAAGCCTGTATCGATTCGGGTTTTACTTCTGTTATGATTGACGGCTCTATGCTCGATTTTGACAAAAATGTTTTGCTTACAAAAGAAGTGGTAAATATCGCTCATAAAAAAGGCATAAGCGTTGAGGCAGAGCTTGGTACAATCGGCGGAAAAGAGGAGACTGAGGGACAAATCAGATATACCGAAGTAGACGAAGCCGTAAAATTCGTAGAGCTTACAGGCACTGACAGCCTTGCTATCGGAGTAGGCACGGCTCACGGAGTATATAAGGGCGTACCTCATATCGCTGTCGACAGAATAAGAGAAATTGCAAGTGCCGTGGATATTCCTCTCGTATTGCACGGAGCAAGCGGACTTAGCGATGAAGTGATAAGAGATTGTATAGATGCTGGAATCAGCAAAATAAACTTTGCCACCCAATTAAGACAAGCTTTTACTGAGGGATTGAAGGCAGGACTTGAAGACAAAAACTCCACTTATGACCCCAAGACTTATTTGCCTTTTGCCATAAAAGCTGTGGAAGATGCGGCAATAAAAATCATTCGTCTTTGTCAAAAAGATTGAGGATAAAATATAAGCATTTTAAGTACAAGATATAAGCGGTATAAAACGGCTCTTAAAAAGCTTTATAATAGTTTATTTATACAATTTATCTAAGGCTTAAATTGTATAAATATAGTTCTATAAAGAATATTAATTAAATATATAAATATAAATAAAAGTCTTTATCAATCAAAATACGATTGACAAAGCATTTTGAGGTGAAAATATGCAATATGTTAGTTTTGAAAAAAACAGAAAATACGATTTGATAGCAATAGGCAGAATAGCTATCGATTTCAATCCTTTGGATTATTTCAAACCTTTGTCTGAAAGTCAGCAATATCGCAAATATCTGGGAGGTTCGCCTGCAAATGTCGCAGTGGGTCTGGCAAGACTCGGCAAAAAGGTAGGCTTTTTTGCAAAAGTATCTGACGACCAATTCGGGGATTATGTGACAGACTTTTTCAAAAAAGAAAAAATCGATGTATCCCGCATAAAAAGAGCCGAGCACGGCGAAAAATTGGGACTTACTTTTACAGAAATACTTTCTCCCACAGAAAGCAGTATTCTCATGTACAGAGACGGTGTGGCTGACCTTATGCTCGCTCCCGAAGATATAGACGAAGAATATATCGCAAGTTCAAAAGCAATTCTCATATCGGGTACGGCTCTTGCTCAGAGTCCTTCGAGAGAGGCTTGTCTTAAAGCCATGCAGCTTGCTGAAAAAAACAATACAAAAATCATATTCGATATAGATTACAGAGCCTACAACTGGAAAAGCAAAGACGAAATCGCAGTATATTATACGGCAGTAGCCGAGCATGCGGATATCATTATGGGTTCGAGAGAAGAATATGACCTTACTCAGGCTATCTTTGCTCCCGATATGGACGATGAAGCTACGGCAAAATACTGGTTTTCAAAAAGAGCAAAAATCGTAATCATAAAGCATGGCAAGAAGGGTAGTACCGCTCATACTTTTGACGGACAAAAATACAATATCAAGCCTTTCCCTGTCGCCGCATTCAAATCATTTGGCGGCGGAGACGGATACGGCTCGGCATTCCTCTACGGACTTTTTGACGGCAAGGATATCATGGATTGTCTAGAGCTTGGTTCGGCTTCTGCATCAATGCTTGTATCCGCTCACGGCTGTTCTGAATTCATGCCAACGGTAGCCGAACTCGAAAAATTTATCGCTGATGAGAAAAAAGAGTTTGGCGATATGATAGCAAGAGAATAAAGGCTTTTAAAAGAAGATAGAAGGAGGCAAACATGGCTTTTAATTATCCTAAATTCAACAAACACGGAGTAAAAACTCTTGCAAAAATGGATGGCAAAAACAAGGATATGCTCATGGATATTCTTGTGGTAAAACTAAAGGCAGGACAAAGCATAACTTACAGCGAAAAAGACAAGGAAATGTGCGTGCTTCTTACCGAAGGCAATGTGGAAATGAGCTGCGGCGAATTGACGGGCAAAGGAAGTCGTACAGGCGTATTTGACGATTTGCCGATATGTATGCATGTGTCAAAAAACAATACTTTGACAATAAAAGCTTTTGAGGACAGCGAAATCATTTATCTTGCCACGACAAACGACAATACTTTCCCCGCAAAGTTTTATGACAAAAAAGATGTGATAAGAAGCGTATCTTGTGAAGGCTTGTGGGAAAATACTGCGGTAAGAGATGTTAATACGATTTTTGACTATTCCAATGCTCCCTACTCAAATCTCGTGGTAGGCGAAGTATTGGCAAGACAGGGAAGATGGTGGAGTTATCTCCCTCATTCGCATCCACAACCCGAAGTATATTATTACAAGATGCCTACCCCCGAAGCGTTCGGAGCTTGCTTTATCGGAGAAATGGAGCCTCATACCGTTGTGGACGGAAGCGTAGGCTGTTTCCCTGGAGGAAAAACGCATGTGCAGGTGACGGCACCTGGGTATCCTATGTACTGCTGTTGGATGATAAGACATCTTGACGGCAATCCTTGGGACAAAACAAGAATCGTAGATCCCAGATATGAATATTGGGAGAAATAAAAGGAGCAAATTATGATAAAGACGGAAAGAATGAGTGTCGGCGAGGCAATCGTCAGATTTTTGGATAATCAATATGTAGAGCTTGACGGAGTGCAGAACAAGCTTGTTGAAGGAGTATTCACCATATTCGGACACGGCTGCGTACTCGGTGTGGGCGAGGCTCTTTCAATGGGCAAACATTCGCTCAAGGTATATCAGGGCAAAAACGAACAAGGTATGGCACAGGCAGCTATCGCCTATGCAAAACAAAACAACAGACGCAAGATAATGCCTTGTGTGTCTTCGATAGGTCCAGGGGCTGCCAACATGGTTACGGCGGCAGGCACCGCTACGGCAAATAATATCCCTTTGTTGTTGTTCCCCGGGGATACTTTTGCCACAAGGCAGCCCGACCCCGTGCTACAACAGATAGAGCACGATTACAATCCTATGATTACCACAAATGACGCATACAAGGCTGTGACGAGATATTTTGACAGAATCGTCAGACCCGAACAGGTCATGAGTGCTCTTGTGAATGCGATAAGAGTTTTGCTTGCCCCTGCTCATACGGGTGCGGTAGCTATCGCTTTGCCTCAGGATGTACAAGGCGAATGCTATGATTATCCCGTAGAATTTTTCAAAAAGAGAATAAACAGAATTACCCGTCCCGTTCCTGTCGAGGAAGAGCTCGATGATTTGGCGGCAGCTATAAAGGAGAGCAAAAAGCCTTTGCTTATCGTTGGCGGCGGCGTAAAATACAGCGAGGCAGGGCAAGAAGTGGCAGAGTTTTGTCAAAAGCACAACATACCTTTCTGCGAAACGCAGGCAGGCAAGTCGGCTATAAAATCTTCTCATCCTCTCAATCTCGGCGGTCTCGGCGTTACGGGAAACAGCTCGGCAAACATTATCGCAAAAAAGTGCGATTTGATTATAGCCGTTGGCACGAGATTTACGGACTTTACGACAGCTTCAAAATCGCTTTATGCCGATAAAAAAGTGGTCACGCTCAACATGTCGCCTTTCCACGCATCAAAACTCGATGCAATCAAGGCTGTGGGGGACGCAAAGGCAGGTATAACGGCTTTGGACAAAAAGTTGGACGGATATACCACCGCATACAAAGACGAGGTCTTAAAAGCCAAAAAAGAGTGGGATAAGGAAATCTACAGACTCACTCACATAAAAGTCGACAAAGATTATTCTCCCGAGATAGAAGAGCACATGCCCGATGTCGTGCAAAACTTCATAAAAGAACACGGCGGTGCCATGGCACAGACTACGGCGATTGGCATTATAAGAGAGATGATACCCGATAATGCGATAGTAATCGGTTCGTCAGGAAGCTTGCCCGGGGATTTGCAGAGAATGTGGACGACAGATTGCAAGGACAGCTACAATATGGAATACGGCTATTCGTGCATGGGCTATGAGATAGCGGGAAGTCTCGGTTGTAAAATGGCTTTCCCCGACAGAGAAATTTATGCGATGGTAGGCGATGGAAGTTATCTTATGATGCACACCGAAATGGTTACGGCATTGCAAGAAGGTCTCAAAATAAACATTATGCTTTTTGACAATGCTTCTTTCGGATGTATAAACAACTTGCAGATGGGACAGGGCATAGACAGTTTGTGCACAGAGCTCAGATACAGAAACGGCGATGCTCCTATAAGAAAAGGTAAGTTTATGAATATCGACTATGCCATGAGTGCAAAAGGATATGGTTTTACTACATATACCGCCCACAATGAAGAAGAGCTGAGACAAGCAATATCAGCAAGTCTTAAAGAGCAAAATTCTACTCTTATCGATATCAAGGTTTTGCCCAAGTCCATGACGCACGGCTATGACGGCTGGTGGAATGTAGGCTGTACTCAGAATCCTCGCACGAGCAAACAAAAAGAGGCTTTGCAAGAAAAACAAAAAATGCTTGAAAAAGCAAGAAGATATTAAAAATAAAAGGCGAAATTATGGACAAAAAAAAGATTAAATTGGGCATAGCACCGATTGCGTGGACAAATGACGATATGCCCGATTTGGGAAGTGAAAACACCTTCGAACAATGCGTGAGCGAAATGGCTCTTGCGGGCTTTGAAGGATGTGAAGTGGGAAACAAATATCCCAAAGATACAGACGCTCTCAAAAAAGCTCTCGAGTTGAGAGGACTGAGTATTGCCAATCAATGGTTTTCTTCGTTTGTGCTTACTCAGCCAATGGCAAAAGTCGAAGAGGATTTTATAGAGCAATGCAAGTTTTTGATAACAATGGGAGCCAAAAGAATAGGTGCCTCCGAGCAAAGTTTCAGCATACAAGGTCAAATGAACACTCCCGTGTTTGAAAACAAATATGTCATGAACGACAAGGAGTGGGATACTTTTGCAAAAGGCATGAACAGACTCGGCGATATAGCAAATTCTATGGGCATAAAGCTTGTCTATCATCATCACATGGGCACTGTCGTTCAGACGGCAGAAGAAGTGGACAGAATGATGGAGATGACAGACAAAGACAAATTTTCATTGTTGTTTGACAGCGGTCATCTTGCTTATTGCGGCGAAGATTATATGTATGTGCTCAAAAAATATGCAGACAGAATAAAGCATGTTCATCTCAAAGATATTCGCCCCGAAGTAGTTCAACAAGTCAAAAATGAAAAACTCTCTTTCTTGCAAGGCGTGAGAAGAGGAGCTTTTACGGTACCGGGAGACGGCTGTATAGATTTTGCACCGATATTCGAAGTGCTTGAAAAAAGCGGTTACGAAGGCTGGATGATAGTCGAAGCAGAGCAAGACCCCAAGAAGGCAAATCCCCTCGAGTATGCTTTGAAAGCAAGAGAATATATCAAAAAGACAGCAAATATTTAATCAAAGATAACCACACAGAATTAAGAGATAAAGGAGAAAAGAAAATGGCAATCAAAACACTAGGATATTTCACAAACAATGAGTTTGTTCAATCCAAAACAGATAAATTTTATCCTGTTTTCAACCCTTCTACGGGCGAGCAGATAGCTCAGATGCCCAGATGTACCACCGAAGAGGTAAGCAAGGTCATCGACAATGCTCACGAGGCATATAAAAAGTGGTCGAGAGTGCCCGTAATAAAGAGAGTGCAGGTGCTTTATAAATTGAGAGATTTGCTTGTCGAGCACATGGACGAACTCACAGAATTGTGTGCTACCGAGCATGGCAAGAATTGGGAAGAAAGCAAAGGCGACATTCTCAAAGCAAAAGAAGGCACCGAACTTGCTTTGTCCATGCCTTCGCTTCTTCAGGGCGAAAGTCTTATGGACGCATCAACAGGCTATGACACAGTGCTTTATCGTGAATCCATGGGTGTATTCGCAGGCATCGCACCTTTTAATTTCCCCGCAATGATACCTATGGGCTGGATGGCTCCCATATGTATTGCGTGCGGCAATGCTATCGTACTCAAAGTCGCAGGTGCTACTCCTATGACTTCTTTGAGAATTGCAGAACTTTATAAAGAAGCGGGACTTCCTGATGGTGTGCTCAATATTGTAAGCTGCGACAGAAACGATACGCAAGAGCTTATCGCAAATCCCAAGATTGTGGGTATCACATTCGTAGGCTCTACTACGGTAGGCAGATATATTTACGAAACAGCCGCAAAGTATGGCAAGAGAGTGCAATGTCTTTGCGAGGCAAAAAACCATGCCTTGGTGCTTGAAGACGCAGCTTTGGACAGAACGGCTGCCGGTATTATAAACGCAACTTACGGCTGTGCAGGCGAAAGATGTATGGCTTTGCCTGTGGCAGTGGTACAAGAAAGCATAGCAGACAAACTCGTGGAAAAACTCGTGGCTCTTGCAAAGGAAATCAAGGTAGGACCTGCTTATGACAAAGAGACAAAACTCGGTCCCGTATATAGTGCAGAGCATAAAAAGAGTGTAGAAAATTGGATACAAAAGGGTATTGACGAAGGTGCAAAACTCGTGCTTGACGGAAGAAATACGGTAGTAAAAGGATATGAAAAAGGTTTTTATCTCGGACCTACGATTCTTGACAATGTCACAAGCGAAATGACGGTGGGCACAAGAGAAATTTTCGGTCCCGTACTTTGTATCAAGAGAGTAAAGAATTTTGAAGAAGGACTTAAAGTGATGAATGCCAATCCTTTTGCAAACGGCTCTGTAATCTATACTCAGAACGGCTATTATGCAAGAGAATTCGTACGCAACACTGACGGCGGTATGGTAGGCGTAAATGTAGGCATACCCGTACCCGTAGGCGTATTCTCATTCACAGGCCACAAAAACTCTTTCTTCGGCGATTTGCATTGTCTTGGAAGAGACAGCTTCAAATTCTACACAGACAGCAAGACGGTCACTACACACTGGTTTGACGAGCATGAAGCAAAGTCCACAAAGGTATCTACTTGGGACGGAACCATCTGATAAATTTTATCGCAGGCATCAAGCGGTAGCGGTATGTATTTAGCAGATAAAAACAAAAATAAAAAAAGTGAATAAGGGTTGGCGTAATAAGATTACGCAAAGAGGTAAAGTTATGATAAATATAGGTATAATCGGAGCAGGCCGTATAGGCAAAGTGCATTGTGAATCAATTATGTGTTATGTAAAAGGGGCAATGGTAAAGACTGTCGCAGATCCTTTTATGAATGAAGATACAGAAAAGTGGCTCAAAGACATGGGCGTGGAGAAGACGACAAAAGACTATCACGATATCTTGAACGATAAAGACATCGATGCCGTTTTGATTTGTTCGTCCACAGACACGCATGCTCCTATTTCTATTGAAGCAATCAAAGCAGGCAAGCATGTTTTCTGCGAAAAACCCGTAGACCATGACATTGCAAAGATTCTCGAAGTCAAAAAAGCATTGAAAGACTCAAAAGTAAAATATCAAGTAGGTTTCAATCGCCGTTTTGACCACAATTTCAAAGCTGTAAGAGAAGCTGTCGAGGCAGGCAAAATCGGCAAGCTCAATGTGCTCAAAATTTGCTCGAGAGATCCCGCAGCTCCTCCCGTGTCTTATATCAAAGTCAGCGGCGGTATTTTCCTCGATATGACAATCCACGATTTTGACATGGTGAGACATCTTTCGGGAGAAGAAGTAGAGAGCGTATTCGCCATGGGCGGAGTAATGGTAGACAAGGCAATAGGCGAAGCAGGAGATATCGATACGGCAGTCATCACATTGCGTCTTAAGAGCGGTGCTTTGGCGGTAATAGATAATTGCAGAAGAGCAAGCTATGGCTATGACCAAAGAGCAGAAGCTTTCGGCGAGCTTGGTCAAGTGGCAATAACAAATGACAGTGCGTCCAATGCTGTAATATCCGACAAGGACGGCGTGACGGCAGAAAAGCCTTTGTTGTTCTTCCTCGAGAGATATATGCAGGCTTATGTAAGCGAAATCACGCAATTCATAAATTGCATTCAAAAAGATAAAGAAGTGCCTGTAAGCATAGAAGACGGCTTGCAAGCCGTAGTAATAGGCTTGGCCGCAAAGAAATCTCTTGCCGAGGGAAGACCTGTAAAGCTCAGTGAGATTTGTTGATATTCAAAAATAATATTAAAGTAAACAAGCACCGCAAAAAACGGTGCTTGTTTTTTCATAAAAAATCGCCCGTATTGTTTACGGGCGAAAATTGTTTTTTATTTTATTGATTTGTGTTTTATCAGATATGAAGTTTTTGTTTGAGGGTGCCGAGATAGGACTCTTTATCAAATATTATCATTGCGAGAATATCCACAAGACCTATCGATGTGCACACATACCAGCCCCAATCGCAATCTTTGAGCCAGAGGAAGGAAATAGCTATGCAGATGCCCGACAATACAAACAGTCTTGTCAAAGCTACCTGATAGTTGTCTCTGCCGTTTCTGTGAGCAAAATATAATATCTCCAATACTGTCTGCCATACGAGTACGGCAATAGGGGTAGCAAGTGTAAATGCCCAATGATATTGAGTGGACTTTGAAGCATATTCGATATAGAAAAACAAAGCGATTAGTCCCAAGAAATCCCATGCGAGATGTTTTCTTACATCAAAGCCCTTGAATATTGACCTGAACACTGTCAGCCACAATATGGCGATAGGAACTATTACATGCAATGACCAAGATACCTTTTTGCTCACAGCAAGGTCGATTGCAAGCACTATTGCTACGGCAAAAATCGTGATAAAGAGCAATATTCTGAAAAACAATCCTTTTGCCGTCTTTAGTTTTATAGCGGGAAATTCGTATATACTTTTTGACTGAGGTTCGTCACTGACGAAAGCACCGCAAAGAGGGCAGTTTTTTACGCCGTCTTCTACATACACACCGCATTTTCTGCATTGATGTCGCATAGCTTTACCTCCTGTTTGTGTTGATAGTAACATCTATACCGTGTTCTACCAGCACTTTGAAGAAATCTCTCTCGAGTATAGGATTTTTAATCGTACGGGAGAAAGTGACAAGTGAAGTACCATTGTAAGTAATAGCCGTCATAGCATGGTCGATATATTTTTGAGGACCGATGATAAATTCAAATCTGTCTATGTATTCATTAAGTTCGGGTGGCATAACTACATTGCCTACATTCGACAAACATACAGACATAAGTTTTTCGCCTACCGCATAGAAAGACATGTTCATAAAGAAAGTCTTCAAAAAGCGGGGAGCCACTCTGATAAGAGGTACTTGCTCGATAGATACATTGGAGTTGATAAACTTCTGGCAGTAATCGGGCGTGACATAATCTTTGATTTGACTTGTCATAGACTTGCAGATTTCTTCAAAAGTCTGCTCCTCGGGTGGAATGGAAGTATTGAAAAATCCTGCAAAATTTCTCATCGTGACAGAAGGGAAAATCTTTCTGAGATTGATGGGAATTTGTATTTTTACGGGTTTTTTCTTGGATTTGTTTTCATAAAGCTGTCTTCTCAAAAGCACATAAGCCGCTACTGAAGCAAGATAAGTGTTTATAGTGCAGCCGTATGATTTTGCTACTTTGTGAAGCTGTTCAAAGGGCATGCTTCCTTGAGTGATGTCGAGCACGCCTCTTTTTTCCTTCTGACCTTTGATTTGATAAGCAGTGGGCTCTGTGCGGGATATGGTGCCTTTTGACTTGTCCACATATCTTTTGAAAGAGTCTTCTACTTCTTCCAAAGTAGGGTCATCGTCATAGTGAAGCACATCGCCGTAATCGGCGATATGAGCCCCGCAGAGTTCGCAATATCTTGCTACCAAAGTTTTAAGGAAAGTGATATTTCCCGTGCCGTCAGTGATAGAATGGAAGACTTCCAAAGATATACGATGCGAAAAATAAAGTACTCTGAAGATATATCCGTTTCCTTTAAGACGCATCATAGTACAAGGATAATTCTTTTCTTCCTGAATTTTGGGCTTTGCGGTGACAAACTGAAAATAATACCAGAAAAATCCTTTTTTGAGAGTGACTCTGAAAGAAGGAAAACGGTCGATGACATCTTCGAGAGCTTGTTGAAGAATATCGGGTTTTACTTCTTCTTTCAATACGCAAGACATTCGGAAGACATTGTTCCAGCGAGTATTTCTTGCGGCAGGATAAATTTTGGCGGCATTGTCAAGCCTGAACCATTCTTTATCGAACATTGCGTTTTTCATATAAAATTCTCCTAACATAGCCATTATATAGTATTTAAGGTCAAAAAACAATATATTTCTAAAAAAATAAGATATTCTTAAAAAAATTATACATAATATATATGTTGCTTAAAAAAATCTTAAAACAATAGATTTTAAGTTTTGTTTAGAAAATAGCAGTCAAAATCAGGCTAAAAATAAAAAATTTTTCAAAAACATATTTACAACTTTACAAAAAATTTGCATAATGCAAATGCAAATTAGACAAACTAATTTTGAATAAAATCATAAAGCATATATTCATTGACATACAAACTATGAATTATGCTGAAAAGGGGTAAAATTATGAGCGAAAAACTTTCATGGCGTTCAAAAATCAGTTTTGGTCTAGGTGCATTCGGTAAGGACTTGGTGTATGCCATCGTATCCACTTACCTTATGAAATACCTGACCGATGTCAGACTAGTGGACACCGCTTTTGTAGGTGTGCTTTTTGCCGTAGCCCGTATTTGGGACGCAGTCAACGATACCGCAATGGGCTATATCGTGGACAACACTCGCACCAAATGGGGAAAATTCAGACCTTGGATTTTGATAGGTACGCTATTGAATGCGGTAATACTTATTCTATTGTATATGAATGTCGATATATCGGGCATAAAGTATGCCGTTTATATAGGATTCATGTATGTGCTTTGGGGTATGACTTACACAATAATGGATATACCTTATTGGAGCATGGTGCCTGCTCTCACAAACAATGAAAACGAGAGAAACCAGATAAGTGCAATCCCCAGACTTTTTGCCAGCTTTGCGTGGCTTATCGTAGGCTCACTCGGTCTTTATATAGTAAAAGGTCTCGGAAACGGCGATGAACTCAAAGGTTATGCTTGGTTTGCGGTAATTATTAGTATCATATTTGTTATTACTTCTACGATTACAGTTTTGAATACAAAAGAAAGAGTAGTTGCCACAGCGGGTACGGGAGAAAAGACAAGCATCAAAAAAATGCTCAAGGTACTTTTCAAAAACGACCAAGTGCTTGTGGTGCTTATGATAGCATTGTTCTTCAACCTTGCTTATCAGCTCTCAAACAGCTTTGCTTTGTACTACTTCGAATATGTATGCGGTGTCAAGGAAGAATTGTTTTCTGTATATACAGCGGTAGCAGGTATTGCTCAGATAGGTGCGTTGTTTGCATTCCCTCTTTTAAGAATTAAGATAAACAAAACTATATTGTTTATATTGGCTTGTTTGTTCCCCGTAGTAGGTTTTGCATTGCTTTTCTTAGCGGGATATGTAGCTCCTCAAAGCATGGTATTTGTAGGTTTTTGCAGTGCGATAGTAAATATCGGTATAGGCTTTATGCTCGTAATCATTACCGTAATTTTGTCAGAGGTCGTGGATTACGGCGAATACAAGTTCAAGTCCAGAAACGAGAGCGTGCTTTTCTCTACTCAGACATTCGTGGTAAAATTCGCAGGAGCTTTCAGTGCGTTGATTTCAGGTGTAGGCTTGAAGCTCATAGGCTTTGTGGCAAATGAGACGCAAGACAAGGGCACGATAATCGGTATGAGAGTTATTATGATCATATTGCCTGCTGTTTTCTCATTGCTTTGTCTTATAATTTATCTCAAGAAGTATAAGCTCAAAGACAAGTTCTACAAAGAAATAATGGATGAGCTCAAAGTGAGAAAAGAAGAAAATCTTGCTGAGGAAAACAATATGGCTGTCGAAGGAGTAGCCAATGAGATTTATGCAGGAAGCGAGCCTGTCAATACTCAAGCAGAGCATGACGGATATCAAAACCTTGTCGAAAATACTCAGAAAATTCCTGAAGACAAAGAAGACAAAAATGATAATTAAATCAATTATTTGAATGAATAAGAAAATTAAAAAAAATTAAAAACAAAAGGTCTTGGCTTATGGTCGGGACCTCATACATAAAATAGGAGAAAGACTATGTTACTTGGAGTAGATTACTATCCCGAGCAATGGGAAAAACTTATGGCAGACGGAGATCTCGACAGAATTTGCGAGCTTGGCTGCAATGTGATAAGAATAGGCGAATTTGCTTGGCACAGAATGGAAAAGAGTGAAGGCGAATACGATTTCAGCTATTTTGACGACATAATCGCAAAAGCAAAGGCAAGAGGACTCAAAGTGATTTTCGGTACTCCGACAGCTACTCCTCCCGCATGGCTTGTTCATAAGCATCCTGATGTTTTGCAAGAAGAACAAGACGGCGGCAAAAGAGTCTTTGGCGGAAGACACACTTTTTGTTTTAGCAGCGAAGTATATATCGAATATTGCAAAAAGATAGTAAGAGCTTTGGCAAGTCATTATAAAAACGAGCCTGACATCATAGCATGGCAGATAGACAACGAATTGGGACATGAGGGAAGTGATGTTTGCTGGTGCGAAAAGTGCAAAAATAAATTTGACGCATTTTTGGCAAAAAAATACGAGGGCAATATCGACAGATTGAATAATGTGTATGGCACGGCTTTTTGGAGTCAGGAATACAATTCTTTTGAAGAAATTCCTTTGCCCTCAAATACTATCACTACGCACAATCCTTCTTTGAGGTTGGACTTTGAGAGATTTTGCAGCAAAAATATCGAGGATTTTTTGCGTGTGCAGGCGGAGATTATAAAAGAGATAATTCCCGATGCAGTGGTAATTCACGATTTCCCGGGGGGCGGACTTGACAAAAGCGTAGACTATTCTTCTCTTTCAAAACATATCGACAAGGCGGCATACAACAATTATCCCGTATGGGGAGGGCAGATGACGCCTATCCCTCCTCATGAGATAGCTTTCGGATTGGATTATATAAGAGGACTCAAAGGCGAAAACTTTTTGATTACCGAAGCAATAATGGGAGCTCAAGGACACAACTATATGGGATTTTTGCCTCGTCCCAGACAAGCTCAGATGTGGAGCTATCAGGGAGTGGCGAGAGGTGCTGACGGACTTATGTATTTTAGATACAGAGAGGGTACAAAGGGTGCCGAACAATTCTGTTATGGCATACTTGACAGCAGCAATGTTCCCAAAAGAAAATTTTTTGAAGCAAAAGAGTTTTTTGAGACGGCAAAAAAATATGAAGATATTTTGGAAAGCCCTATAAAAAGCGATGTGGCTCTTGTTTATGATTTTGATTCTTTGGCATCTATGAGATTGCAGCCTCAAAGCATTCTCTTTGACAGTCAAAGCGAAATGAAAAAACTTTATAAGCCTTTTTATGATAAAAATGTCATGACGGATATCATTCCTTCAGACAGAGATTGGAGCGGATACAAGGTGGTTGTGCTGTCATCGCTCACCGTATGCGATAAGGCTATGGCGGACAAGATAAAAACCTTTTTGGAAAACGGCGGTATAGTCATAATGACATATCGTACAGCAGTAAAGGACAGAGACAACAATCTTACTTTGGGAAAACTCATACCTGTAGATTTGGATGAACTTGCGGGATGCTATGTCGAAGAATGCGAATGCGTGGACAAACATGACAGTTTTGTCTTGCAGGGAGTAGGTGAAAAAGCAGGAAAGACAGGCAGAGCAGGAGTATTCAGAGATATGCTTGTGCCTTCTACCGCCGAGACACTTTATAAGTACCAAGACGAATTTTATCAAGAGTATTCGGCAGTATTAAAAAACAAAGTCAGCAGAGGCTGTGTCTACTATATAGGCACATCGCTTGAAGAAAGTCTTTTGAGCGACATTGTTGACGATATCATAAAAGACGCAAAGATTTTAAAGATATTCAGCCCCGAAGGAGTAGAAGTAGTAAAACGAGGCAATGAAAAATACGGAGCTTACTTTATCATCAATCACAATTCAAAAGCTGTCGAATATGACAAAATGACATTAAAGCCTTTTGAATGCAGAATAGAAAAATATAAAATTTAACAAAGTTGTGTAGGTTTATTGTAAAAATGCAACAAAAAATCTGCAAATTTCAAATCAATCAAATCAAAGTATTGACAATAAGCGTATAATTCTGTTTAATAATATTATACGCTTATTTTACATATATCAGGAGGGGATATGAAAAAATTTATAGCAATTATAGCGGTTGTTGCAACCGTGTTCGTGAGCTTGTTGGCTATGGTAGGCTGTGTGGAAGCTACAAATCTCGATATCGATGACCCCAATTTTGCAAAGTATGATGAAAATACAGTCGTAGAGGGAAGTGCTTATGATTTGTTTATCGAGTCATACAATAATTGGGTAAAGGACACCAACTATGTGCGTGACGAAAGATTTACTTTTCAGGCAAACAATGGTACTGTGGCTACAAGAGATACACATCTCATTCGCAAAGTAGTAGATGACAAGATTTATTCACAGGAAATTATATACGGCACAAAGCTTGATAGTGGTTCTTGCTCTAAAAAATATTATTTTGACGGAACAAATGCTTATTATACAAACAATACTTCAAAAAGAGATATTACATTCAATAAGGATACAAACACTCTTACTACAAAGGATTGGGGCGATTTCAAGGCCTTTGAAGGTGATGTAGAAAATGAGAATTATCTCATGAAAGAGCAAATTACCACATACGATTTTTCAAAAAGAGATTACTTGTCTCCCAAGCATGACGATAAAATATACAAGGTAGGAGATACTTATTATTTCTCTATCACATTCGATTGCACTCATGAAATGATGACCACAATTCAAAAGGTGGCTCTTGACGATTTTCTCAATCAAACAGGAGCTAAAGAAGAAGGTTTTGCTATTGAGAATGATGCTGTCACAATCGATTTTGCAGTAAAAGAGATTGACGGACTCAAAAAAATTACAATGTGGAGAAGAACAGAAATATATTCAGGTTATCACGCATCAGTAGGCATCAAGGTAAGCTGTAAGCAGACATGTCTTAGCAAATATACCTATGGCAATGCTGAGATTACCGCCGAAGACCTTAACGGACTCAATAAATAACTAAAAACAAAATGCAAGCGAGCTGACATAAATTCAGCTCGCTTTTTTAATTGTTATTTTGATTCGAATTCGAAAGATTTAATATGTCTATACGATATCATTAAATAAGTCGGCATTAAATTTGATAAAGACTATTTTGTTTTTGAATTATTCAAATTATGAAGGTATGGAAAATAGAAAAAAGCTCGCTATTTATATAATTTAATCCTTAGGTAAATTATATAAATAGTATAATAAGCATATTTAATTATAATATAAATATCGTATTTTGAAATAATAAAGATTTTAATAGTCAATTTTGCATAATAAAGGCATGTAATTAAAAGAGTGATAAAGAATATGATTATCTCATAATACGATTTTTAAGGCTTTGTAAGGGGCTAGAATTGACATTTTTTTATTAATCGATAAAAGTATCGATAGATAAAATTTGCCTTGAAGTTTAATATATAGGCTTTTAAAATTCAATTAAGTAAAAGATAGATAATCGCAAAATGAGAGATTTTGTAATATTGCCCACCGCAAGTCATTTAATGAAAATACAATAAAACTTGATTTTAAGACAAATAAAAAAGAGCCCTCGAAAGGACTCTTTTTTTGTTTTATAAAATTATTTTTTCTTTGTTGTCGTGCGTTTTACGACTTTTGCACCTGAAGCTGATTTTGTGGGATTTGCCTTTTTGATTGTAGGCTCGGGAGTATCAGACTGAGTAGGTACTACATAGTCGGCAGGAGGAGTGCAAAGCTCTGTAAGTTCGTTGCAAAGCGAAGTGAGGAGTGCATCGCCCATACTCTTCTTTGTAAGTATGCTGAATTGCAAATTCTTTGTATTGGGAACGAGCATTGTCACTTCCTTTGTATAATCGCTCATATCGAGTTTTCCAAAACCTGTCTTGAGTACGGTGTCGTACTTGACGGTATCGTTGTCGGCAATCTGAGTGATTACGGTAAACTTATCCATATTTGTCACCTTTGTGCCTGAGAGGATAGCATTTCTCAACGCAACGGTATCAACCTGCATGCTTTCGAGAGTAGGAGTATCTCTCAAAATATCGGCTTTTGTCTGTTGCCACTTAGAGATCTTCAAGGATTCTGTAATCAACCACTTGATAACATTGCCGGGGAGATTTCTGAAGTTGTTGAACATATACCAGAAAGGTCCGATAGGGAATGTGGAATCTTCGAGTGCTTTATAGATTACATTGAGCTTTGTAGCAGCATCGGGATATACTTTTACCGCAACTTTGAAGCCGTCGTTGTCTTCGTCTTGTTTTACGATAATGACAGTCTTTGATTTGTATTTGAAAGACCAGTTGAGAATACCACGCTTTTTCACACAATATACGCCGTCAAGACCGCTTACGAAATCAATGATATCATTCATAGACATAGTCTTTTCTTTATGAGGCAAAAGAATAAGTTTTTCAAATTCTGTATTGCCGATCATATTCATTTTGATGATATCCATATCGGAAGCACCGTATTCTTCGAGAGTTCTTACAGCTTCGGGATATTTCTTTACTACGGTATAAACTTCGCCGTTGTGAAGTTTTACTGAATTATAATAGTTTACATTAAGGTTTGCGGTAACTTCGTTTTCTCCGAGTTCCAAGGGCTCGATATTGTCATCGGTAGAGATGTACTTCATGAGCACCTGAGCATTGTCGCTGAAGATAGCTGCGGCAGGAGAAGACTTTTTGTCGTCCTCTTTTTTGTCAAACTTCTTCGCACCTCTGGGAGAAACGAGGAAATAGAGGAGTCCCATCACAACGGTAAGAGCTACAAGGGCTATGCAAAGTACCAAAAAGCCTGCATTGCTTCCGACAAAGCTTACGGTAAGAGCGGGAAGAGTCTCTACAAACTTACCGAGAATCTGATTTTTTGCTACGCCGGTCTTGAATTCCTGACCTTGAGTATTTGTGAGTGAGAAGTTTCCATTTTCATCCACCTTGGAGATATTGCATACAGTCACTTTTGCAATACCCTGAGAATCAAACTCTACATAGCCTACTTTATCGCCGGTAGCATAAGAAGTCTTTTGCTCGAATACAGCTCCGGGGGCATTGTCGGAATTACCGGAACAAGCCACATAATATTTGCCGTCCATAAAGAACATGCCGTTGTGTTGATTAGCTGATGCAGTCAATGAAATAGCCATCAAATTTACAACAAGCGTAACGAGCATCACAAAGATAAATAATGAATAAACTACTCTTGTGATTGTAGGATCTTTTGTAGTGTATACAAATGAATTCGAAGACTTATTTGTTTTTTTATTATCCATAATTTTTTCGCCTTATAACTTTTTTGTAGTACAATAATGATATATCAAATATTTTAATTTGTCAATAGCAAAGCCCTACAAAAAAGACGCAGCTTTAAAATAACTTAAAAAATAGTGCTCTAGCCCGCTAATCGGCTATTTTTTCATATCAAAAACCATATAAAAAACCAAGACAAAAAAGACATTCTGAATTTGCGAAAAATACATAATTTTGCGATAAAGAAAACAAAAAAATACAAAAAGTAATTTTGACAAAAAACCAGTGATATAAATAAAACGCAACAAGCAGAAACAATAAGTATTTTTTGCGGCAAAAACATGATTTTTAAAAAGGGAAAACGACAAAATAAAAAAAGAAGCACGGGTGTCGATAGAAGGTATAAAAAGATAATTTATAAGGCTTTAAAATGAAAAAAATACTTATCTCCAAAGTTTAAAGCTATCTTTATGAAAAAGTCATATAAAAACTGCATTAAGGACAAGATATAATAAATATAAAATTTTGCAGATAAATCTTGTATAAAAATACAATATGAATTAATCAAAAAACAATATTGATTTATATGTATTTAAAAGGATATTAACCAATATTTATATATAAACTAAAAGATAACTAAAAAAATTATAACATTTCAAAATAGATATTGCAATCAGCCTTTTGCTGTGATATAATATGGTTGATATTGTAAAAAAATAGGGGGTAAAATTTTGCAAAAGTATACTTATAAAGCTATGGATTCCGCAGGCAAGATGACCAAGGGTACTTTGGTCGCAGCGGACGACAAATCTTTTAGAGATCTTTTGCACGAGCAAGGCTTGCGATGTTTTGACTATCGTATCGTCAATCAGGCAAAACAAGCCCGTACAAAAGCTTTGAAAGTTTCCGATCTTATTGCTTTCAGCCGACAGCTTTCATCAATGCTTCGTGCCGGATTGGACTTGAGTATGAGTATGAAGATGCTATACGAGCGTACAGAAAAAAAGAAAAAACGCTTGAGAGCAGTACTCGCAAGTTTGTTTGAGCAGTTGCAGAAAGGTGAATCGCTCGCTTCTGCCATGGCAAAGATGGACAATACTTTTCCTGCATTGTACATCAGCATGGTCAAGTCAGGCGAGATGAATGGTAAGATTGACGAATCGTTGACGACTCTTGCGGAGTATTTTGAAAAAGAACACAAACAACGCAATCAAATCAAGAGTGCCATGAGCTATCCTATCATATTGTTGGTGGTATGTTTTTTGGTAGTTATCGTAATGAGCGTTTTCGTAATGCCTCAGATGACGAGCATGATGCCCGAAGGTACTGAATTGCCTTTGCCTACAAAAATGCTTATGGCTATCAAAAACTTTATCGTCACGCAGTGGTATGTGGTGGCTTTGATTGTTTTTGCATTGATTACAATCATACCTATTATCAAGAGAATTCCTCAGGTAGCGATTTTTTCAGGTAAATTACTTATAAAAATTCCCAAAATAGGACCTTTGCAAAAGATGATATACACATCTACTTTTGCCCGTTCGCTTTCTACATTGTATGCCACAGGTATACCGTTGTTGGATGCTATCGCAATGGGTGCCGAGATTATCACAAACAAGTATGTTGAGATGAGAATCAGAGAGGCAGTAGTAGATATCAGAAAGGGTAGTTCGATTGCAGAGGCCTTTTCGCATGTCGATGCTTTTGACCCTATGCTTATGACAATGACATTCGTAGGCGAACAGTCAGGTGCATTGGACGAGATTTTGATGCAGACTGCCAGCTATTTCGAAGAAGAATCGAGCAACGCAATAAAGAGACTTATCGGACTTATCTCACCTGTAATGATGATGGTAATGGCAGTCGTAGTAGGCTTTGTATTGATGGGCGTAATGATGCCTATGTTTACATTGTATGAAACAATCGGTTAAGACAAGGAGGAAATGAATAGATGTATGTTTTGCATTTGAGCGGTGATACCGTAAAGATACTCGAGGGCAGTGCTTCTAAGAAAAAGGTTGTTATCAACAGTCTTTATTCAATAGCTACGCCCAGCGATTATCTCGATTCACCCGATGATAAGGGCTATGAAAAGCTCGAATCCGTAGTAATCAATGCTTTGAGAGAACTCGGAGAAGAAGTAAGAAACAAAAAAGTAAAAATTATACTTGACAATATCAATATATCGTTCAGAGAAATGTTGGTGCCTACTCTCAACAGAGCAAAGACAATCGCATTGATTAAAAACGAAATATTCAGTGATGAAAAACTCGCAAGAAACAACACCGTAGATTACATAGTAGACGAAAACAAAGTTGACGGACTCAAACAATCTAAAGTATTCGTCACTTATGTCGACAACAAAATCCTCGGCGATATGCAAAAACTCGGAAAGACTCTTATGTGTAATATCGTATCCATAGACATCGGACAAAATTGCACACTCAAGCATCTTGCATATATACAAGATAGATTGCCTGACAATTATCTTTTTGTCGAGATAAGAGAAAGTGCGATAGTAATCAGCTTTATAGTGGACAAGAAATTTAAGTATTCGATGTCAAAGAGCGTAATTTCCATGCAGTCCATGAAATTCAAAAATGACAAGATGTATTTCGTAAATGATGTAATGAATACTATAAGAAGTGCTGTCGAGCTTTATAAAAAGCGTTTCCCCGAAAACGATTTCAACGATATCGTTCTTGCAGGTACCGAGGAAAAACTCGACTTGCTCAGAAAACCCGTGGCAGAAAAGCACAATCTCAATGTACTCAATCTCGAATTGCCTGACAATGTAGAGAGTATAGGCATAGAAGAATACAACGATTTCTTCTGTACAATAGGCGGTCTTATGAATCTGTCTATGTTGAAGAGGTGAGGAGGAAAGTTATGGCAAAGCGTGATATAAATCTATTAGAAAGTTTAAATCAATCGACCAAGAAAAAGAGTTCTTCCAGCATGACGGCTATTATCGCAGTAGGCATGGTAGCTCTTGTAGGAATTATGGTATTCTTGTTTGTTTCGGCAAAAGTAGAAATTGCCAAAAACCAAGATCTTATCGATGAGTACAACAAACAGCTCGAAAGAGAAGACGAAATAGTCAAACTCGAAGAGCAATATGCTCAGACAAAGCAGGAATACACCGACAGAGTAAGTCAGGTAATTTCCGTAGTTTATCCCAACCAATCGGCAGAGCAAAGAATAAAAATGAGTTCTGATTTTATCAACTTGTTGTTCAATTATGCAGAGACTCATACAGAGACAGCCGGCGGCTTGGATCCTGCTATTTCCATTCAATCTTTAAGCATCTCTGACAACAGCGTGTCTTTGTCATATATGACAAAAAATCACGAGGACGCACTTGCTTTTGCAGAATTTATGTCAGGTGTACAGGACAACGAGGAGTCTAGAAAAAACAAAGAGCGTTTTTCTAATGTAGCTTACAACTTCCCCGGCTTGCCCGTAGAAGGCGATGGTACTGAATATACCATTTCCATGAACTTGTCATTCAATATTAATTGGGAGGCTTTCGTATGACACTTACTAATAAAGATAAAATGATGTTGGTTATTCTGGCAGTAGTAATTTTTGTGGCAGTGTTCTATATGTACGGAATCGTGCCTGCCAATGACCAGCTTGACGCAATAAAAGAAGAAGTAGTAGAAAAGAAAGAGGCCGTTGATGTGCTCAATGCAAGACTTGCGGCAATCAATACGGCAAGCATAGACAAAAAGTATGACGAATTGTTGGATTTCTATTATTCAAACAACAATATCGTACTTGACCAGCCTTCTGAAGATCAAGAAAAGATTATTTACGATGTCAACCGTAAAATGATAGAGCTCTTCAAAAGACATAATTTCACAAATTATTCTACATCGGGCTGGAAAATAGTGGATACATATCAAAATGTCGAATATGACGGTATCAATGCTTCTTATGCAGTAAAATATGTAGATTGCAATACTTCATACAGAACAGAGAATATCGACAATATCTACTCGTTCCTTGACGAGATAGAGACAAATAAGAGTATGTATATCTCAAACATTAATGTCATTTACAATGTTGAGACAAACTATACAGACAATCCCGAAGATCCCGAGAATCCTATCGAGAACAAAGTAGAATATTTCAACGGCAACTTTACAATCAGATATATGATGCAAGTTAAGGTAAATACAGACACGCTTCCTAAGTTGCTTGCCGATGTAGAAGGCGTAAGCAATGACGGTATGACAATCAAATTCAATGCCGTAGAAAAGGATATCGATGGCAATGTAATAAACGGAACAGTCAAGTACGAGCTTTATACCGTACAATTTGATGAGTCGGGAAAAGCATACTTCACAGTTATCCCCAACAGCACTTTGACTCCTTCTACCAATTCCGGTCAGCTTTCTATCACATTGAAAGCAGGTCAGCTCGAAGCAGGTCAGCACAATATCTTTGTAAGAGCAGTGGGCGATAAAAAACAAGGTTATTTCAAGTCAGAATTAAAAGATAATGTAAGCTATGTCACGATTACAATAGTATAATCTAATATAAATTCGTGACACATATAAAGCATTTTCTTGTTGCATTTATAAAAGGGAGGAAAAATAGTCGATGAATAGATGGAAAAAATTGTTTAAGCGTTCTAAAAAAGGTATGTCGCTTATGGTAGTTTTGGTATCTATCGCAATGCTTGTGGTAATGGGCACTATGTTCACTACTATTGCTATGCGTTCGTTCAACTATTCTTACTCCAGAGTATGCAAACAACAAGCTTATTATACGGCAGAATCTGCGGCAAATGCTCTCGCAGATCTGCTGTATGACAGCGATGAAGCTTTTGAAGTAATAAACAATGTGCTTTATGCAAAGTATGAAGAAATAAAGAATAATCCCGATGCAGATATCACACAGGTATATTGCAATGTGGGAAAAGTAGGCGGTGCCTCAGGACTTATTACGACCGGCGACTTATCTCCTTCTTCTGTAATCTATACAGAAGGACTTTTTACCAACCTTATGGGTACTTGCGACTTAAGAGTAAGATACACCAATGAGGAATGCACAGAGATGAGCCTTGAGGCAGTGGCTACATACAGAGGTTATACCAGCACTATAAGAATGCGTATTGCAAAAACAAGCAAAGGTGCAGAAGAACTCAAAAAGATTTTTGCAAACAGCTTCTGCTGGTCAAATCCTATTGTAAGTATGGTCGGCGATACCGTAAACGGCAATATAACAATCACCACCCCCGGAGATTATGTGAGAGATGCCAACGGCAATATTATTGACGGACTTGCCGAAAATCAGGAACTCAAAGACTATTACAGCAATGTTCAGGTATATGACGGAAATACGACACTTAAAGGTCATACCAAAGAATTTGATGTCAACAATTATCCTTTAAGAGCTGACAACGGCAATCTATATCCTGCGGATTGGGCAGAGATTTATCTTTTCTCAGGCTCTGCAAGCAATGGTACGCAGGTGGGCACAATTTTGAACGGCGATATGTATGTTCAGTCCCGTGCTTTGCTAGGACTTTGGGATAAGGATCAAGGCGATAAAGAAAATTACATGACATGGAACTATGATACTCACAGAAAACAGACAAACAACTATTATAAGTATGATGCAAACGGCAATTAT
Organism: uncultured Christensenellaceae bacterium; assembly: GCA_944381365.1. Classification (GTDB taxonomy): domain Bacteria; phylum Bacillota; class Clostridia; order Christensenellales; family UBA3700; genus RACS-045. Next base: position 31,692 of record CALWKW010000006.1, on the reverse strand, counting down.
GATAGTGACGGATATGTAGAGCATAATTTCAACACAGACGTATTCTTCGACCACGCAAATTCGGCAAAAGCTCCTATCGAAAAAACAAAGATGAGAATAAACGGCGATATTTGGCTGTGGAAGGAAGCGAGAATAGAAAACCTCGATTCATTCAATACAGAAAATGCTTATGCCGGCATCAAAAACAACATCTATGCTCTTGACGATCTTATAATTGACGGATTCTGTTATATGGGCAGAGGCCTTGGTGACGATATAGACTATTCGAGAAATGTGACGATTTACGGAGATGTCATGGTTCAAGGCGATTTGCAGATTTCAAGCTCTGTCATCGTGGGCGATATATATTGCAATGGCGACAATCTCTATCTTTTCGATACCACAGTATTCGGAAACATTTATTTCAGAGGCTCGAATATGCAGATGGACTGGTGTCAGATTTATGGCGATGACCTTACTGTTTATGACAATAATCCCAAAGGAATGGGTCAAAATCTTTTCGGCTCGCTTTTCCCTTTGCAAGGCAATGTATATGACAGAGTTTATTATGAGCATGACAACTTTACATACAACGGACCTACACAGGCAATAACAGGCGGTAATGTTATCGTAGCAGGATTGAATTCTGACGGCACACCCAATGAAAATGCAAGAGGCTACAATAATGTCAATGTAATAAGCGATGAACAGTATTACGCAAATGCGGATAAAGGCGTAAATATTACAAACTCAAGTATTGTCGGAACATATTATTCAAATGTCAATACAATTGTCAATGTGGCAAAATGGACATCATCTGCATTCGATAGTCATAATACTGAAAAAATAGATGTCTATGGCGATTTGGTCGTAAACGGTTATTTATTCCTCAACTTAAGGCGAACATACAGCGGAGATATGGATGTATGGACAGGACCTCAGAGATGCTCGTATCTTGAGGTAGACAATATTATCGCAAAGAAAGTATCTATCGCACAAAGCCAGAAAGGACAATATCTCGCAGATACAAGAGTCAATGACATAGTATTTACGAATATTTATACAGAAGAAGGCGGTTATCTTTTGGGTAACAATGTCGGAAACTGGGTATGGGAAAACAGAGAAAAGTCAGTCCTCGTAAGAAATGTATACAGCAGATCAGGTGTACTTGACCTCGAGGATACAAATATCGATACCGTAAAATATTATTCGGGCACTATCGGTGTAAACAGCAACAATAAGACATCAGGCTCCAGAGTATCGGAAAGCGAAATCATAAGCGGACTTTCTAGCATAGTAGGCAGAATTACCGGTCAATCATTTGGCGGTACTACTTTTGAAAGTGCTCTTCAGGCAATAAAAAATTATTCGCTCAATAAATTCGATAATCAGGCTATTTACAATACCCAGCTCAATAATGAGGGCGGACTCGATTTGTTGACAATAGGTTTCCCTAATGAAGAATCATGGGAAAGCAAAGAAGTAAACATGCGTGCTTGGAATGCTCCCAAGTCCGATCTTGACGGAGATCCCAACACAACAGAACTTGGTACCGTACAATATATTCAGGCAGCAAATCTCAGTGATTTGGTAAGCAAGGGCGGTGCAAGATATATTGACGGAACTACGATTGAAATAAATTCCAGCGTTGAGTTTACTACAAAAGTTTTGTTGAGCGACAATATGAAACTTGAATTCAATTCTATCGGTGCCAACTTGCATATCAAATTCAATGAAGGTTTGCAGCTAGGAAATAATTGCGACATTATTCTGAAAGGCGGACATATGACCTTCTTGTATCTGTATGGTTCAAACAATACATATAGCATGACGAATCCTCATTTGTTGACCGGTTTGAATTGCAATATAGGCGAAATACACAATCTCGAGGGCGTGACAAATCACTCTGACAGCTTGTATATTATTTCAAACGATGTAAGTACTATGAGATTCGGAGCAGGAACAATACTCAAAAACACTTTTGTTTATGCACCTGAAAGCTATGTAGCACTCGATGCTCTTCCTACTACAAGTGCAGGATATTGCTTCTCTGAAGGAAGTCTTGCAGTAAAAGGATTTATAATGAGTGGTAGTGAGTCTAATTATCAGATCACTATTGACAATTACACAAAGTATTCTTATACGAATACTGAACCGCCGCTTATTACCGACAGCTCGTTCGAGTATGGCAACAGCTTTGACGAAGTCGATGCTTACGGCGTAGCAATTTGGGATTTTGTGGGGTATTATTAATATGAAAAGACAAGAGAGACTCAACAAAATTAAATCGTTTTTCTTAAAGCACAAAAAAGGCTTCACCTTGATGGAGGCTATCGTCAGTGTGGCAATATTCTCTATGATGGCATTTATGTTTTCGACATTTATGTTTACATCCACTCGTATGGTAAATATGTCGATTATGTACGACAGAGACAGAGAATTGCTCATTCAGGCGATCGAAGGGGACTCTACTACCCCCGGCGAGATAGGCTCAGGAGAAGTAAACATCTCAAACGGTGTCACGGTAAGAGTTTATAACGAGGATGAAGGCAGAGAAGAATATCTTACGATAGAGCTCAACAATTCAAAAATAAAGGCTCAGCTCAAAGGCGATTTTCTTGTTTATACTTCCCCCAACGGTATCAAATATACCATTTATCTGGGAAGGACAAATGCTGAGGGCGAAGATGATTTTACGGTAGTAGGTCCGTAATTGAATTGTGATAAGACAATTATTGTGAAGAGGGCGAAAAGAGTATGTTGATAAAGAAGTTGAGAAAGACAAAAAACAAATGGAAAAAAGGCTTTACTTTGGTAGAGCTGCTCGTTTCCATTGCCATAATGAGTATTCTGACTTTATCAGTATTTTTGATTACCAATTCGGCAAGTCTTACTTTTTCTAGAGGTTCGCAGACTATTGTGGCAGACGATGTAAAGGATTTGGTGCTTGCGGTAGTCAAACAAAAGCTTTATGCCGTACAGGATATAGCTTTAGAAGCTACCCCTTACAGCGACAGCGATGGCACGACTATCGATAGCGAACTTTTAAAAACGCACCATGCTTTATTTTTCTACAACGGTAGAATATACATCCTTCCCAGCAATCCTGACGGAATTGTCGATATAGATACTCAAGGCAATAAATTGCCCGTAGGCAGTCAGCCTCTTCTCAACGAGCAGTCTTACGATAAGTACAAAGCACAATTTTCTATATCGCCTGTATATAATGCTAGAAAAGATAAGTACTTGTCTGTATGCATAAATATCTATATCTTCGATGACAATCTAAATCTTAAAGCATCGGGAAAAGAGACTATAAATCTTTTGAATGTAGAGAAAAACGAATTGGAAGTAGTATTTGAAGGACAAAACAATTTTGTTTGCTATTACAACTGATTTTCGGCGGCAAGAATTGTAATAAAGTTTATGACGGGTTAAAATTATGGGATTGAATGTTTTGTTTTATATTTTAAGTGCCTTGACGGGTTTGGCGATAGGTAGTTTTTTGAATGTTGTTATCTATCGCTTGCCCAAGGGGCAATTTTTTTCTAAAGCTCGCTCCTTTTGTCCTAATTGCGGAGCACAGATAAAGGCTTATGACAATATTCCTGTATTAAGTTATATAATTTTGCGTGGCAAATGCAGAAATTGCAAAGCTCATATTTCTTTGAGATATCCTGTAATCGAGCTTCTCAACTGCATTCTTTGGATAGTCAATTTTGCAGTATTCGGTATTAGCTGGATGACGCTTATATACGATATCTTGGTATCGGTGCTTATTGTAATAGCAATGATAGACTTCGATACATTCGAGATTCCCGATTCAAGCAATATCACTATTTTGCTTTTAGGACTTATCACATTTTTCCCTATATCGGGTGTTTCGTGGCAATCAAAACTTATAGGCTGCGTGTGTATAAGTATTCCTATGCTCATAATCGCACTTTTCGGCGGCATGGGACTTGGTGATGTAAAGCTTTATTTTGTACTCGGTTTGCTTTTCGGCTGGCAAAAAATACTCTTGATTTTTTTAATATCTGTAATAGTCGGCGGTATTTTTTCGGTAATTTATATGATAATCCAAAAGAAAAAAGCTCAAGACGATGAAGAGAATAGCGATAGCGAAAACTCTTTGAGCGATGAGATAGTCGAAGATGAAAAGTCATCAGAAGAAAAGATAAATTCTATAAATATTGACGATAGCGAAAATCAAACTTCAGAAAACAATTTTGTAAATGATCAGGAAGCTAAGGATATTAAGTCTGAAAGCTGTCAGGAAGAAGAAAGGGATACTATCGCAAATGAGTCTCAATCGGAGAAGGAAAACTCAGATGAAGATGAGGATGAAGACGATATCCCCAAAGGCAAAGCTATACCTTTCGGACCTTTTATTGTGCTTGCTAGTATTATAACTATCTATTTTGGCGATTTAATAATTAATGCCTATACAAAACTACTCGGTTTTTAATATATTAATATAAATGCGTACTCAAATTATATTATTATTTTATAACATAGTTAAAAAAATAACATAAATATATATATTTTTATATTTTTGAAAATTGCATATTGACAGTGTAAATAAAATGTAATATAATTTATATACAAGGAGGGAGATTAGTGGATAATAATTCAGCGATTTGGGAAATTCTTCTCAACAATAAGGTTATAAAACAAGAACAACTCAATGACGCAAAGCGTTGGCAGAGAAGTCATCCCGATGAAGAAATAGGACAAATACTCATATCCCGTGGCATCCTCAATGAGGACCAGTTGCTCGAGGCTTATGCCGAGCGTATGGATTGCCAGTTTATCAACAAGGAATTGGTAGTAAAGCGTCCTGAAGTACTTAAATTGGTTCCCGAAACTCTCTCAAGAAGATACGAATTGATGCCTATCGATATCCGCAGCAACAAGATAGTAGTTGCTATTTCCAATCCTGAAGAAATGGGCGTACTCGAAGACATCAAGATGAGCTCGAAGATGGAGACCATCATTGTATTATCTACAAAAGAGCGTATTATGAATGCTATCGAAAGATATTACAAGAATGTAGAGCTTTTCTATCATGAAGAACAAGAAGATGTACAGCAGACCATCAATGTTATGTCGAGCGATACGACAAAGAAGATGGATGAAATCGAGACAAGCGTAAACAACACTCCTGTCGTAAAACTTGTCAACAACCTTGTACATCAAGCATATCTCCGTCAGGTATCAGATATTCACATCGAGCCGTTTGAGAAAGAAGTAATCATTCGTATGCGTATTGACGGCGACCTTGTTGAATCCATGAGACTTGCCGCAAGTTCCCTCAACAGCATCATATCCCGTATCAAGATTTTGTCGGGTATGAATATCGCAGAAAAGCGTGTGCCTCAGGACGGCAGATTTGCTTATATCACAGACGAATTCAAAGTAGACCTTCGTGTGAGCACGCTTCCCACAATTTACGGCGAAAAGTGCGTTATGCGTCTACTCAATACCGGCGGCGAAAATCTTTTGTCATTCGAACAGCTCGGTATGAGCAAAGAAAATATCGAAAAATTCAATCATATATTGAGTGCCCCCAATGGAATTATATTGGTTACAGGTCCTACGGGTTCAGGTAAATCAACTACATTGTATGCGGTACTCAATAAGTTGAGACAACCTAATATAAATATCACTACCGTTGAAGACCCTGTCGAAAAACAAATGATGGGTGTCAATCAGGTACAAACAAACTCGAAAGCAGGACTTACCTTTGCAAGTGCCTTGAGATCGCTTTTGCGTCAGGACCCTGATGTAATAATGGTCGGAGAAATTCGTGACTACGAGACCGCAGAAATCGCTACTCGTGCCGCTATCACAGGTCACTTGGTATTGTCCACACTGCACACCAATGACTCAATCGCTACGATAGTTCGTTTGATTGATATGGGAATACCTCCTTATTTGGTATCTGCTTCAGTCAATGCTATTATAGCTCAGCGACTTGTAAAAAGACTTTGTCCTTATTGCAAGAAAAAGCGTCCCGCAGACAATACGGACCAAAACTTGCTTGAGGATATGACGATAAAAGATATATACGAGCCGGTAGGCTGTCCTGAATGCAACAATTCGGGGTACAGCGGTCGTATAGCTGTCTACGAAATAGTCGAACTTGACCACAATATGAAAAAGATGATTACAGCGGGCAAGGGAACAGACGAAATCAGAACAGAAGCTATCAAAAACGGAGCGGTGTTCTTGGCAGACAGCTTGAGAGAACTCGTTCATAAAGGTGTGACGAGTCTTGATGAATACAAGCGTATAATTTATACTGTCACCTGATAAAAAGATTATAACTGCTAAGGCAGATATAAAATAAAAAATAATTAATTTTCAAATACGGAGGGATATTATGATAGCTAATTTGAAAAAATCTAAGAAAAAAGGTTTTACTCTCGTAGAACTTATTGTAGTAATCGCGATTATCGCAATCATCGCAGCAGTTGCCGTACCTACAACAATCAAATATGTTAACGAAGCAAGAGTGACTACTGCAAAGAGTGAAACAAGCAGCATTTTGAGCACAATAGAGACAGGATTTACTGACCTCATGGCTACCGGTGACGGCGTTCTTGACGAAGGCAGCCTCAAGGAATTGTTGGATAAAATGATGCCTACTACACAGCATACAGAGAAAGTAGAAGTGACAGCAGTAGCTGACGGTTCTTTCACAATTACAGTAGTTTCTACACAAGATGGTGCTAATGCATCCAAGACATATTCTACATCAAGCTATGCATTGTCAATTCCTGCAGCTATTACTTTGACAGCTCCCGGTTCTAACAGCGAAGCTGGTTGGACAGCAGCTACTGCTCCCAGTGGCACCTAATAGTAGCAAGACAAATATTTGAAAAATACCGCACTTGCGGCGTCTAGCCGCAAGTGCATAGGTATTTATTAAGGGGGAGTGTATGAGAGGCAAAAAGAAAGGCTTTACTTTGGTAGAGCTGATTGTGGTTATTGCAATCGTTGCAATAATAGCGGCTGTGGCTGTTCCTGCTACTATAAAGTATGTGGGAGATGCAAAAAAGTCCATGGCTGACAACGAAACTTTAAATGTGATAAATACCATTACCGAAAGTATGGCAATCATTGCCACCAAACAAGATGGTATGGTCACAAAACAAGGTATGCTCGATATACTTGGCGAGCAAATGCCTTATTGCGAATATGTGACAAAAGTCTTAGTAGAAAAAGACGGCGAAGACCAATTCAAAGTTACGGTTTTTGCAAGCGATATTTCAAGTAAGATGGCTACTTTCCCTTATTCTTCATTTGAGGTACAATGGGGAGAGGCTGATGTATCATCATTTTCTTTTGTTCCTAGTGAGACGGGTTCTGGCTGGGCAGTAGAATAAAGATAATAGGGGGCATATGAGAAAAAATACTAAAAAAGGTTTTACGCTCGTAGAATTGTTGGTAGTGGTAGCTATAATTGGTATTTTGGCGGTAGTTGCTACTCCTGTTACCATGCATTATTTGAGCAGTACCACAGACCAAGCTGACGATATATATGTGGATCAAATTGCTACTGAAGCATTGAATGCCATGACGGATATCAACAGAATGGGCGGTGTAATCAATTCACAAAGCGTAGTAAACAAAATAGTAGAATTGTACGGAGACGATTATCCTTATCCTGTGGTGGCGACAGATTATGAGACTCCCAATCTCACAGACATTCAGGCAAAAAATCCTTCTGTCGATATAAATGCTGAATTGATAGTTGTGTTTGCTTCTAATGACGGACTCGTAAAAGTTTTCTTTTTCAGGGATGGTGCAGAAGTAGAAAAATTCAGAGCAGAAAAAGTTTTGCCTATCTAAAAATATTAAATAGAATTTAATGACCACTCCTTTTCGGAGTGGTTTTTTTTGATATAAAAATATTTATTGCATATACTTTATTGACAAGATTATATAATTAAATTTTCAAATAGCAGTTTTGGCAATATACAATATATCACTCAAAAAAGTCCATAAAATGTATTTATAATGGCAATTTATGTAAATTATGTTAAAATTTTAACAAAAGTGTTGACATTTTGATACATAACGGGTATTATATAATCAAGATAGAAATAGTGGGAGGGATTATGCCCCCGAAGATTAAGACTTCAAAAGAGCAAATAGCAAATACGGCTTTTGAGCTTTTGCAAAAAGAAGGATTGCCTTCTTTGAGTGCAAAAAATCTGGCAAAGAAATTGAATTGTTCGACTCAACCGCTTTTTTGGTGGTATGAGAATATGGACGAGATAAAAGAAGTCGCTCTTATGCGAGCTTATGGGCTTTTTAAAGAGTATTTGTCCGAGGATATCCAAGGAGTCAACGCATATAAGGCTATCGGTATTAATTATATCCGTTTTGCAAATAGAGAAAAACAGCTTTTCAAAGCATTGTTTATGAGCGAAAAAAAGTCAAAAGATACTTTAGAAGTTATAAATGATTTTCCATTTATCTATGATGCTCTAATGAGTCAATCTTCTTTGTCTCATGAAGACGCAAAGAAGGTAATGAGAGAAATGTGGTTGTTTTCTCACGGCATAGCCACTATGGTGGCGACAGATACGGCAAGTTTTTCTCAAGAAGAAATATACGATATGCTTACCGAAACATTCAAAGGACTTGTCCTTTATCATACACAAAAAAAATAATTATACAATGGTTTTATCAATCAAAAGGAGGCTAATATGTTAAAGTACGATGCAGTCGTTATCGGTGCCGGTAATGGCGGTTTGGTAGCTACAATAAGGTTGCTTCAAGGCGGATACAAGGTTTTGCTTGTGGAAAAACACAATATCCCCGGCGGCTTTGCTACAAGCTTTAAGCGTGGCAGATTTGAATTCGAAGCTTCATTGCACGAACTCAATGATTTCGGCACAAAGGAAAACAACGGCGATGTAAGAGATTTGTTTGACTCTTTGGGAGTCACGGACAAAATCGATTGGTTGCAAATTCCTGAGGCATACAGAGTTATTTCCAGAGAGGAAAATATCGATGCTACTATGCCTTTCGGCGTCAATGAATTTATTGAAAAAATGGAATTTTATGTTCCCGGCAGCAGACCTTCTATGGAAAAGTTTTTTGCCCTTTGCAAAGAAATTCATGCCGCTCAGGCTTATACCAATTCTACAAACGGCAAAACTGATCAAAAAGTTATGCTTTCTCAATACAGCAACTTTGTAAGAGTAGGTTCTTATTCTGTAAACGAAGTATTGAAAGCCATTAAGATGCCCAAGAAAGCCAGAGACATTCTCAATGCTTATTGGTGCTATCTCGGTGCTCACTGCGATGATTTGAGCTTTATTCACTATGCGTCAATGGTGTACAGATACATCACAAAAGGTGCGGCTATGCCCAAAATGCGTTCGCACGAGATATCTCTTGCCATGGTAGACAGAATAAGAGAACTCGGCGGAGATGTATGGTTCAACAGCGAAGCACAAAAAATCCTTACTGACGAAAACGGCGTATCAGGCGTAGTACTGAAAGGCGGAAAGAAGATTGCTACAAGACATATTGTAGCCAACTGTTCGCCTCATATCGTCTATGGCAGAATGATTGATAATGTACCTGAAAGAATAGTGCGTGCTGTCAATGCTCGTAAATTTGCAGGAAGAGGATTTACAATGTTCTTGGGACTCAACAAATCTTGTGACGAACTCGGCATAAAGAATCACAACTACTTCTTGTATGACACTATGGACACTGCAAAACAATATGACATAATGAAGAGCATCAAGACCAATGAAGTGCAGGCTACGGTATGTCTCAACAGAGCATATCCCGAATGTTCGCCCGAAGGCACTACAATGATGTATTTTACCACATTGTATATGAGCGATGATTGGGCAAATGTAAAGCCTGAAGATTATGTCAATACAAAAGAATGGGTAGCAAAGAAGATGATAGAGAGATTTGAGAAGGATACAGGCTGTAAGATAAGCGATTGTATCGAAGAAATATCTATCGCTACACCTATGACTTATGCGAGATATTGTCTGCATCCTCAAGGCGACATATATGGCTATGAATCACAGTATTGGGACGGACTTACTCCTAGACTTATGATGATGGGCGAGGACCATGAGGACAGAGAAATCAGAGGTTTGCGTTTTGCAGGCGGTTTTGCAATGAGATTGTCGGGCTATTCAAGTGCCTACTTCTCAGGCGATATATCAGGTCGTCAGACAGTCGGCGACATAAAGAGGGAGGGCTAAAATATGGCATATCGTTTTAAGAAACAGATCTTCGGATTTATGGATTTATTGAGATTTAAGAAAATGATAGGTATTCGTAGAGAAAAGTTGGAGAATGCCCCCGCTACACCCTTGCCTTCGAGCTATAAAGTAAACGAAACGGCAAAGATATTGCACCCCGGCAATCAGCAAGCAAAGCTTGTCGAGATAGTGAAAGAGACTGCTGATACAAAGACTTATTTCTTTGAATTGACAAACAAGATGATTTTTAGAGCAGGTCAGTATGTGACAATTACCGCAAAAGTAGGGGACAGCGAAGTGACAAGACCTTATGCAATATCTTCATCTCCTCTTACCGCTCTCAACGAAAAGAGACTTTCCGTGACAATCAAAAAAGCGGGATTTTTCAGCGACTATATGTTTGACAACGCAAAAGTAGGCGACACTGTAATCGTAGGCGATCCTTCGGGTAATTTCCATTTTGAAGCATTGAAAGACTGCAAAGATATTGTGGCTATTGCAGGCGGCAGCGGTATTACGCCTTTTTACAGCATGGCACAGGCTCTCAAAGAAGGCAGCGAAGACTTCAATATGACATTGATTTACGGTGCTAAAACACGCAAGGATCTTATTTTTAGAGACAGACTCGAAGAATTGCAAAGCGATAAATTCAAAATCGTATATGTACTCAGCGATGAAAACATAAAAGGCTATGAAAGCGGATTTATCACAAAGGAAATAATAAAGAAATACGCTCCTGAAAAATATACCGCAATGCTTTGCGGACCTCAGGCAATGTACAATTTTGTAGACAAAGAGCTTGCAGCTTTGGGAGTATGTGGAAAATATGTCAAGCATGAGGCAAACTGCGTAGGCAATCGTGATATCAAGCCCAAGAATTACAAAATCAAAGTTCATATTCAGGATGAGGTATACGATGTCAAGGCAAAAGCCGAAGAGACTGTACTCGTAGCACTCGAAAGAGCAGGACTCAAAGTGCCTTCAAAGTGCAGAGCCGGCGGTTGCGGATTCTGCCACAGCAAGCTTGTAAGCGGTAAATTTACTATTGCAGGTGCAGACAAGAGAAGACTTGCCGATGAAAAATTCGGATATTTCCACCCTTGCTGTTCTTATCCCGATTCGGATATGGAAATCATAGTCCCTATCGGCTAAGATGAATTTTTAAAAATAAAAAGGACGAATATTCGTCCTTTTTTCTTTAGAGAGGGATTATCATTTTTCTTTATCGAAAATTTAAGAAAAAGCATTATAACGCACGCACACGCAAAAAGCCTTTATATATACAATTTAAGCCTTAGGTAAATTGTATATATAACTATATATAATTATATATATAATATTATATATAAAATAGACTTGCATATCGGCAAGTCTATTTTATGTTAGTGTATTATATTTATTCAAGTAAATGATATTGTTTGAGATAATCAGATTGATTGCATTTACTTAAAAAATCAGACAAGCTCCAAAAGTTCTTTCAATGAGTCAATATAGATATCGCAATTTTTTCTCAAGTCCTTGTTGTGTTCTTTTCCCGATTCGTCATATACTCCTATCGACAAAAGTCCGCCGTTTTTTGCACTCAATGCTCCCACATAGCTGTCTTCTACCACTGCACAATGCTTGGGCTCAAGTCCCATTTTTTGACATTCCTTGAGATATATGTCGGGGAAGTCCTTGCCTCTGGGCACTTCGTCTACCGATGTGATAGAATGGAAAAACTTTATAATATCGTTGTTGACAAGACAAGGTCTTACATTGTCTTTGTTTGATGCGGTGGCAACACCCATAAGCTTTCCTTTTTGACTCAAAAGGTTCAAAAGTTCGTAGGCATAGGGTTTGAGCTTTACTTCGTTTGTGTATTTGTCCTGAGCCTTCTTCTTCCAAAATTCAGCGATGTATTCTTTGGAAAGATTTACATCTGTATGTTCGGCAGTATATTTTGCTCCGTCATCTAAACTCAGATGATTGACATGATACAAATATCCTTCGGGCATTGTCTTGCCATGCTCGGTAAAAAGCGACTTGTATATTTCCATCCATACTTGCATAGAGTCAAACAATGTGCCGTCAAGATCGAATATATAGCCTTGAATATCTTTGAATTTTTCCATAGATTTTTCCTTTGGATTTTTGATTGATTCGATAATATAATATTTTATAGCTTATTATTTGTCAAGCGACATCGTTTATAAAGCTTGTCAATTAAAGTTATTTCTTATAAAAATTAATATTTTTTTTAAATTATTACTTTGAATAAAAAACTCTTTTTTATATCATTGACGATACAACTTTTATAATGCTATAATTATATTCGATATATTCATATCAATCCCAATTAGGTTTTTAAAAGAGAAAATTATGGCGAAACAAAATGTTTTTAAGAAGGTCAGCTTTTTAGTAAAAGACTTTTTCCAGCATTGGAATACCCCTGCGAAAGAAGGCTATTATCTCTCCAATAAAGAGTTTATGGCTTATTCGGTAGGCGGTATGGGCGTGCAGGGTATGGGTATCCTTACTCAATACTTTGCCATTAATATGGGCGTTCATCTTGCGTATGTTTACAACTTTGACCAGATGATAGTGCTCTATACTACTTGGATTATGGCTATATTGTCATTGTTCAGAGCTCCTTTGGTAGGCTGGCTCATAGACAATACCAATTCTAAGTGGGGCAGATACAGACCTTATCTTCTTTGGGCAGGCTTTGCAAGCGTAGCATGTTTTTGGCTTTTGGCTTTTATTCCAAACATATTTATGCCGGGCGAAGGTCAAGAGTATACCCAGACGAGAAAGTGGCTTGTAATCGGCTCATATCAACTGATATATTTTATAGCTTTGACTGTTTATAGTTTGTTCTCTTTCGGCAGAGTAGGTTTGTCTCAGGTTATTACTCCAAACACAAACGAGCGTACAAAACTCTATTCGGTTGGCGGTGTAATCGATTCGCTCGGACCTTCTATTGTGCAGATGTTGTTCCCTCTTATCGCAAACGGCGTATACGGACAAATGGGACTTGTCTATAAAGATCAATACGGCGATTTGACGGCAGAACAAATAAAAGAGATGGGACTAGGCTTTGGTATGGAAAATATTCATACCTATCAGATTATCTTCCCTATAATGGGCTGTATATGCGTTGCTTTGGCACTTGTAATGTTTTTCGGTACCAAGGAAAGAATTATCAAAGAAAAGAAAGCAAAGGCAAGCATTGGTTTTTGGGCAGGTATAGCAAAAAGCTTCAAAAACAAATATTTCTGGCTGTTCAATATTTCTACGGTTCTTGCGTTTGGCAGAATAACATTGTTTGCTTCTGTAAACTATGTATGTGCATATATGATAGGCGGAGATTTGGGCGGTACTCTTAGAGGTATAATTCCTACTCTTATGGCGATAGGCTTTGTGCCCGGAATGTTGTTTTCTCCTCTTATTCAAAAACACATGGGCAAAAAGAATATGACGCTTTTGTCATTTGGCGGTTCGGCAGTATTATCTGTATTCATACTTATACTCGTAATCTATGCGTATGAATGGTCTGTGACGCCTTATCTGATATTCGTGGGTATATTCTTGCACAATATTTTTGCGGCATTATGGACGGTCACTTCGCCTGCGATGACGGCAGACTATTGTGAATATCAACAATGGAAGACGGGCGACAGACTAGACGGATATATGTCGCAGTACACTCAGTTAATTACCACTATATGCGGACTTGCATCGGGAGCACTCGTCACATATTTGCTCAAAAAATTCGGAGCAAACGAGTCAACTGATTATGCAGATCCCGTTGTTATGAGAAGCGTGTTCATTATTTGGTGTGTTTTGGGAATTGTATGCGGCATACTTGCGATGATACCTTTCTTCTTCTGGAACCTTACCGAAAAGAAACAGCTCGAGATGGCAAAAGATATGAAGATAAAAGCTTATACAAACGATTTGCAATCAGGTGAGCTCGAAGAAGAAAATGTCAAAGAAGCAATCGAGCTTGGCGTCTTGACAAGAGAACAAGCTTTGGAAATGGGCTTTACAGTAGCTATGGAAGCGGAGACAAACGAGAATGCGGCTCAAGATATCTTGCAAGAGCAAATGTTTGTGCAAAACGAAAACTCTTCAGATACAGATTCAATTCAATCAAAAAACATCGAGCAAGGCGACAGCCTCGAGAAAAAAGATAATGAAAGTCTTTTGGAAGACGAAGATAAAAAGTCATAGAGAAAGACTTGCATCGATAAGATTATAATTAAAAACGACAGCAAACACGCTGTCGTTTTTGTCTGTAATGATTCTTGTCTTTTGATAAAAGCTAAAACATAATCAGATTATTTATGATAAGAGCTTCCTTCTTCTATCATAAAACATCTGTAAATCTGCTCGGTAAGCACAAGACGAATAAGTTGATGAGGATAGGTGATTTTGCCAAAGCATAAAGACATCTGACAGTTGTCCAGCACATTTTGAGAAAGTCCGTATGAGCCTCCTATCACAAAAGTTATGGTAGATACTCCTTCAGTCTTTAGAGAGGTAAGTTTTTTGCTGAGCTCTTCGCTTGTGAGCATTTTTCCTTTTAAATCCAAAGATATGCAATATCCTTTGAGCTTTTGCAATATTCTTTCGCCCTCGGCTTGCTTTGTGCGGAGAATGTTCTGACAAGACATATCCGTGCACAATTCCTCATTGACTTCGATTATCTCCGTCTTGCAAAATCTAGAAAGCCTTTTGAGATATTCGTCTATGCCTTCTTTGAGATAATTTTCTTTGAGCTTTCCTACGCATACTATTCGGATATTCATCCAAAATATCCTCCGATAGTATTGATAAGCCATATCACAAACACTACTACCAAGCCGAATATTATGCCTCGGCTGTTCTTTTTCTTAAGCTCCACATCCTCTTCTTTTTGCATAGAATAGAATATTTCTCTCTTTTCGGGCGAGTATTCGGCAAGCTGACTTTCAATTTCTTCCTGTTTTCTCTTTTCTTCTTCGATTTGCTCGGGAGTAGTAAAGAGATATGCCATTTTTTCTTGGAAGACTTTGATTGCTTTTTTGCGTTTTCCTATATATACGACTTCTGTATCTATATTATTGTCGCTGTCGCAAGCGGGAGCTTTTTCTTCTGTATTTTCTTGAGCCAAGATATCTTCATTCTGGCTTTCTGTATCGTTGATTGTCGTATCTGTATCTTTTGCCAAATCTTCTTTTACTCGCTTTTTATAGCTTATAACATACATCGCTATAAGACATCCTATAAGTCCTGCGATACCGATTACGCACATAAGAACAAATCCCCACCAAGGTATGTTTATTGTGGTAGAATCGTTGATGACAAAGTTTAAGTAGCTTGCGATAAGAGTGATTGCGTTGTTGAAGAAATGCACAAGTATAGGTATCCATATACTTGCCGTCATATAATATACGAGCGAGCATACCACGCCTACGAAAAACTGATGAACGAGTTGTACGGGAGAGCCGTGCATAAATGCAAATATCGTACTGCTCAAAATTAGTCCTGCCACAAATGAAATTTTGCTGCCTGCACGGGCAATCATACCTCTGTGAAGTATCTCTTCGCATACGGCAGGGATTGTGGCGGTGGTGACAAGGAAAAGCACGAGTTTTCCAAAGCTGTCAACTACGATGTTTGCACCCGTATATTTATAGCCTGTCATATACACAAGGTTGACAAATAAATTGGCAATAGGCATAAATCCCATGAGGAGCATCAACGCAATAGGCAAAGTCATTGCGATTTGTCCGCCGTTTACTTTTCGCTTGAAACCTATGCCTTTGAATACATTAAAACATTTTACTTTCCAATACGCAAGAGGAGAAAGTATCATCGTAGCTTCATTCATAAGCGTGATGATAGTCAATCCCGCAGTAGATGCCGTAAAAGCAGAAAACTTTTTTGTGACGGCGTCAAGCCCTTCTTGAGTGGTGGTATCGGCATGCAACAAATCTGCGATTATGATATATCCCAATACCATCATGATTAGTTGCAACATAAACTGCAAAATGAATTGTACTATAAACATCGCACTTGCGTCATAAAACTCAAGTGAAGGAGTTTTTTTCTTTAAAAAGTTTTTAAAAGTTTTTTGAGTGTCGCCCATAGATTGCTCCTTTAGGGTATTATTCGAGATTTATTTTTTGCATGGATTTGAATTGCATTGCCACATCGACATAGGCGTCCACGCCTTCTTTGATATTTTGCTTATAAAGAGCTTTTTCCGTGCATTCGAATGCAAGCTCGGGAGTGTTGTTGTCCTGACTTAGGTGAGCAAGAACAAAGTGCTTTGTACCTGTCTTTGTGAGCTTGCTTATTGTATCTGCACAATCGTCATTCGACAAATGTCCGTTTTTGCTCAAGATGCGTTGTTTCAACAAAAAGGGATAATCGCCGTTTTTGAGCATTTGCACATCGTGATTGGATTCAAGCATAACAAGATCGCTGTTTTTAAGATTGTCAAAAATAGCATCGTTCATACTTCCTAGGTCCGTAGCGATTGCTATGGTGTTTTTGCCGTCTGACAGTCTATAACCGAGATTATAATTTGAATCGTGGGGAAGTCTGAACGGATTGATTTGTATATCGCCTATCTCAAAAGGTATGTCCATATTCTGGCAGGCAAGATAGGGAAAGACTTTTGCATCTAGCCCCGATTGACTTTGCTCGTGACAATATACGGGAAAAGAATATTTGCCAAGAAGCGGTGCTATGCCTTTGATATGGTCGCTGTGTTCATGCGTTATGAGCAAAGCCGAAACTTTTTTTAAGTCGATATTCGCAAGGCGGACACGCTCTAGCAAGGTGCGGATATTGAGTCCGTTGTCTATCATAATCATAGTGTTTTTTGTAGACACTATTGTACAATTACCTTTGCTTCCGCTTGCAATGTTGATAAAGTCCATAAATCCTCTTTTTGCCTCAATAAAGATATTTTAGCATATTTTTATTGTATAGACAAATAATATTATGTTAAAATGTGGTAAAGAGGTAGACTATGATAAAAATAAATACTGAGTACATAGCAAAAAAGATAGGCGAGAGTATCGACAAAATCTCTTGCGAAGTAGAGCCTAGTTGCAAAAAAGCGATAAAGGACGCTTTAGAAAAAGAAGACAATGCTACGACAAAGTTTGCATTGCAAGTTATGAATGACAATATAGAGCTTGCCATAAAAGAGCATCGTCCCGTATGTCAGGATACAGGCATGGTAGTAGTCTTTTTGGAAATCGGAAACAATGTCATACTCACAGGGGAATTGCTTCAGAAAGCCATTGACGAAGAAGTAAAAAAAGCTTATGTCAGTCTCAGAAAATCCGTGCTCGATCCCGTATCGAGAAAGAATACAGGCACAAATACTCCTGCCGTAGTACATACGACTTTTGTAGAGGGAGATGACATTAAGGTCGAAGTCATGCTCAAAGGATTTGGCAGCGAGAATATGAGCAAGGTGTATATGCTCAATCCTGCCCAAGGCTTGGAAGAAGCAAAAAGGCTCATCGTTGAGAGCGTTAGGATAGCAGGCTCCAATCCCTGTCCGCCAGTTATTTTGGGAGTAGGACTTGGCGGAACGCTTGAAAAAGCCACGCTTATGTCAAAGCATGCTCTTTTCAGAAAGATAGGAAGCACCAATCCCGACCCCGTACTCGATGCACTTGAAAAAGAATTGATTGAGCAAATAAACGATTTGGGTATAGGTGCTCAGGGCTTTGGAGGAAAGACAAGCTGTCTGGGACTCTTTATAGAGAGTTTTCCCACGCACATATCCTCATTGCCGGTGGCGATAAATGTTTTGTGTCATTGTTCAAGAGCCGACAGCTTTGTCATTGACGGCAAAAAGGAGGGAGAAGTATGCAGGATATAATAAGACTCAATCTGCCTTTTGACAAAGAGGAGCTCAAAAAACTCAGAGTGGGCGACAGAGTTCAGCTCACAGGCGATATGCTCGTATTCAGAGATGCAGGACACAAAAGGCTTTATCAAAGTATTCTTGACGGCAAACAAGCTTTTGAATACAAAGGCGAAACAATATACTTTATGGGACCTTGTCCCGCAAGAGAAGGCGAGGTGCTTGGCAGTGCAGGACCTACTACTTCTTGCAGAATGGACAAATACACTCCTTTTATGCTCGACAATGGGCTTTTGGCACAAATAGGCAAAGGCAAACGCTCGCAAGAATGTATAGACGCATTTGTCCGCAACGGCTGTGTATATTTTGCGGCGATTGGCGGTGCGGGAGCGATATACAGCAAATGTATAGAAAAAGCCGAAGTATTGTATTTTGAAGATTTGGGTACCGAGGCGGTAAGAAGAATATGGGTAAAGGATTTTCCCGTGGTAGTGGCAATAGACAGCCAAGGCAACAATATCTACAACGAATAAACAAATAAAATTTCAATCGGTATGATAAAGCCCGCAAAGGAGCGGGCTTTTTTCTTTTTTTATATATCAGTTTTCCAAAGCTATTTGACTTGCTATATCGAGTACATCTTTGTTTTTATCATAGATAGACGGCAGATAATCTATAAGTTTGTCATAGGGTATATCGTTGTCGCCGACTTCTATCGTAAGTCCGAGTTTTTGAAAAGTAGCCACATACCAATCCTTGTATCCGCCCGTGCTGTCAAAAGAATCGAGCAAAGGATAATCGGTGGCATTGGAAATAAGCTGGGCACCTTCTTTGTTGGGATCGAGACAAGAAAAGCCTTTGAATATTACATTGCCCCTTGCGTGATAGCTCAATGTGACTGACGGCTTTACTCTTTCGGTGAGCAATCTTAAGGCAATATTTTCTGCCTCGCTGAAAGGATATTGCCCGATATAATTTGCAGGTGCGGGATAGGTAATATTCTGAGCACCTTCTCCCCAGCGGGCATTGTAATTGACATTGAGGTCTACCGCTCTAGCATTGGCTTTCCAAAGAGAAAAATCAAAAGAAGAGTTGTTGACATCGAGCAAAAATTCTTCCAAGCTCTGATTGCCGATAGATTTGAGCCCTTGCTGGCAAAGAAGCACTCCGTCAATGTTGACCATAGGCACACACCAGATACCGCCTTTGCCGTTGTAGTTTTTCATCATCTCTAGGACGAGAGGAGTAGTCACCCATTCTCTTGCGTGAATGGATGCGTGCACAAGTACTTGACCGCCTTCTTTGCTGCCTTTGAATACGCAGGGAATAGGCCTTCCCAGCAAGGTATAACCTATATCGAAGACTTCTGCTCCCTGAGCATAAAGAATGTTGAGATCTTCTTGTAAATTCGTTAAGTCGTACATAGTATAATCTATGCCCGAAAATATATAATTTTGCATAAATGATTGATAAAAAAGAAATTGGACAAATTGTTTTGGCAAAAATCTCTTAATATGATATGATATTTATATGGATATAAATCAGCACAACAGATTCCACAATCTGTCAAAAGCACAAAAAGAAAGATATATGCGTTGGGCTTTAAAAGAAGCTCAAAAAGCTATGGCTATAAACGAAGTGCCTGTCGGGGCGGTAATAGTAAAAGACGGCAAGATTATAGCAAAAGCTCACAACATAAAAGAGCAAAAGAAAAACAGCTTGTATCACGCAGAGATAGTGGCACTTCAAAAGGCTTGCAAGGTAATAGGCGATTGGAGACTCAACGAGTGCGATATTTTTGTCACGCTCGAGCCTTGTCCTATGTGTGCGGGAGCATTGATAAACGCTAGGATAGGAAATATATTTTTCGGGGCGTATGACGAGAGAGCGGGCTGCTGCGGTACATTATACGATTTGCCCAGCGATGTGAGATTTAATCATCGTCCCAATGTGGAAGGCGGTATAATGCAGAAAAAATGTGCAGAAGTACTCAAAGAATACTTCAGACAAAAAAGACAAGAAATAAAAGAGCAAAAACAAAAAAGCAAAGAAGATTGTCAAAAGTCTTGACAAGATTTAAAAAATTTTGTTTAATATTATGCACGACATAATCACGACAAATATATGAGGTGAAGATATGCTTATTGTAGGTCTTGGCAATCCCGGAAAACAATATGAACGAACAGTCCACAACATGGGTTTTATGGTAGTGGATTGTCTTTTGTCAAAATTGGGAAAGGCTCTTGATAAAAACGGCTGCAAGGCAAAATATTGCGTAGACTATATCGGCGGCGAAAAACAGGTGATAGCAAAGCCTCAGACATATATGAATTTATCGGGCGAAAGCGTAAAAGAGCTTATGGGAACGCACAAGTTTTCCACATCCGATGT
Source organism: uncultured Christensenellaceae bacterium (assembly GCA_944381365.1). Taxonomy (GTDB): domain Bacteria; phylum Bacillota; class Clostridia; order Christensenellales; family UBA3700; genus RACS-045. The sequence continues at coordinate 11,214 of CALWKW010000006.1, read as the reverse complement.
GCTTATAATTTATGACGACATAGATTTGCCTTTGGGCAATGTGAGAGTACGCAAGGAAGGCTCCGGCGGCAGCCACAACGGCATGAAAAACATTGTTGCGGAATGTTCGACCACCGCCATACCGAGAGTGCGTATAGGAGTAGGAGACGAAAGAGGAAACAGAGACCTCAAAGATTATGTCCTCTCAAAAGTGGGCGGGGAAAAACTCGCTATTCTCAACAAAGTTTTTGACAAAGTGAGCGAAGGTATATGGCAATATATGATTGACAAGGATATCGATGCTCTTATGAGAAAACTCAACGGAAAACTTGTGTAGCTTGAACTTGTATAGTTTGTATAGGCTTAATAGATATATCGCTGTCGGATTATTTATCATTCGATATGCGATAAAGATAAAAAGTGCGATTGCCGTAATAATTAAATAAATTGTTTTTGGCATTTAAATAAAAGGCTCGAGGTAAAAACATAATCAAAAATGAATATCCAAGAGTTGCTCAAATTAAATAATCTCGACAGCACATTGACCAACCTGTATGATAAAGTTCAGGAGGGGCGTGATTGTGCTGTCTTTTCAGTAGGAGAAGGCGAGAGAATCCACATAGCGTCAAAGCTCGACAAATTTGTTTTGTTTGTCGCAAAAGATTCTTTCAAAGCCACTACGATTTTCAACAGACTTAAAGATTTTTACGGGGACAAGGTGGCATTTTTGCCTGCCAACGAAGAATTGCTTTTGTCCCGAAAGACATATTTTAAAAGCATTTTATCTCAGCGAATAAATACGCTTTATGATTGGGCAAGCGGAAAACTCCAATGCGTAGTCGCTACTCCTCAATCAGTTCTTCAATATCTTCCCAGAAAAAAATCCGTAAAAGACAATGTTCTCAAATTGTCAAAGGGAATGAGAATTGACATATACGAGCTTATCGACAAGCTTGCTACTATGGGATATGCAAGAGAAGATGTAGTGGAAGAAAAAGGCAGTTTTTCCGTGGCGGGCGATATCGTGAGTATTTTCCCTTCACAGCTCGATATGCCTGTGAGAATATCATTTTTTGATGACGAGATAGAAAATATCAGGCAGTATCATCCCGAGACTTTGATGACGGTAAGAGAAGTCGAGGATGTACAGCTTATGCCCGACAATGACTTGCTTTTTTCAAACGAGGTCATAGAGTACGGACTTGCCAAGGTAAAAAAAGTCGTGGATAGATTGCCGAGCGACAACTCGGACATAATGCAAAACACATATTCTCATCTTGCTATGTCAACGGTCTGCTGTCAAGACATGCAATGGCTTATTCCATTTGTAAAAGACAAGATGCTCACGGTGTTTGATTATCTCGATGACAATTCGGTCGTTGTCTTGGAAGAGCCCTCAGGTATAGACGAGCAGATAAATCTTTATCTAAAAGAACATTATGTCAGAGTAAAACAGCTTGCCTCAACGGGCGAAGCACTCAAAGAACATTCTTATTCGCTCATGGACAAAGGCGAGTTTGTGCAAAGACTCGACAAGTGTCAGAAGATAAGCATGTCTTATCTCACATCGACAAATACTTTGTTTTCTCCTCAGGAAGTTTTCAATCTCAATACTTCTCCCGTCAACAATTATTCTGTGCATTTCGATGCTCTTGTCAATGACTTAAAAGTTTTTGACAAATCGGGTTATACAGTGCTTATTTGTACGGGAGACGAAGTATCTGCAAAAAGCCTCCGACAAAATCTTATGAATGAGGATGTGGGATGCAGCTTTGTAAAAGAGCTTGACAAAAAGCGTCAGGGAATATTCTTGTTGCCTGAAGAAATTTCCAAGGGATTTATCTATACAAAGGCAAAACTCGCCGTGCTTGGCAGAGAAGATGTGACAAGATTACGCAAAAAAGCTGAGGTAGAAAAGACAAGAAGTTTTACCATGCCCAAGGTGGGGGATTATGTCGTACACGAGGTGCACGGTATAGGAAAGTGCCTCGGCACGAAGTTTATAGAAATGGGCAATATAAATGCCGAATATATTGTCGTAGAGTATCGCAACAATGAATTGCTTTATGTGCCCGTAGACAAGCTCGACAGATTGTCCCGATATAGCGGCAGCGACAGAGAGCCCAGACTTTCGCTTATAGGCGGCAAGGATTTTGACAAGGTAAAGAAAAGCGTAAAAGCCTCTATCAAGGCAATGGCGATCGACCTTCTCGATTTGTACTCAAAAAGGCAATTAAGACAAGGCTATAAATACGAAGATGATGATTATCTTCAAAAAAAGTTTGAAGACGCATTTCCCTATACGCCCACTCCCGACCAGCTCACTGCTATTTCTGAAATCAAGAGCGATATGCAAAGAGGCATTATCATGGACAGACTTCTTTGCGGAGATGTGGGATACGGCAAGACGGAAGTGGCTCTAAGAGCAGTCTTTAAGACTATCTGTCACAACAAGCAAGCCGTAATACTTTGTCCCACCACTATACTTGCAAGACAGCATTACAACACCGCAAAAAAAAGATTTGAAGAATTTGGCGTGGATGTGGAGCTTATAAGCAGGTTGCAGACAAACAAGGAGATAGAAGAATCGCTCAAAAGACTTGCCACGGGCAAATCGCTTGTGGCGGTAGGTACTCACAGATTGTTGTCGGCAGATGTGAGATTTCACGATTTGGGACTTATTGTGCTTGACGAAGAACAGCGTTTTGGCGTGGAGCACAAAGAAAAGCTAAAGGTACTCAAGAAAAATGTCAATGTGCTTACTATGTCCGCTACGCCTATACCCAGAACATTGAATATGGCTTTGACGGGCATAAGAGATATAAGCGTACTCGAGACTCCGCCGAGAGACAGATTGCCCGTGCAGACTTATGTATGCGAATTGAGTGATGGACTTATCGTGGACGCAATCACGAGAGAGCTTGCGAGAGACGGACAGGTCTTTGTGCTTTACAACAGAGTTAGCGGTATAGAAAAATTTGCAGGCAAGATAGCGTCTCTTGTCCCTCAGGCGAAAGTAGATTATGCACACGGCAGAATGACGCCGGAAGAACTTGAAGAAAAGATATCGAAATTTTATGACAAGGAATACAATGTGCTTGTAAGTACCACAATTATAGAAAACGGTATAGATATCCCCGATGCCAATACTCTCATAATTTGCGATGCCAACAGGCTGGGGCTTTCGCAGATGTATCAATTAAGAGGCAGAGTGGGACGAAGCAACAGACTTGCATATACCTATTTTACCGTCAATCCCGACAGCGTTATGACGAGCGATGCGACAAAGAGATTGTCGGCGATACTCGACTATACAGAGCTTGGAAGCGGATTCAAGATAGCAATGCGAGATCTCGAGATAAGAGGTGCCGGCAATATCTTGGGCAAGGAGCAGCACGGACATATCGAAAAAGTCGGTTATGATATGTATTGCAAACTGCTCAAAGAGACTATTGACGAGCTTCAGGGCATATCATCAGAAGGCGAAAAAGAAGTCAAACTCAACTTGTCATTCAGTGCATATATCGACAGAAAGTATGTAGCAGACGAAGATATGAGAATGAGACTTTATCGCAAGATATTGGATCTTGACAATCAAGAGAGTCTTGACAAGCTCAAAGTAAGCATAGAAGAAAGCTATGGCAAAATGCCCGAGGATATGAAAAACCTTCTCGAAGTAGGTCTTATAAGAAACCTTGCCGGCAAGATAAACATAAAACAAATAGATCTTTCTCCCAAAGCGGCAATACTCACTTTTGCAAGCAGCGAATGCTTTAAAGACAAAAATATAATGATGGCAGTGGGAGATTTGGGCGAAGCGGTAAATCTCACTTATGAGGATTGTCCCAGACTTATTTTTGAGAGCAAATTGGGCTCAGTAAATCAAAAGTTGTCTGATATTAAAAATTTTTTACTTAAATGCACCAAAACTTTTGCCTGAAAAGTGTTTACAATACCAATTTGTTTGTGTATAATAGATTATGCGTAATATTATATTATTATAATATAAGGAGTAATGTATGAAGAAAAAAGTTATTGTCCTTTTGCTTATACTTGTTATGGTGACCTCGTTTTTCGTAGGTTGCGACTTGTTTACAAAGGACGGCAACAGAGATTATCATCAGGTTGTAGCTACTATCAATTATGATACGAAGGACAGTGGTGTTATATCTTCAGTATTATACAAGGGCGAAGTTATGACTTATGTCCAGACTTATGCCGCTATGTATATGTCATATTATGGTATGAGTGCAGAAGAAGTCGTAGAGTATTTTTACGACAACCTTACAAAGCAAAAGCTTGTGATTTTGTACGCACAGGAATATCTGTTCGATACAAATGCTTTGCCTTCCGGCTTTAAGACAGAGTTTTCTACTCTCGGTGCTTGGAATGATTACAAGGCAAAGAACGGCGAAGCTGAAGCTTATAAGAAGTTCCTTACACTTGACGAGTACAGATATTGTATAGAGCAGGCAAATGCTCAATTCCAGGAAAGCTGGAACAACAATATCACCGAATTGGAGGATGAAAACGACAAAAACGAAAGCTCTGATGAGGAAGAGAATACAGAAGAGGATACGACAGATGATGAAGATTTGTTGACTGCTCGTACTCAGAAGACAGAAAAAGAAGAGGAAGAGGATACCGAATACAAAGAGAATGCCGATATCAATTCTGAAAAGGCTATGATAGAGTATTTTGAACAACTCTATGATATCGAAATCGGCGATGATGTTGACGGAACATATTTCTTCAATTATGTAAACGAACTTATCAAAAAGGAAATTTCCAACAAGGATAAGTATGACAACATGAAAGCAGCCCTCAAGACTTTGAGAGAATCTCTTGAGGATCAATACATGGATTATGATTATTTCCTTGTACAGCAAATGCAGACTTACATTGTAGATAAGTATCAAAAGCAAATCGGTGAAGAACTCGATGCAGAAAAAGTAAATGCTAATGTACAAATCAAATACGACAAGCAAGTTGCTCAGGATGTAAAGAATTATGTAGAGCATGACGCTTTCAAGTCCGCACTCGATAGCAGTACTTATGTATATGCCGCACCCAGCAAAGATTATTTGCAGGTTAAGAGCATTTTGTTGAAGTTTAGCGACAGTCAGCTCGAGGGTGTAAAACAGCTCACAAGCATTTTCGCACAAAATGAAGATCTTGCAAAAGAATATCGTGATGCGATTGCTACTGGATTTGTAGGCGACCTCGATAAAGATATGATTGAACTTTATGCAAAACTCGGTATCAATGTAAATGTTTCCAATCCCGATTACGATCCCGATGAGGATGAGCTCAAAGACGCTTATACCGATGCTTCAATCGATGGCAAAGAAGATGCTTATGCAAATCCTGCCGTAAGTTATCTCACTATATTGTATGCAATGGCAGAAGACATCCAGTCAAAAGTAGATATGGCTGTCAAGTATGCAGAAGACAAGAATATGAGCGATTTGGAAAAATACCTTGTAAAAGAGTATGCTTCCAAGGAAGCTTTCAATGATTGGTTGTATCTTGTAAATGACGATGAAGGAATGTTCTCTTCTGACAGTTATCTCGTCACTCCCGAAGGTCAGGCTACTTCTTATGTAGAAGAATATACCGTGCTTGCAAGAGCATTGACAGGTGCCGGCGTAGGCTCAATGGCTATCAATGACTATTCTCAAGATGCTACTTCTGAGACAGGCACAGCAAGCTACAACGGCTCTACTGAAATTCTCAAGAGTGCGAACGGTGCTTATACAATCTATAAGAAGACTATGGAGTCTTCAGTAGGCGAAGGCGAAGATATGCTTTCTGCCGATGTATATACAATGGTCACTGCAAGCGGTGCAGAAATATCATTTATCGTAAACGAATATGGTATTCATATAATCATGTTGACAGGCAAGCCCGTAGATGACAACAAGGGTACTATCACCACTCAGACAGAAAAGAATGCTGACGGCGAAGACACAACAATGTATGTCAAAGGCGATGATTATGTATATAGCTATGAAGTAGTAATTGAATATGCTAAGGATGAAGAAGGCAACGAAGACAGAAGCAAGATTGAAAAGATCACAGTAGAGACCACTTCTATCAAAGAAAACAATGAGAAAGTGGCAAAGGACGAAATGAGCAGTGATGTATCTACTCTCCAGCAGCTTGGTCTTTTCAGCGATAAGACTTACACAACCAAGGTAGACAAAGTCTATAAGCAGATTGTAGAAGCCGCAAAAGAGCTTGCTTGATAGTTGAAAGACTTGATAAAGACAAAAGAGGATGCAGTGCATCCTCTTTTTATATTCACTAATTTGATATATAATATAAGATGTCAATATGGTGAGTGGAGAGAAAAACATATCAGAAGTCTTTAAATAGCCCATATATAATACGGAAATAATGAGTAAAATATTTTGGTAATACAAATACTCTTGCAAAGATAAGATTGATATAGTAGAATAATTTTGAGGTAATATTATGGATTGCAAAGAATACACAAAAAAACAAAATTTGATATACAAGGGCAGAATATTGAGCCTTTATAATGACGAAGTATTACTTGCCGATGGCAGTGAAAGCAAAAGAGAATATGTCCATCACAATGGCGGTAGCAGTGTGCTTGCTGTGGACAAAGAAGGCTACATTTATCTTGTGGAGCAATACAGATATCCCTATCATGAAATGCTTTTGGAAATACCCGCAGGAAAAGTGAATATAGGAGAGAGCAGCTATGATTGTGGCATGAGAGAGCTAAAAGAAGAGACGGGACTTTGTGCCAAATCTTTAAAAGATTTAGGACTCATTTATCCAAGCCCCGGATATACTGACGAGCCTCTTCACATCTTCTATACCGAAGATTTTGAGATTGGAGAAAGTCACCTTGACGAGCATGAACTTTTGAATTTAAGAAGGATAAAGCTCGATGACGCATTGAATATGATAAAAGACAACACTATAAGAGATTCAAAGACCGTAGTGGCAATACTTAGGTATGTCTTGCAAAAGGCAGGAATTTAAGTATTATAATTATTATAATATTAATAATCAATATTAATCATCATTAATCATCGATTAAACAATCAATAATAGAAAAAGTAAAGACAATAAATATAAAGGCTTGATTTATATCGATTATATACTAAAAAATACCGCTTTATTTTTAAAGCGGTATTTTTTAATCAGACAAGTCAACAATACAAAAAAGGAAGGATTGCTCCTTCCTTTTTATGTATTAATCATAAAAGATTATTTCTTCTTGCCCTTGTTGACAAAAACATTGTTATCAGCGGTTTCCTTTCTGATAGGGTTAACGCCCTTCCACTTTTCAAGCAAGTTGCCGTTTTCATCAAATCTGTGAGGGTAGCAAGCGATAGCTGTCTTCTTGATACCGTCAGCGATAGAACCGCCGCCGTTGTATCCGAGCTCGTCATAGTGCAAGTATTCTTGTACTTTCTTTACATCGTCTTCATAGTACAAATCCTTGGACTGAATGTCTTGCATGAGGTAGTTGTAGTTGAGACCGCTGTCTTGACCGGCTTTCTTAAGTTGTTTTACAACAGTCATCTTAACGCCCATTGTAGCAATCCATGTAGGAATACCCATGTATCTCTTTGTAGCACCGATGTCTTCCATGAGCATGTTTATCATATCCTTGAACTTGAGGTCCTTGTTGCCGATAGGCAATCTGTCGCCGTGCTGGCCATAGTAAGCAGCAGCAACAACAGCTTCAGCAATACCATTTACATGAATCATGTTTGTGCCGCCCTTAGGGAACATAATAGCGGGCATACCTGCAAATCTGTCAAGGAATACTTCCTTCCAGAGAGGTGTACGACCGGGCATGCTGCCGAAGATGTAAGGAAGTTCGAGAACTACTACATCCATACCGCCGTTTGCAACACCGCCATCGCCTACTTTGATGAGAGCTTCAGCTTGTTCTACTCTTACTCTGATGTAAGGATGTCTTTCTGCGAGATGTTTCTCAGGCCAGATTCTGTCAAAGTAAGCGAAGTATGAGTTGAGAAGAACTGCCTTCTTTACGCCTGCTTCTTTAGCAGCTTCGAATACGGGAACAACTTTTTCTACCAAGTACTTGTGGAAGAAGTCATAGCCGGATACACCCTTAGGTGTGTGCATTCTGTCATCGGGACCTACTGCATAAACGAGTGTGTCATATCCCTTGAACATTTTTACGAGTTCTTCCTTTGTAACTGTAGGAGTTGTGTCGCCGGGTCTCAAGTTGAAGAGCATACCGTAGTTTACAGCGATTTCCTTAGGCCACCAGTCTGCAGAAAGAGTAAGTTCGTTGGGGAGAGCCAAAACACCGATTTTTGCACCCTTCTTAATGAACTCCAAAGCGGAATAGTATCCCAAGAAACCTGTACCGCCGCAAATGAATACATTTTTGAATTCGTGCTTTTGATTAGAAGCACCTTGTTGATATCTTTCCATTTTATATACCTCTATAATTTATTTTCAATTAAAATTATTTTTTAGCAAGTTCTTTTTCTTTCTCGATGATGTCCATGTAGCAGTCAGCGGGATAGAAGTTGTTTTCGTCCTTATCGTGTGTATCATACCATACCTGAGCGAAGAAAGGAACATGTTTTGCAAGTTCGTCAAAGTTCCAAGGAGCAGGAGTACAGCATTCAGGACACCAGTGACCGGCTTTGATAATGGTGAAAGGTGAGGATTCAAATGTATGACCGTTGTGGCATTGCCATTTAATCTTCTTGTAGAGGTTGCCCTTTTCCATCTTTGTGCTTATACACTTTCCGCCTCTGAACTCAGCAGCTTGCTTCATATCTTCGAGATCGAGTTCGCTATCGGGCTTGCTTTCGTCATAACCGTGGCTGAGCAAGTACTTCTTAGCATTCTTAATATCTCTTCTTTCTTGATAATCTACTACCTTGCCGTTTTCGTCAACGATTTGGTTTTTGCAGAAGAGTTGATATTTACTCCAATCTGTACCGATTTCTTCAAACTTTTCTCTTGAACCGTAGAATGCCTTAATTCTTCCGTCAATGTGGTTGTTGTACCAGAACATAGGGGAGTTGGAGTTGCTGAAAAGTTTTTGAATGGTAACTTTGCTCAAGAAGCTCTTAGGCAAAATTGCACCAAACTTGAAGTACCAGTTGAGTTTTGCCATATTCTTCCAGAAGCTTTGCCATGTCTCTGTACGGAAGTGGAGATAATTCTCGAGTACATCACTATCATAGTACCAGAAGCAGTGGAAGTTTCTAGCTGCGTTCCAATTAGGTCTGAAGAATTGCTCGGGAGTAGCACCCATGAGAGCAAAACCTGCATCCATTGTTTCGTATCCTGTTACACGACAAGTTTCGCCGTTGCCGATGTTGTAGATATTCTTCCAGAATTTCTGATCAAGTGTGCCTTCAACATCATATTCTACCAAGTGTTGGAGAGCAAGACCGCTGTCTCTTGCGGTAGCCCATTCGATAGGAACATTCCAGCAAGTGTGGAACATAAGACCGTCTTCCATATTGTTTTTGAAAAGATTGTCGTGCAATACGCCTGATTGTCTCAAAACTACCCAGTTGGGGATATCAGCTTCGAGCAAGTATCTTTCAGCTTTCAATTTTGTGATTGCATAGAAGTCATATACGCTGGGAACCAAAGGATCGCCTACTCTTCCCCAAGGATGCTTCCAATCACGGTTGCCGTATTCAGCGATAGTGCCTACATGCACATATTTGATTTCGTTTGCTCTAGGGCTTTCTTTGATTGAATCTACAAGGTTTACGGTACCATAGTAGTTTGTTCTTTCAGCACCTTTAGGATTGTGGTCGGAGATAGGGGGGATTACAGCAGCACAGTGCAAAATGTAATCGCTCATTTCTACTACCTTTACGCAATCTTCTTTGTTTGACAAGTCGCCGAAAACAACGGTAAGTTTAGCACCATTGTTAAGTTTTGCATAATACTTAAGGAGTTTGTTTGCCAATTTCTCATTTGAGGGCTTTTTTCTCAAAAGGATTACGCAATCGAATTTGCCGGTACCCATAACACATTTCAAAACTTGGCTTCCCATAGAACCGGAAGCACCTGTTACGAGAACAGTTTTTTTATTTGCCATATCAATAAATCCTCCAAAATCATTGTCTGTGAATTAACACAAATCAAGTATAGCATACAGCTTAAACAAAAGTAAATATATTTTTCATAAATTTTATATATATTATAATATTTAAAAACAAATCTTATAATCTTTATCAGTAAACTAAGAAAAAGACGGAAAATTATTGAGTAAAAATAGAATAATAAATTCAACAAATTCAATCGAAAATCTGGATAAGAGCAAAATCATTACATAAAAATAAACTTAAAAGCGGTTTAAAAAAATTATAAAAAAATATTAAAAAAGCCGACAAATCTTTGATTTTGACAAAAAAGAAGCATGATTTTGGCAAATTCTTAACGAACATAAAGAATAAAAAAGTAATAGACTGCTATTTATATAATTTACCTAAGGCTTAAATTATATAAATACAATACTATTACATATAATACAAAAATATCTCTAAAATGTTTGAAAATTATGAGGTAAAGGATTTTCTAATCCTGAATTTTATTGAAGATACTTTAATCTATAATAATGTAAAAGATAAGACCTATCATAATACAATATCATTATTATGTTATATATAATAAATAAATATTTTATCAATAATTGTTTTTCGCTTAGATATAATGTTCTCAAAGATAAAGATTATCATATCTAGAGAAAAATATATCACAATATCTTCTTTTATAAATTGTCAGAAATCTATAATCCTATTTGGCAGTGAAGTCGAAAGATAAAAAACCACAATCATATCGTTTGTTTTACTTTTGTTTACCGTGTTGGGTTTGATAAAAAATATTTTTAATAAATACAAAACAGTTGAATAAATTTTTAAAAATAAAAAACATTGTCAGGGCATATATTGTGCTCAAAATGCCCATAAATACTATATTCAGTGCCACAAAATGCCCATAAAATCTGGCATTTTCAAAAAAATGAAAAATTTTTCAAAAAAGTCAAAAAAGTAGTTGACATATAATTTTTTGTGTGGTATTCTTTGTAGGCTGTCAGCGAAAGAGGACGGCGAAGCACCTTAAAAACTAAACAGAAGGTTGAAGTAGTGAAAGACGAATTTGGAAAGAATAAATTTGTAAAAAACTATTTCAAGCAAAGCAAAGTGTACAAATTAAACACTAAATGCAAAGTCAATTGTT
>CALWKW010000005.1 GCA_944381365.1 uncultured Christensenellaceae bacterium | reverse complement strand
ATTCTTTTATTTCAGCAGCAGAACTACCTTCAACTATTGCAGCAACCTTATCGAGCAAAACAGAACGTGTAAAGTCATTTATCCCTTGAAATCTATCAAGTTCTAACACCTGATGTTTCAATGAATCGTTTTCCTTTGTTAATCTTTCGACTTGCTCTGTCAATTCTTCTATGGATGATAGTGATTGAAGTTTGTTATTATAACTTCCTTTTAAGATGCTTGATATTCTACTCAAATAACCTGTAAGTATATCAGGGTCTGCCTCATCCAAGACCAGTTCCAACTCCTGTTCAGACTCTTTGCCAAACAAATAAAATATTTTTAATTGCTTGTCCTTAGGTATATCTGAAAATTTCTCCAAATTACGGTAATTATAAATCGTAGCTTTGGAGATCTCCAAATACTTTATTAAGTCGGTAACTTTGATGGAAAATTTTGTTACCAAGCGTTCAAATAATTTTGTATACATTTTACCATCCTATTGTTATAATTTGACGATATTATACCATTTATATCTTAATATGTCAATATAATACAGTCCAAAACAGTATAATTAAACTTTAAATATTAATTTTAACGTTAACTGGTTTCAGTGTCCATAAAAATATGTCACAGTACCGACAAATGGTTATATCTTGGATATATACCATTTCGTTTGGTCGGTAAAACGAGCGACCGATATTTAAAGCTGAGTATTTTTTTTGACAAAAAAATACTCGCTACCTTTATCGGGTAGCGAGTATGTGGCGGAAGCGGAGGGATTCGAACCCCCGTGGGCTTGCACCCAAACGGTTTTCAAGACCGCCTCGTTATGACCACTTCGATACGCTTCCATATAGGGCAGGCTTTATCCTGCCTCTTTTTTGCTTATTCAGTATATCAAAACTTTTTGATTTTTGTCAATAAAATATTGCCTTTCTCTGACCAAAAATCAAAGATCTTCTTCGTCCTCGTCCTCTTCTTCCTCTTCGTCATCCAAGTCTGAGGTGTCTACTGAGTCGATATCATAGTTGAAGTCGTCTTCTATATCGTCTTCGGATACGCTTTCATCTTCTTCCTCTTCTTCAAAATCATCGTCTCCGACTACGGTAGTATCGTCATCGCTGAAATCGTTTGCAGAGAAATCATCCTGATCGTCAAAAGATTCGTCATACATATCGAGTTTTTCTTCTTCGTCAAGCTCGTCAAAAGAAATCTTTTCGATATTTTCTTCTTCATCTATGCTGCTGTTTTGCTGAGAATCTTCTTCTCCTTCAAACATATCGCTGTCTTCTGCTTTCTTCGCACGGCATTCTGCACACATCTTTTCGCCATGTTCGATATAGTTGACTCCGCATACGGGACAGAGCATCTCGTCTTCTTCGTCATCGAGCAAAGTAAAACCCTCAATACCCATCTCTGCCTTGCAGACATCACAATATTCGTCTTCTTCTTTTATCCAGTTGAGTTCACATCTGGGGCATTTAATATATTTTCCCATAAACATCTCCTTATCTTGTCAAAGAAAGTATATATTCAATGTCTAGTATTATATGCACAAAAACATAATTTGTAAATAGTTTTTGCAAAAAAAATTAAAAAATTTTGCTCTATGTCTTTATTAATATAAAATCTAAGTAAAGTTGAATCGAAATAAGAAGTTTTTTGGCATAAAAACTCCTACAAATACCAAACAAATGAAAAAGCAGAGTCACTTAAAGTACTCTGCAATAAATCAAATCCTTAAAATCCATCGGGGATATACTTAACTTTTTTCTAAATAAAATATTAATAAAACATTTTTTTGTTCTAAAGAACAATTTTATGCACCTTCCATAATCATTTTGTCTGCCAAAAGAGCAATGAACTCGCCGTTTGTAGGCTTGTCGTTTGCAGTATAAATCTTGAGACCGAAAATATTGTTGATATTTTCTATTCTGCCTCTGTTCCAAGCGACTTCGATAGCATGTCTTATGGCACGCTCTACCTTGGAAGGCGAAGTATTGAATTTTTCTGCAATAGAAGGATAAAGTTTTTTTGTAATACTGTTGATAATCTCAGGGGTATCGATGGCCATTTTGATAGCTTCCCTCAAAAACTGATAGCCTTTGATATGAGCGGGTATACCCACAGAAATAAAGATGTTGGCAAGTTTTTCGTCAAGGTTGTGCTGGTTTCTCTTGATAGCTTGTCTGACAAATCTGTCATCGGGAGTTTCGACAGCCTTTTGTACGGGTTCGCCTGCAAATTCTTTTACTCTGTCTTTGAGCATAAGCATATTTACGGGCTTGACGAGATAATAACTTGCACCTAGCGAAATAGCCTTGTTGATAAAGTTTTCGCCCGTAAGTTGAGATACCACGATATAATTGGGCTTTTTGGGCATCTTTTTGTAATCGACATTGGCAAGCACTCCAAAGCCGTCCACCTCGGGCATAACCAAATCGAGTATTACTACATCAGGATTATAACTTTCTATCTTATGTATAGCTTCTAAGCCGTCTTGTGCCGAACCAACGACTTCGACTTCATCATCAGTGAGATAGGTTTGTTTGACGCTGTTGATAAAATCTTCATTGTCATCCACAACCAAAAGCTTAATTTTTTTCATATAATCCTCCACAAATTTTTTTGAGCATAATTATTGTATAATGTCGCAAAATTTCTTTCAATGTAGTACTTTGTCGAATACTGTCGATATTGTAAATATTTTGTAAATTCAATCGTAAAACAAATAATTTTTCTCTAAAAAATCGCTTTTCTAATCGTAAAGTCTATGATAAAATAGAATTGTTATGGAAATTTTGCAAGAAAAAGAAGAAAAAATGGAAATAAAAGATATACTCAAAGCATTACGAATCGAGCAAAACCTCAGTCAAAAAGAATTAGGGAAAAAGCTTGGTATAGGACAAGCTACGATATGTCAGTGGGAAAAGGGAACCTCAAAACCCACATGCGAAGCAATCATTGCTTTGAGCAATTTTTATAATGTGAGTGCTGACTTTATACTCGGTATTGACGAGGATGATATGGGACTTAGCAAGATGGAAGAAACCTGCCTCGGACTTTTCAGCGGACTGCCCGAAACCCAACAAGAACTCATCATAAGACTTATGAGAAATCTCCACGGCTGTATTTAATTTTTAGAATTTTTGCAATTTGCTATTATTCATTTGACAAAATAATAATTTTGATATAATCTTAGGCGGAAAAAAATTGAAGAGGATTGTATGCAAGAATTTAAAGTCACGCTGATAATGGTGGGAATTATGCTGGCGTATGCAATACCCGGGTTTATACTCATAAAGACAAAAGCCGTAAAACCCGATAGTATTTCTGCTTTTTCAAAACTTCTTATGTTTGTCTGCCAACCCGTGCTTACGCTTTATTCTTTCAATAAAGCAAACTTCACAAAAGAGCTTGGCATAAATCTTTTGATTTTCTTTGTCATCATTACCTTAGTACAGCTTTTGTTTATAGGCATGTTTTTGCTTATTTTTAAGAAAAAACTCGATGATGTAAAATATCGTATTACCACAATTGCCACTACTTTGTCAAACTGCTCGTTTTTGGGCGTACCGCTTTTGGAAGCACTCTTCCCCGATTCTCCCAATGTGGCAGTATATTCTATGATGTACTTTTTGTCTATGAGTCTTTTGGGCTGGACACTGGTATCTGCAATCATTACAAAAGACAAAAAACATATCAATATCAAAAAGATAATCTTAAATCCCGCCACTATATCCATAGCGATATCCTTGCCTTTTTTCCTCACAGGATTCAAGATAAGTTCTGACAACGGATATTTCCTAGGTCAGATAGAAAACATGATTATGATTCTCAGCAAGATGACCACACCTTTGTGTATGCTTGTCATGGGTATGAGATTGGCTACGGTAAAATTCAAGAGCATATTCACAAGCCCTTTGCCCTACTTTGCCGTGGCAATAAATCAGATAGTATTTCCCCTTGCGGTACTAGGCATACTCACACTTTTGAGAGTGGACGAAGAGCTGAAGTGGTGTATGTATGTCATGTGTGCTTGTCCTGTGGCATCAGTCGTGCAAAACTATGCAGAGATACTCGGAGAAGGACAGGATACAGCGGCAAACATGGTGCTTTTGGGCACGATGTCGTCAATCATAACCTTGCCGATAATGGCACTTGTAATTTAATAAAATTCAAAATCAAAAAAAACGAATGCGACCTTCTGGTCGCATTTTTTCAAAATTTTGTGATTGTTTTATTTTTTTCTTTTCAATGGGAATACGAGATATATCCTCCGTGGTTTAGATCTTTTTTGAGTTGTCTATGACAAGGGCAAAGGCTTGCAAGCATTCTGTAAAAATCGTGATCGTGATTTTTATGATAAAAATGGCATAGCTCGTGCATTATCACATAATCGACATATTTGATGTCCGCATATATGAGTTTTGAATTGAGCACCACTGTATTTTTGTTTATCATACAGCTTCCCCAACGGGCTTTCATCTGTCTTATTTTGAGAATATAAGTTTTTGGGAAAAGATGTCTGTATGTCTTGACAATCATATCGAATTGTCTTCTAAACACAAAGTCTATTTCCTCTTTATACCACTTGTCGATAAGCTTATGTTTTTTGTCAATATCGTCAGGATGTCTTGTGGAAAGAACCATATATTTGTCTATAAGCGTGACTTTTTCTTTTGTCCCGATATCTATCACAAGAGTGTATTTTTGTCCCAAAAACAAAAACTCTTCGCCGCTAATATAATTTCTCTTGATTGGCAATGGTCTTGATTGAATCTCATTTTTCTTTTGCTCTATCCAATCAAAGTGCCTTAATATAAAAGCGTTTATCTCATAAAGCGGAGTATATACGGGACATGACACAAAAAGTTTTCCGTCCTCTTTGATACGCATACGCATATTTTTCATTTTCTTTCTAAAAAGATAATATTCTAAATATCTGCCGTCATACTCAACAATTCGTTTTTCCATATCGCTACCGCCAAAGACAAGATATAATGTTTTTGTCAATTTGTCAAGAAGAAAAACAAAAGGGAAAGATTGTTCTTTCCCTTTTTGTATATCGATTTTTATTATGTCGTCAATACTTTAAATCTATATTGTTTTATTATACTTAATCATTAAAACAATTTGCTTATCAAAGCTTTGCCGTCTTGGCTGCCGTATCCGCAAAATACATCATTTGAATATCCGCCCAAATCAGAGAATTTTGTTTTGAACTCTTCTGCTTTTTCTCTGTCGGCAAAATATACATAATATGTACCCTTTTCATTGATTGCCTCAAATCCCTTTGAAGCATAAAGACTTATAAATGTGTTAGAATCAGGTAGGGATACAATATTGAGCTCGGCTCCTTCCAAATCACGGAGAGTATATCCTTCGTCCAAAAAAGTATTTTTTATTTGAGAGTATTTGTCTTCTCTCTGAGTGCTTACCAAATTGTCGAGATATGCTCTGACTTCTTTTGACTTTTCTTTGTTGGTATTGGCAATCTTTCTCGCTCCCACTACCGTATAAGTCCACTCGTTTTCAAAATATCGCTTGCTTTGCTTACCGCTGCTGTCGGTATAAATTCCTGTCGTGCCAAAACGATAATCAACCGTAGTCTTTACTTTTTTGAAAAATTGCTTTCTCATAAAAGTAATTCTGAAAGTATAATCGTATTCGTACTCCCACCTGCTGTTGACAAGAATTTTGCTGTCCTGAGAAAACTCGGGGATAGCCTTTATGGTATTGGCGATATAATCCGCTCCCTCTTTGTCAAGCTGAATGGTATAGCCGTCTTTGTATATAAGCTCGACAGCTTTTATTTCTGAATCTTTTTCAAGCGAAGTGACACTGTCAAATCGGCATGCCGAAAAACTCACACATACCGAAACCACTACAACAATTACACAAAAAATCAAAAGTCTTTTTTTCATAAAATACCTCCTATTTATATTCTAGCATATATAACGCATTGTTTCAAGGACAATTTTCGGCGATATAAGACACTTAATCGCCTTGTATCGATTATAGAAAATTTTTTGGTATTTTCTTTTTTGTATCCGTTTTATCCATATAATTTTTTCATTTTTCGAGCAAATTCATATTGATTTAATAATTTTGTCTATGCTATAATAATTTTATAAATTTTTAAAAAATAGTTAGGGAGTAAGTATGGGGCTCGATAAGAAAGTAGTAAAGAAAGCTATGCAAAACAAAAACCATGTTCTGCATATCTGGAACATTAAATGCAATATAAACAAAAAGGTAGGAGATCTCAAAGCCGAGATAATCAAAAGCAAAGAGCCTATCAAATGGGATGAGCTTGACAAGTCGGCTTTTAAGCCTATCCGCCAATGGCAGTCATGGGGCAAGAGAAAAGAATATGCCGACAGCTTTGATTGTGCATGGTTTCACTTTACGGGCGTTGTACCCAAAAAGGCAAAAGGACACAGCGTAATCTGCCGTATAAAACTTCAGGGCGAAGGTCTTGTCTTCAACCCTGACGGCATCATCATTCAAGGTCTTACTCAAATCCTAAGCAAAGGCGATGTTTTCCATTCCCTTATCGCAAAGCAGAGAGTGGACATTACAGACAATGCAGAAGGCGGCGAAAAAATCGATATGTATGTCGATGCCGGCTTCAACGGAAAATTCAGATTCAAAAAATGTACCGCTCATCTGAGAAGATGCGATATATGTATTCATGACGAAGAACTCAATCAGTATTACTATGACTATATCGACTTGTTCTTTATCATGATGCTTCTTGACAAAGAGAGTCCAAGATATAAGGAAATAGACGAGGCTTTGGCAAAAAGCTATAAGATTTACAAAAAAGAAGGCGTGGAAAAAGCAAGAGAATTTTTGCGTCCTACTCTCGAGAAAAAGCCCGAGTACGAGGCCACCACATATTACTGCATAGGTCACGCTCATATCGACTTGGCATGGCTGTGGCCTATAAGAGAAACAAAAAGAAAAATCGGCCGTACTTTTGCCAATCAGATTCGCAATCTTGCTCTTTATGACAACTTCTATTTTGCAGAATCTCAGCCTCAGATGTTTGTATGGCTTCAGGAAGAATATCCCGAACTCTTTGAGAGAGTCAAAAAGTATGTTCAGGAAGGCAGAATCGAACTTCAAGGCGGTATGTGGGTAGAAGGCGATTGCAATCTTTCAGGCGGAGAATCGTGGGTAAGACAATGTCTTTACGGTCAGAAGTATTGGAAGGAAAACTTTGACTTCAAATCTAGAATGTGCTGGCTGCCCGATGTATTCGGTTTTCCTGCTACACTTCCTCAGGTACTCAAGAAAAGCGGTATGGATTATTTCATGACAATCAAGTTGTGCTCCAACGACTTCAACCGCTTCCCTTATCGCACTTTCAACTGGGTAGGTCTTGACGGAACAAAACTTATCTCTCACATGGAGCCTTTGGGAGATTACAACTCGGGCATGTCCCCCTTCGCCATCAAAAAGAGCGAAGACAGATACAGCGAAAAAGAAATATGTCCCAAAGCTTTGCTCATGTTCGGTGACGGTGACGGCGGCGGCGGTCCCGGAGAAGGACACCTCGAATATCTCAAGCGTCATTCAAAGAATATGGACGGTCTTGCTCCCTGCAAGCCCTCTCCCGCTATCAACTTCTTTGACGATATCAAGGATATGAGCGACATATTCCCTACACACGAAGGCGAATTGTATTATGAAAGACATCAGGGCTGTTATACTTCGCAAGCAAACTGCAAGAAGTGGAACAGACGCATCGAAGAAATGCTCCACAAGGTAGAATGGCTGGGTGCGGTAGCATTTCTCAACGGCATCAGCTATGACAGACAAAAGGTAGAGCAAATCTGGAAAGAAGTGCTTCTCTATCAATTCCACGATGTATTGCCCGGCTCGTCTATCAAGAGAGTTTATGACGAAGCTTATGCAAGATATCAGATAATGTATGACGAGCTCAAAGAAATCCAAAAGATTATGCTAGACGCTCTCACAAAAGATACAGGCGACTATGCTTTGAATCCTGTGGACTTTGACAGAAAAGAATTTGTATCTATCGACAACAACTGGTATGAAGCTGACCTCAAAGCTCACTCTGTGGCAAAACTCAATCCTATCGCAATAGACAGCAGCGAGTTCAGTTATAGCGACAATTCTATCGAAAACAAAAATCTCAAAGTCGTATTCGGTCAGAACGGCGAAATCATATCCCTTGTCGACAAAACCTGCGACAAAGAGCTTGTCAAAGAATACTTCAACAAACTTGTGGTATATTCAGATCCTTTCAAATTCTACAACGCATGGGATATAGACATAAACTATATAAACCTCGAAAAGTGGGAATTCAAACTCAATTCTTGCCGTACATATATTGACGGAGCTTTCCTCATAAGAGAAAACTCTTTTAAGTACAACAAGTCTACTCTCATACAAAAGATAATTCTCTCTTTGGGCGGAGATATGGTAAAATTCGATACGGCAGTGGATTGGCATGAAGACCTCAAGATGCTGAGAGCAGATTTTGTACCTACCGTGTTTGCGGACAATGTCACATGCAATATCCAATTCGGAAACTTTGACCGCACCACTCACGAGGACGACAAAGTTCAGTGGGCTCAATTTGAAGTATGTGCTCACAAATTCGTCAACCTTGACGGAGAAGATTATGGCTTTGCTCTTCTCAACAACGGCAAGTACGGTCATCGTGCAAAGAACGGCTTCCTCTCATTGGCACTTCTTCGTGCACCTCAATTCCCTGACCCTACCTGCGACAGAGGCGTGCACAACTTCAGTTATGCTATCTATCCTCACAAGGAAAAACTCAGAGATACCGATTTGATGGCAAAGGGATATTGCTTCAACAACCCTGTTGAAATAATTCCCAACGCACTCAATCTCGATACTATCGCAAAATTCGATATGAAAGATATCATTATCGAGACAATAAAAGTAGCCGAAGACGAAAAGGGTATTATCATAAGAGCCTACGAAGCTTACGGCGATGAAGTCAATGCTCAGCTTTCTTTGAGCTTTGAGGCAAAAGCATTGTATGAATGCGATATGCTGGAAAACAAAGAAAAGACTCTCAAATCCAAGACTTTGACTTTTGCTCCTCACGAGATAAAGACAATTTATATCGAAAAATAATGATAAAAAAGTAATAGAAAAGCCAAAAAAATGCACTCGAAAAGAGTGCATTTTTTGTTGTGAATAAAGATGTTTTTGCTCAAAATTTTAGAGCGATAAATTGATAGCTTGTATATCATACGATTTATTCGTTGTTGAGAATATCGGTAATTCTTCGTTTTGACAATCTGTACGAGCAAAGCCAAGATATGATTACGCTTATCGCTATCGTAAAAACTATCGAGCATGCTACCACCACGAATACAAGCCACCAAGGTATTGTAATTGTAATAAAGATGCCTGTTGTCTCGATAATCTGGTCAAGGACAAGCTTGACGATAATTCCAAGTACGCTTCCGCATACTGCTATTGCGATACTCGTCTTCAAAGTGATTACCAAAGCTTCTGTCATATAAAGTCTGGGGATAACTCTGTCTTTTGCTCCTACCGCTCTCATAAGCGTAAGATAATGTCTTCGTCTTTCGATATCGTGAGTGGTCGAACAATAAAAATTGATAATTGTACAAACGAGTATTACAAAACTTACCGCCAAAAAGGCAAGGCATATCAGATTGCTCGACTGATAAATCCACCAATAAGTGCTGTATGTCGAAGATACCACCATCATATCTACGGCCTCAGGATTGATTTTGTTTGTGATGCTGTTGACATATACTATGCCTTCATTGAGCTTTGACATAGAATTGCTTTCGCAATAAATTATTGTAGCCGATGCCGTAAGATCATTCCATCTCCAATAATAAGAGTCTGTAAGCATCATATAGGACTCATCGAGAAGTCTTTGTCTGTCATCAAAATTGGGAATAATCTTTTTCCCCTCTGAATTATACATCTCTTTGAGCATACCGTTTCCATTTGAATCATAGACGCTTGTATCGCAGAAATACATCATGCCTCCCATATAATGCTGATCGTCAGTGTTGTAGGGATAGAAGTATTCTTCAGTGATGCTTTTTTTGATAATTCCTACGACTTTAAAATCCTTGAATACGACATATCTTTCGTCTTCGCCTAATCCGTTATCTATTACATAATAAGGATATTCGTCATAATAAAGAGTGAGATACTTGTTGTAGACATCCTTTGCCTCAAGTCCCATCAAATTAAGATAGTATTCGCTGACAATTACTTGACCTTTGCCATCTCCCTCAAACTGCCCTCCGTACAAAAACGCATTTTTGGCATTTATGCTTTTGGGAAAAAGACTTTTATTTATTTTGCTGTCCCATATATTCATCGGAATAGGAGCATCTTCATATCGTCCTTCAAAATCATAACTTTGATTTTTCTTGTCAGACTTTAGAGCAAGAGTGCTGCCAAAACCTATTTCATAACTTTCATATACGATTTTTGAAGAAGTATAAGGCTCTGCCAAAAACTCTTCCAAATGCTCTGAACCCGATAAATTCCATGAAAAATAATCGTCTTTAGTATCTATTCTGTAATCTGCCATGCCAAGCTGATAATAGTTGTACCCGGGATATTTATCGAGTTCTTTTTCTATGCTTGTGTTTATGCCGACCACGATAAGAATAATAGGGATAAG
Source organism: uncultured Christensenellaceae bacterium (assembly GCA_944381365.1). Classification (GTDB taxonomy): domain Bacteria; phylum Bacillota; class Clostridia; order Christensenellales; family UBA3700; genus RACS-045. Next base: position 144,085 of record CALWKW010000005.1, on the reverse strand, counting down.
AAACAAAAATCCGAATACCTGTCCCAATATCGTAGAGCGGGTTGTCTTTTTGTTGTTTTTAAGCGATAATTTCGCAAGGCTCCAATATTCTTTGAATTTCATTTTATTCTCCTCCTTGCAAAATGTTTATTACGGGCTTTTGGGTGTATTTTCTCAATAAAACCAACGAACTCAACATAATTGTCGCAAACAATACGAATATATTTATAAGGATTGCCCAATAGCTGATTTGCGGCGTTGTAATAAGTATTATATCGCCAAAAATAAGTCTTAACATCATAGGCATAATGTCATACATTATTGTCGCCGTCATTATCGCCACTATTATTCCCGCTATGAGCGTAGCGATAAATATTATTATCAGCCATTGCAATACGATATACCAATATATCTCGCTGCTCTTGGCTCCGATTGCTCTCATCATACCCAAAGAATAATTGTTTTTGCTGATATTTATTTTTATCGTATTGAGTATGCTGCCTATACTGCAACCTATACAAACGGCTATGAGAAATATGCCTATGCCTGTCGCCCATTTTTTTATAGTCATTGCCGACAGATAATAATTATAGGAACTCCCGCTTATAGCATTGGTCTGGAGATTATATTTGCTTATGAGATATTTGTCGATATCTTCCAATCTTTTGAAAAAATCCATATCCACTTTGTCGAGATTTTTTTGATATAATGTCACATCTACTCCATAGCCCTCAAAGTCAAAAAAAGTATATTCCAAAAGACAACTGCTTGACGAGATAATTCCCCTTATTTCATACTCGAAGTTCTGATTGTTAAAACTGAATTTTAATATATCCCCTACTTTTTTATCAGTACTTAAAGCTGTCTCTTCGTCAATCCAGATATATTTTTTGCCTTTGCAATCCTCACTCCATGTATGTCCTTGCAAAAGCTTTGGGGTATAGGATGCATTTTCCTTGCCCATACACATAGGATGCAATCTGAATTTTGTTTCGTCTTCTGCTTCCGCTACATTCCCGAATGCACCTACTCCCATATAAAGCGACATTGTGTAGGTATCGAAAAGACCTTGCTCATCCATAAGCTCTATAAATTCTTGCGTATTCTGTTTTTCGGACATAATCATAGACATATCCATGCCGTACTTTTCTGTTTGGTCGATTAGATTTTTTTGTATATCGCCGTTTAATGTCTTCATAATACCGCCGAAAAATATTATGATAACAGACAAAAGCGTCAGCATAACTATGCTAGCAATCGACCTGTAAAAATTGTAAAACAAATTCTTAAAAGACAATTTGCACAAATCAAAAAACTTCATAAGCTACCTTTCCTCGATGCAGGCGATTTTGCCGTCCTGTATCTCTATCGTTATGTCTGCTTTTTTTGCATCGTCCTGATTGTGCGTAACAAGTATTACCGTCTTGCCCTCGCTGACGATTTCTCTCAACAAATCCATCACTTCTTTTGCGTTTTTCACATCGAGATTGCCTGTCGGCTCATCGGCAAGTATAATCTTGGGATCGACTACCAATGCCCTTGCTATGGACACTCTTTGTTTTTGTCCGCCTGACAGTGTGTTGACTTTTTTGTTTTCTTTGTCCAAAAGCCCCAATCTCTCTATGAGCTTGTGTGCTTTTTCTCTTCTTAAAGCTTTGTCCTCGCCCGCAATGATTAAAGGCATTTCCACATTTTCCATTACGGTAAACTGCGGCTCGAGATAAAATGCCTGAAATATGTATCCGATATTTTTATTGCGGTATTCGGCAAGTTTGTCTGAAGGCAAATCGTCTATTCTTATGCCGTCCGTCTCGATAGTCCCCGAGCTTACATTATCCAATGCACCTATCATATTGAGAAGGGTGGATTTTCCGCTTCCCGACTTTCCCACTATCGATATGAATTTTCCATCAGGGATTTGCAAGGTTATGCCGTCAAGAGCCTTGACTTGGCTTTCTCCTTCGCCGTATATTTTTCTGACATCGTTTAGTTGTATCATATTTTCTCCTTATATAATTTGATTTTTAAATTAAGCGAAAACTTAATATTTCTATCAATTAAATGATAACAAGACATGTTGAAGACTTTTAAAAGATATTTGTCAAGATTTTGTTAAGGTTTTTAAAAAATAAAGGGGCTTATCACCGATAAGTCCCAGATTTTATAATAGCGTTTTTCAAAACAAATCGCAAAATGGATTTATGTACAATTTATTTGGATACTGTTAAGGGATAATGAACGCAATCCGTCTTGTCAAACAGCTATATATACACATTTACTCCCGACAATATTATCGGCAAATTTATAAACTCATCTTTTGTTTGTTCCCCGTACTCCTGCATTTATTCGGAATAATGCTTTGAGGAGGTTTTATCCCGAAAACGCTTTTGACTTTTTGTCTATGCTTTGCAAGAGTACGGCTTTCGCTTCTCTCAAATGTTGGGCAGAGAGTTGCTTTGCTAAAAAATTTAATAGGGAAAATAAAAAAGAAAAATTTAGTTTGTAAGTTAAAAAACCAAAACTTATCGACACATTTTTGAAAAAATTTTCATCTCATATTTTCTCTTTATCACAGCTATATTCTACTACATCCAATTGATTTTGTCTGCCAAGTTTTGCTGTCATTTTGTCAAGAAGACTTGTATTTGCAAAAAAACTTTATCTCCGTAAATAATACAATATAAATGCCTTTTATATTTCAAAACCTACTATTATTTTGCATATTTTGTCAAAATTTAGGATATTTTCTGTATTTAAAAGATCAAAAAAGAATTTTGTCGAAAGATGAAAATCAAGTTTCTACTATGAAACTTTATAAAAAATTTTATGGATATTAAAAAAAAATTTGTTTGTGCTCATATATAATAATCAAATAAATCTATCTTAGATACAATATCGTTTATATTTACTCTGAATTTTCAATATAATTAAACGATAATTTTATTATTAATATCTATAATAAATATTTATTATTCGTATATTATTCGTATTTACTAAGCTTAAAAGTCCAATAAAAATTTTTATTTTTTTATGAAAAAACACTTTACAACTTTAGCGAAATAAAGTATAATGACTTTACCTTACTAAAGTGAATATACAATTTATACCCCAAAAGGAGATTTTTATGAAAAAACTTATTATCGCAATTATGATGATAGCAATCGTAGCAACAAGCGTTTTGGCTTTTGCAGGTTGCGGCAACACTTCTTCAAATCTTATCGGTTTTGATACAGACCTTGCCAAGGCTGTGGCAGAGGAACTCGGTGTGGAAGTAAAATTCCAAGAGATAAGCTGGGATGCAAAGGAAACAGAACTCGCTTCTAAAAATATTGACCTTATCTGGAACGGACTTACAATTTCCGCTGATCGTATAGAGGCTTTTGAGATAAGCTCCCCTTATCTTTACAACAAGCAAGTAGCTGTAATCAGAAAAGCCGACAAGTCAAAATATACAAATGTCGAGACTATCGCAAACGGCAAAGTCACTTATGAAAACGGCAGTGCCGGTGCAAGCCTTGCAGAAGAGAAAAATTTCCCCGACCAAATCGGCGTGCAAAGTCAGATGATGGCAATCACAGAAGTTTTGTCAGGTACTTCCGATGTAGCAATTCTCGATTCCGTGCTTGCAAACTTCTATGTTAATTCTGATGCTTCTTATTCGAGCCTTATGGTAGTTGATATCGATGCTCCTGCCGAGCAATACGGTATTGCTGCTCGTAAAAAAGATGTAGGCACTATTGACAAAATCAATACTGCTCTTAGGGCATTGGCAGAAAACGGCAAACTCGAAGAAATCGCAAATAAGTACGGTCTTACAAGCGAGCTTTGTCTTGACGAAATCAAGGCTTATGAATCAAAGTGGGATACTTTGACAGCTGAACAAAAGTCTGGCTGGGAATATATACAAAACAACGGAAAATTCGTGGTAGGTTATACACTCTATGCACCTATCGCTTATACGGAGTAATAAATGAGTTTTATCGATGTCACAAAACAAATGCTTGAAGCAGCCCAATATACACTTGGGCTCTTCTTTCTTACTTTGCTGTTTGCAATACCTTTGGGCGTGATAATTTGTGCTTGTGCAATGTCAAAATTCAAGCCCTTAAGCTATGTCACGCACCTCTTTATTTGGATAATCAGAGGTACGCCTCTCATGCTTCAGCTTATTATCGTATTCTACGGCCCCGGACTTATTTTGGGAATACCGATGAGAGAAAGATTTTTGGCTGCGGTAATTGCCTTTTCCATAAACTATGCCGCTTATTTTGCAGAGATTTACAGAGGCGGTATCCTCGCTATGCCAAAAGGTCAGTATGAAGCATGCAAAGTGCTCGGTATGTCCAAGTGGCAGACAAACAGACTTGTCATACTTCCCCAAGTAGTCAAAAGAATTACCCCTGCCATGAGCAATGAAGTAATTACCTTGGTAAAAGACACTTCGCTGGCAAACATTATCGGTCTTGCCGAAATTATCATGACGGCAAAAAACATCGTTGCTACAAAAGCAATAATCTGGCCTTTGTTCTATACAGGCGTATTCTATCTCATATTCGGCGGACTTCTCACGCTCTTCTTCAAGTGGCTGGAAAAACGCACGGATTATTATAAGGCTTAAAGGAGGTAATTATGTCATTCTATAAAGTACAAAATGTATATAAGAATTTCGGTGATGTAAAAGTCCTCAAAGGCATCGATATAGACTTGGAAGAAGGACAAGTTCTTGCCATTATAGGTTCTTCGGGAAGCGGAAAAACCACTCTTTTGAGATGTATGAACTTCTTGGAAATACCCGACAAAGCCGATATATATCTCGAGGACAATAATATCTTTTCTATCGACAATCTCAAAGAAGATATAGAAAATCAAGAAGATATAGAAAACCAAAATAATCAAATCGAGCAAGAAGAAGTCCAAAAAACTCTTGCCGAAGATTCTCAATCTTCAGACATCGATTTGCAAGATAAAAAAGACAAGCAAAAGAAGAAAAAATACCTTGAGCCAAAGCTCGACAAAACTACAAAGAGTCTTATAAGACAAAACAGAGCTCATTTCGGCATGGTATTTCAATCCTTCAATCTTTTCCCTCACTTCAATGTGCTCAAAAATGTCACTTTGGCAGCAAAACTAAAATATAAGTCTACTGCTCCCAAAGGCTTTAAGGCTTTGACAAAAGAGGCAAAAGAAGAGAAAAAACAAGCTTATGAAGAAATAAACAAAAAGGCTGTGGCACTTCTAGAAAGAGTGGGGCTTGGCGAAAAACTCAAAAGCTATCCTTGCGAGCTGTCGGGAGGACAACAACAAAGAGTAGCTATTGCCCGTGCTCTCATTCTCGAGCCCGATATACTCTGCTTTGACGAACCTACAAGTGCCTTGGACCCTGAACTCACAAGAGAAGTGCTCAAGGTAATCAAGGACCTCAAAAAAGACGGACATACCATGATTGTCGTGACGCACGAAATGGAATTTGCCAAAAAAGTAGCCGACAAAGTAGTCTTTATGGCAGACGGAGTAGTCGAAGAAGAAGGCACTCCCGAAGAGGTATTCTCCAATCCCAAGAGTGAAAAGACAAAAGCCTTCCTGCTCGAGAGCGAAAAATCTATTGACGAGGATTAAGCTATGGACGAACAACAAAGAGATGCTATGATAAACGAGCTTTACGAGTTGTTTTTAAAACTCCAAAGCACAGAAGATTGCAAAATGCTTTTTGAAGATCTTTGCACAAACAAGGAGCTTGAGCAAATGGCTCAAAGACTTCAGGCGGCAAAACTTCTAAAACAAGGCCTTACCTATGCAAAAGTCATCGAATCGACAGAGATTTCTTCTGCCACACTGTCGAGAGTATCGAGATGTCTTCAATACGGAAAAGGCTATAAAAAGTTTTTGCAATGACATAAAATATTTTAGGGACAACAAAAAGCAGACAACTTCTTGTCTGCTTTTTGCTTGTATTTTTTGCTGTAATTTTATTGAGCTGTATTTTATTATGATTTAGTTTGCCATGTCGAGCTCGCCTGCAAATTGACTGTCATCTATGATATACTGCTCATAATTTTTGTTTTGCCATACCTTGACATAATCCACATAGAATACCGCACTTTCTTTGAATGCTCCTATTCTTTGACCGTGAGGTCCGTATTTGTCGCCCGCATCGATTTCTACGGTAAGTCGCAAAAACTCTTTTACATGAGATACTCCGCCCGCATCGGTAGCCCATGTAGGCTGTCCGTCTATATAAAAAACATAGTACATAGGAGTCCATTTGAGTGCAAATGTGTGATAGCCGTCATACAAATCCTGTTCTAGCTTTACTACAAAATCCTCTACTTTGGATTTTTCGCCATAGCCGTTCCAGATAAGAGCGTGTCCCATCTTGCTTGACAAAGACTTTCTGAAAGCACTCTCGTAAATATCTATTTCCGTACCGTCTACGCCTTCGGCAGAAACCTTGCGTTGGTTGGAAGACTGAAGCCAGAAGGCAGACCACAATCCGTCAGCATCAGGGAACTTTACTCTCGCCTCAAAATATCCGAATGCCTGCGAAAACAACAATTCGTCACTACTACCCTTGTCGCTGTCGCCTACTACTTTTCTTGTCTCGATACCGCTCGTAAATCTTCCTTCAGAAGGACATATCCCTGCCGAACATTTATGTGAAGACGATGCTTCGGCACGGATTTCCACTTTACCATCTGCTACTTTTACCATGTCGCTGCACCAATAACATGCTTGCTCGGGCTTGTCTGAATTATTGCTTTCCCATCTCAGTCCGTGAGGCGAGGTCGTCCATATTTCCTCATTAAGACTGTCGCCGTCAAAATCGTCAAACAATGTCTCATACCAGCCGTCTTCTCCCAGGACCGGCAAAGACACATCGTATTTATCGAGATTGTTTGGCTCGCTGCAACCTGCAAATGCCGCAAAACATGCCAAAAGCATACTCAGTATAATTACTGTTGTAATACACCTTTTCATTTTCCACCTTCCTGTCATATAATTATCGTATTATCGAGTAATATAGTTTTGTATGCAAACTTAAATTACCAGCCTTTTGCCCAGCCTTCCCATTCGAGATAGTCGAATGTGGGATAAATGTTTGTCACTTTGTATTGGCTTTTTATACTCTCTGCATTTACATTGATATCGATGACGGTAGCTCCCACAGGAGTGCGTCTTCCCCATGCGTTTACGCCCGATACTCTGCCATAGCTCAAATATATGCCGTCATAATCGATGACGAAATTGAAGTCATGGTCATGTCCAACGCTTACAAAATCCGTACTTTCCAATTCTTTCATCTTGTCATAAAAACCTACATTGGTATCGGCTGAATATACCTTGCCTTCTATGTAAACGGGATCAAAATCTCCTACATGCTCATAATTGAGCCATGCGTCTGTATATTCATACAAAGGCACATGCATAAAAAGCGATGATTTGACATTCTCATTGCCCGCTCTTTGATATAAAGCTTTTATCTGATTTTCATACCATACCACCTGATTTGCGGTAAGTCCGCTATAACCTTGCTTGTTGCCTTCCTCGTCAAAAGCCTTGTCATGGCTGTCCATATTTATAAAGGCATATACAGGCTTGTTTTCCTTGTCCACTACATCGATGACATAGTTTCCCACGCCGTCAGTATCGCCCTTTTGCATAAGACTGTATTTATAGCCTTTTAAGAGTTCATACAATTCTTCTTTGCCCTGATATTGGTTTTCCATGCCAACTTCTTTGCCTGTCGCACTTGACCATTCGCCGTCATGATTGCCGAAAGTAAGCATCCAATACACTTGTTTTTCCTCAAAAATTTCTGCAAGTGCAATCAATGCCTTGTCCCTTCCTCTAAACGGCAAAAGGCTGCCCACTGCATCGCCCGTAACGGCAACGATATCGGGACGAGCGAATTCAACAGCTTGCTCTACCCACTTCAAAGTCTGCTTGTCTTGTTTTGAAATCTGCGTAGAAGTGAGATGTAAATCTGTAAGCTGCAAAACTCTCACAACGCCGTTGTCGGGCAAAGCGATAGATGTGGCTTTTTCCACATTTCCTTTCTTATAAGGAAAATACAAAAAATATGCCAATACGGATATCAGCACTATAACAACAATAATTACGGGTACTACAATAGCGGTAATAATCATTTTTTGTTTTTTAGTCAAAAAATCCCCCCTCGTTTTATACTTTCTACATAGATTATAGCACAAAACTTGTCTGTAAAAAATAGACAAAAGTACACTTTTTGTTGAATAAATAGTACAAAATAAATGTCGTATTGACTTGGTTTCTTAAAATATGATAAAGTATATTTGTATGAACATTTATATAGAATAGGGGTAAAAGCTATGAAAAAAATCACGCTAAACGGCAAATGGTTTTTCAATAAGATCGGCGAGGACAAAATATATGAGGCAAAAGTCCCCGGCGATGTGTTCAGCGACCTTTTTGCAAACAAAGTTATTCCCAATCCGCTTATCGGACTGAACGAAGAAAAAGTGCAATGGGTGGGAGAGTGCGATTGGTCATACACAAAAGAATTCAATATGTCAAAAGAAGATCTCGATTATGAGTATATCGAGCTCAATTTTGAGATGCTTGACACGATTACGGAAGTTTATTTCAATGACAAAAAAATCGCCGATACGAAAAACATCAACCGCCATTATGCTTTTGACATAAAACCCTTTGCAAAAGTCGGCATAAACACAATAAAGGTATTGTTTTTCTCGCCGCTTTCATATATCAGCAAAAAACAAAGCCAAAATCCTCTGCCAAACAGCACTTTGGGTGAAGCAGGCTCTTGCCACATAAGAAAAAGTCCTTATCATTTCGGCTGGGATTGGGGCCCTCACTTTCTCACTGTCGGCATATCGGGAGATTGCTATGTTAAATGCTTCGATGTATGCAAAATCGTGCGTGTCGACACCCAGCAAAATCACTTCGACAATATGGTAAGTCTTACTATCGAGACTGAAGTTTCGCAAAAAAACCCTCAGCTAGAATTCTGTTATACCCTATCTTTGGGCGAAAAACAAATCGCAAGATACAAAGGCGATGCAAAGACAACCATTGATATTCGCAACCCTCAGCTTTGGTGGTGCAACAATATGGGCGACCAGCCTCTTTATGACTTGGATATCATCGTTTCGCAAGGCAATAAAGTGCTTGACAAACGCTCGATGAAAATAGGTCTTCGCACAATTACTTTGGATACAAAAGAAGACAAGTACGGCAAAAATTTCTGTTTTTATCTCAACGGCAAAAAAATCTTTGCAAGAGGTGCCAACTGGATTCCTGCCGACAGCTTTATCAACAATATCTCCACTCAGAGACTGTATGACCTTTTGTACAAAGCAAAAATCTCAAATATGAATATGCTTAGAGTTTGGGGAGGCGGCTATTACGAAAGCAATGCTTTCTATGATATGTGCGACAGAATGGGAATACTCGTATGGCAGGACTTCAACTTTGCTTGCTCTCCCTATCCTTTTGACGACAAAGAATTTGTCGATGAAGTGCTTTTGGAAATTACCGACAATGTTTTGCGTCTTAAAAACCACGCATGCCTTTGTCTTTGGGCGGGAAACAATGAGATAGAATCCATGTCCATGATGTGGCTTTATAGAAAAGATGTGATTGCAAATTGCGGAGAATTTTTCTACAAGACTTTGCCCGCTCATCTTGCCACTTTGGCCAAAAATACTCCTTATTGGGCTTGTACCCCTTCGAGCGGTACTTATATGAAAAAAATAAACAGCTGCGATTACGGCGACACTCACCTGTGGCATGTATGGCACGGACTGAGAAAACTCGAATATTATCGCAAAATGGACACGAGATTTTGCAGCGAATTCGGTATAGAATCCCTGCCCTCACTCAATGCGATAGAAAAGTTTTGCGATGGAATGGATTATTCAGATCTCAACACTCCTCTTGCAAAATTGCATCAGAAGTGCATAGGCGGAAACAGCAAAATAATATACTATATGCTTTCCAAATTCTGGACGCCCGAAAAATTCGAAGATACCGTATATCTCTCTCAGCTCACGCAGGCAATCTGCATAAAAAATGCCACTGAAGGCTGGCGAGTAAAAAATTATAGATGCAACGGTGCATTATATTGGCAATATGACGACTGCTGGGGCGTAAGCTCGTGGTCGGGTATGGATTATTATCACAATATGAAGGCTTTGCAGTACCGTGCAAAATTCTTCAATCAAAACAGAATTTTGTCCATTCAAAATGACAAAGACTTGCTCAATCTGTACTTTGTAAATGACGACAAGGCTATAAAAGTCAAAATCAAATATGGCATATATACCTATGACGGCTCTACCGTCTTCACTATCACAAACAAGCTGGATTTTGAAGAAAACAGCGTGAGCAATATCGCTTCTATAAATCTCAAAAAAGCATTGAATCCATACAAAAAGAAGGACTGCTATTTCTGTGCGGTCGCTCTTGACGAAAATCAGAATGTCATAAGCTTTGACTCTCTGCCTTTGACAGACGAAAACAAAGCAAATCTGCAAAAAGCCAATATTTCTTACAACCTTACTGTCGAAAACGACAAGGCTGTTATAGAGCTCACAAGCGATAAATACGCAAGATTCGTAGAGATTAGATTAAAAGGTCTTAATACCCCTTTGAGCGACAACTATTTTGATATGTTGCCTTATCATCAAAAGCGAGTAGAATTCGATGCGGACGGCGAAGACTTGGAGACATTAAAGCAAAAGCTCGAGGTAAGGTCGCTTTGCGATGTGGCTAGAAAAAATTCAAGGCTCAAAGATTATCTTATCAAAAAAGCAATCTTCTTTATGCCCGTTAATTTTGCAAACTATATCGCCCGTACTTTTGACAAATAATTTTTAAAACTTCAAATAAAAAATACGCCTCATAAGGGGCGTATTTTTTATTCAATATTATCTTTTAAAGCCATTTTGTTTTTTCATAAAATACTTTCCTGTATATTTTATTTTGACTATTTTGTTTTGTATAAAAAATCCTAATTTGATAACAATCAAATACTATGGATTATCAACAAACTTTTGAACAAATAAAAAGTCAATTCGGCTCGACATGCGATTTGCGTACGATAGAACTTTCTATCGGCGGTATAGAAAGCTGTTTTATGTTTATTGACGGATATATCGATACATTGCTTTTTGAAGAGAATATTTTAAAGCCTCTAAAAAATCTTAGCAAAACCGATATGATAACTTTAGAGCTTCTCAACAAATACACAATGATGACGACTCCCGTCAAAGAAATCACAGATATCAATCAGGCAGTCGACCTTATATCGAGCGGCGAAATGATTTTGCTGGCAGACAAAAGTCCTTGTCTTTTTATGTACAGCGAAAAAAAATATCAGATGCGTGCTGTCGCCGAACCGCCCGTATCCACCGTATTGAGAGGTCCGAGAGAAGGCTTTGTAGAGGACATAAAAATCAATATGTTTCTCATAAGAAAAAGACTTGCAAGTCCAAAACTTACCTTCGAGCTTTTGAATGTCGGCAAATACACAAAGACCAAAATCGCCGTATGTTTTCTTGACGGCGTTGCCGAACAAAAAATTGTCGACAAAATAAAAAAACAGATTTCTTCAATCAACATTGACGGCATTATCGAATCGTCATATATTGCCCGTTATCTCGAAGAAAACAAGCTTTCTCTTTTCTCTCAGGTAGGCTCCAGCGAAAAACCCGATATTATCGTGGGAAAAATGCTAGAAGGCAGAGTGGCTATCATCGTAGACGGCTCTCCTTCTGTGCTTACGCTGCCTTTTATACTATACGAAAACTTTCAGATGAGCGAAGACTACTATATCAAAAGTTATAGAGCAAGCATGATAAGATGCGTCAGACTTTTTGCCGTAATCTTTTCTATACTTCTGCCTGCGATTTATGTGGCTTTGCAAGAACATCAATATCAGCTTTTCCCTCTCAAATTTCTCTTGTCTTCGCTGGGCTCGATATACGCAATACCTCTGTCTCCAACTCTAGAGATGCTGCTTATCATGACGATATTCGAGATTCTCAACGAAACATCTATCCGTATGCCACGATATGTAAGCATGGCCTTGTCTGTCGTGGGAGCGATAGTGCTGGGAGAAGCTGCCGTCAGTGCGGGACTTTTTTCTATATCGTCAGTGATAATCGTAGCCGTATCTACGGTAGGTATTTATTGCGTGCCTGACGAGATAAACTCATCAAACATATTGAGATTCGTATTTGTCGGCATAGCAGGTGTATTGGGACTTGTGGGCGTGATTTTGGCACTTGTGGCACTTATAGGATATATGTGCTCGATAAATAGCTATGGCACATCATTTATGGCACCTTATGCTCCGTCAATAATCCACGATTGGCAGGACGGCGTAATCAAAGCTCAGATAGAAGAATTTGAGGAAAGACCACTCTCTCTTCCTACAAAAAACCGCACTCGTCAAAGACCTACTCACAAGGACGGAAAAGCAGGCAAAGACAATTCAAAGTCCAATAAAAAACCAAAAAAATAATCGCATATATTTATCTCCTTATTGTAAATAAAAATATGGCAAATATATAGAAAAAATCTCAAATCAAAAATCAAAAATACTATCTGTACCAATATGACAAACAAACTAAACAACAATATCTATCCCGAACAATATCTGCTTTTGGCTTTTATTTCAATAATCACTTTCAAGGTGGTTATGCTCGCCCAATACCTTGTTTCGTCAGCGGGAAACGAAGCATATATCACGATGGCGATTATGATTGCCATAGAGCTTATGATGACGGCAATAGTCTACGCCATAATAAAAAACGGCTCTTTGCTTGAGCAAGACTTGCCGAAAGCTCTAAAAGGCATCTTTGCAATAATATTGCTTTTTACATCTTTTGCCAAATGCACGCTTTTAGGCAGCGAAGGAGTATCGTATATCTCCACCACGATTTATGACAATGTGCGATGGTCTTATGTCACACTCGCCCTTTTGCTTGCTTGCACATATCTAGCTTACAAAGGCGGAAAAGTCATTGCCCGCACCGCCCAAATCTTTTTCTGGCTTTTCGCCATATCTTTTGCTTTTCATGTGGTATTTTCTAATACTCAATTGGAAATAGTCAATCTCATGCCTTTTGACTTCAGCTCAAAAATAGCTGTGGCCGGTGACAAATATCTTATATGGTTTGGCGACTATACGGCATTGATGTTTTTTTCTATATCCAAAAGCCCCAATGCTACGGGCAAAAAACTGATAATATGGACTATTATTGCCATTGCAGGCACCATACTTTGTGCCGTAGGTCTTATGATTATCTTTATTTGTATTTTCGGCGAAAGCGGAGCGATAATAGGCAATGCCTTTCTCAATGTTTCCTCTCTCAACAAAATCGCATTTATGATAGGCTCGATGGATTTGCCTACCGTATGCAGCTGGATAGTGATGTGTATCATCAAGATATCCTTGTTGATTTTTGCCGCAAAAGAATGTCTTAAATTTTTCTTTGGCGACAAGTGGTGGATAAGCGTAATATGCGGACTTGTGACATATTTTGTCATCGTGTACGGCATAGGCAATCTCAAGACTTCTTATTCGCTGGCTACTAGCGTACTGAGATACTTTGTTTATTTTGCGGATTTTGCTGTCGTAGTCATAACTTATACGATAGTTTTTATTCGCAATAAAAACAAAAAATCTTCCCAAAAATCCGCTATGCCAAAACCCCATACTCCCGCACTCGAAGAAAACTCAAAGGAAGGTAATCTATGAAAAAACATAAATTCGTCAACAAAAAGTGGATTGTCATTTTGCTTATCGTAGCCTTTCTCATTACTTTCGATTTGCTGGATGATCAAAAGAGCATTTCGACAAGAGCGATAGTGCTTGCCATGTCTTTAGATGTGGGCGAAGAAGGTGGATATGAACTTGGAATACAGCTTCTTAAAACCGACAAGTCCAACAAGCAGGAATATCTCAACTTTTTTGAAAAAGGAAAATCCATAAGCGATATACTAGAAAAAATGAATTATAATGTCGGAGCGACCATTTCGCTCGAACATACTATGGTAATCGTCATAAGTCAGGATATTCTCAAGACCGATGAGGACAAAGCCTTGAGATACTTCCTTGAAAATCAGATAGTGTCTTACAACACGATGCTTGTCACATCAAAAGAAAAGCCCAAAGAAATCTTGTCGCAAAAACTGTCAAACGGTATAGGAAGCGGATATTATATGGGACAAATACTGCGTACCGTGGCAGGCGATTGCGGTGTCGTCCCCGTATCCATAAAAGATTATTTTATGAACAGATATCGAATAGGCGAATGTGTGTATATGCCCTATGTACGCTTGCTTAAAGAGGGCGAAACGGCTTATCTCGGCATTAACGAAATGTACGCAACTGACGGGCAAAACGAAGTCTTGATGAGCGAATCCGCCACCAAGGGACTGAGCCTTGTGGTAAGCGACCTTTCAAACGGCTCGCTGACTTATTCTTATGAAAACATCATGGGCGAAGCCGATATCGTTGAGTCCAATTCTTTTATAAGCGTAAAAGACAACGAAATGACCATAAAACTAAATGCGTCTTTGAGAGATACTTCCAATGTCCCTCAATCCATTAATGAAAAGCAATGTCTTGAGGACATAAATTCTACTCTCAAAGGATATATCTTGGAATGCTATGATATTTGCAAAAAACAAAATCTCGATATCTTCTATATCGGTCAATACTGCTATGCTTTCAAAAATCCCGTATATACAGATGCAGACTATCTCGAGAAAGTGACTCTGAATATAAAAATAAACAGCAAACTCAAATAAATATATTTTTTGTTTGCCACAAAAAAAGCCCCGAAATGCCTGATAATTCAGCCTTTCGGGGTAATTCATTCTATCTAAAAATTTTTATTTATTTTCTTCTTTGTTTTTTGCTTTTTGGACTTTTGAATCGGCAATCGCTTTTACTTCTGTTTTGCCTCTTACGGTATCCATGAGATATTTTTTTACTTCGACATACATGGCTTTTGACTCTGACATTTTGTAAAACAAATGGAAACAATGAAGCCCCGGGAATTTTCCGCAGTACAAGTCATATTTTTTGCCGAGCTCGTCAAGTCTTTTCATCAAAGGTATGTGATGCTTGCCCACGAATATATCGTTTTTGCCATAAGCAATAAAAACATTGTCGGGAAAATCTTCATCAATCCAAGGCAATGTATAAAGCATATCCTTGTATTCATATTGATTTATGAGTTCGTATTCCACACCCGTCATATCGGAAATAATATCGTGAGCGATAGGAGCATTGTACAATTCTTCAAAATCATAAGCTCCGCACAAGAGCAAAGCTCCCTTGATTTTGAAATTTACGGGAGTAAGTCCCAATCTTGACCAAAACTCTTTATTGTGCAATACGGCACATATCTGGCAAGCTATCTGACCTCCTGCCGAATCTCCCATGATAAACACATTGTCAAGGTCCATATTGTATTCATCGGCATTGTCTTCTATCCACTTCAAAGCCGTAAGAATATGCTTTATGGACTTATCGTAAGTGTACTTGGGACAAAGACCGTAATTGAGATTGATGACCTTCATTCCCATATCGGCAAATATCTTGCCCTGAGCCACTCTCCACTTTTTATCGCCCGTGACCCAGCCGCCGCCATGCACATTTATCATGACAGGCATTTTTGTATAGACTACAAGTTCGGGAGCAAATATATCGAGCTTGCATATATCTCCTTCGCTTGCACTGTATACGATATCTTCATCGACAAGAATTTTGTTGCTGCTTTTGTACTTGTTTGTGATAAAACTTTTGACATTGTCATCGATATCGAAAATAAGTTTTGCAAGTTTTGAAGTATTGTAAAACCCTCTTTTTCTTCTTCTGCCGATTGCCATAAAGCACCCCTTTTTATTTTAATATTTATGTTTTGCGGACTCAATCATTCAAGATTGTGACAGACGGCAAAATGCCTTGTCCGCTTTTTGTATTACTTTTTGAGAGCCTCTCTGTCCACGAGTTTTCCGCCAAGGAAAGTAGCCGACAAGCTGAGATCGTCATTCAAGATATTGATATCTGCCTTTTTTCCCTTGGCAATGTCGCCTATGTCTTCTCTATGGATAAGTCTTGCAGGCACTTTTGTGCACATATCTATACATTCTTCGGCTTTTATGCCCAAGCGGAAAAGATTGACTGCCATTTTTCCTACGGGCGTGACCGAACCTGCATAGGTATTGAGGTCGGGCAAAACTGCCACTCCGTCATCTATGCGAATCTTTTGTTTGCTCTCACCGCTTCCGAGATAATAATCTCCCTCGGGCATGCCTGCTACGCTGAGCGAGTCGCTGACAAGACATATCTTGTCGCTGCCTTTTAACTTATAAATCATCTTGAACAAAGCATTGGGCACATGTCTGTCATCGGCGATTACTTCGGTCGTCACTCTTTCGTCTATAAGACCTACTTCGGTAAGACCGAGATGTTTTTTGGGAGTAGTGCGTCTTGAAGGACGAGAAGTACAGTTGTACATGTGAGTGACGCTGTTTGCCCCGTTGTCGAGACAAGCATAAATTTCGTCATCGATACTGTCATCGTGTCCTAGCGAAACCTGTATGCCGTTTGCCGTAGCCTTTTTGCAAAATTCAGGTGCTCCTGCAAGATTTGGAGCAAGCGTGACTCTGGATACCATATCTTTGTTTTGCCATACAAAACTATCGTCTTGTGCGGGCGTAATCAAAAGTTTGGGAGGATGTGCTCCCGCACTTTTTTGAGCGAGATACGGTCCTTCGAGATGCACTCCCGCAATTCTTGCAAAAGGAGATTTGTATTGTCTTATATTGTCCACAGCCTTATTGATATCTTCAACAGGAGCGGTCATTGTGGTAGGCACAAAAGAGGTAGTGCCCGTATAAAGATGATATCTTGCGATAGTATCGATTGCATCAAAAGTGTTTTCCATACAATCCTTTCCCCAGCCGCCGTGAGTGTGAATATCTATAAAGCCTGCTGTGCATATTTTGCCCTCGGCGTCAAAAACTTCGCCTTCTTCCTGATTGCCTATGGCAAAAATAATGCCGTCTTTTATGATAATGTTGCCTTCGACAAATTTGCCTTCAGTATATATTTTTGCGTTTTTTATAGTAAGTGTCATAAAAACTCCTTGTAAGGCTTAAATTCAAGCCAAAAAAATTATCGTTTATATTATATAATTTTTATGTTTTTATGTCAATATTTAGGCATTTACGCAATATCATTAAAAGAAAACACAATATCACTATATCTGTGTATTTAGTGTCAGATATCACACAGAATGTTAAATATATGAAAAAGTTGAAGCTAAAATTTGTAAAATTTAAAATTCTTTCTTTACAAATAATGTTTATTATAATATAATTATGGTGCAATAAATAAGTGAGGTGTATTATGACGACTTTGAAATCAAGAAAAACGAAGTTTATCATTTGTTCTGTTGCGATAGTTCTCATCATAAGCGTTTTGGCGATGACTTTCGTAGCATGCAAAGACCCTGTTTTGGGCGAAACCCCCGATGAAGCTTTTTTTGTAAACGACCTTCAGTCAAATCCTTCAGCTGAACTTCTTTCTAAAATCACCAAAGAAGGCGAAACTATCGTTCCCGTAAGCGAGATGCTCAGTTCCACAGGTTGGGATATCAACAACTCCGCTGACGCAAAAAATATCGCATCCGGTATCTATGCCCTTGCCGTAACAAATTATGGCAATGTTACTCAAAGCGTCTATATGCTCATGACTGATGCTACCGTTGATGTAAAAGGCTCGAGACTCGGCGATATCAAAGTAGGCGTAAAAAGCACATACAGCGATTGGATCGGCAAAAACGGCATATTCTCTCAGACTATCTCCGGCGTCACTAAACTCGAAGGTATCGGTTCGCTCGGCGATAAGATAAAGAGCAATTTCGGCTACAACATCCAAAGCTTTACAAACGACAACTTCTATGCTTTCAGAAGAGGTAGCAACGGCGGTGCAAACTTCTACGGAAATGATTATAAAGACGTATATAAGTATATCATGGGTGCACAGCACGACTTCCCCACAAAGTATATCAATAAAGGCGGTGAAGTAAACTCTTTCTATATTCAAGCTGCAGAAAAGGATGAAGAGCCTTCTGACACAGAGACTACTCCTCAACCCGAGAGAGAAAATGCTTGGTCTCCTCTCAACAGATATCAGACAGGTGTAGTAAAGGTAGAAAACAGTGATGATTATTATATCGGAAACTACGGTGCAAATTTCGCAGTATATGATTTCTCAAGACCTGAATACCTTGCAGACAATACAAGCGTAAAATATGATGCGGTAAACGATATTTACACTCTCAATATCGTAGTGAAAGAAGAATATGTAGACAAAGCCTGCGACTTCGCTAAAGGCTCTCTCGTAAGAGATACAAATTCTTATATTTCACTCAGAAACGCAGTTTATACCGAATGTACAAATGTAATCGAAGTATATGGCAGCGGTATGATAAAGTCCATTCAGAAAATCGAGACCATAGCTTCTGACGAAGAATGCGATGTGCTTGGCGGCGGTGCTTTCTGGGGTACATGTAAAGGCGGTTCTACCGGCAACCGTGCTATCGTAGCATTCAGTTATAGCGACAATGATACAGATGCAGTAAGATTGGCTGCTCTCTACTTCACTGAGCTTGGCGATAAGTCCTATTTTGAAAAAGCTAAGTTGAGCACAGACTTTGCTCTCAACTTCGAAGGATATCCTACTTTTGCTGAATATAACCCTGTTGTCAATACAGAATTGGCAGACATGTTTTTAAACATCACAAAAGAAAACTAATACTTGTTTTGCGTACACACGCATTATGCGTGTGTACGCATAGATATTTTATAAAGATTGCCAAATAATTGGGGTTTGTAGAGTACAAACGATTGTGCTGTACAAATCTCAATTTGTGTGCTTAATATACGCACAAGATAATATAATAAATAATACATACAAAACCGGACGGCTTGTGCTGTCAATACGCTTATCAAGGAAGAAATATGGATACTTACAAGATTGCTCGATTATTTGATTTTGAGGGAAACATCATCTCAATCGAGCCTTACGGAGACGGACATATCAACGATACATATTTGGTCTCCACCGATGGCAAAACAAGTTATATTCTCCAAAGACTCAATACCAAAATTTTCAAAAATTATCAAGGCCTTATGGACAACATTCAAAAGGTCTCGGCTTTTTTGTCGGATATAATCACTAAAGAAGGCGGAGATGTCACAAGAGAATGTCTCACCCTCATCCCCACCAAGGACAACAAACATTATGTGGTGGTAAACGATGACTGTTGGCGTGCATATATTTTTGTGCCCGACACTATCGTATATCAGATTATCGACACCCCCGCTATATTTGAAAATACTGGCGAAGCTTTCGGCAAGTTTATAGCAAGACTCGACAGCTTCGATGCTTCTACTTTGTGCGAAGTCATACCCGACTTCCACAATACCGTGGACAGATATCAAAAATTCCTCACCGCCGTAGAAGAAAACAAGAGCGGCAGAAGAGATAATGTAAAAGAAGAGATAGAATTTGTCAAAAAACGCAAAGATTTTATGTCTTTGATTGTCAATGCTCTCAACAACAAAGAAATACCTTTGAGAGTCACCCACAACGATACAAAACTCAACAATGTCCTTATCGACAAAACATCAGGCAAAGCTATTTGCATAATAGATTTGGACACCATTATGCCCGGAAGTCTTTTGTATGACTTCGGCGACTCCATAAGATTCGGTTGCAACACCGCTCTCGAGGATGAACCCGATTTGTCAAAAGTCAATTTCGATATCGAGCTTTATAAGTCATACTGCACAGGCTTTTTGAGAGGTATTGGCGACAAAATCACTCAGAAAGAAATCAATATGCTTCATATCGGTTCTATCATGATGACTTTGGAATGCGGTACGAGATTCCTTACGGATTATCTTGACGGAGACTTGTATTTTAAGACAAAATACCCCGAGCACAACCTTGTAAGATGCCATACGCAATTCAAACTCGTTGAGTGTATGGAAAAAGCAAGCAATGAAATGATAAAAATTGCAAAAAATTGCAAAATATAATTAAAGGAGCTTAGATTTATGAGCGTTTTAGTAACAGGAGGTGCCGGATATATCGGCAGCCATACAGTAATAGACTTGATTGAAAACGGCTATGATGTAGTAGTAGCCGACAATCTTTGCAACAGCAAAAAAATCGCTGTTGAGAGAGTAGAACAAATCACAGGCAAAAAAATCAAATTTTATCTTTGCGATATCTGCGATATCCAAAAATTGAGAGAAATATTCAAAAAAGAAAACATAGATTCTTGTATTCACTTCGCAGGTCTTAAGGCTGTGGGAGAATCCTGCCAAAAGCCTCTTGAATACTATCAAAACAACCTTATCAGCACTCTCAATCTCGTGCAAGTAATGAGAGAATTCGGCTGTAAAAACCTTGTATTCTCTTCATCCGCTACCGTATACGGTCAGCCCAAGAGCGTACCGATAAGAGAGGATTTCCCTCTTTCTACCACAAACCCTTACGGCTCTACAAAACTTATGATTGAGAACATTTTGAGAGATATCTACAAGGCTGACAATACTTTTAATATCGCTCTTTTGAGATACTTCAACCCTATCGGTGCTCACGAAAGCGGACTTATCGGCGAAGACCCCAACGGCATTCCCAACAACCTTATGCCCTATATCACTCAGGTAGCTATCGGCAAGCTCAAACAGCTTAATGTATTCGGCGATGACTACCCCACTCATGACGGTACAGGCGTAAGAGATTATATCCATGTAGTTGACCTTGCTCACGGACATATTCTCGCCCTCAAAAAACTTGCTACGGGCAGCGGTCTTGTGACTTACAACCTCGGCACGGGAAAAGGTTATAGCGTACTCGATATGGTTCATGCTTTTGAAAAAGCAAGCGGAAGAAAAATCCCTTATGTCATCGCTCCCAGAAGAAGCGGCGATATCGCAGAATGCTATGCAGATCCTTCTTTGGCAAAAAAAGAACTCGGCTTCGAATGCAAATATGACCTCCAGAGAATGTGCGAAGACAGCTGGAGATGGCAAAGTAAAAATCCCAACGGCTACGGCGACTGATTTTTGGAGTTTTAAATGAAAAAACCAAAACTTAAGACAAATTCTTTTTCCATTCGTACTTTAAGAGAATGGGGAATTCTTGCGGTAGACTTGATTATTGTATGCATAAGCCTTATGGCTGCTGTCGTACTCTCTCAAGCTTACCTCAACCAACAAGGCACAGAACTCATAAAAGTTATCAACGGAGCTTTTATAAGCCTTCCGTTTGCCATGCTCTGCTTTTTCCTTGCTTTCTGGGCGTTCAGAGTATTCAAAGTCGTATGGAGATATGCAAGAGGCAGAGATTATCTGCGTATAGTAGGAGCTTGTACGGTAGCAACTATCGTATTCTCCATCCTTGACCAACTTATGGGACTTATCAACATCGAAGGTACCCAGAATGTCGGCAACGGACCTTTGAAACAAGTTATTTATCCCGCATACATCATGCTCGGATTTTTCTCTACTGTCACGATTATCATCACAAGAATGATTTATGAGTTTATCTATGCAAAACAAAGAGACAAACTCGAAGTAACTCAGAGAAAGCGTACCATGATTATCGGTGCAGGATATACGGCAAGCACAATCCTTGACGAATTGTCCCGTCAGGATAGTATCTACAACCCTATTTGCCTTGTCGATGACGACCCTGACAAGCTCGGAAGAATTGTCGGCGATGTAGAAGTAGTAGGTACCACCAAAGATATTGCCACTTGCGTTCAGAAATACGCAATCGATACCATTATCTTTGCTATTCCCTCATTGGGCGGCGAAAAAAGACAAAAGATACTCACGGATTGCAATGCTACGAAGTGTCAAGTCAAAGTATTGCCTTATATCAGCGAGATGATTGCCAATGTCAATATCACAAAACAGATGCGTGATATCAATATCTCTGACCTACTCGGTCGTCAACAAATTACCTTTGACGATGTGGGTGTGGCAAGCTATATCTACGACAAAGTAGTTATGGTTACGGGTGGCGGTGGCTCGATAGGCTCTGAGCTTTGTCGTCAGATTTCCAAATACAAGCCTCGCCGTATCATTATCGTGGATGTATACGAAAACTGTGCTTATAATATTCAACAAGAACTTTTGCGTACTTACGGTGCGGATTATGACCTGCATGTAGAGATTGTGGATGTCAAAGACTATGACAAAATGGACGAGCTGTTTGCCGAGTTCAGACCTCAGATTATCTTCCACGCAGCCGCACACAAACATGTGCCTCTTATGGAGACAGTACCTGAAGAAGCTGTAAAAAACAATATCTTCGGCACATACAATGTAGCTTTGCTCGCTGACAAACACAATGTTCAGAAGTTTATCATGATTTCCACCGACAAGGCAGTAAATCCTACCAATGTCATGGGTGCTACAAAGCGTTGTTGTGAAGAGATAGTACAGATGATGGCTCAAAAAGGCTCCAAGACAGAATTTGCTGCCGTAAGATTCGGTAATGTACTCGGAAGCAACGGCTCAGTAATTCCTCTCTTCAAAGAGCAAATCGCAAACGGCGGTCCCGTCACTGTCACTCATCCCGACATCATAAGATACTTTATGACAATCCCTGAAGCAGTAAGCCTAGTTTTGCAGGCAGGCACATTTGCTCACGGCGGCGAAATCTTCGTGCTCGATATGGGGCAGCAAGTCAAAATTCTTACCCTTGCAGAAAACCTTATCACACTCACAGGCTATAAGCCTTATAAGGATATCGACATCGTATTTACAGGTCTACGCCCCGGTGAAAAGCTTTATGAAGAATTGCTCATGAATGAGGAAGGACTTCAGAAGACGGCAAACGAGAAGATATTCATAGGTCATCAGGTAAAAATCGATATAGACAAATTCTCTAAAGAACTTGAAAAGATGAGAAAGATTTGCATGACCAATGACAAGCAAGCCGTAGTAGATCAGCTCAAAATTCTCGTGCCTACCTTCCACCACGATGAGGCATATCTTAAGAAAATCCAACAACAAGCCGAAAAATACAAAAAAGAAGTTCAGGCAAAATAAATTATTCAAATCAAAAAGACAGGCAATATAGCCTGTCTTTTTTTATACTTAGCTATTTAAATAATATTATATGATTGAATTAAACCTTTATTTGGGAAATTAAAAATCGCAAAACTTTTTAAACATAAAAGAAACAGAGGACTAAGCCTCTGTTTCTTTTAAAGTAATGTCGAATATCATTGCAAATTGTTTTCTGCCACGATATCGGGAGTTTCTGATATATCGCATGTGCTCTCGTCATTTTGTGAGATTTTTTCTTCGTTGGACGAATTATTCTCTGTGACTTCTATGCGGCGGATTATCTCTTCGCCTTGTTTATCGCTATTTCTGTTTTTGCTTTTTCCAAAGTCAAGAGTTTTGCCTTTTAAAAGCTTTGTAAATCCCAAGCCGATAAAACCTAAGAATACAAATACTATTTGCGTTATGATACCTTCGCCGATATTCAGATTGATTTCCATAAAATTTGTGGTAGCAAGACATCCGTTGAGAATAGCAGTCGCTACTATATTCAAAACAGCACATATAAGTATCATGACAAGACAAAAATATTTGAGCTTTTTGGATACTTTGAGTCCGCACAAGCCTGCCAAACTGCTGCAAAGAAGCATTGTCGAAAATACAAATGCCACCATAGACACAATAGGCTGCAATCTGCAAATCGATATTGCCCACATATAATTTCTGTGCATAAATGTATTGAGAAGCAATTTGTTTATGCCTATATTGTTTTTAAAATACAAATCGCCTTCGTTGTATATTTTGAACTCTTCAAAATAGCTTGCCTTTGATTCAAAGTCTGTGCTTATGTCCTGTATAGCAGGTCTTGTCTTTTCATCATAATCCAAATAGTATTGCTCAAACAAATCCATTTGATTGAAGTCATACTCAAACTTGACATTATCTCTGTATCCGGCATCATTATAATACTGATGATTGAGCTCTACATTTATCGCCGACACACTGAACATACTCAACATTATTATACCCAAAACCAATGTCACACCCTTTACTGCAAGTGTATGCCAATCTATTTTCTTTTCATCGAGCATTTTTATTGTTATTCTGTACGCTATATACAAAACTGCAAATATGGTCGTTGCCACAAAAGCACTTCCCATACTCCAATATTCTGTCGAGGTCGTACAAAGCATTCCTGTAATCAATATGAGCATAAATAATAATGTGATAGTAAGCCCTAAACAACATCTTTCCTTTTTGGAAATAACACCCACCAATGCCACTATAAATACTATAAGACTGAACAAGATATAAGCAAGGCACAAAAATCCGCTTATCTTATAAATCGTCATTGATGACATTCCTTGAGTTTCGTTTGCAGCTACCGCCTCGGCATAAGTATAATTGAGATAGGGGAAATCATATAAGAATGCCGATACTCTTCTGCATCCTTTTTTTGTGAGGACGACTCTGCCGTCTTCATTTTCTATTACTCCGCTTTCCTTGAAAATATCCACAAAATCCTCAAGTTCTCTGCTTATTTCTCGGCTTCCGATATAATTCCTTGCTTTTGTATCATCAAGACCAATCGTGAAGAATGAAAAGTAAATCAAATCGATAGTCGTGACCTCAAGGCTCAACTTTCCTTCTACATCCATACCGGAAAATGTTCCAGGACTTATCTCATCTATAGTATCCGTCACATCTATACTTATCACACTGAAAAGTGAGCAAAGCAAGAATATAGAAGCAATCACCAAAAAAGCAATTCTGTTGATAAGTTGTTTTTTGCTGTTGAATTTTTTTGCAAAATTGCTCAAAGATATGTTTGCACTTGTCTTTTGACTTTTATTAACTTTTTTTGTATCTGAAGATTTATTTACCTGAGTACCGCATACCGAGCAAAACGATTCATCTTCTTTTAATTCTTTGCCGCATTCGCGACAAGTCAAAGTGCCGTTTGTCTTGCTGCCGCACTTAGGACAAAATGCAAAATCTTCTTTTAATTCGTATCCGCACACTTTGCATTTTTTGACTTTTTCTACCTTTTGTCCGCAAAAAGGACAAAATAGAGCCTCTTCAGGAATAAGCTTACCGCAATTACTGCATTTCATAGTTATACCCCCACTGGTTTTAGTACATATTATTATATTATCTATATTTATACTTGTCAATTAATATAGATTATTAAATAAAACTTAAAATAAAAAAACGCATCTTTACAAGATGCGTTTTGGTACTTTTTTGAGTATTTGATTTTTATTTGATAAGCAAACTCTTGCCTGTCATTTCCTGAGGGATTTCTATACCCATCATATCGAGCATGGTAGGTGCGATGTCGCAGAGTTTTCCGCCGTCCTGCAAGCCTTTTACGCCGTCTGCTCCTATTACTGCAAAAGGTACGGGATTTGTCGTATGTGCCGTAAAAGGTGCCTTTGTCTCGGGGTCAAACATATAATCGCAGTTGCCGTGGTCAGCGGTAAGAAGAGCTTGACCGCCTACTGAAAGTATAGTATCGATCACTTTCTTGACACATTCGTCTGTCACTTTTACTGCTTTCTTTGCAGCTTCCATTACACCTGTATGTCCTACCATATCGCAGTTTGCAAAGTTGAGAATCATTACATCGTATTTTCCGCTCTTGATTACCTCGCAAGCCTTGTCGCACACTTCATAAGCACTCATCTCGGGCTTCTTGTCAAAAGTAGCAATCTTGGGAGAATCTATAAGTATTCTGTCCTCATTGGGATTGGGAGCTTCTACACCGCCATTGAAGAAGAAAGTGACATGTGCGTATTTTTGAGTCTCTGCAATTCTGAATTGCTTAATGCCTTTCTTGGAGAGATACTCGCCGAGAGTATTTGTGTATTTCTCTTTTTTGAACGCAACCTCGAGTTTGCCTTCAAAAGTAGCATCGTAAGTCGTAAAAGATACAAAGTTGGGAGCAAGATATCCCTTCTTTCTCTCAAAGCCTGTAAAGTCCTCAAAAATAAAGCTTCTTGTGATTTGTCTTGCTCTGTCGGGACGATAGTTGAAGAATACAATGCTGTCGCCCTTGTCGATTGTAGCGACAGGCTTTCCGCCTTCGGTAATGACGGTAGGAAGCATAAATTCATCCGTCACACCCTTGTCGTAGCTGTTTTGCATAGCTTCTACGGGATTGGTCTCCATCACGCCTTCGCCGTCAACGAGTGCCGCATAAGCCTTTGCCACTCTGTCCCAGATATTGTCTCTGTCCATAGCATAGAATCTTCCGCTTATAGTAGCGATTTTGCCATAGCCGAGTTTTTGAGTATAATCGCAAAGTTCTTGTATAAAGCCTTTGCCGCTTACGGGAGATACATCTCTTCCGTCCATAAAGCAGTGAATATATACTTGCTTCAATCCCTCTTCTTTTGCCATTTTTATAAGTGCAAAAAGATGCTCAATATGAGAGTGAACGCCGCCATCAGATACAAGACCCATTACATGCAAATTCTTGTTTGCATCTTTAGCCTTTTGCATTACATCTTTCAAAGCGGGATTTTTGAAGAAATCGCCGTCTTGGATAGCCTTGCTAATCTTGGGCAAATCCTGAAAAATAACTCTGCCTGCACCGATATTGAGGTGACCTACTTCGCTGTTGCCCATCTGACCTTCAGGTAAACCTACTGCAAGACCGCTTGCATTGAGCTGTGTAGAAGGATATTTCTTCAATATTTCAATTACTTCGGGAGAAGTAGCAGGAGATATGGCATTGTTTTCGCCAAACTTATTGATGCCGTATCCGTCCATAATAATCAAACCTGTAAATTTCATAAATACCTCTTTGGCTTTCGCCTTAAAATCATTTTTTATCGGCTATATTTTAGCATATAGCCCTATCATAGTCAAGTATAACGACCGCCTTATGAAGTATTGACTATATAAATAAAACATATCCGTTATAGAGTAACGGATATTTTTTTGCTCAAAAAACTCTTATGGAGTAATATTATTGTTAATTTAATTATAATTAGGTATTACCTAATTGTCAACTAATTTAAACTAATTATACATATAATAAAATTATGACTAAGAATCAAATTCAATCTGACAATGATATTCTTCGTGCAAAAATTTCTGCCAATCTTAAAGCAGAAATTGAATTGTCAGGCAAATCAAAGACTGATATAGCAAAAGCTGTCGGCATATCCAAACCTACACTTTCTCAATATCTTACGGGCAGAATTCAGCCCTCTGTCATAACATTGTCAAAGCTTTGCAATTATCTCGAGATATCGGCAGACGATATACTTGAAATAAAAAAATAACTTTATTTCACATTTTTCTAAACTACATTATCCAAATTTTAACTATAAGACAATAATAAAATAGTAATAAAAAGCAAATCTTACTTAAATATAAAAAGCAGTTGATATCAACTGCTTTTTGTCATTAATTTATTTATACAATACGATAATATTGAATTAGCCGTTGTACTTAACTACTTGAGAGAAGTCTACTGCCTTCAATGAAGCACCGCCGATAAGACCGCCATCGATTTGCTCCATAGCCATAAGCTCTTTTGCATTCTTGGGGTTCATGCTGCCGCCGTATTGAATTCTTACTTTCTCTTCTGCACACTTCTCGCAGTAAAGTTTTGCCATTGTCTTTCTGATGATAGCGATTGTATCGTTTGCGTCCTGAGCGGTAGCTGTCTTGCCTGTACCGATTGCCCATACGGGTTCATAAGCGATTACGATATTGTCGAGTTCTGACTTGTCGATATCCTTGAAAGCACCCTCAACCTGTCTTACCAATACTTTTTCTACGCTGCCGTTTTCTCTCTCTTCGAGTGTTTCGCCCACGCAGATGATAGGTTTCAAGCCCTTTGCAAGAGCAGCTTTAACTCTCATGTTTACAGTCTCGTCTGTCTCACCAAAATATTGTCTGCGTTCGCTGTGTCCGATGATTACATATTCTACATCGAGTTCTTTGAGCATATCTGCACTGATTTCGCCTGTGAAAGCTCCTTTTTCAGCCCAGTGTACATTTTCTGCACCGAGTTTGATATTTGTGCCTTTGATAAGCTCGCCTGCAGTAGCGATATCTGTATAAGGTACGCAAACTACTACTTCTGCCTCAGCATCTTTTACGAGGGGAATAAGGTCTGTCAAAAGAGCCTTTGTAGCTGCGATAGTGTTGTTCATTTTCCAGTTTCCTGCGATAATAGGTCTTCTCATTTTTATTACCTCTTTATGTATTTTTTCTTGTTGAGGACAATATTGTCCTTCAAATATTTTGCAAGCGAAAGAATATTCCGCTTGCATTAAAGTCAATTATCAGTCTTTGTCATTAAGACAAGCGATGCCGGGCAATACCTTGCCTTCAAACAATTCGAGTGAAGCACCGCCACCTGTGGAGATGTGTGTCATCTTGTCAGCAAATCCGAGTTGTGCTACTGCTGCGGCACTGTCTCCGCCACCGATGATTGTGGTAGCACCTTCTGCTTCTGCCATAGCTTTTGCTACTGCGATTGTGCCTTCAGCCAATACAGGGTTTTCGAATACGCCCATAGGTCCGTTCCAGATAACAGTCTTTGCTTGTTTTACAGTGTCAGCAAAGAGCTTTCTGCTCTTAGAACCGATATCGAGTCCCATCTTGTCTGCGGGGATAGCTTGGATATCGCATTCGCTTACTTCAATCTTTGCATCGATAGGATTGGGGAATTCGCTTGTTACTACTGCGTCTACAGGCAACAAGATTGTCTTGCCCAAAGTCTTTGCCTTTTCGAGCATTTGCTTGCAGTAATCAATCTTTTCGTCATCTACCAAAGACTTGCCTACTTCGTATCCGAGAGCCTTGGAGAATGTATATGACATACCGCCGCCGATGATGAGAGTATCGCACTTGTTGAGCAAGTTGTCGATAACTTTGAGCTTGTCAGCTACCTTTGCACCGCCGAGAACAGCTACGAAAGGATGTACGGGATGCTCGAGGCTGTCAGCCATTACGCTGAGCTCTTTTTCGATAAGGAAACCGCAAACTGCGTCCTTAACAAATCCGTATTCTACAATACCTGCTGTGGAAGCATGGCTTCTATGAGCAGTACCGAAAGCATCGTTTACATAGATATCTGCATATTCGCTCAAAGCCTTGCAGAAATCCTTGTCGTTGCCTTCTTCTTCAGCATGGAAACGCAAGTTTTCGAGAAGTACGCATTCGCCGTCTTTCAAAGCATTTACCTTTGCTTTTGCATCTTCGCCGATAACATCTTTTGCAAATGTAACCTTTCCGCCCAAAAGCTCGTTGAGTCTGTCTGCTACAGGCTTCAATGTCAACTTAACGGGATCGTTTTTGAGAGCTTTTTCGATAGCTTGCTTTTTAGCTTCTTCCTGTTGGTCAGCGGGCAAAGCTTCGATAGCTTTCTTTTCTTTCTTTGTCAAGCCTACTTTAGCACTGAAAATGCTGTGGGGCTTGCCCATATGTGAGCACAAAATAACCTTTGCACCTTCATTCATAAGATACTTGATTGTGGGGAGAGCACCCTGAATACGGTTTTCGTCTGTGATAACGCCGTCTTTCATAGGCACATTGAAATCCACTCTGACAAGGCACTTTTTGCCTTTTACATTTACATCTCTGATTGACTTCTTGTTCATAATAAGTCTCCTTATTAGTAATTAGTAATTTTTTACGCCCATATTATAGCACTTTGCAAATTCTTTTGTAAAGTATATTGTTAGGTTTTTAACAGATTGCGAATATTTATATATAAATTATGCTGTTTATATAATACCTTATAAAGCACAATTTAATCCCCTTAAAAATCTTAAAAGCTCAACAAAGCTCCGCAATCACCAATTCGGGACGATTGTTGACTCTTATAGGAATTACGCTGTTTCCGATTCCTCTGCTTACTACCATAGAAGTATTGCCTTTATTATACACCCCTGCATCGTATTTAGGGAAAAATCCCTGATTGGGAGCATAGAGCCCCCCTATAAACGGTAATCTGAACTGACCGCCGTGAGCATGTCCGCAAAATACGACATCTATACCGTGATCGGCATATATGTCAAAAGCCTCGGGCCTATGCGAAAGCAAAACAGTAAAGCTGTCGTCATTTACTATTTCGCCAAGCCATTTGTCGAGAACGCCGTTTTGCTCGATTTTGTCCGCATCCGTAAAGTCAGGGTCGCAAAGACCTGCCAACATAATCTTTGCCCCTTCTTTTTCAAGATATACTATCTTATTGTCCAAAACGACCACTCCGCTATTTATCAACTGCGATACAAGATTATCGTATTTAGCCTTATTAAGCCAAGCTTCGTGATTTCCCGGCACATAATAACACGGTGCTATCTTTACCGCTTCTTTTGCAAAAGAGAGCGATATATTTATATTCGTATGATTTGAATCTACCAAATCGCCCGTAAAGACTATGATATCGGGTCGGTTTTGTTTTAAAATATCCAAAAGCTTTGAGTTGTCTTTGCCAAACTCTGCATTATGCAAATCGGATATCTGTGCTATTTTAAAGCCTTTGAATTCTTCGGGCAGATTTTCCTTTGACAACTTGTATACACTCGTCTTTATTGTCAGATTTTGCCAAAGAAGAAGCGATATAAAGACTATGGCAATCGCTGCTATCACGACAACAGCAATGATTATTTTTTTCTTTTTGCTTTTGCTTGTCTTAGCTTTTTCTTTTTCCATACTCTATACCGCTGTTAATTATATAAAATATAATTTAAAACTTATTCTTTCTTATCGCCCTTTTCATTGTCTTTTTCTTGGATTTTGCCCTCGCTTTCGACAATATCAGAAGCTTTGTCTTCGTCTTTTATATTTTCTTTTGTTTCGTCCTCTTCGCTCGCTGAGCCTTTTGTCCTCAAAACTTCGCAATGAAGTTTTCTTAAGTGGCTTCTGTCGGCATCGCATACGGCTATGAATTCGCCGTTGTATTCCTCGATATGCATGCTTGCTCCGCAGCCTTCTATATCGCACTTTGAATTGAGCGTCAATTCAAAGCATTTGCCGTCAATAGCCATCACGGGAGGCTTGCCATAACTTAATTTTTTTATTGCAAAACTGCTCTTGGACATGGCTTTGAACATTCTTGCCTTGTACGACAAATCGATAGTGTATCCGCCACACACTGCACAAAGCAAGAAGAATACGAGAATGAGAAGTACTCTCAATGTGTCATTAAAACTGAACTTGCCTATAAGATATATCGCCACGACGCTAAAGACAATTCCTAGTACCGACAATATCAAAAAGATGATATTCTTTTTTTGCAAGGTCTTGATATCGCCCACAGGTTTTGCCTGCACCTCGCCCATATCGTAATCGGCGATGTTTTCTATATCCTCTGCCTGCAAACTAGCCTTTGACATAAGATATATTCTTTCTCTTTCTTTGGCTTGTCTTCTCTCAAAAAAAGACATTCTCTTTTTTTCGCTCTCGAGCTGAGCTCCGCACTTCTCGCAAAAAGTAGCTCCCTCTTTGTTTTCGTGATTACAATTAGGACATTGCATACTATTTCTCCTCGACAATGCCTTGGGATATTGCAGGCACTTGTCTGTATTGATTGTTTAGTTTTTTGATTTTTATGCGATAGATGATATATACGACAAATATCGTTGTGCCCGCAAAAAGCATAAAATAACTGCCTATATGAGGCTGAAGTTCACCTTTATCCGCCGCACTGAGGCCTACTATGACAAAAAACAAAAATTGTATCATACTTATTGCAAACATCAAAACTATGCTTATGCCAAGCATAATTCCGTCCTTGTTTTTTGAGCGATAGACGGATACGATAATCACAAAAAGCACAAAAACTATAATTGCCGCAATCGTGATGAAAAGCGAAACATAATAAGCATTGTCAAGCATCTCTATATCTTCGCTTGTGACAAATTTTCTAAAAAGATCATCGGCTATATCCGCACTCATATCGCTGTCATTGTTGTGAGCGATATATTGAATACTGTCTTCATATCCTCCCGCCAAAGCCGTCAATATATCCAAAAAAGACATCTCTGTCACCATTGTAAAGTCTGTATCCTCTTCGCCCTCGGTACTTCCTACCAAATCGGACAACGAGCGGGTAAAACTCATATTGAATACGGGCAACAAAATAAGACACAAAAATACCACACCAATTACTATTCCCAAAGTGATATTGAGTTTTTTGCCCCAAAGATTTTTTTGCTTGTCCAACGAGTTGTTAAACTCGATATTTTCTCTATCCTTGCTGGATAAAAGCATAGGATTTTTTTTCTTCGACCTTTTTGCCATAATACACCCTTTATGTTTAATCAATTAATTTTACACTATTTTGCAAATAATCGCAAGATATGTATAAAACTTTGCAAAAAATATACACTATTCATGCTATAACTTAGCAAATCTTCAAAAAGGAGAAAGACGATGATTACTATTATTGCACTTATTTTGGTAACAGTCGGTGCTTTGAACTGGTTGGCGGTAGGCATATTCGATTTTAATGTAGTAAATTGGATATTTACCCCTAATGCTTATGTCGGTGCAAGAGTTGTGTATGCACTCGTAGGTATTGCAGGTATATGGCTTATAGCATACCTTATCTACAACAAGTTTTCCCCTAAGCGTATCCACGCAGTAGAGGAAATGCACTCTCACAAGAACAGCGAAATGTAATATAATTTATTTATAGATATTTTGCTGACAAAAAGGGCTATGTAAGAATACACAGCCCTTTTTCTTTATCTTTTTGTATTTTTATTTAATGATTTTATCGCTATTTAGATTATTGCCTTATCAAAACTATTGCCGATATTTTAGTCTTTTGACTTGTAATAAAGCATACAATGGCAATATCCTTCAAAATTCGGGTCGGCAATCTGCTCTCTGAATTCTTTGCACATACACTTGTTGTCTTCAGTCTTTTCCAATCTGCAAGGACAATATCCGCCCTTTGCCTTGAGTCCTTCCTTGATTGCTTTGACCACTTCTTTGTCTTCGTTCAGTCTTACCATAAGTCCCTCCTAAAGTACTCTTTATATATTATATTGTACTTATCGGGCAAATTATAGTCAAGGATGAACAAAACTCTTTTGTCTTATCGTGACTTGGTCACTCAGACTCTTCTTTGTCGTCTTTCTTCCGATAAGGACATAATAGCTTGTCAAGAGGAAGATATCTGCACCTATCCAAGCACATTGATTGGACAGACATATTCCCATATATCCGAAGATATGAGCGAGCAAGAGCGATGCGAATATTCTCATTGCAAGCTCCGTAAGTCCGGCAAACATCGTAAGAGCACTGTGTCCCATACCCTGAAGAGCGTTTCTGTAAACATATATGATAGCAAGACAGATATAGAAAATACCCTGCCACATCAAAAACTTTTTGGATAGAGCCAGCATTTCCTGATCGGGATTTTCCACAAACAAGCTTGTCATAAAATCAGAGCCGAAGTACACTGCCAATCCGCAGAAAACAGCAAGTCCGATGCTTATCAGCATAGATTGGTCAACGCCCTTTTTGATTCTGTCATATCTGCCTGCACCGTAGTTTTGACCTACATAAGTAGCTATTGCCGTACCCATAGCCACAAGCGACTGAGTGACGAGCGTATCGATCTTTGTAGCTGCGGTATAAGCACTGACATATCTTGTACCAAACACATTTACCGCACTTTGCTGTACCATGATACCTATTGCGATAATCGAATATTGCAAAGCCATAGGCAAACCGATAGCAAGGTGCTGATAGCAAAATCTCCAAGATGTCTTGAAATGCTCTTTTTTGATTTTAAGAATTTCGTATTTTTTGAACATATACACAAGACAAGCCAACGCAGACAACAACTGCGACAAAACCGTAGCCCAACCTGCACCGGCAACACCCATCTTGAATACTATGATAAACAACAAATCCGCGCCTACATTTATCACAGACGCTATTATAAGAAACAAAAGAGGCACTTTGCTGTCGCCCAAAGCTCTCAAAATACTCGACACCATATTATAGAATACGGTAGCAAAAAGTCCTATGTAAATTACGATGATATAGTCGTATGAATACTCTATAATGTCATCGGGAGTCTTCATGAGTTTTAAAAGAGGCATAGTGGTAAACACGCTTATAAGCGTCAATATGACGGTAAGCACTACGCAAAGCATAAACGAAGTAGCTACGCTTCTTTTGACATTATATTCGTCCTGACTGCCGAAAAACTGACTTGTCTTGACAGAAAAGCCCGCTGTCATACCCTGCACAAATCCTATGATAAGAAAGGAAATGGCACTCGTAGCACCTACACCCGCAAGTGCCTGTTCGCCAAGCGTATTGCCTACGATAATCGTATCCACCATGCTGTAAAGCTGTTGGAAAACATTGCCGATAAAGATAGGCAAAGCGAATTTGATAATTTGTTTGAGCGGTTTTCCCGCAGTAAGATCCTGAACCATGTTTTTTTGCTCTCTTTTGTGGTCTTAATATTATATATGCCTCATAAAATTCGCTTGTATTATACAACATCTATAAAAAAAGTAAACTATTTTGCACTACTTTTTTGAATGTAAAATCAAAATGATTATTTTTACAAAGATTTGTTGGATATATTATAAATTTTCTAAGTTTTTATTAATTTTGCGATAATATTATCGGGATATTTTAATCATAAAAAGGTTTTACAGACAGAGATTATTTTAAAAACCAAGCAAAATATATGCAATTTTGAGATTTATCACAACCGTTTTGTCCATAAAATTTTAAATAAAATGCAAAATTGTTAAAAATAAAACGAATTATTTGCCCGATTTTTTAAAAAAGACTAGTTTTCTTAATGAAAAAATATCGCCAAGGACAATGATTTTACCATAAAATAAAAAAATCAAATCTTAACAAGACGATAAAACAAAAATCATTTTATTTTTATATTTTTTCTAAATATCTCAAAATGGCTTCGACTACACAAAAATTTTGTTATTATAATAACGATTCAAATGCTTTAAATTTTTATAATATCGTCAAATCGATATAAAAAAATCGGAGAAAACTCCGATTTTTTGATTGTTATATTTAATTGAATTGGATATTTATACTTATATTATTTTTTTAATTTTTATCACACGGAATAAGCTTTATATCTTCATAGTTCAAAATGATAGGATGCTCGAATTGGTGCGTAAAAATCGTGCGGGCATTGGGACAATGCAAGACAAGTTTTTTTGTGCCGTCATAATCTTCGAATATCATCGCATGTCCGCCGTCTTTGTCAAACAATACTCCCCTCTGAATATACTCACCGTCTATCTTGTTTTCGCATGCTTCACTCAAAAGCAAGGCATATTTACCGCCTTTCAATTCTGTCGACCAAAGAAGATAAAGCCTGTTGTCTTTTTCAAAATAAAAAGGTCCGTCCGTGACTTTATATTTTTTGTTTGTAAGCTTATATTTGTTGGCACTTGCCTTAAAAAGAAGTCTATCTGTATCCGGCTCGATACCGCTCATATTCTTATTGAGTCTTACGCATCTGATATGTCCGTCTTTTACATCTATATATTCGTGACAATATGTACACCATACTTCGCCGTTTTGACATACAAGAGTGCCGTCAAGAGAGCTTTTGTCAAAAGGCGTAATGCGGCATACCATAGAATATTCGCCGTCAAGAGTTTTGCTCTCAAAAAGATATGTACCCCTCTTGCAATTCTTCTTGTGCAATGTTATCGCAAGAAAAAATCTATTGTCTATTATATGTATTTCAGGAGCCCAGAAGTCATAATATTTGTCGTCCAATTTATTGCCGTCCACAATGACAAAAGGTCCTTGCCATTTTTTCAAATCCTTGCTTTTGTAAAGCACGCACATATTTGAATCGTTGTAATTGTAATGATATATTGTGCCTGTCATTACATATCCGCCTTTTCCGTCTTTGACGATATAAGGGTCTCTGAAGTTTATTTCTTCAAGCGAATAATCTTCCCTAAAAGCAGGCGGCCAAACCATTCTTTTGCCCGTGACATATTTTCTGAATTTTTTATAAAGTCCCATATTTCTCCTTAAATTTTCTGACTAAAAACTAAAACTATAATTTTATTTTATCTACAAATTAAGCACTGAATTATTTTATGCCTTATTTTTCACGCATTTTCGTTATCTTTGTTTTCTCTTATCTTTTGACTTTCTCTCAAAGAGAATTCGCAGCCACAAAATGATTGTCTATAAAGATTGTACTCATGACTTAATTGTATTGACCTTAGGTATCCGCCCTTTTTCTTAAAGTCATTGGGAAGATGTTTTACCTTTTTGCCTCTAGCAAGATTTTCGCCTATCTCATTGAGCCTTTTGGCATTTTTATAGGGGCTTATGGACAAGGTAGAGCAATAATAATCAAATCCATTTTGCTCGGCATAATCGCATGCTTTTTTAAGTCTTAATGCAAAACATACGCTGCACCTTTCCCCGCCCTCGGGCAAATCCTCTTTTCCTTTTACCGCATCGAGAAAAACTTGCCTGTTATACTCGGGACATACCACTTGAATATCGAGGCTCATTTCCTTGACGAGTCTTTTTAGTTCATTGTATCTTTTGTCAAATTCTTCTTTGTCGGTAATATTTGGATTATAGAAAAAAAGAGTGATATCAAAATGCTTTGTGAGATATTCTAGACAATAGCTGCTGCAAGGAGCACAGCAGGCATGCAAAAGCAATCGGGGCCTGTCATTAAGTCCCGATATGATTGCGTCCAATTCTTTTTGATAGTTTCTTGTTTGCTGCATTTTTAAAAGGATTCCTCCAAAAGCTCGGTAATAAAGCTGTATGTGTATTCCTCTTTGTCTTCCTTGTGCATACTGATTACACTCGAAGCTATGTCCGTAAAGTCGCTTTGTTTTACGCCCAAATCTCTCAATCTGTCGATATAATTGACATATTTTTTTGTGCGGGCATAATAGCCGTTTACAGAATCTCTTATCACATTTTTGTTTTCGTCATTTTTATCTTCTTCTTTTTCGCAATTTATCTCGGTATTGTCAGAGCTTTGCGTCTTAGAATTTTGATTGTCTTTTTTAGTATTTTCGCTTACGGCAAGATAATCATTGTCGCCGATAAGAGTGATAAGTGCATTCATATCGAAGTCTTTCGGCCAATGATGTTTGTTGACATATCTCAAAAAGAGAATACAGAATATGTTGCGATAGCTTATTCTGTATCTGTCGCTTATGGTGTCGGCAAGCTCGCTCAAAATATCCTTGGGAGTCTGCCAATATGCGTATCCCGCAAGCACTGTCGCAAGCAACAATTTGAATCGGTATTGCCTAGCAGCATTCTGCAAAATTGCTTTCTTAAGATTTTCTGTAAGAAGGTTTATTGCCGTGACGGCATAGACTTTTGCAAGCGGTCTCACATCCTTTGTCTTTGACAGACTTAGCACTGCCATAGCAAGCGAATATAAGCCCGATGCGGCAAATACTCTCGGCGGCATAGTATCCGTCATTATAGGGTCAAGCACTATGAGATTTGTCTGAGCAAAAGGAGTGTTGAATTCAAAAATCTGATTGTTGTCAGTGTCATATACTCTCACAAAATTGCTCGCTTCTGTACCCGAAGCAAGATTTGTAGGCACTACGATAAGGGGTATGCGAATTGATGAGATATTGTTTACGCTGCAAGTGCGATAATTTGACATAAACGATATATCGTCTTTGAGCATGATTTTTACGGCTTTTGCCACAGCTACGGCACTTTTTCTGCCGACCACCAAGATAGAGTCGCAATCCTCGGACTTGTATTCTCTTAATACCTTTTCACAATCGTTTACGGTAGCGATTTCGCCCACTCTCTTATAGCTTGACACGATATTCAATTCTTTGTTGAATTGATGAAGCATATCGGAAAGTTGACCTACTCTTTCTGTGATATCATTGCAAATAAGCATGATACGGCGACAGCCGATATTGTTTATTTCGTTTATCGACTTTCTCAAAGCCTTATCGCCCGTCAAAAATTTGATATCGCTCTCAAAATTATATTCCATATCTGCTCCTAAAAATCAAAGTGCCATTTTGAAGTTGATTACATTAAACTTTTTGGGGTTGTTGAGAATATGCACATTGTATGACATATTGTTGATGAGTGCTTGCTTTTCCTGCTCGCTGAACTCAAACTCGGTATTTTCGCCCTTAAGATATTTTTTCTCTAAGTTTTCGATAAAATCGAGTATGCTTCTTGCAAACTCATAGTGTCTTTCTTCCTTGGCGGCTTTTGAATAAACTTCCCAGCCCATAAACGCAAGCAAGCCTTGCGAATACTTTTGACGGCAAGCATCGATATTGTATTTTAAAGCCACTCTTATGGATTTTGGCAAAGCCTTATAATAAGGCACTTTTTTTACATCGCTTATGGCCTGAGCAATACAATGTATAAGTCCCAGACCGCTGGTATCCGTACCTTTTGAGAGATATGCACTTGCAAGCTGCATTTTGACAAATTTATCTTCGCTGGGTTTTTGCAAAAGTGCAAAAGCGTTTTGCTTTAACTCCGTAAGAGCCACACGGCAAAATCCTTCGCTTATGGAAGCGGGAGTCTTGCCCATAACCTCGTCCATAGCCCTCGATATAAAGTCGGTAGATGCAAAATTCGTGGAGTTTTTGCTCGTATATCCGTCAATAGCTCTCGCAAGCACTTCGAGTACGCTGTAAGCGATGAGCTTTTTGTCCATTTTCATGAGGTTTTCGCTGTCGATAAGACAATAATCGGGCAAAAGAATATTGTTGAGAATATTTCTGCTTATGCCCTTTTTCTCATCAAATACCACTGCGGAAGAGCTTGTTTCGTTTCCTACTCCGAACTTGCTCGGTATTGTAATCATAGGTACATACAGTGCCTGTCTCAATGATGTATCGAGATCGTAAAACTTCTCTATATTTTCCACTTGCGTAGATACAAGAAGCTTTAAAGCTTTTGCATAGTCAATAAGTTTTCCGCTTCCGCATACCACAATGGCATCGCAGCTGTTTGACATATACACAAAATACATATCCTTCAATATGCTCTCATTGTCTTCTGCTCTGTCCTCGAGATATACCGCACTTACCTTAAGACTTCCGTGCCTTTCAATAGATTTTTTGACCTTGTCTATATATCCGTTGGCAAGCAAAAAGTTGTTGGCGACAAGCAATATTCTTGAAGCATTGAGACCTACGAGAATAGTGGGAAGCTCGGCAATAATGTTTTTGCCGTCAATGATTTTTGTGCCGTTTGCAAATTCGCTGTATTTCATATTTACCTCAAATTCAGTATATCACATACCTTTTTGCTTGTCCATAGCAAATACATTTTCTTGATGTGATTTGACAAAGCTATTACAAAAGATCACTGTTTTTAATTTTGACATAAAAACAAAAACTTTGCTCATACTAATCAAAACAATACACAAGGAGATTTTTATGTCAAACAAAAAAAGATTGTCAAAAAAAGTAGCCCAGCTCGCAACGCCTTTGCTCAGCCCCTATGATATTAACGGTGCATATACCGGCACATCCACAAACGGCGAAGTGATTACTGGCACTCCCACTCAAGATGCAGACGATTTGTGATTTGGGAAAATAATATAATTTGATTTATTTAAAATTATAAAAATTTCAAATAAAATTACCCACAACAAAATCCAACAAAAAGATTTAAACAAACGAGCGGTCGCCCTGAGGCTACCGCTCGTTTGTAAGTTGTGTGGGATTAGGTTATGGCTTGATTATTGTTGAGCCTTGGACTCGAGATATTCCAATCTCTCCTTTCTCAAATTTTCGAGATAGGTCTTTGCCTCTTGCTCTGCGTCTGAAATTGCGTTCATGCACTTTTCGTATTCGCTTGTGAGTGCGTCTACGGCTTTTTTCTGTGCGTCTGCTATCTCTTTGAGTTGTTCGTCAGTAAGACTATTGTCCATAAGCTCTTTCTTTTCCAACGCATATTCGTTGAGTTTTACTGCTAATTGCTTGAAATCGTCTATTGTGATTTTATCTGAGAATTCTATTCCCTCTACTTTGATTGAAGCAAGCAATGATTGTATCTTTGTGAGATATTCGCTTGCCAAAGGCTTGTCAGCGATTTCTTCTTTGTATTCTTCGAGTTTTTGTACTGCAAGAGTAAGTCTTGCGTTTATTTCCTCAGCTGTCTCCTGACTTGCATTCTTTGCCTGCTTATCGATATATGCACTGATGCTTTCTACTGTCACATTTCCTTCGCTGTCCTCAAGCACAGATGTGTCTATACCGAGTTCGTCAGCGATTGCCTTTGCTTCTGCTGATGCCATTATCTCATTTGCAAATCTTTCTGCTACTACCATTGTCTCTGCCAAAGCATTGATACCTCTGGCTGCTGCTCTTACTCCGCCGTATTCTACTATTGCAAGACCAGCCTCGATACCGCCAATGATGCCGTCTGTCTTGAATTGTCCGTATTTATATACATAAACTGCATCTTCTGCCGAGATTACTGTCTCTTCATACAAGCTTGTAGCAATTGCCTTTGCTGTCTCGAATGCCTCTGTCGAATAATTTTCGAGTTTGCTATAAGCATTGTCCACTACTTTGAGCAAATCTGCTACACTCATCTTGACAGCTTCGTCCATTGTCAAAGTCCAATCGCAAGCGAGTGCACTGTTGATAACTTCGAGTTTGCCTGCCGTAAGATTCTGATAGTAGGAATTGTCGGGATTTTTCTCTTTGAGTTTTGCAAGCTCATAATTGAGTACAAAAGAGCCTTCTTTGTTGTAGTTTACTTCAAAGCTGAGTTTGCCTTCTGCCTTTTCTACTACAACACCGATTTTGTCGAGAATATTTGTCTCTACTTTTGAATTATCGCTGGCAACATTTACCTGAACGCCGCAGTTGTCTTCAGTAAGATAACCGAATTCAATCGCCAAATCGATAATTTTTTGGCTCGCCTTGTCCACATTAAGACCTATAATATTCTCGCCGTAAAGCATAAGAAGTGCGTCCTCATTTTCACAGCTGTATGAAATAACATTATTGTTTTGGTCAAGTACGAGTTCTACCGAAGGGTTTATATCCATTGATACATAGCTTGTAGCCACTTGTTTTGTTTCCTTGCAACCTGCAAAAGAAAAAATCGTGCCCACGAGCAAAACCGCTATCAATATAGCAACCACTGATTTTTTCATAAATGCATCCTCCTTCATGGGGTTTGTTTACATAATAAACATTGCAAAAATTAAGTTTATTGGAAAATTTCGAAAAATTTTTTAAGTTTTTGTTAAGAAGCGATTTTTAAGAGAAATTATGCCGATTTTTACTGTCTAGATTTATCTTTTTGAATATAAATATATTGATAGACTATTAACGCATATCAATATATACAATAAAAATATAGATATACTAATATAGATATACTTATTTTTTCTTTTGCTTCAAAAAATATTCCAAAGAAAATACAAAATAAAATATTAGACAAATTGATAAAGAAAAAAGAATAGACGACTATTTGTTGATTTTAGAAATTTTTTTATGTATAATGATTGTACATTGATATAAAAATCGTAAAGGTTGTTTCGGCAATGCCGTACATTAATAAGGGAACAAGGTGACAATCCTTGACAGCCCCGCTACTGTATCGACTACGATTGCCCAAATGTCACCCGAGAGGGGAAGACGGGCAAAAGGTATGAAGTCGTAAGTCAGGAGACCTGCCTTGACGATAAAAAAACTTGTTTCGGTGGGAGATAAAGTTGTGTTTTGCCACCCCTTTTTTCAAAAAGGGTTTTTTTATGCTCTTTAAGACAAGTTTTTATTCAGACTGATAAAAAACTTTTAAGGAGTAATATATGAAAAAATTTTCTAAAATCATTGTAGCAATCTTGCTCGTAAGCATTCTTGCAGTTTCGCTTTTTGCCTGCATCAACCCCGGCGGCGAAGTGGACAAGTCAGGTTATATGACTCTTGTCGTACTTGACGAAGACAATACAAAAGAATATTCAGTAGACCTCTCCACTCTCGGCTCAGGCGATGACAAAAAGACAGGTCTTATGACTGTGCTCGATTATCTCAAAAACAAAGGCGAACTCACCTATACTTCTCAGTCGAGCTCTTACGGCGATTACCTGACACAAGTCAACGGTATTAAAGAAGGTACAGGCGTATATGTGGCTCTCTATACCGATGTAAAAAGCGATATCTCTATGGGCGAATGGGCTACTACCATAACATACAAAGACAAGACTTGTACATCCAGCGACTTTGGTGCAAGCTCTATGAGCGTAGTGGCAGGCTGTACGATTATTATCACAAAAGGCACTTATTAATATAAAACATATTATCGATAATACATAGTTTATGCAAGACAAAACAACACATCGCTCAAGAGCTATAAAATTGGCACTGATTGCCGTCATGGCGGCGACTCTAGAAGGAGGCAAGCTGGCACTTGCCTTCCTTCCTAATGTCGAAATTGTGACTTTGCTGTGTGCGTTATACGGATTTGTATTTGGCTGGTCGGGAATGATAGCCACATACATTTTTGTGATTATCGAGTGTTTTGTCTGGGGCATAAACACTTGGGTGCTGACTTATTTTATATATTGGCCGCTTTTGACATTTGTATTTGTCCTGCTAGGAAGATTCGATATAAAAAACAGATTTATCGCTACTTTATGTGCGGTAATGATGACAATCTTTTTCGGAGTGCTCAGCTCTTTGGTGGATACGGGACTTCTCACAGGCTTTTATGAGAGATTTTGGTACAGATTTTCTATAATCTATGTGAGAGGTATTTCTTTTTATCTTGTGCAGATATTTTGCAATCTCTTTTTGTTTTTGATTTTGTTCAGACCCCTTGTCGACAGAATTGACAATTTATGCCCTCAAAAATTCAAAAGCGTAAAAATAAAAAAATTGAGAAAAAGCGGCGAAAAACTTACCTCCCCTTTAGAGGATATTTCTTCTGAGAATAATATCGATCAATCCAAAAAATCTGACTAAATTGATTTGACTTTTTAAATATTATATTGTAAATAATCTCATTATAATTAATAATTACAATATTTTTGCCTAATGAAGTCTTTTTTTAAAGACTTTTTTGTCTTTTTGGACAAAAAACTTTATCCTATCGCTAAATAAAAACCCGCTGTCAAAATTTTTCAAAATTATGTATTTCATTGTCAAAACTTGCAATAATAGTAAAAAAGCCGTATTGACAACACTTATAGGCTGATATATAATTGAATTGTAGGAGGAAATATGACACAGGAAAATATAAGGGCATGTATTCAGACTCTTTCATCGAAAATACCGTCAGAAGCATTGCCTATCATAAAATTAAAACTTGAAAACGCAGACGACCGTCTTGCGGAAATACTCATAAACTATCCCTATAAAAGTCCTTTAATGATATTGCTCTTATCGATATTCTTCGGCGGATTGGGTGTCGACAGATTTGTGCTGGGCGATATAGGTCTCGGCGTATTCAAATTGCTTTTTGGCTGGATTACATTTTATATATGGCCTTTTGTCGATATCTTTGTATGTTTTAGAAAAGCAAAGACAATCAATCTCAACAATGTAATGAAAATCCTCAATGAGTTTAATATAAGATAAACTCTAAATCCTTTATAATTTTTTGAGCGTAAAAAAGACGGCAATGCCGTCTTTTTTACTTTTGTATGCTTTTTATGTTCTTACATATCTTTGATATTTAAAATATTATTCGATAGCATTTACAACGACATACCATTTTAATTTTGGTTATCATTGATTTTTTGCTCAATAGACAAATCCTGATTTTCCTCTTTGCCGTCAAAGAGGCTGTCGAGAGCTTGCACTACGGTAGGCTTTTGGGGCACGACAAGCTTTTTATCAAAGTGTCTTGTGATAATTATCATCACGATAAATGTCAAAGCTTCTGTCACAGTCATAACATACCACAAGCCGTCTTTTCCGAATATCGCAGGCAATACAAAAAGCAATATGCTCGAAAGTACGACAGCTCTCAACAATGAAATAACCATAGATGCTTTTGC
The DNA here is from genome assembly GCA_944381365.1 of uncultured Christensenellaceae bacterium. GTDB lineage: Bacteria > Bacillota > Clostridia > Christensenellales > UBA3700 > RACS-045. The sequence goes on along the minus strand of CALWKW010000005.1, from coordinate 99,996 downwards.
CTTCATTATAGCCTGCAAATAATATGTGGAGAAAATATTTATCGGCAGCAATATATAACAAATACAATAAAGTCTCATAATGTTTTCTGCAATAAGCTCTACTTCAGGCGTGACCTTCATAAAGAGTTTTGTCAAAGGCATAGGAATGCTCTCTGCCAATATGAAGAAGGCAATGCCCACGACCGCCGAAGATATCCAAGCATACTTAGCGGTTTGCTTTACTCTGTCAAGCTGTTTTGCTCCGTAATTTATGGAGATAAGAGGCTGTGCCGATTGTCCCACGCCGTAAGCCACACTCTGAACAAAATAATTGACATTTACGATAATGCCGTAGACTGCAAGAGCAGGTTCGCCGTGGTATTTCATAATCTGATTGTTGAAAAGCAAAATTGTCACGCCGATTGCCACATCTATGATGAATGTGGGAAAACCTACCGCAAGAATCTTGCCTGCACGCACAAAAAACTTCTTTATTCTGACAAACTTCAAAGTGCACTTTTTTGAAAAGAAGTGAGATATGAGTATGCTGAATCCAAGCACCTGTCCTAAGGATGTAGCAAGTCCCGCACCCGCAATACCCATATCGAATGTGAATACGAGAAGATAGTCGCCTACGATATTGAATATACCTCCGCTGACTACTGCTATCATGGCTTTTGCAGGAGCATTGTCATTTCTTATGAATGAGCTGAAAAGCTGTCCGAAAGTAAAAAGAGGTACAAAATACTTGAGGTATTTTATATAGTCCATGGCATGCGGCAAAATATTGTCGTTTGCACCGAAAAGTCTGAGCAAAGGCTCGGGAATGATAAGAATAATCATCCATACTATAAATGTAAGCACTGCACAGAAAATAGTGGCGGTTGTAAAATACATATCGCCTTCAAGTTTTTCGCCCTCGCCTCTCAATTTGGACATGAGTACCGCACCGCCCGTGCCGCACAAAATACCCAGCGAAAGTATGGTCGTCCAAATAGGCATTATGATAGCAAGAGCAGCCGTGCCGTCAGGCCCTTGATAGTGTCCTACCATTATGCAGTCGACAAGTGAATAAACAGATATTACCAAAGCACCGCCAATACTTGTGCCAAGATACTTAAAATATGTCTTTTTGATATTTCCGCCCAACAAATCCATATTTCCCTCTCTATAAAAAAACCGGATAAGCAAATCGGCTTTTCAACCAACTCTCTTATCCGGTGCATAATCTTTTATGTCACCCTCCGATGAGTTTCTACTACTTGCATTATATCAACAACAAAAATACTTGTCAACCACATTTTCTTATCAAAACAAAAAATGGTATTTGAAAAAAACCGAGCATGTTTTTTGATATAATACATACAAAAACTTTCGCCGATTTTTTCTGTATTCAATAACCTTTTTTTGATTAAAAACATACTATGTAGTGTCCTGATAAGGACAAGGAAATTGATATGTCAAACGAAATTATAGACAACCAGACATGCCCCGCTGTGGGCTATCAGGCAGCAAGTATTTGCGTGCCTGTCACAATCGAACCTTTTGCTAAGACAGATTCGACAAAAACAAAATGTTGCGGCAACGCAACGGTAGTATCAGGTACCCAACCCTGCAACGGTGTCAAAAACGGCACATGCTCGTTTACGATAAGTCAGAATATCTGCGTGGCAGTACCCGTAGAATTCGGTGCAAACGCAGTCGTGGGCGAGACCTATGTAGAGTGCAAGGGTGCTTCCGATATGGATATCTGCACAGATTGTGCCACGACTTTCCCCGAAGACAAGGTAGAGCCTTTGGCATAATGATATAACAAAGGAGGGTTGGCTATGAACGAAGATACTATCGCAAACAACGGATATCTCAATGCTTGTTGTACAATGACGAGCAAACAGCTTGCTCAGGTACATCTGCCCGTAAAGATAGAGCCGAAAGTTTCTCTCGGATGTCCTACAATGCAATGTATAGGTCAACCTGCTACGCAATGCGTATGCAAAGACAGTGGCTTGGACATCACAATCACTCAATGTGTAGCCATTTGTCTTCCCGTGGAGTATTCTCTCAGCACAAAGACGGGAGATGCGGACATAAGCTGTGAGGACTGTTGTTGCGAATAATATAAGTAGGGGTAGCATGCTACCCCGAATACATAATAAATACAATCTCATTGTCAAAATCTTTTGCTGAAAAATACGCACCAAAAAGGTGCGTATTGTGTTTTAAGCATAATATTTTGCGTGCAGATAATTTTATCTATAAGAATTTTTGTAGATTTCTATACAATCCTCGATAGTTAAATCATATCTATCCATAAAGAACAATCCGCCCATGCTGTCCTTTGCGTTTTTTGCCAAAGTAGCAAACTCATCGGGGGTAATACCGTAATCGCTCATCTTCAAATCTCCTACGCCGCAGGCATCCTGAAGATTTGTAAGTGCAGTGATGAAGTCTTGAGGTTTTGAAGCATTTTCAATGCCGAGCATCTTTGCCATATCCACAAATCTGTCATCGCAGACATGTTTGTCGATAAAGAACTGATAATATGCTTTGCTTATCATAATAAGTCCTGCTCCGTGAGGAAGCTCCTGATGATATGCACTCATAGCGTGCTCAAGCGAATGTTCGCTCGTACAGCTTCCTACTACCATTGAATAACCTGACATCGTATTTCCGAAAGCTACCTTGCTTCTTGCCTCGATATCCTTGCCGTTTGCTACCGCACGAGGGAGATAACCTGCGACTGCTTTTATGGCGGTAGATGCCACCATATCGCTCATATAGCTTGCTATATTCGAGATATATGTCTCTGTGCTGTGGAAAAGTGCGTCAAAGCCCTGATAAGCCGTATATTTGGGAGGAACGGTAAGCATGAGCTCGGGATCTACGATAGCGATTTTGGGGAAAAGTGCCTTGTCTCCGCCAAAGCCTATTTTTTCGTGAGTTTCGGGATTGGTAATTACGCCGTACTCGTCTACCTCAGAACCTGTACCCGCAGTAGTAGTGATAGCGACAATAGGCAAAGGAGTATTTTCGATAGGCTTGCCTTTTCCCGTTCCGCCTACTACATAATCCCACAAATCGCCCTCATTTGTAGCCATAGTAGCGATTGCCTTGGAAGCATCCATTACGCTTCCGCCGCCCAAAGCCACTATAAAATCACAAGAATTGTCCCTTGCGAATTTTCCGCCTCTTTCCACGGTAGGTTTGAGAGGATTGGGCTCTATTTTATCAAAAACGACATACTTTACTCCTGCAAGGTCAAGCTCGAATTTTGTGCGATCGAGCGAGCCGTTTTCTTTTGTGGATTTGCCGTTTGAGATCAAAAGCAAAGCTTTTTTTCCCGGCAAATCGAATGTATGAAGATTATTTAATTGTCCCACGCCGAAATGCACTTCGGTAGGAGCATAAAAATTGTACTTACTCATAATAATTTTTTCCTTCTTGCTTTTTTTGATAGGAATTTTCTTCCCTTTTTAAGATAGCACAATTATCATACTTTTTCAATACTCAAAATTCAAAAAAAAGTAAAAATCCCGCAAAAACTTTGCGGGATTTTGTCTTTTTTGTCGGCTCTTTGACATCTTTATTATTTTAGAGGTCGAAGATATTTTGTTTTGAAATGCCTGATAAGTTCTTACTTGACGAGATTTATCACAACCTTGTATCCCCAAGCGTCATTATAGCTGATTTCGTACTTTTGGGTTGTCTTTGTCTTAAGGTTGCACTCAATAACTACTTCGGCACCGTTTATCGTGCTTATCTTGGTATTTTGCAATTTACCTTTGACAGTAGCCTTACCTGTGCTTTCGTCAATTATGATTGTGTATCCTGCGACAAGATTGTCTTTTGTCAATGAGATATTGTCTCCGCCCTTGTTGCCGATAATACCGTTGACATTTATGACGATATTGTACTTGTTTGAAGATATAGCACCGTTGTCATAGGTATAAATACTCTCTTCGCCTTCGATGATATCAACCTTGAGTTCATTGCTTGATTTGATTATGTCGAGTACATTTGCCATATTGTCTACTTCTGTCTTTTGACATCCTGCAAAAGCACCCACTACGCCAACCATGATGATCACAACGAGCAAACTAGCAATTATCATCTTCTTGTTCTTAGAAGATTTGTTTGTCTTTCTGCCAAGGCTCAAAGACATTGCCGCAAGAGCAAAACCTGTGCCTATACTTGTGAGTGTAAGGCTTACAGCCATAGCAGAAGAATAACCTGCCACTTGCGAACCTGTCGCCAAAGCACTCGAGATAGCTTGTTTGAGATCGCCTGCAACTTTTTCATAATCGGCATACATCTTTGCATACAAGCTGTCATATTGAGCATTTTCGCCGTCAGGACTCTTTGCATAAGACAAGAATGTCTCAAATCTTACTATGTCCGACTTGTCAAAGCTATCGTCAAAGTTTTCTTTGAGATACTCGAGCAATGCGTCTTTTGTAATATTCTTCTCTATCTTCAAAGTATCGCTTGCCCAATAATTGGTGCTTTGCTCATATCTGAGATAGATGACATATTTGTCGCTCATATCCACGCTTATATCGAGAGATTGGAGCTTGTTCCAATTCTTGTTGTCAAACGAATACAACGCAGAATCCAAACCGTTTGTCAATGAAAGAGTGATGGATTTATAGCCTACTGACATATCCGCAAGCATATCCTTGTTGGCTCTTTGAATCTGATATGTGAATGAAGGCGTATTTGCCGTAAAGTTGGATGAGCCTTCTGTAAGCTTTGCCAATACGGTATATCTTCCTGCATCGCAAATTCCTTCGCCGTCATTGCTGAGCATAATTTCAAAGTCTACATCATCTTCCGATATATTCTCTTCATCGGGATTGATATTTATGCTGAGATCAAAGTAATTCTTGAATTCTTCTTTTGTAATCGTGACGCCGTCATAGATTTTCTGATTTACGATATCGCCTTTTAATGTAAGACTAACGGGCTTTTTGGCAATGTTCCAATAGATAGGAATATCTGCCGTGTTGTCCTGTTCGCCCGACTGATAGTTCCATTCGCAGTTTTCCTTGTCGTTGAGAACTACATAAGCGATATAATAACCTGCATTTGTCTGTACATTGTCTATTATCGTATAATACTTGCCGGGAGTAAATACGAATGTCTGAGGTTTTCCGTTGTAGACAAAAGTCTGTGCGGTAGGAGTAATTACATCTACCTTTCTCTTAATAATCTCCAATCCATTGAGAACTGTCTCGCACACGATATCGTCCTCGGCATATCTTATGATGATACCTTCTGTGGAGAATTTGACTTGCAAGCTGTCGCCGCCTACTACTTCATAGTCCTCGATTACCTGACTTGTGCCGTCTGTATAATAAGCCGTGACTTCCATACCCTGTCTGTCAAATACATCATAGGCCGTATATGCAAGATAATCGGGATTTTTTGTCACAGCGATGCTTTCGAGAGCGGCTGTGGATACATTGACGATAAATGTGGTATTGGATACTTCCAAAGAAGTGTCCGAACCCGTATATTTTACGGTGATTACTGATTTGATTCTGTCAAGATTGCCCAAAAGCTCATATTCAGTGATTTCGCCGTAAAGCGTACCGTCATTGTTGATACCGTTTACAGTCAAATATTTTTTGAGGTCTTCGAGAGAATTTGTGGGGAATATTTCTGCATCTCCCTGCTCGAATATTGCCTCTAGACTTGCAAGCTCTACTTTGAGTACTGTGACAGCAAAGTCATCAGTGATGCTTTCGTCATCCAAATAGTATGCTGTGAATATCTTAGCACCTTCACTGATATCTCCTTGCAATCTTATCTTGTCGGGAGAAAGCTGTTCGATGACAGAGCCGTCATTGTTTGTAGCTCTTATATTGATCAAAGCCTTGATATCGTCAAGAGGAGTGCTTGTATATACATTTGCTCCGTCTTTGAGTTCTACTTCTATGCTTACGATCTTTATCTCTACTACCGTAAGATTATAGGTGCCTTCGAGTGTATTATAGTTTGCCGTATCCGAGGGAGTAAACAACCATGAATACATTTCTTTGCCAAATTCAAGCACACTGTCGGTCCATACGATATTGCCTGCCGTACTGCCTTCGGCGGTGGTAATCTGAGGCATCTTGTGTCCGTCAAAATAAGTTGTGTCTTCCACCTGAGGAGTAATTTGAGGCGTAGCTTTGTCGATAAACCAAGCAAATGTCTTGTCTGTTATATCTTTGCTGTCAGCCCATACAAAATTCTTTTTGTCGGCAAGTTTTACGGTAGCGGTATAATTGCCCGCATTGGTAGCTTTGTTGCCGCTTATGATATACTGAGCACTTGCAGGGATATCATAAGTAAGTTCTGAACCTGTATATGTGAATTTTTGTTGAGAGGGAACGGGAGCCACTACTTCGGCAGGAACAACCGTATATCTTATGCTCACTTCGTCTGCCTTGTAGTTTGTTGCCTCGGCATCGAGTTTTGCCTTGAGAGTATATACGCCTACTCCGTTTACCGTCTCGCCCATACCCGTAACGGTTATGGCAAGAGGCAAAGCCCCTTCTTCCAAAACACCAACGGGAGCGGTAAAGTAAGATTCGAGTTCTGCTTCGCTTACTTCGCCCTTGTATGCCATTTGCACTTCGCTCTGATTTGCGGTAATTACTACATTTTTCTTGAGAATTACTATTTCTATCGTAGCTATTCTTTCACCTGAATAACTGTCTGTGGTAGCTACTACTCTTACTGTATATGTACCTGCATTAACGGGAAGAGCTGTGGACCATTGATTCATACCTTTGACAGAATACTCTATCTGATAATCTTCGGGGTTTGCAGTGGTCTCTGTAAGAGTAGCACCGTGAGTATTTCCGTCATACTCGATGCCGCTTGCCTCGGCTACAAGCACGCCTTCCAAAGGAGTAGCGATAACTTTGAGAGTAGCCTTGTTGTCATAAGTATAATTTCTTGCATCGAGTCCTTCTATCGTGAGATTTACATTTAATTCATAAGCAGTATCTTTTTCATCTCCCTGCTTGTATGTGTTTTCGGGATTTGCATACTCGACAGAAGTAGTATAGTTGTATGTATTGTCGCCTATCTGAATTTGATTTGAAGCCATGCCTCTTGCGGTAGCGATAATGCTGTCGATATCAAATTCTTCGGTAGGAGTGTTGTATACGATAGTCAATGAATTGAAGCTGAGCTCTATCTCAACGGGCGTGATTACCATTTCCTTGCTTTGTACTACTGAAGAATGGAATTCATAGTTGTCGCTGGGAAGACTTACGCTTACATTGACCGTACCTGCATTTGTGATATCGCCGTCATAGGATACGACAATGGCATCATCGCCGTAGAGCTTTCCTATCGTGATATCGAACTCGGCTTGTTTTGCCTTGCCGTCAAATACCAAGCTTTCGGGTAAGACGATGTCGCCTTTTATGAGCATCTTATCGATAGACCAAGCATACTCGATATCGGCATTGCCGCCTGTGGACCATTCATAGTTTGTTTTGTCGTCAAGAGCTATTACCGCATTGTATTCGCCTGCATTAGTAGCTTTGTTGCCGCTTACAGAATAATTCTCTCCGTCAGCAATGACAAATGTCTGCTCTTCGCTATTATAAACAAATTGTTGCAATTCGTCCACATCGGGAGCAGCTACTTTTATGGAATTGACCGTCACTGAAAATTCTGCCGTCTTCGTAGCCGTAGCATCTGTATATGAGAATACTACTTTGGTAGTTGTGATTGCCATAGTATCTACATCAGCCACACAATCTTCAGTCACGATTTTTTCTGTGCCGTCTGTGTAGTATGCGGTAATCTCGAGACCTGTAATATCGAGCTTTTCAAATACGGTATAAACTGATTTGTGAGGAAGAGCTGTGATTTCTATTCTCTCGAGTACCACACCTATTACATTTGCCACTTCGAAAGTAGATGTAATATCGTTGTAGCTCATAGTAATTATGCTTGTACCTGCCGTGAGTGTACCCGACAACGAATATTCTTCTTTGCCAATAATGCCGTATTCGCTTCCGTCATTGTTGATACCTGTGACAACAAGATAATTCTTGAGTTCGTCCAAAGGAGTGCTTGTGTATATTTTGTTTTCTCCCGCATTGAATTCTATCTTAAGACTTGTAAGCACGATTGCTTCAACTTCGAGAGTATATGTTCCCTTTGCACTCTTATAGTTTTTGCTGTCAGTAGGAGTGAATACCCAATTATAAGTGTTTATGCCGAAAGTCAAAATATCTTCCTGCCAAGCGATAGTACCTTGTGTATCGTTTTCGCCAAGAGAGATAGCAGGCATTTCGTGTCCGTCATAGAAATGTTCGCCCTCTACCTGAGGATTTACGACAGCATCGGCTTGTTTGATAGTCCAAGCGATCAATTGAGGCTCTGTTGTGCCGTCACTCCATTGATAGTTGTCTGTATTGATGAGTGAAACAACCGCTTGATACTCGCCTGCATCGGTAGCTTTGTTGCCCTCTATACTATAAAGCGAATTTTCTGTGATTTCAAGAGTATGCTCGCTATTGTTGTAGACAAACTCTTTTGTTTCGGGCACGGGTATTGCAACCGTCTGCTTCATAAGTTTGTATGTGATAGAAGCGGTATTTGCAGAATAGTTTCCGCTTGTGTCAGCAAGACTGATGCTTACGGTATAGTCGCCTGCATTAAGAATAGTGCTTGCTGCACCGCTTATAGAAAGCTGTACACTAAGAGGCTGACCTTGTACATCGACAGGGATATCGAAATATCTTAAAAGTTCTTCTTCCGTCACTTCCATGCCGTCATACATAGATGTAGCTTCTGCTTGTTTTGCCTTCAATTCTACATTCAATACATTTACCGTAAATACCACGGATGCAGAATTAGAAACATAATTGCTCTGACCGTCTTTGAGAGTAGCGGTGATTGTATATTCGCCGGCATTGATTACAGAATCTGTGCTTTCTGAGCCTTTTGTGATGGCAAAGTCATACTGCAAAGGCAAAGAATCCATTCCCATAGGAATATTGAACAAACTTGCAAAATCTTCAAAAGCCTGACCGTCAAAAGTCTTGCTTTGAGGCTCTTTTGCACTAATATTTACCTCTAAAGGCGAGATAGTAAGGATTTTGTCCTCGCTTCTTGTAATTGAATAATTTGCATTGTCATCGGCAGTGGTCGTGATTGTGAGAGGATATTCGCCCACATCCGTTGCGTTGCCCTCAGCCGATACGCTTATTATTACATTGTCTTGTGCGACAAAGCCTTCTCCGCCCACCTCAACGGCAAAATCCGTGAAGTCATAAGGCTGATTGTTGTAAACGCTTTGTGCGTTTTCAATCGAAAGCGTCACACTTCTGGAATTTATAGTGAGAGTTTTGTCCTCGCTTCTTGTAATTGAATAGTTTGCATTATCATCGGCAGTAGTCGTGATAACAAGATTATATACGCCCTTGTCGGCTTTTGCGTCTATTGCACTAACATTCGCACTTACATTATCATTTGCCAAAAATCCGTCCATACCGCTTACGGCATAACCTCTGAAATCAAAGAGCTGTCCGTCATAAGTCTTGACTGCGTTTTCGATTGTCAACGATACGGGTTTTGCATTGATAGTAAGAGATTTGTCGCTGTCTTTTACTATATTATAGTTGGGATTAGCATCCAAAGAAGTGGTAATTTGAAGAGCATAGCTTCCCTTGTCGGCTTTTGCCGTAGGAGAAGAAACGCTTATCTCAACATCGTCCACAAATGCTTCCTTGCCCTCTACTTCTATCGTAGAAAAATCATAGATTTCGCCGTCATAAGTCTTGACTATATTTTGCAAGCTGAGATTTACCTGACGCTTTTCTATCGTCATAGAAGCCGTCTGAGTCTCTGCTACGCTGCCGTCTACTATGAATTCATAATTTGAATTGGGCAATTTTGCCGTTATGGTAATTGTACCTGCATTGACATTGCTTCCGCTGTATTCAAAAATAATTTCTTCGCCTTCGATATACAAAGCACTTCCCTCATCGAATATGTATTGAGGAACTTTTGCCGTGCCGTCATACTGCATATCTTCAGGCATTTGGATAGTACCTTTTATCTGAGCTTTGTTTACTTCAAACTGAGTGCTTGCAGAATTTGAGGTATAATTTGTCTGACCTTCCTTTAAAGTAGCGGTAATCGTGTATGTACCCACTTCCTTTATCTCAGACACAGCCTGATTATCTTTTGTAATAGCAAAATCGTATTCGACAGGCTCGCCGTCCACTCCCATAGGGATATCGAACAAACTTGTGAAATCTGCAAATGCGGTATTGTCGTACAATTTATTTTGAGCTTGTTTTGCACTTATCTCCACACTCTTGGGTGTGATGGTATATTCTGCTTTTGTAATGCTGTCTGACGAGAAAGCATAGTTTGCTACGCCGTCTACCGTAGGCAATACAGCTCTTATCGTAAATGTACCTACATTAACATTGTCCGTTCCGTCAAGATCGAATGTAATTCTGTTGCCTATTTCGGGATCGTTTTCCGCTCCGCTCAATATAGTAAACTTGGCTGTCTTGGGAGTGCCATCATATACGAGACTTACGCCGTCTGCCAAAGATATATTGCCTTTGATCTGACGAGCTACGATTGCCGTATCTTTGGATACAGAAGTAATTCTGTAATTGTTTGTGCTGTTATTTGCCATTACGACATTTTGTACAGAAAGAGCCACGAGAGCACCTACATTCTGTGCATAAGGTTCATAGCCTGCAATATCCCAGCTCAAAATAGCATCGGGAGCGGTAGCACCCTCTACTCCGTTGACGGAAAAAATCCTAACATCCTGATTCTTCTCTTTTACTGCTTCCAAAGAGTCGCCGTAAGTAATAAAGTTGGTACTTGCAAATCCTACCTGAATATCGAGAGGATTGATGATGACTTTTAGACTCTTTGTGATATCCAAACCTTGACTCTGACCACCGATGCTGATATTCCCCGGCAAATACATGATACCCGTCATAGCATTGCCGATTACCGTCTTATTGTTGTAAGTATAGGTATTGAAACCTGCATTGATGATGCTTTCTTTGCTGTAAGTCAAGATATGCTCTCCGACATTTCTGTCGGGGTTTGCTTCTGAATAAACATTGTTGACGGTCACTGTCGAGCCGCCGTTTTTAAGATTAAGCAAAGGAGCGACAATGACATTTCCGTCATAAACTTTTTCAAAAATGAGATATGTATCGTCCTGTGAAGCTGCTTCCATAGAAGTGGAAAACTCTATGCTGCCTTGGGTGACTTTGCTATAATTGAGATTTACTCTGCCAGCGACACCCGTATCTCCCGTCTTTACGCCATATACCCATGCAGGTCCGCTTACTTCACCGTCTTTGAGAATGAGCTGGTCCGTCACAGGCTGCAACTTAGAGCCGTTCTGAATTTGATAAACAAGGTCTTTTGAATCGGGCGCAACCTTTGTAGCTCCGTAGAAATAAATATTGTTTCCATCAAACTTGGGGTTCATGGAGCTGTCAAATCCAATTACTCCATGATAAGAATTTCTTTCTCCTGTAATCCAATCTGTCTCGGCACCATCAACAAAATAAACATTCTTTATGGAATAACTTGCATCGCCGTCATCATCCCATCCTATAAGAACACCTGCACAAGTCTTATCGCTGTAATTCATATTGGAAAGAACCATGTTATAACCTGCGGCACCTGAAGTCACCACGATAGGATATGACAAAATTACACCGTCAATATTGAGAGTGCCGCTGTTGTTGTAGCCTACAAGACCGCCGAGCATACCCGAGTTGTATCTCTCGCTTGAAGTACTCTCGTTGTGTATAGTAAATTTTGAAGTAGATTTGCCTGCAAGAGTAATGTTTGTAAGATTTACCGTTCCGCCGTCAGCCGAAGCTATAAATCCGCCGAGATAATGGAAACCATCGCTATGGCTGAAAAAATTACCGCCTTCTCTCCAGCCTTTTATAGAAAAACCGTAATTACCTGTCGTCTGATTGTCGACCGTAACTTCTCTTATGGTAGTATTGCCCGCCGTAATACCTACTACGCCGCCAAGTCTTATCTTTGCATTTCTGGATCTTTGTGAACTTTGATACAGATAGAAGTCGCAGAAATCACCGTTTTCTTCATTAGCATTGCTTGTAGGGCTGTATTTGAGCTGTATATAACAATTCTCTACCACCGCTCCTTCATAAGCATAACCTGCCACTATACCGCCGGTCATATCATTGTTTGAAGTGCCTGCTCTGAATTTGTCGACTACTATTTTTGCATTTTTTACCGTACCGCTGAGATTTGCGAAAAGTCCGCCTACTCTGTCGCTTCCGATACCTGTATTTTCTGCATTGATATAGATATTGTAGCCGTTGCCGTCAAGAATACCCGAAAAAGAAGTACCCAAATCCAGCTGACTTACGGTAATATCGCCGACAAGCATATATTTTCCCGTAGGATTGCTGCGGACATAGGATATGTCTCTGCCCGAGTCGCCGCCTACCGCCATATAGCCGGACGGAAGATTGGCAATCGTATACTGATTGCTTACCTGTCCGTCTTCAGGCGGATTGGAAGTATCTGCCAGATTCTCTACTCCATATTGTCTTATATCGGTGTTATCGTCCAAAACTGACGCAAAACCCAAAAGCACAAAAATAAGTGCAAAAATAATGACAAGAATCACACTTACGGCTGCAGCCGTCTTTTTATGTGTCATAAACTATTCCCCCCTTAACCTTTTGGACGGACAATCCGTCATATTCATCAAGGACAAGCCTGTCCCGAAATTACCCTTTTCATAAAACTTTCCGAGGCATTTCGCCCTCGCACGCACACTTGCATATAAAAATAGACAACAAAGCCCGAAATTCATAAAATTTCGGTGCAAAACTCAATTTATTTAATACAATTTTTATAAAAATACAAGTATTTTGTATTAAAATTTTATCATATATATTATATTATGTCAATAGTGATTTTTTTGTCAAAGTCCTTTGAAAGTGCCGTTTTTTGCGTGCAGGAGCGGATTTTTTGAATATTTTGTGGTCGGCAAAACTCTCCACCACTATATAATATTGCAAAAGAATTTTTTATATCTTTTTATTTTCATAATTTCTAAGGTTTTGAGATAAAATATATCAATCTTGATTTGATTTCTGCACAAAAAAAGCGGGAAGAAATTGGCTCTTGCAAGCTTTTCTTCCCGCTTTGATTATTCATTATGCTATCAATAAAGTGTAATCACTATATCATAGCCGTCTTTTGTGGTGTAGCTGACTTTGTATTCGCTCACGCTCTTTGCTTTGAGGTCTGCTTTGATGGAAACATTCACTTTGTCAGCACTTATTCCCAAAAGCTCGCTTGCGTTTGCAAATTCGCCGCTGAGCTCTGCTTTTTGAGTAGCACTGTCATAATTGAATGTATAGCCCTCTTTGAGGTCTGTCTTCTTGATGACCAAACCCTTTTCTGCCTTGTCGCCTGCAAGAGCCGATACATCTACGCCGAGATTGTATTTGTCATCTACCTTGCCGTTGTCATAGCTGTATACGAGTTGGCCGTCCTTTGTCATCTCAACTTTCAAAGTCGTGCATTTTGACGCATATTCAAAGGTGTTTGCCAAAGTGTCGGTCTTTGTTTTGTCGCATGCCACCATAAGTATGCTTGCCACAAGCATTATTGCCACCAATACTACTATTGCAGTCTTTTTAGTCTTAGTCATTTTTCTTTCCTCCCTTGCGTACTTTGAGGGACATTGCCACAAGTCCTACTCCTGCGAATGCACTTGTGAGAGTAAGTGCGACAGCTGTTGCAACAGCCTTCTTGCCTGCAAGAATGCTACCCGCATCGATTGCTTCCTGAGCATTTTCCTTTGCGTTGTCAATCAAAGCATTGTACTTGGAAGTAAGCTCGGCAATCTTTGTATCGTATTCCTCGCTATCGCCGTATGCCGACTCTGCCATAGCCAATACTTCGTTGTATTTTGCGATGTCGCCGAATGTGAATGTATCGCCGAAGCTGTCATCGATATATCCGGCAAGTGCTTTCTTAGAAACATTCTTTTCTACTTTAAGAGCAGCACTTTCGAGATAATTTTCGCTTTCTGCATACTTGAAGTAAATCGTATAGCTCTTTGCAAAATCCACTGTGATTGTATCGCCATCGAGATTTGCAAATGTCTTGCCGTCCAAAGAGTACTGAACAAGATTTGTGTCGCCATCGATCATAACTTTGACTGACTTATAATCTACATCGAAATCTGCCTTGATTTCTCTTGTAGCTTTTGCGATTGTCCATACTACTTCGATAGTAGCTTCTTCGCTCTCTGCCCATTTATAATTTGTATTGTCGGTCAAAGTAAGAGATACTTTGTATTCGCCTGCATTCACTCCTGAGATTTGTCCGCCGATTGTATAGAATGAGTTTTCCTCTACGCTTACTTTGTACTCTTCGCCGTTGTAGACAAAACCGTCATCGTTGATAGCGGGTACTTCTACGACTTTCTTGTTTACTACAAAACCATCGACAGCGACTGTGCTTTGGTTGTAGCTTACATTTACGGAAGTAGCTCCCGTAAGCAATTCGTCAACGGTATATTCTTCTGCACCGAGCACTACGAATGTATCGTCATTGTTTACTGCTTTTACGATGATACCGCTCTTGTCGAATGTATCGCCGTATGTGTATTCTGTCTTGAAGTTTTCAGTCTTTTCTACCACGATATGGTCAAATACCACCGCTTGTGCTTCGATAGCGATTGTACCGCTTGCATCGTTGTAGTTGGGATCTGAAGAAGTAAATGTCCAAGAATATTCATGACTTCCTGCCACGAGTTTTTCCTCGCCGTTTGTCCATACGATAGTACCTTCCGTGCTGCCTTCACCGAGAGAAATCTCAGGGAGCAAATAGCCTTCAAAATACTTTCCGTCTGCTATCTCAGGATTTACATTAGCTTCTGCTTTGTTGATAACAAAAGTGATTTCTTCTATTCTTTCATCTGAATAACTTTCATTGAGACTTACTACTCTTGCCTTGTATGTGCCTGCATTTACGGGCTTTTCAGTCGTCCAATCATCAGTGCCCAAAAGTGCATATTCGATCTGATAATCAGCTTCTGTCACACCGCCTGTGGTGGGCTGGAATACAGCTCCGTAAGCATTGCCGTCATATACCACGCCATCGTTTTCTGCCTCGAAGTTGCCTTCGATAGGTGTAGCGATAACTTTGAGAGAAACTTCCTTGTCATATACATAGTTGGTTGCATTAAGGTCAGTGATTGTTATCTCTACTTTGATAATAAATGTATCGCCTACATTTGCAGAAGGCATATAGGGAATGTCTCTCCATGTAGCATTTATTGTGTAAGCATAACTTGTATCGCCAATCTGCACATTTGCTCCGTCTGTACCCAAAATCTTTGCGGATATGGAGAAGCTTTCGCCTTTGACAACCGTCAAGCCTTTTTCTGTATTTCCGTATTCGCCGAAGTCTACTTCGAGTCTTACAGGAGTGACTTCGATAGCTCCCTCATATACTGCGGTAGGAGCAAATTCATAATTTTCATAGCTGGGAAGATTTGCTGTCACGGATACTACCGCACCTACATTTGTTCTGTCTCCCTCGCCGTATGAGATTGTGATCTGATCGCTTCCTACCATAGGGCTTTCGCCTGCAAATTCAAAGCTTGCTGTCTTTTCCTTGCCGTTGTAAGCCATATCGTCAAATACGAGTTTGCCATCTACTGCAACCTTGTTGATTGTATAAGTAGCTGTGGCTGTATTAGATGTGTAGTTGCCTTGTCCTACTCTCAATGTAGCAGTGATTGTATATTCGCCTGCATTCTTGATTTCGCTTACGCTTTCCTCGCCCTTTGCGATTGTGTAATCGTATTGCAAAGCCATTCCGTCCTTATCTTGAGGAATATTGAACATAGCGGCAAAATCTTCTACGGCTACACCGTCATAAGTCTTGCTCATTGCTTCCTTTGCACTGATTTCCACGCTCATGGGAGCGATTACCATTTCTACGGAAGAAACAACAGTTTCTGCGAATTTATAGTTGGATTTGCCATCTTCGTATTCGGGAAGAGCTACGCTTACGGTATAAGTACCTGCATTTATAGCACTCTCTACTACCTCGCCGTTTGTGTATGTCAAAGTAATTTGGTCATTGCCGTACAAAACACCTTCGGTGATTTGGAAATCGGCTGTTTTTTGAGTTCCGTCATACTCGAGGTCTTCGGGCAATACGATTGAACCATCGATTACTGCCTGATTTACTGTATATTCTACCACAGCGTTTTCGCAAGTGTAATTTGCTTTTTCCTCTTCGGAAATTACGATTTCTGCGGTAATAGCGTATGTGCCTGCATTCTTAACTTCGCCTTCTGCACTTACATTAAGTTCGAAAGCTGCGTCTTTGCTGTCGAGAGGAGCTGTAAACAAAGCCTTCATTTGCTCTATTGTCAAAGCTTCGCCGTTGTATACGGATTGCAAGTTTTCGGGATTTGTTTCTGTACCGATTACAAGCACTTTCTTGTTGACTGTATAGCTCAATTCTACGCTGTCAGCCACATAGTTTGTCTGTCCTTCGGCAAGACTTGCCACTACTTTGTATGTGTCGGCATTCTTGATTACGCTTGTTTGATTTTGTGAGTTTGTAGTGACAAAGCTGAGCTTGAGTGCTCCCTCTAAACCTTGAGGAACTTCAAACAAATCTGCTTCGTTGACTACGCCTTCGTTGTAATCGTGAGAAAGTTGTGCATCGACTTTTTGCTCGATAACAACCTTATAAGGAGTTATCTGCAATACCGCACCTTCTGTGCGAGTGATATTGTAGTTTGCATTCTCGTCTGCACTTGTTGTGATTACGAGAGTATAACTTCCTACATTCGCACTGTTTTCTTCTTGTGTAGAAACAGTTATCACAACATTGTCGCTTTCTACAAAACCGTCAACACCGCTTACGGGATATACGGAAAGATCTTCCACCTGACCGTTGTATTCTCTCGTCTTGCCTTCGACAACAAGGTTGATATCTTTTGCTACGATTTCCAGCTCACCTGCAAAAGAAGTTTCGCTTTCTGCAAATGTATAGTTTGTGCTGGGTACTTTTGCAGTCAATGAGAATGTTCCGGCATTCTTGCGGTCCGTACCTTCTGCATATTCGATGCTGATTTTGTCTTCATTAAACAGCTGTCCGCTTGTGAGCGTAAATACCGCTTCTTTGTCGCTTCCGCTATAGACATTGTCGTCAGCAAAAGCAAAGTTTCCGCCAAGTACCATAGGAACTATGCTGTATTCGCATGTAGGATTTGCAATCACATAGTTTGAATTGGGAATAAACATGCTTGCAGTAGCTACATAGCCTGTGCCTACATCAGTCATGTTTCCTTCGATAGACATATTGATAGGCTTGCCGTCTACACCCTCAACATATACAGAAGGTCCCTGTTGTGTACCCGAATATGTCAATGTAGTGTTTGACCATTGAAGCTCGAGATTTTTGGGATTGATAGTACCTACAGCCTGAGTCGAAGAATATGTGAGATAATAGATTTCTGCATTTGTGTAGTCGATAAATGCTTTTGTATCTCCGTCAATTACGAATTGGTGATTTGACAAAGTCTTGTTTCTCAAATCCAAATCAAATACATAAGTACCTGCATTGCCCGAGTTGTTGATACAATTCCACATTTCTGTATAAGAATTGTCTCCTACTTTTACCACAGGTGCAAAAGCTTGGGCATCATATTCTTTTGTGCCGAGGTCATATTGTCCGCTTTCATTTGTAGAATATTCGATTAGTGCATTTCCTTTTGTGGCATTAACATAGCTTACCGAACCGCTGTGAGTATCTGATTTTGCCACAGAAATATATGCGTCTTGTCCGGCTTTTTCTGTATTGATAATCATTTGCAAGATATTTGTTCTTGTACCTGCAAAATCCACAAATGCTTTTATGCTTTCGTCTGAAATTCTCTGATATGTAGTTTTGAGAATTACGTTTCCGCTGTTTTCGCCTTTATCGAAAGCAATAAAATCCAAATCGCTTGAATTGATTACACCTTGCAAAGCATTATTCTGACCATCCATCCAACCGGGATCGGTAGAAGCAATAATGTTCTTTACTCTGCTTGTATCCATGCCCGTGCCTACGAGACTTCCGAAATATTGTGTAGAATTGCTGCCTTTTTGAACAAGTTGGTCAAAGAAGTTGCTGCCTTGGAAATAAGAATCGTCAATTATTACACCATTAATGTTGAGTGTGCCTGCATTCTTACCAAACACCAATCCCGATTCGCATGAAGAAGACGCACCGTTTGTAGCAGATTGTATAAGGCTCATTTTGCCTGTATAACTTCCGCCCACACCTCTTTTCAATGTGATATTTTCCAAAGTACAGGTATTACCTGATTTTGTATGACCTATTATCATACCTGCTGCTACGCCTGTGCTTGCACCGGAAGAACTCCAGCCGCCTTTTGCTACAGAGCAATATGTGCTTATGCCGTAATCTCCCGTTGTGTTGTTGATGGTTGTGACATTTTTTATTGTAGCATTATTGCCTACACCTGCTACACCGCCAAAACAAAGCCAGTTGTCCCTACCGCTAGCAAAGCCCGATGTGTGCACGCCGTTGTCCAAAAAATAAGCATCGCCACTGTTGCTTTCTACATTTGTAGGGCTGTATCTGAATTCGATAGAAACATTTTCTACAGTGCCGCCGTTTATTTGACCGGCAATTATACCTATAGATCTTTCTCCGGCACTACCTGTCGATACAGAGAATTTCTCCACAATGATTTTTACATTTTTGATTGTGCCGTTGAGATAAGCAAAAAGTCCACCAAATACTTCGCCTGAGCTTGTCGAAACCGCATTGATTGTAATAGTATGGCCGCAACCGTCCAAAGTACCTGAGAATGTAGTACCTCCGTCTATTGAATTTACGGTAATATTATTGCTCAAATTTAGATTTCCGCCGGCATTGCCTCTGATATCACTGATCGAACCTACTTGCGTGTTTCCGCTCGGCTGATATCCGCTTGCGACTTCGCCGTCTGCCAAAGGAGCAGTGTCCTTTACAGAAGCAACAGCCTTTCTGATATCGTTGTTTGTCAATTTATCATAACTTCTGCCCGCACCCATCACTGCCGTGAGAGAAAGAACCAAAGCTATGACCAACAAAACCGAAACGACAGAAAAGCTTATAATTTGCCTTTTCTTGTTTGCCATAAATTTCGCCTCCTAAATTACTCTTATAATTATGAAAAAATATTTTTTATATCCATATTTATTTATCTAAAACGATAATCGTATTTATGACTATCATTAGATCAATCTAAAAAAGAGATTTTTATCAATATGTTATCACCACATATCTATATACCGATTAGAAAGAATATAAGGGATTTAAAGCAAAATACAAAATAATATATAAAAACCTCAAAAAACCCTTATCTTCCCAAAAAAATCGCTCTTTCGCCCTCATAAATTGCCGATTATATGCTCAAAATATGCGATTTTGTCATATTTTGTCCATATTTTAAAGATATACACCTTCGATAAAGCTGTTTATCGGGCTATTATTCATAATAATAGTAGCATAATTTTACAATCAAAGTCAAATAATTATGTGGCAAATAGGACGATTAAACAAAGATAATTTTTGCGATATGGTACGATTTCGCCATTTTTCATTGCCTCAAAATTAAACTAAACTTAAACACTGGCGAAAACTAATTTTTTTTTATTACTTTTTCCACTATTGACGCTTAATATATTACTTTATCTTATCCAAACTTAAACAAAAAATGGAAAATTTTACCAAATTGTACATATTTATTATTATAAAATTATATATATTGATAAAAATCTATTGAAAAGCATTTATAAATTTTTAAAATATATATACAAGTAATATATTTATCTAAAAGCATTAAAAACAAAAAGGCGGAAACCGCCTTTTTGTATATAAAAATTTTGTGTATTCGTTTATTAAAATATTTTTGGTTTTATTTTGTAATCTTAAGAGTTTGTCCCTTTGATATCTTATAAGTCTTTTTGTCTATTTTTATGACATATTCGTCATCTTTTGACTCGATGTCTATATCAGTGAATTTTCCGCATAATTTTATTTTGTTTATTTTGAAATACTGCCATTCTTTTGGCAATTCGGGTTTTATCTCAAAGCTGTCAAATCCCGTAGGTCTATAACCTAGTATTCCCTCTGTGATTATCCTCAGATACAATGCACTTTCTGCCGACAACTGAGAAGCATTGCCTTCGGGAAATGCCTCGACAGGATAAGGGACATGTTCTCCCGTCAGTCTTAGTTTTGTATAATCTTTCAAAAAGTCATAGGCTTTTTCAATTTCTCCTGCAAAAAACATTCCTCTCATTGCATACAGAGTAGACCTGTCCCAATATGTCTTTTCTCCGCTTCTTGTGAGTATTCCCTGACCGCATCTTAATTTTGATGAGAGCAAAGCGGATATTGTACCGTCTTTTTTATCATTTATACCCACCGTGAGGGGAAGGCATATCCACGACCTGAGATTTTTTTCTTCATCGCAATACTTGTATGTGTCAAATCCTTCTACTAAAGAGGCAAATTTTTTGTTTACTGCATTTTTTATCTTTTCGGCAATAAGCATACATTCCTGACTTTGTATTCTTTCGTCAAGGTCATCAAATATAAAACTCAATGACACAAAAGCGTCATAAGATATTATCTGCGTAGACAAATTGGCTTTTCCAGATTCAAATCTGTTTTCAAGTTCATCGCTATCGCTTTCTATCACTCCGTCATCATTCATCTTTGACAAGAGATAATCTTTTGCCTTGCGGACATATGGCATAAACTCCATTGCTCCCTGCCTGTCGCCGGTGCTGAGCAGATACCTTGCAAGTCCATACAAAAACATTGCATTATCTCCTCTGTCGCCCGCTCCGTGCCATACATCGTCTCCGCATGCGATTATGCTCGAATATATAGCGGTAGTATTGCTGCAAAATCTGGAGTAAAGCTTAAAACAATTAAGGCTTTGCTCTTCGCCTCTTTCAAAGCCGAGATATGCAAACAGAGGATTTGCGTATTCGCACTCGTCATTCGTCCACATTGCTCCGTAATAGCCTCCGCCCCCGGGGGAGTGCATAAGTCCGTTTTTTGTGTTGTAAATACTCTCGCACACTCTCAGCTTGCAAAACTTTGTCATCTGATTTATGTATTCATCGGGAGTTATGATTTGCGTAATGCTTTTGACTTCATCTATGAGTTTTGTGCGATTTGATATTTGCTCACGCATTTCGTGTCTTGAAAGCTTCTGTGCTCCGAAGGATGAAATCACTTCTTTTGTTTCGCCTTTTTTGAGCATTAAGTCATAGCTTTTGTCTATCTCGGTGCCTTCGATAAAAGCCTGCAAAAACAAATCTATATCTTTGTTTTCAAAGGTATATTTTGCTTTTATGATTTTATGATAATATGGCAAACTCAATTGCACGACACAATCTTTTTGTGCCTCAAAAACAAGTCTTTCGATTATGTTTTTTGTGTTGCGAGCGGTAGAGATTTCTCTTTTCAGGATATATCCCTCTCCTTGCAAAACAAATCTTAAAATGCCGTCAAACTCCACACTCAATACGATTTCTTTTGCTTTTGTTTCTAAGCCTGCCGCCTTGCAAGTAAGACTGCCGTAAGTATTGTTAGGATTGACTCTCAGCTGAGGAAAAACCGCCAATCTATAAAGACTCAATGTCCTGTCCTTTTTTATTTTATAGCTTATTATCGAAGAAGCCTCTTCTCCCGACATCTCGATATGATTGAAGTGCGGCAAGTTTTCGCCGTCTATAATACACTTCAATCCGTCATTATACAAATCATATCTTTTGCCGTTGTAATTCATAAATTTAGCCATAGGCATAAACCTGAAAGGCTTTCTGTATCTGAGTCTCATAATATCACCTTTTCCCGACCTTTGTATTTTTTCAATTTATCTTGTCAAAATGTCTTGCGGATAATTTAAAATACATTTCGCAAATTATCCGTTATTTATTGTACTTAAGTTTTTCAAGCAAAATTATAAAACTCGCCGACCAGCCAAAATCTCTGGCTCCGAGTCCTTTGCCTGTTTTTGAATCGTATCTTTCGAATATGCTTTGCTTTTCCTTGCTTGCCATATCGAGGATATTCTGACATATATCGAATGCAAGCTCCTCGGCACCGTATTCATATATGCCTTTTAGTGCAAAATAAGCCGTATTGAGCCAGCATGGTCCGTTCCAATATCCATTGGCCTTAAAGGATTTGTCATCATAGCTCAATGTGGGCATCAAGGGATAGAATCCCTCTTTTTGCCTTGCATACTCTATACAGCTTTCTGCATGCTCGGCAGTAGCGGCACCTATATACAAAGGCATAAAACCTGCTATGGATTTTTGTTTTATAAACCTTTTTCTTTTTTTATCATAGTCGACATAAAATCCTCTTTCTTTGTCAAAAAGCATGTCCTCTATCTTTTGGCCCAAAACATCCGACTTCTTGTCATAATATTCCGCATCCTCTTTTTTGTCAAGTCTTTGGGCAATATAGGACATAGACTTGTAAAAGTCTGCCATATAACAATTACAATCCACAGGATATATGTTTTTTATTCTGTTTGGGAAGACAAATCTCACGCTGTCGTCCCAGCCCGATTCCATGCCGTTTACTTTATATCCGAAAAGCACTCCGTCATATCTGCATTCTTCCCACCACTTCAGATTGCGTACAAGATAGGGATAACAGTAATTCAAAAAATCGGTATCGGGAGATATCCTGTCGCCCTCGGCAATGCACGAAGCATATACGGGAGGCTTTGTAAATTTGAAGACTTTTTTGCCGTTGTTGAAAATAACATCGGGAAGCATTCCGTCTTCACGCATATTTTCAAACATTATCTTTGCCTGCTCTTGAGCTATATCTTTGTCGAGATAACTCATCGCTAAAAGATGAAATGCCGAATCCCAGTTCCACACTCCTTTATATGTGGAAGGCGAAGGCATAATGCCTCTGTTTTTCCCAAAAACTCCGCTTTCGCACGCAGGGATAATATTGCCGTAAAGAGTGGCTACGGCTCTATCTATTAGTTCTTTATCGGCACCATCCAAATCTTCACCGAGATAATCAAAAATATCTTTCATCCATTCATCCTTATCATAGTATTTATATCAATTATCAGGCACTGTGAATGTCTTTATATACATTCATTTTGCCGTCTTTGAAGTCCACTATAATTCCGTTGTAATTTACGGTGCCGAGAATAGTGCTGCCCACCGCAGTCATGCTCATTCTGGGACGCCAATTGGATACAGAAGTGTCATTTGTCACAATGACCAATTCGGGACGAAGAGTATAGAGAAAAGAAGGAGTCGAAGAAAATATATATCCGTGATGTCCAGCTTTTAGCAAATCCACTTTGCCTACCTCGTCCTTTATATCCGATTCTGTACCTATCATATTGTTGATATCGCCTGCCAAAAATGCTTTTTGCCCGTCTACTTCTACCAAAGTGCCGACCGCATTTTCGTTTTCGCCTATATTCGTTTTATCAGTATAATCCGTGTTGAAAAATTTTATCTTCATTTCTCCGAGATAAAACTCGTCTTCTGGCAAATCGCTTATGACTTCCACACCTCTTGTTTTGCAAGCATTTACCATCTGTTCATAGACTTCTTTGTTGTCCCACTTTGTGACTTCTTTTTTCATTATCTTGCTTTCGTCATATTCTTTGAGATAAGCCTTGCCGATTTCTATATCTTCATCGAGTATAAGTGTATCAAAACCGCCTATATGGTCAGAGTGAGAATGTGTGCCCAAGATAAATTCGAGATAGACTTTTCCTTCATCATTCCCTGCCACTTGCTTGACATAATCCACTACCAAATCTTCATAGCCCTTAAATTCCAAATCCTCAAATCCTCTCGGATTGTCGCTGTCCTCTGCACAATCTATAAGAGCGAATTTACCATTGCTTTCCAAAAGTATGGCATCGCTTCCGCCTGTGTTGAGAAAATGAATGCGGTTTCCCTTTTCTTCCATAGCTTTATCAGCAAATACAAAAATTTCTCTTCTCTGTGCTTCTGCTATGAAAAAACTTGCAAAAACAATCACCAAAATCAGTATCAGTCCGCCGAGCGTACTGAATACCGATATCAAAACCTTTTTCTTCATAATTGCCCCCGATTTTATAATTTTATACTTTCTGAATACAATTTTATCATAATTTATCTTATCTTTTCAATAGCAAATTTTTTGCGGTTCATTAATTACACACTATCAAAAAGTTTTGCACATTTTTTTCACAATTTTTTTAAAAACATTGTCTTAAAATAAACAAACTCCGTCTTTTAAAACGGAGTTTGTGAATATTTTTTATATGTTTTGTATTTTGTTTTTAAAGTATTTTATTGCTTTGATTAATCCTTATATCAAATTATCTGTTGCCCTCAGCCGATTGCATAGGACACAATCTGAATACCACAACACTCGCATCGTCATTGAGTCCCAAGGCTTTTGCCTGATTTATTATTTCATCGCAAATCTGTCTGGGATTTAGAGATGACAAAGCATTCAATATATGTTTTATGCCATTAAGAGTGAGCGTTTCCATTATTCCGTCCGTAAACATTACGACCATTTCGCCCACACTCAAAAGCTGTCGCTGGACTTGTGCTCTCGCTTCCTCGACAATGCCTAGAGGCAATGCTTTGCTGTCTATAATCTGTATGCTGTCAAGCCTTTTGATGACGCTCTGCACTCCGCCTTGCTTGATAAAGTCCACCACACCCATTTCCAAATCTACCACGCACATGTCGAGTGCCGAAAAACTGTCTTTTGACACCACGCTCAAAAGCCTGTTGACGAGCGACAAAGAATTGATATTGTCAAAGCCCGCTCTGTAATACGAACTTACCATATCGAGTGCCGACTGACTGCCTTCTCTTGCCTTAGTTCCGCTGCCCATACCGTCACATAAAGCTACCAGCACCTTGTCGGTTTTTAGTTTTGTCACGCTGTATGTATCGCCCGAAGCAGCAGAGCCTTGCTTGGTGCTTGTGGCTGTGGCATAGGTCAAAGAATATTTTGGAGAAGCCACGAATGTAAGACAATATCTGCCGTCAGGCAACTTTCTTTCATCGCTTTTTTCCAAAGGACTTCTGACAAGTCTAGTAAGCACTTGCGAGAGTGCTTTTTTGTTTCTGTCTCTTTCTCTCACAAGCAAAGATACGGTGCTTTTGCCGTTTTTTGTCAAAGTCATGACATCGCTGCATACAATGTTGTTGTATCCCAATTCTTCTACGATTCTTTTGTCGAGTTTGTCATCAATATTTATGGTGCTTTTTATCTCGTCTCCGAGTTCTCCCAAAATATCGCCTACACCCTGAAGCTGTCCCGACATAAGTTTTTGGTCTACCTCGAATTCTTTGCCCGATGTGTATTTTATATCATAGGACAAGGCAAGATGATTGCAATTTGCAAGCAGTGCCGGAAGCTGTATGCACTTGGAAGAGAGATATTGAGGCAAATCTTCTATCGTGGCTTTTCCTGATGTAAGCACGGTGGAAATTACGCCTTCGATGATTTTGTTTTGCTGAGCTCCCAAAAGATTCTGGCAATACTCTCTGTTGATACAGCCTGCACAAGTCTTGAGTATTACTTCCTGAGCTATCTTGGGGACTGCTTGAGTGGGAGAAGGATATTTGACCACTCCTTTTGAATATATATTTGACATTTCATAGAATACACCCGACACAAGTCCTATGCGTCTTGCCAAATCCTGTCTAGAGCGATTGACGAGTTCTTTGGCACTTTCTCTTCCGCCGCTTGATTTGAAAGCAGGCAATTTTTTTATGTGCTTTTCGCTTATCAATGTACTGAGCAAAATTCCTGCCGCAAACCCCGCCAAATGCAAATAATAATTGCCTTCGAATATATCAAAATACAATCCGCATATTATGTGCGTAAGTATTGCCGAAACTCCTGCAATCCACTTGTTTTGGACAAAGGCATAGGCAGTGAGGAATATAAGGATAATGCCGCCGGCCATGGCAAGTTCGTTGTTCCAAAGTCCGCCGCCTACGGCTATCGCACCGACTATCACCACGCCTTGCGTAAGAGATAAGTTGCGATAAAGATAAGGCAAAAGCAAACCGAGCAAAAGATAATATATTCTGAATCCGTAGATATTTATAAAATAAATGCCGTTTGCCAGAAGTGCCAAAAGCACAAATCCGCCTATCATTTCGTCTACGCTGAGCATTCTGCCGATACCCCTTACGCCCAAAGCATAACATATCGTACAGCTCAAAAGACATACCACGACAAGGCTTATCGCATAGATAATATATTCCAGATTAAGATATACGGGAAAATCCACAAAAAGCAAAGGGAGTGCACTCAAGACTGAATATACGATTACGGCATAAAGTCGCATAGGTTTTGCAAAAAGATAGTGAAGATATTTTGCAATCAGCATTATCACGACAGGAGCGATTGCGTATATTATACCCGACAGAGTATGGTCAAATATAAGACACAATGCCAAGTATATCGGACTTAGCACCGCTATGCTATAACGGCAATATACCAAAGCTATGTATATACTCATAGCATATCCCCCGCAATCGGGGACAATTCTTGATAGACAACATATCGCCATTATTACGGCAAGAAAAACATAATTTTTTATATAGGTCAAAGCACTGTTTATTTTCATAAATACAAATTACAATATTATGCTTTGACATTATTGACTTATTTTAGGACAAAAAGTCTACTTTTGACATATCTTTGACTATTCTTCCACGAATTGTATTCTCTTGCCGAGTTTTTTGCCAAGTGCCAGCGACATAGGAAGATAAAATGCCGTCATTCTGCCGTTTTTTATGCTCTCGATTTTCCCGTAAGGATTGATACATATCTTTGTAGTATTACCGCAAATAAGCACATATTTGCCAAGATATACCGCCAATGCTTTTGCTGAAGAAATAATCACTGAATCGATGTGTCTGTCTATTAAAGAAATGATATATCTGCTGCCTTCGGCAAAAGACCAAAGCTCGGGAAAACATATATCTCCGCCCACAAAAACGCATATTCTGCCCATGCTCGTCATATAACATCTGAGTGCGTTTCCGCCTTTTATAGCCTTGTCATCGGGATTGATGCAATCGCTCACTCCCAATATCTTGCCTTTGTCGATTACTATCACGCTGTCATATACTTTTTCGCCTATACAAGCCTCGATATTTGCAAGCAAAGTAATTTGCTTTTGCAAGGAAAATTTTGCAAGCCTTAAAATCATATCGCTTTTGCCTTTCAGCTCTTTTGGCAAATCCACTCTTCCCGCCACGCTCTTTGCAAGCACGAGGATATCGTTTTGCGAAACAATTCCGCTGTACTCTTTCTGAATATCCTCAATCGTCATTTCCTCAAAACAAAACACCATACCTCATAGTATGCCGCACCCTCTTTTTGCGTGAAAAAACCGCACTCAAAAAGTGCGATTGATGATTGATTTATATTATTATGTGACTTATAGTCTGTTGTAATTTAAGTCACAATATTATAATATTTATAAATAAAGGAGATAGACATGTTACAAGTATCTGTAGGTAAGCGTATAAAACAACTAAGAATTGAAAAAGGATTAAGTCAAGAAGAGTTTGCATTCAACTGTGGCTTAGACAGAACATACATCACAAGCGTAGAAAGAGGGAGAAGAAATATCTCTTTAGCTACTTTAGAAAAAATAGTTAAAGCTTTAGATATATCATATAGTGATTTCTTTAATTTTAAGGAGAGTTAATATGGAAGATTCATATATCGAAAATCAATACAATTTAATAAAAGAATATTATAACAAATTTCTTAAAGATAAAAATGTAAAACTTCCCAAACTAAAATCAAAAAAGGGTTATACAAAAGGTGCATTGATTTTGGTTTTTTTATCTCAAAACTATCCTAATACTAGAAAATATACAAAAACTGAATTAACAAAATTTATAAAAGAATATTACCCCGAAGTAAACGATGTCCAACAAGCAAGACATTTAGGTGCTCAAAGTGGTTGGTATATTATCTCTGGAACAAGAAATGATACATGCTCTGACGAACTAAAACATGGTGAATATCAACTTGTAACTTTAGAAACAAATTATCCAGGATTTACTGGAGAGAAAAGATTGGACTGCATAAACAATGATTATTGGGAAACTTTAAAAGCCAGCTATAATTATCGTTGTGCTACCTGTGGTTCTAAAGAAGGAGAACCTAATT
Source organism: uncultured Christensenellaceae bacterium (assembly GCA_944381365.1). GTDB lineage: Bacteria > Bacillota > Clostridia > Christensenellales > UBA3700 > RACS-045. The sequence goes on along the minus strand of CALWKW010000005.1, from coordinate 71,715 downwards.
TACATTGGCCTAATACTATTACCAAATTGCAAAAAGGACATATGAATCCAAACAAGCCATTGATTGAAGGAAATGTGATTCCTCAATGTGAAAAATGTAACAGACCTGATGAAAATTATTGGATTTATGATAAAAAAGGCAGAGTTGTAAAAATTGCAAATCCTATTATTATTGATAAATGCTCATTAGAAATTCAAAAAGAGATTTATTCAAGACTGTATAAAAAATTTAATGGAAAAAATCCTACTGATATATAAAATTGAAACAAAAAGATAGGATATCCTATCTTTTTTTCTTTAAATATACCTCTACTTGTTTTGCTAATGCTATTGATAATAAAGGAGGAACTGCATTACCTATTTCTAAATTCTTCATTGTGGTCGAACCATAAAACTTATAGCTATCTGGAAAACTCTGGAGTCTCGCCCCTTCTCTTGTCGATAAAGCTCTTGAATCTCTTGGATGTATACATCTAGATGAAGAAGGACAAGCAAAGTTTCTAGTTATTGTAGGGGCAGGTTTTTTCCACCACATTTTTGCATATGTATTCCCAAACCCACTTTTAGGTCTAAGTTCTTCAGGCAAATCCTTTTTGCTACCACCATCAGGCAATGCTCTCATTATTTTTATTAATACTTCTCCATTTTTAGGTGAAATATTATCTTCTAATTTTTCACAATCATGCACAAATTCTTGAAAATCATTCATTGGTTGATTGCTATATTCTTTTTTTTCTTGCCCGCTTTCTAAAACAGGCAAATCACTTAATGCGTTTTCTATAGTAACATATGGTTTTAATCCTTCCCCAACTCCGTGCGTAGGCTTAGGATATTCAAAATCGTTATATTCTTTTGTACCTACTAAAATAACTCTTTCTCTTATTTCTGGCACACCAAAATCAACGGCATTTAGTACCTTTTCTTGCAGAAAATATCCTATTGCCTCAAAAGATTTTTTTATCTCCTCATAAAGTTTTCCGCCTTTCATACTTAATAAACCCATAACATTTTCAAATATAAATATCTTAGGTTTCAATATTTCTAATATCCTGCAATATTCTTCAAACAGATATGCTTTTGCATCGTTTTTTCTTTTACCTAATGTTGAATATGATTGACAAGGAGGTCCTCCTATAATGACATCTATTTGAAAAGGCAGTAGTTTTTTTATAAAATTTTCATCAATTTCCTTTATATCAGCATTAAGCATATAAACATCAGGGTAATTCAGAGAATAAGCTTTTGCTATATCCTTTTCACATTCATTTGCTAAAACCACTTGAAAATTTTTATTATGTGAAAATCCATAACTTAACCCACCTACACCAGCGAATAAATCTACAACGGTATATTTATTGTTATGTTTTGTAATAGGGCTTACTAGTTCGGAAGCTAAATCTAAAAGTTTATTGCAATCAATATTAAGATATTCTGCTATTAATTTAACATCTTTATGGCTTGGTTTACTTTTTCCACTTATCCAATCAGAAACTTGTGATTCGTTAGAAAATATTTTTTTTGCAAAATCTTTCTGATTTAATCCTTCAGTCCTCATTATTTCTTTTATCAATTTAGCTATTTCCATTTATACCTCTTCAAGAGTGCTGTGATTTTTGATTTTTAAAGACCGAGTGCAACAGGAGCATACTTTGTGTATGTGACTGAGCAGGAGTGTCGAATAAAAAACAAAAGGTGCAGTGCTATACAAGGGCGAATTTGTAAGGGGTGACTTGATAAACATAGTAATTAAGCCAATTATTTATCAACAAATACGCCGTGCTTCTCCATGACAAATCGATGTTGTAAAGACCGTCATCTTCAAAATAATTGACGGGACGCTCTATCTTGAGGCCTTTGTCGAGGTCACGGAGATATTCTTTTTTGAGAGTGGTACGGTCATATTCGCTATGGCCTGTGAAGAAAAATCTCTTGCCGTCCTCACTCTTTATTATCGCAAGACCGCAGTCCTTTCCGCTTGCAAGCACTTTTAAGCCGTCAGTCTTTCTCAATGCGTCTTCGTCTATTGCTGTATGGCGGGACATAGGTATATACATTTTGTCGTTCATACCTTTTAAAAGCAAATCGTATTTGTCTTCTGCTCTCACTTCGTAGATGCCGAAAAGCTTTGAATCGAGCATGTGCTTTTTGATGCCGTAATGATGATATAGTCCTGCCTGAGCACCCCAGCAAATATGTATGGTGGAAGTGACATGAGTAGTCGACCAATCCATTATCTTGACAAGCTCTTGCCAATAAGCCACTTCTTCGAATTCCATTTGCTCTACGGGGGCACCTGTGATAATCATGCCGTCAAAATATTTGTCTTTTATTTCGTCAAATACCTTGTAGAATTTTTGCATGTGGCTTATGGGTGTATTTTTGGAGATATAGCTGTCCATATTTACCAAAGTGACATTTATCTGCAAAGACGAATTTCCCAAAAGACGCATAAGCTGAGTTTCCGTCTCTATCTTTGTAGGCATGAGATTTACGATAGCTATCTCGATAGGTCTGATGTCCTGAGAGATAGCTCTCGCACTTGTCATTACGAATATTTTTTCTTTCGTAAGCACATCGAAAGCCGGCAATTCTTTGGGTATAACTATGGGCATAATTACTCCTTCAGGCTGTCAGAAGACAGCCTTTGTCATCGTGTAAAGTTTTTGGACGATTATTTATCCAAGCTGTCCAAAGCTTGTTTTACATCGGCGATAAGGTCATCGATATTTTCGATACCGACAGAAAGACGAATAAGTTCAGGCGATACACCTGCATTCAAAAGTTCTTCATCGTTCATCTGTCTGTGAGTAGCACTTGCAGGGTGCAAACAACAGCTTCTTGCATCAGCCACATGAGTCTCGATAGCGATTACTTTGAGATGTTTCATCACTTCTTCGGCAGCTTTTCTTCCGCCTTTTACGCCAAAGCTGAGTACACCGCAAGAGCCGTTTTTGAGATACTTTTGTCCGAGTTCATAGCACTTGTCGCCTTTAAGACCGCAGTATGTCACCCATGCTACATTGTGATGAGTGCTCAAAAACTCTGCCATCTTCTGTGCGTTTTCGCAATGTCTTTGCATTCTTACGGCAAGACTTTCAAGACCGAGATTGAGAATGAAAGCATTCTGAGGCGATTGAATAGAGCCGAAATCTCTCATGAGCTGGGCTGTAGCTTTTGTGATAAAAGCTCCTTCTTTGCCAAACTTCTCTGCATATACAATACCGTGATAGCTGTCATCGGGAGTGCAAAGTCCGGGGAATTTGTCCTTGTGAGCCATCCAATCGAATTTGCCTGCGTCTACGATAGCACCGCCTACGCCTGCTCCGTGTCCGTCCATATATTTTGTGGTGGAGTGAGTCACGATATCCGCACCCCATTCGATAGGTCTGCAATTTATAGGAGTAGCAAAAGTATTGTCTATGATAAGAGGTACTCCGTGCTTATGAGCGGCTTTTGCAAATCTTTCGATATCGAATACGATTACGGCAGGGTTTGCGATAGTTTCGCCGAATACTGCCTTTGTGTTGGGTCTGAAAGCCTTTTCGAGTTCTTCATCGCTGCAATCGGGTTTTACGAAAGTAAAATCTATACCCATCTTTTTCATTGTCACGGCAAAAAGATTGTATGTTCCGCCATAGATGGTCGAGCTTGCTACGATATGGTCGCCGCATGTAGCGATATTGAATACTGCATAGAAATTGGCAGCTTGTCCGGAAGATGTGAGCATACCTGCACTTCCGCCTTCGAGCTCGCAAATCTTCTTGGCTACATAATCGTTTGTAGGGTTTTGCAATCTTGTATAAAAATAACCTGACGCTTCGAGGTCAAAAAGCTTTGCCATGTGCTCGCTTGTATCATACTTGAATGTCGTGCTTTGTATAATAGGAATTTGTCTGGGTTCACCGTTTTTGGGGGTATAACCGCCTTGTACGCATATTGTTTCTATCTTGCTCATATAAGGTTCTCCTTTTGTTTTTTATAGAATGGCTGACGCCTTGATGAATTGTCTTTTAGTTGTTGTACTGCTTTAAGGTGCGTTCGATAGTGCGTTTTGCTTCTTTATCGGCAATGCTCTTTCTCTTGTCATGAAGTTCTTTACCTTTGGCAAGAGCAATCTCTATCTTGACGAGACCTTGTCTGAAATATATCTTGGTAGGCACTATGGTATAGGACTTTTGTGTGACGGCACCTCTCAACTTGTCTATTTCTCTCTTGTGCAAAAGAAGTTTTCTCGGTCTTTTGGCATCTACATTGAAATAACTTCCCTTGTCATAAGGCTTGATATGAGTATTCATAAGCCACACTTCGTTGTTTTTGATGACGCAAAACGAATCTTTGAGATTGATATGTCCCTGACGCACAGATTTTACTTCACAACCGACCAAAGCAATGCCCGCCTCATAGGTATCTTCTATGAAGTAATCGAAAAACGCTTTTTTGTTGTTGTCAATAATCTTAATGCCGTCCATAATAACTCCGTATTTGATTATATCATACTTTTTATAAATATTAAATTAAATTTTATAAGTAAATCGCAGGATAATTTTTCCTTGTATTTAAGATTTTATTATTTGTTTTTAATTATTGCGTATTCACTTATTTTAAAACAGCTTTTTATTTCAGAAATATCGATGTATTTATCTGAAATATTTATCTTCGCTTACTCTAAGCAAATGCAAAGAGCGGTATAGATTTGCGATTTCCACTCGCTTACTCCGTGCGAACGCAGAGAGAGGTGCAGGTTTTGTCTTTTTCAGACCGACTGCGACAGGAGCATACTTTGTGTATGTGACTGAGAAGGAGTGTCGCAAACAAAGGCAAAATATGTGCCTCTATATGCGTTCGCCTATACAAAAAGCCCTTTTGCACTAGTCAAAAGGGCTTTTTCTTATCTTTCTAAATTCCTCATTAAGCTTGCAAGAATGTGATAAAGAAGAATATGGACAATACTGCCATCAATACGGCTCCTGTAATTGTGAGTTTCTTCAATATGCTCTCTCTTGACTTAGCTTTATTTTGTCTGGAATAAGAATCCATTTCCTGTCCGCCTAGTACACCGATATTGTTGTCTTGGGGCTTTTGCATCATTATTACGACTATCGTAGCAATGCCTACCAACAACATCAGAAGCATCAATACAGGTCTCAACCATCTGTAAATATATTCGGGGAATATGGAAGCTCCCAACAAAAATACCAAATTCATCAAAACAATCCTCCACTTTTATGATTGCCATACTATGATAGCATAACAATTTAAAAATTACAACAATTTTTGATTAAAATTTAAAATTAGTCACTTTTCAGGGGTTTTATACAATATATTGTGCTTTTCAAGCTCCTTTGATTTGTCACCCTTTTATTTTTGACAATCATATAATGTCATATAACAATCCAAAAAACTTTATCCCAATTCAGGAGAATCAGGAGAACTATATGTCAAAAGATTATTCTATAAAATTACCTTATCCAAAAATCGAAGGCGTAGTATATCCTCAGGATGTTCGCTGTATAGTGGACGACTATTCGGGACGAGCAAGTGAACTTACTGCCATACTTCAATATTCTTATCAACAATACATATCTCATAGCTACGATGAAGAACTCGCAAAAGACTTGCTGGGTATAGCAATCGTAGAAATGACGCATCACGAGCTTTTGGGCGAAGCTATTGCTCAGATGGGCGGCGACCCTATAATGGGCGGCTCGACATGTTTTTGGTCAGGCTCAAATGTCAACTATACCAAAAATCCCGTGACTTTTATCCGCAACAACATCAATGCAGAATATCAGGCAATACAGAATTATCGCCGTTCGATTGCCTGCGTAAGAAATCAGTCTCTCAAAGATTTGCTGGCAAGAATCATCATGGACGAAGAATTGCACATCAAAATATTCGAGGATATTCTCGAAAGGCTTACCTCGACAGAAACAAACTGATATTGTATATTGTTTAGATAGTATTTTTGTGTATTATATCTATATTGATAATATATAAAAATATTCAGTTTTTTATTTTAAAAGCCAAAACAAAAAGCGGGTTGAGAATATAATTTATTCAATCCGCTTTATTATAAAATTCAAAATTGACTTTGGTATAATTATCTACTATAATGATATAGGAATATTTTTCATGAGGATTTTATGCAAAACAAAACTATACTTATAGTAGATGACGATATCAATATAGGAAATATGCTCGAGACTCTTCTTGGCAAAAACGGATACTCTACACTCCGAGCATATTCGGGAAGCGAAGCATTGCTTGTGCTTCAAAATCATACTCCCGATTTGATTCTTCTCGATTTGATGCTCCCCGGGCTCAACGGCGAAGAAATACTGCCCAAAATAAAAGATATCCCCATAATTGTCGTAAGTGCCAAAATAGGCATCGACACAAAAGTGGACATGCTTATGCAAGGGGCAGCGGATTATATCACAAAGCCTTTTGACACCAACGAGCTTTTGGCAAGAATTTGCGTACAATTAAGAAAAAATACTCCCAAGGCAAATACTTTAGAGTTTGACGACATCACTCTGGACAAATCCGACCGCTCAGTCAGAGTCAACGACACTTTTGTCAAACTCACAAAGACGGAATATGCCATACTCTTTACTCTTATGCAAAACCCCAAGAGAGTTTTGTCAAAAGATTTTATATTGATGCAGATTGAAGATATGACTCCCGACTGCGAAGAAAGCTCTTTGAGGACGCATATCGGCAATTTGAGGACAAAACTCCGCAACATAAACGGCAAAGATTATATAGAAGCCGTATGGGGAATAGGCTACAAACTTAAATCTTGACAAAATCTTCACACTTTTCTTTAAACTTCCTTGATTTGAAAAAATTAAAATAGACTTATCGAATCGAAGGAGCATGTTTTTTATGGACTATTGTTTGATTACCCAAAACATAACAAAAAAATACCGCAAATTTACGGCTTTGAACGGGGTAAACATGAGCGTACCCAAAGGAGCCATATATGGATTTGTGGGAAAAAACGGTGCCGGTAAGACTACTCTTATCAGAATAATCACAGGTCTTCAGGAGCCTAGCGAGGGAGAATATACTCTCCTCGGCATAAAAAACAACGATACCAAGAATTTGCTAAGAGCAAAAAGGAGAACGGGAGCTATCGTAGAGACTCCTGCTGTCTACGGCAATATGACCGCTTATGAAAACATGCGTCATCAATCCATATTGTCTGGCAATCCGTCATTTGACCAACTCCCCGAGCTTTTGGAATTGGTAGGACTCAATGCTCTTGACACTAAAAAAGTAAAAAACTTTTCTTTAGGTATGCGTCAAAGACTAAGCATTGCTCTGACGCTCGTCAACAACCCCGACTTTTTGATTCTCGATGAACCTATAAACGGTCTTGACCCTCAGGGTATTGTGGAAATAAGAGAATTGATTTTAAAACTCAACCGTGAGAAAAACATCACCTTTCTTATATCCAGCCACATACTCGGCGAATTGTCAAAACTCGCTACTCATTACGGCTTTATCGAAAACGGCAAAATCATAAAGGAAATGAGTGCCAAAGAACTCGAAGAGCAATGCCGCAAAAAGACATATATCAAAGTCGCAAACGAAAATTCGCTTGCTATCGTGCTTGACAAAACAAATTATGACTACAAACTTCTCTCGTCCACTGAATGTGAAATTTTCGGGGATATAGTGCTCAATGATTTGCTTGCTCTCTTTGCAGAAAACAAACTTACCCTTTTGAAAATAAACGAAACCGAAGAAGATCTAGAGACATACTTTATCAATCTCGTAGGAGGAAAGCTCAATGAATAAATTGATGATTGCCGACATGCGAAGAATGATAAAGCACCCTGCTCTATGGATTTGTACGGGATTGCAGATTTTGCTTACTTTTGCCCTTTCCGTGCATTACAGAACAGACGGCGGCTTGTATGGTCTTGACCATGCTTTTATGACGGGATACAGTTTTTACGGCATAGCCGTATCCGAAGTGATGACTTTTATCGTAGCCATACTCGTAATAGGAAAAGATTATCAGAATAATACCGTCCGCAACAAAATAATAATGGGATATTCGAGAGGCAAAATATATTGTTCTTATTTCTTCACGATACTCGTTGCGGCATTTATAATGTTTGCGATAAGACTTGCTTTCTTTTGCATATTCTCCCTGCCTCTTATCAAGACTTTTCAATACACAAGAGAATACCTTTTGGCAATCTTTTTTATGAGTATTTTTTCTTTGGTACTTTATAGTGCTTTTGCCTTGTTTGCTTTGGTAATTACGCAATCTTCGACAAAGGCAATGGTAATATGTCTGTCACTGTTTATCATATCGATGGGATTGTTTTTGACAGGCTTGATTGTCGTCAACTGCAATGAATCGGAATACGCAAGCAATGTAATCGTCAGCCAACATGATTATATATTCGATGACGACTGGGGAAAAGGCAGATCGGCAGATTCTGACTTCAACAAATTCTTGTTTGACTTTTTGCCTTCAGGAAGGACTATGCAAGTATGGAATGGTTCGCCTCTGTGCGTTTGGAAGTTGTTTTTGTATTTGTCCTTGCAAATCATAGGATTTGTGACCGGCGGTGCAATCATCTTCAGATACCAGAACATAAAGTAGGAGGAGAAGATGGCAAAACTTTTAAAAAGCAATCTTTTAAGACTTCTAAGAACCCCGTCTTTCTGGATATGTATGATTATACAGCTTGCCTATATAGTCATCAATCTCCTTCTCAGAATAACTTTTCATGAATTCGGCGGACTTGACGCAATGTATATGTCGATAGTGACTATCGAAAATGCGTTTTTCCCTTCTGCGGGGTTTGCCGTCTTGATAATGGGAATACTTTTTATAGGCGAAGAATACTCGTCAAAGACAATAGACCACAAAATCATCTTAGGCTTTTCCAAGACAGAAATCTATATGTCATACTTTTTGACAATATTCATTGGCTCGATGATAATACTCGTGGCAAAACTCATCACTTTATCTCATGTGATACTTCCATTGTTGGTAGACGGATATAAATTCGATTACAGAAGTCAATACCTACTTGCCATATTGTTTTTGACGGTGTTTTTGATGGCATTTTACAGTGCTTTTTCCGTGCTTATCATTACTTTGTCAAAAAACTCGACCTCGGCATTATGGACAACGATAATTTTCTATATAGGATTTTTGCTCCTTATTATTGCCAACATAATCAAATTAGATTATATCCCCGAAGAGTATCTTGAACATTCTGTACAAAGCATCATTCAAGATAACAATTTGATTTATGAAAACATGCCCTCGAAATTCAAACGAGATTGCAATAAGTTTTTTGCAGACTACATACCTTTTCTTCAGTGTATGCAAATAAGCGAAGGTCAGCCTTTGTGCGTATGGCAAATGACGCTTTATTCTTGTATAAATACTGCGATTACTCTTTTTGGCGGAGTGCATTTTTTCAAAAAGCAACAACTAAAATAACAACAATATATACCCGAATATTGCCAAAAGATATTCTCAAAACAATAGAAGGAGAAATTTATGTATTATATTCTTTGCGTGACAATAGGATTTATAGGACTTGCTCTTGCCATAGCCCTTGGTGCAATCAGCATAAAATTGTATTTTATCAAAAAGAGTGCCAAAGAAATCAATGAGGATATAAAGGATATAATGAATGGCGACACAAACGCACTTTTAAGTCTTTCGTCAAGCGACAAGGATATGTGCAATCTTGCCATCACTCTCAACAAGCAGCTTGAATTGCTGAGAAAAAAACAACTTGCCTACACCAACGGCGACAGCGAAGTCAAAAACGCAATGACGAATATAGCTCACGATTTGCGTACTCCTCTCACTGCAATATGCGGATATCTGGATATTATCGAGAGCGAAAAAGATGAGCAAAAAATAAAAGAATATCTCAATATCATAAAAGAACGCACCCTGTCTCTCAAAAATCTTACAGAAGAACTTTTTAAATATTCTGTTTCGCTCGACAAAAATCACAGCGTATATCTTCAAAAGGTATGTCTCAACTCGCTCATAAAAGAATGCCTTTTTGACCAATACGAGCAATTCAATGCCAAAAACATTGTGCCAAACATTCAATTCCCCGATGAGAATATCTTCTGTATAGCCGATAAAAAGGATATGACGAGAGTATTCCAGAACATAATCACAAACGCAATAAAATACGGCGAAAAAGATTTTTCTATCAAAATGGATATTGACGGCACGATGGAATTTTCAAACACGACTTCAAATCTCACCAATGTGGATGTAGAAAAAATGTTTGACAGATTTTATACCGTCAAAAACTGCAACACATCGACAGGTCTAGGTTTGTCCATAGCAAGGACTCTTGTCGAGCAAGCAGGCGGAGAAATCTATGCTTATCTCAAAGACAATGTTTTCTCAATAAAAATAAAACTCAAGACAATTCAATAACCTTGCTCCGAATCAGAGGGGTAGATACTTATCCGTAACCTTCTGCTATCCCTCGAAAAAGGCAGGACGAAAACTCGTCCTGCCTTTATTTTTTAATATAAAGTCTTCAATCGATAGCAATATTATATATCGCACTTTTTATAATTTCCAAAATTATCTCAAGGCTTTCAAATCATATCCACGATAGCTTGCTGAAGTTTTGCGTTTTTCTCCTTGCTCTTTTCAATGCTGTCTGCTTTTGTGCTGACATATATCTTGAGCTTGGGCTCTGTGCCGCTAGGACGAATACAAAGCCATTCGTCATCGCCGAACTCATACTTGATTACATTTGTAGAAGGCAAATCGCTCATCTCTATTCTGCCGTCTTCAAAATATTTGATTGTGCCTTCGGTCAAATCAAGCTTGCTTATCATATCTATGCCGGCTACCTCTGTCAAATCTGTATCTTTGAATTTTTTCATGATATCCGCCATTTTCTGCATGCCGTCAAGTCCCTTGAAAGCAATGCTCTTGCTGCTCTCTACAAAATAGCCGAACTTTTTGAAAAGCTCTTGCAATTTGTCATAAAGGCTGACTTTCTTGTATGTGTAATAACATGCCATTTCCGCAAAAAGCATGCTTGCCACTACTGCGTCCTTATCTCTTGCGTGAGTACCTGACAAATATCCATAGCTTTCTTCATATCCGAACATGAATGTGTATTCGCCGCTCTTTTCCCACTCTTTTATCTTTTCGCCGATAAACTTAAAGCCTGTAAGCACATCGAATACCGTAGCACCATAACTCTTTGCGATTTTGTCGGCAAGTCTTGTCGTGACGATAGTCTTTACTACCGCACTGTTTTTGGGAAGAGTGCCTTCTTCTTTGTGACGCATAAGGATATAATCCATGAGCATTGCTCCTATCTGATTGCCGTTGAGAAGCACAAACTCGCCCATATTGTCTCTTATCGCAATTCCCATTCTGTCGCAATCGGGGTCGGTGCCGATTACGATATCGCTTCCTAATTTGTCGGCAAGCTCTATACCAAGCTTGAGTGCGTCAGGCTGTTCGGGATTGGGCATAGCCACGGTAGAAAATTCTGTGTCGGGATATTTTTGTTCTTCTACCACAGATACAGATATTCCCATCTTTGCAAGCATTGTCGTCACGGGTACAAAGCCTGAACCGTGTATGGGAGAATATACGATTTTTATATTCTTGCCCACTTTCTTTACTGCCTCGGGAGAAAGCGACAACTTGGATATCTCTGCATAGTATTTGTCGTCAAGGCTCTTGCCTATTACTGTGATATGCTCGCTGAGCTTATATCCGTCCTTACCCTCGATATCCTCATGTTTTTGAGAGATTACTTCTTCTTTTTCAAGTCCGAAATAAGGCGTCTTTTCGATATATTTTACCACTACCGCAGTAGCTTCGGGAGACATCTGTGCTCCGTCCTCGCCATATACCTTATATCCGTTGTATTCTTTGGGATTGTGGCTTGCGGTAATCATTATGCCTGCAATACAATTAAGCTCTCTCACCGCATACGAACACATAGGCACGGGGCGGACATTCTCAAAAAGATATACTTTTATGCCGTTTGCACCGAGCACTCTTGCCGAAGTCAAAGCAAATTCAAAAGACATGCGTCTTGTATCATAAGAAATTATGACGCCTCTTTGTGCCTCATTGTTGCCAAGACTGTTGATATAATCGCTGAGTCCCTTTGTAGCTCTTGCTACCGTATATTCATTCATATTGGAAATACCAAGACAAATAGTGCCTCTCATGCCTGCCGTGCCGAAAGCAAGAGGCAAAGTAAATCTTTCCTTGATTTCCTTGTCATTGTCGGCGATAGCGATAAGCTCGTTTTTCTGACTTGCTGTGACATTGTCCAGCCATTCTTTGTAATTATCTTTGTACATATTCACCTCTATAATTCGCCCGATGTGGGCAATCAACATTACAAGTATATCATTATTGAGTGCATATTTCAATAATTTAATTAAACAAATTGATATATCGCCATTTTTAGAAATTAAGCTACAAAAATCAATATTGACAAAAAAATAGCAAAGTAGTATAATTATGCTATAAAAAAACTAAAGGGGGCACTCTATTATGGCAAAATCAAAATCCAGGCCTAAACTTTTGGGCGTACACTGGGCTATATGGCTGATTTTTCAGATCTTCTTCGGAGCAATCACAGGTTGTATTGCCCGTATAGCAAAAGCTCACATAATTTCCGGTATTTTGTATCTGCTCACTGCCGGTTTCTTTGCAATCGGTTGGATTGTGGATATTATATCACTCCTTATTTATCATGATTATAAATGGCTGTGGTCTAGATAAAATAAAGGCATTAAAGATTTCGAGTAAAAAATATACCACCTCTAAGTGGTATATTTTTTTATTTGCAAAACAAAGCTAAGCTCAAGCATCTTGACGGATAGTACAAATTAATCTATACTATATTAGAGCTGTACAAGAAGTTTTGAAAACATATTAGTACAGCACCGCTATTAAAATTGTAATATTTATCAGAATTGTACAAAACTTTGTCAAACGGAGAAAACTATTATGGATATCGAACTCAACAAGGCTGAATTCATAAAAATTTACAAGGACAATATAAATCGTGAAGGCAGCGACAAACTTCTCAAATGGCTGGAAAACAGCGACTTTTTCTCAGCTCCCGCCAGCAGCAAATTTCACAATGCCGTAGAAGGCGGATTGTGCGAACACAGTCTCAATGTATATAAGCGAGCTTTGGAGATTTATGAGCTTGAACAACAAAAAAAATCCAAGCTTTTTGACGGCATAACAAAAGAAAATCTGGCTGTGGCCACACTTCTTCACGATTTGTGCAAAGTGAATTTTTATAAGCTGAGTTTTAAAAACGCAAAAGTCAACGGTGCTTGGGAGCAAGTGCCTTATTATACAGTAGAAGACGCACTTCCCTACGGTCACGGCGAAAAATCAGTGTATATCATAAGCGGATTTATGCGACTTACAAGAGACGAAGCTATGGCTATAAATTGGCACATGGGCGGATTTGACAAAAGAGTGGTAGGAGGAGATTTTTCTATCAGTCAGGCTTTTGAGCAATATCCCTTTGCCACTTTGGTGCATGTGGCAGATATCATGGCGACATACTTTGACGAAGAAAGAGAATAATTATATCGGTATTATATTAATGAATACAAAATAAAAGCTGCCAAACGGCAGCTTTTTTATTTATGCTACATCGGGAAAATAAGGAAGCGTCATGCTCTTTGGTATTTTTCGATATATCTTGCCCTGCGTGGGAAGATAATTGTCTTTTCTCAGCTCTTTGCTCTTTATGAGATTTCCCTCTTTGTCATAATAATCCATAAATGCTTTGGATTTATACCCCGTCTTTTCGGATTTTACGATGCCGTATTCGCCGTATGCGTCTGTCTTGATTTCTCCTTTGAAGTCGGAAGGGTATTCTTCTACTTCTTCTATTATCGGCTCGGGAGGAATTAGTTTTTCTATAAGCTCGCTTCTTATGTCTATCGTATATTCTAAGGGATTGCCGTATATATCGAAATACACTTTGTTGTCCTTAACATAGCCGTTGACGATTACATCGTATTCGCTGTCATTCAAAAGTATAAGATCTATATAGTCGCTCACGGTAGCATCTTGAGATAGTCCGCAGTACGATGCGGGCAAACTGTGAGCTCTGACATATTTTGTACCCAAGCCGCCCCTTATCCATGCATTGTATAATGTCGTGGACACCTGACACACTCCTCCGCCTACACCTTGTGTATATTCGCCGTCAACAATGACCTTTGACATTTTGTACCCTCTATCTTCGGTGCGTTTTCCCACAATGGTATTGAATGACAATGTATCGCCCTTTTTAATTACAAGCCAGCTAAAATTTTCTGATGCAAGACGAATATTGTGTTTTCTGTCCTCTTTGGACGAAGAAAAGTCCGTGGAAAAACTGCTTATCTTTTGCATTTTGGGAGAGAAGCCGTAATCGTTTGGACGAAAAGACGCAAGCACATTATCCTCAAACGAGCAAATCGCCGACCACATAAAAATACTTGTGATTGACAAAACAACCACCGCCAAAGATAAAAATATTCTTGCAATTCTGCTTTTTGTAAATTCTCTTTTTTTCACAAAAATATTGTGCCACCAAAAATCAAAAAAATACCACCTTTTGCGATATACAAAAAGTGGTAAAATTTCTATTTTAAATAAATAATCAGCAATTCGATTTTGTCTTTCTCAGACCGACTACTTATATAATTCCAAGCCGTTGGAGATTGGCTAATTTTTCAAATATAATAACTCTGTGCGAACGCAGAGAGTGGTGCAGGTTTTGTCTTTTTCAGACCGACATCTTATATAATTCTCAAAGCCGTTGGAAATTGGTGCGATTTTGCGAATTTCTAGCGGTTGTCCCGAGTCCTGAGCATACTAGCCGTATGTGACGGCGAGGGGCGTTCCTAAAATTCGCAAAGGCACGCCGATATACAACGGCGTCCCACCTACATTTTGGAAGGAGTAGCTATCCCCAACAACCCCAACCCGTTGCCGATAACTTGTTGTACGGCTTTGGTAAGCATAAGTCGGGAGTTTTTGATGCCTTCGGCTTCGCCGTTTATTTTGTGCTCGAAATAAAACTTGTTGAAAGCCTGAGCAAGGTCTACGACATATCTTGTGATTACGCTCGGCTCATACTTTCTGGCACTTTCTTTGATTGTCTCGGGATACTTTTCTAAAAGTTTAAGTATTTCTTTGCTTGACTCATTGTCAATGCCCTTGTAATCAATCTCTGTGCCTATCTGTCCGCACTTTTCAAAAAGGCTGTTGCATCTTGCGTAAGTGTATTGGACATAAGGACCTGTTTCGCCGTCAAAGTTGAGAACTTTGTCAAAGGAGAATACTATATCTTTTATTCTGCCGTTGTAAAGCATACCGAAGATTACGGCACCTACACCTACTTTTTCGGCAGTAGCTTCTTTGTCTTCGAGGTTGGGATTTTTGCTGTCTATTACTTCTTTTGCTTTGGCTACGGCTGTATTGAGTACATCTTCAAGAAATACTACATTTCCGTCTCTTGTGGACATAGAGCCGTTTTCAAGCGAAACCATGCCGTGAGCTATGTGTACCATATCTTTTGCCCACTCGTTGCCGGCCATTTCCAAAACTTTGAAAATCTGCTTGAAATGCAAATTCTGCTGATAAGCCACGACATAAAGACACTTATAAAAATCATAAGTCTTTTTGCGATAATAAGCTGCCGCCATATCTCTTGTGGCATACAATGTGGCACCATCGCTTCTTTGCAAAAGACAAGGGGGCATTTCGTCATTGGGGAATTTGACTACCTTGGCACCATCGCTTTCCACCAAAAGACCTTTTTGAGTGAGCTCATCAAGGACGGGCTGCATTTTGTCATTATAAAAAGACTCGCCTGCATAGCTGTCGAATTTGACATTGAGTCTGTCATATACCTTGTTTACTTCTTTGAGAGTAATTTGCTTGAAATAATCAAAAAGACTCAAAGCTTCTTCATTGCCGTCTTCGATAGCTTTGAACCAAGCTCTCGCTTCGTCCTCAAGCTCGGGTTTTTGCTCGGCTTCTTTATGGAACTTAACATATATATCCAAAAGACCTCTTACGCCTCGTTTGTCTATATCTTCTTTGTTTCCCCAAAGTTTATAAGCGACAATGAGCTTTCCGAATTGAGTACCCCAATCGCCCAAGTGATTTATACCCACTACATTATATCCCAATGCCGTGTATGTTCTGTAAATAGCGGCACCGATAGCCGTATTGAGCATGTGTCCCATGTGAAAAGGTTTTGCTATGTTGACAGAAGAATAGTCAATACAGATTGTCTTGTCCTTTCCTTCGTCATCATGACCATAGTTTTCGCCTTTTGAAAGCACTTCGTCAAGCACTTTTTTGCCATACTTCATATTGTCGAATTTGAAGTTGACAAATCCTGCCACTGCCTCAACGCTTGCTATCATATCGCCTTTGTCCACACTCGCTGCGATTTGCTCTGCGATTGCCATTGGAGATTTTTTCAAAACCTTTGCAAGTTTAAAACAAGGTATGCACAAATCCGCCATAGCAGTATCCTTTGGTACTGCCACAAGCGACAACAGTTCTGCCTTGTCAAAATCTGATTTTATGCTGTCTACGATAATCTGTCTGTAATCCATAAATTTATCTCTCTTTTTTCTCGGGTGATAAAAAATTATACATTGAATCTGAAGAGTACGACATCGCCGTCTTTGATGACATAATCTTTGCCTTCGCTTCTTACCTTGCCGTGTTCTTTGGCTGCCACATACGAGCCGCATTCAAGCAAAGTCTTCCAATCTACTATCTCTGCACGGATAAAGCCTCTTTCGAAATCGCTATGTATTTTGCCTGCCGCCTGAGGTGCTTTTGTGCCTTTTGTGATAGTCCATGCACGAGTCTCTTTTTCGCCTGCGGTAAGATAACTTATAAGTCCGAGCAAGTCATAGCAAGCCGATACGAGTTTGTCAAGACCGCTCTTGTCAATGCCGTATTCAGCCTGAAACATCTCTTTGTCTTCTTTGTCCATGCCTGCCAATTCTTCTTCGAGTTTTGCACAAAGCACGATAGTCTTTGAGCCTTGTTTTTGAGCATATTCCTTTACTTGCTCGACATAAGCATTTGTACCCTTTGACACTTCGCTTTCGCTTATGTTTGCCGCATAAATTACGGGCTTTGCCGTGAGAAGGAACAAATCTCTCAACACTTCTTTTTCGTCATCGGTAAGCGGTATAAGTCTTGCGGGCACGCCCTTTTCTAGTTCTGAATAAACTCTGTCGAGAAGGTCTGCCTCTACAAGATATTTTTTGTCTCCGCCCTTGGCAGAGTTTCTCGCTCTCAAAGCCTTTTTCTGCACGCTTTCCATATCCGCAAAAATAAGCTCGAATTCTATCGTCTCGATATCTCTCAAAGGATTGACGCTGCCGTCAACATGAGTGATATTGGGGTCGTCAAAACATCTTACTACATGCACGATTGCATCTACTTCTCTTATGTGGGACAAAAACTTGTTTCCAAGTCCTTCGCCTTTGGACGCACCTTTTACGAGTCCTGCTATATCCACGAATTCAAGCACGGTGGGAGTGATTTTTTTGCTTTTGTAAAGTGCTGCCAACTTGTCAAGTCTTTCGTCAGGAACAGCTACCACGCCTACATTAGGCTCGATTGTGCAAAAAGGATAGTTTGCACTCTCTGCTCCTGCCTGAGTGATTGCATTAAACAATGTACTTTTTCCCACATTGGGAAGACCTACTACGCCTAGTTTCATTTTTACCTCGATAAATATTTATTTGCCGACTATAAAAACTCTGTTTGTCGCATTTTTATCAAAAGGGTTTTGTCGGATTGTTTTTGTTTTTTTATATTTTCTTTTACAAGCGATATCGACAATATAAATTTTGCTCGTCTTGTTTCAATTTTCTTTTTGTATCTCGGATTGACTTTCTTTATCGTCTTTTATGTCGCTTTCTGATATTTCAGAAGGGGCTGAATCTTCTGTATTTTCGCCGTCCGCTTTAGTCTCGGCTTTTATCTCTTCGCCATTGTCGTCAAACTCTTTTACTTGGTTTTTACCCACAATGCTCAAAGTGTTTTCTTTGCCGTGTATAAAGCGAATTACATTGTCTTTGTGTCGCACGATTACAAGTACCCATATTATAAGACAGCATACTACTGCTATAACACTCTGTCCGTATAGAATACAGCTTGTGATAGTCAATGCGGTAATCGCAAGGTATGAGCCTATAAAACCTATCTTGCAAAGCAAAAGATAAATGACAAGTCCCACAAGCACTATTGCACCCACGATAGGCGATGCCACAATAAAAACACCTATTGAAGTAGCCACGCCCTTTCCGCCCTTGAAATTGGTGTACAAGGGGAAAATGTGTCCGAGTACGACTACGGTGCCGAGTATGAACATCCAATCGGTGCTGCCGCCGTCAATGGCAAATCTTCCGATAAGAGCAAACACAAGACCTTTTACGCTGTCAAAAGCAAAAGTGAGTGCTCCCCAGCCTTTTCCTATACTTCTCAAGACATTCATGGTACCGGGGTTGCCGCTACCGAGCTTTTTGATATTTTTTCCTTTTAATTTGCTTATGATAGTAGCCATATTTATAGAGCCTATCAAATAAGCAAGCACTACCACAAATACTTTCAATGCAATATTCATTTTTCACTACCTTTCAATTATTTTATCATAATTTGAAAAATTGTACAACAACTATTAATATATAAAATTATGTATATAATACGACTTATCAAAACATTGCAAAAGATTTATGTCAAAAATCATAAAAATTTTCAGGTCAAAGAAATAGGGCTTTTATCGAAGTCGGGGATAAAGTCTTCGCTCGCACAGCCTGTTTCCTGTATAAAAGTATTGTCAAGCCCCAGCTTTTCGGCATAAGATATGGCTATTTTATATTCGATAGGTTTGAGTTTTCTGTCGATAGGCTTTATTGTTTTTGCCTGTCCGTAAGGCACATACTGTCCCATAAGAGAAAGATATACAGACTTGCCGAAATTCTGAGAGACAAAATCAAGTACGCCTTTTGTATTCTCTATCGCATCGGGCAGCACGAGATGTCTTATTATCATGCCTTTTTTCATGAGATTGTCCTTGATTATGTCCTTAGGACAAAGCTCTCTCATTTTTAAAAGAGCCTTTGTGCATACCTCAAAATAATCGGGGGCATTGCTGTATCTTTTTGCAAGAGAATTGTCGCTATACTTAAAATCGGGCAAGAATATATCCACTATTCCTTCGAGCTTTTCAAGCGAAGAGATGCTCTCATATCCGCCGCAATTATATACCACGGGAAGAGAGGGCTTGTATATTTCAAAAGCCTTTACTATATCATCGACAAAATGCGTGGCAGTGACAAGATTGATATTTTCCGCTCCCGCATCTTCCAGCCTTTTGAAAATATCTGCAAGCTGATTGGGAGAGATGACAATGCCTTTGCCTCTAGATATATCATAGTTTTGACAATACACGCATTTGAGATTGCAGCCGCTGAAAAAGATAGTTCCGCTTCCCTTCTCTCCCGAGATAAAAGGCTCTTCCCAAAGATGAAGAGAGGCACGGGCAACTTTCAGCTGTCCTTCCCCGCAAAAACCTTTTTGTCTTTCTCTGTCCACACGGCAATGCCTAGGACAATTATTGCAAATACTCATAGATTAAGTATATCACAAAATTGCCTTTTATCAAGGATTTGGATATCCAAAAATTTTTGCTTTCCTTGAGTAAAATATATGATCGAAAAATATGGTTTTTGGCTGATTTTTCTTGACCATAGCAAAAAAATATTGTATATTGTCTATGCAAATTCAATAGGGAAAAAACCTTAGACGAAAACCAAATTCTTTGATATGGAAAACAAACTACTAAAGATAGTTGTTTGTATAATAAGCAATATAAAATTGCACAAAAAAAGCACCTTTCGGTGCTTTTTTAATACCTAATAAATCTGATATAAATACAAATAAATTAGCTTATTATATTTTGTTTGCGTTTTCCAATGTATATCCCTCAAAACCTATCGACACTATATCGCCTATGATTTCGGCAAGTTCATTAAGACTTATCTTGAGTATGCCCCTGAAGACATCTTCATACATGCTTGCAAAACCGTTTGTATAAAACCTTACGATTACGGCAAAAGTACGCATATCTTTTATGTGCAATATTCTTTGATTATCCCCTGTCACGGCACTTATAAAGACTTCTTTGAGTCTGTCGATAAAGTGGCTTCCTACATTGGCACAAATAAGTCTTTTGTAAAAATCAAAATCCTTTTGCAAAAACTCGGCAATGCTTTTGAGAAAAGGCGTAGGATTTTCCATAATGCTTTCCTGATAGGATACAAACATATTTACTATGCCGTCTGCCACTTCTTTTTCTATCTCGCCCAATACTTCCGTCATATTGTTGTAATGAGCATAAAAAGTACCCCTGTTGATACCTGCGACATTGACCACTTCGGTGACGGATATTTCCTCAAAATCCTTGCTTTGCAAAAGCTCGCTGAAAGCATTCTTTATCAGTTTTCTCGACCTTAAAGCACTGCTGTATTCACTCTTTTTCTGTTTCATTTGACACCTTCTAGAGATTTATTGCAATCTTATATACTTCGTCTTTTGTGAGATTGTTGGCTTTTGCCACTTGTTTTATAGCCGTCTTTTTGTCCATGCCGTTTTTGATTAATTCTAAAAGCTGGTCGCTGATACTGCCCTCGGGTTTTTGCTCTACTACTTCTCCGCATTCGACAATGAGCACATATTCGCCTTTCGGCTCTTCTTGCTCGCCTTCCTTTAGAGTGGTGAGAATATGCTGTTCGTGAATTTTTGTGATTTCTCTCACTATGTGCAATACTCTGTCCCCAAGCCTTGAATAAAGATATTGTATATCCTTGTTGATATCATAAGGAGAGCTGTAAAAAACCAGCGATGTGGTAATATTCTTAAAAGGCAAAACAAGTGCGTCCCTCTCTTTTGTCTTCTGAGGCAAAAAACCTATAAAGGTAAATACCGGCTGACAAATACCGCTCAATGCTATGGCAGAAGTAAGTGCGGTGGCTCCGGGGACAACGGTGATATCCGCTCCTTTTTGTCTTAGGCCCTCCACCACGACAGCTCCCGGGTCAGATACGGCAGGCATGCCTGCGTCTGTAATAAGAGCAATGTCTTTGCCCTCTTCGAGCATGGCATAGATAGTGTCTATACTTCTTTTTTCATTGAATTTGTGACATGCAAAAAGAGGCTTTTTGATGTCATAATAATTGAGCAACTTGAGAGAATGGCGGGTATCTTCGCAGGCAATCGCATCGACACTTCTCAAGGTATCCAATGCTCGCATACTTATATCGCCGAGATTGCCGATAGGCGTACCTACCAAATACAATTTTGCCATAATTCCTCCAAAATTATTTATAATATAAATATATCATATATAATATTCAATTTGCAATAAATAGTCAGGCTTTGCCATTATTATAAATTTGAAAATAATTTTATTGACAACAACAAACTCTCTATACTTTACATACAATTTTTGTAGTGATATAATAATTTGTAATAAGACACAAATCAAAAGATAAGAAAATATGGGCATATATTACAGAAAAATTTTTAATTCAATAATATGTTTTTATGTGTCAGTCATCACGACCGTGATGATAATCTTTTTTGTGTATTACGATGCTTACGGCAACAATATGTCTACAATGCTGAGAGATCAAAGTGCAAAGGCAGAAAGATATGCCGAAGAAAACAAAACGGCAGAATACGGCAGGACTGTTTTTTTCGGAGATTCTATCACAGAATGTTGCGACCTTGATAAATATTATCCCGAGATAGAAACTTACAACCGAGGCATATCCGGCGATACCACCAAAGGAATGCTCAACAGAGTCGAAAACAATGTCATAAATATCCGACCTTCTACCATAGTCTATTTGGGCGGAACAAACGATTTGGGACATGGCTCGAGTCCTCAGACGGTAGCCGATAATATAGATAAAATACTAGAAAAAATATATACGGCTTTGCCTAAATGTAAAGTCATTGTACAATCTGTATATCCTGTCAATCCCTACAAAAAACCGCCTTTTCTCAATGCGGTAAAAAACAGGAAAAACAGCGATATACTCATAGTCAATTCATTGTTGCCTGATATATGTCAAAAGTATAATGCAAAATTTTTGGACATTCACAGACTGCTCGTAGACAGCGAAGGCAATCTCGACAAAGATCTTACTATGGACGGCTTGCATATCAATGACAAGGGATATAAGATAATCTCAAAAACTATCAAACAATATTTGAATATATAATTTTTTATCGCCGTAAATAAAAATTTATCAAAAGGCTGTATTATATTGCCTTGTTCTATAAACACGATAAAGAAATCAAGATTTATATCAAATAACAGAATGTCTAAATTTTATAAAGTATAAAATAGCTTGTAAATAAAAAACCGCACAGATTAAAAACTGTGCGATTTTTTATAAGGGTTTGTGTGTGTACTATTTTTTCAATTTTGCGACTATTGCACTGCCGCCGCTTACGATACCGCCAATCATTGTAAGATAGCAGCCTACTGCCAATGTTGTGGTGACAGAGCCTACGATACCTGCATCTGCACTGAGCTCTTTGCACATCATATATGTAAATATAGCTGTCAAAACACCTGTGAGCAATGCTACGATACCGCCGAGCATACCGATAGTCTTAAAGAGATTGAGTTTGAGCAAACCGCCAAGCAAATAACCTGCCAAAGCTACTGCCGAACCAATCAAAGCAAGCCAAGCAAAAGCATAAGTAGCATCAAAATATTCTATCTTGCCTTTTTCCTCACCCAAAAGCTCTACGCTGTCTTTTTGTTGGTCAAAATAATCCTGCAATGTGGTATTGCCTTCTGTACTTACAATACCTCCGATTGCCTCGCCTTTTGTAGTAGTCCAATCAGTAAAAATACCTACCACGGTGAGTACCAAACCTACTGCCATAAAAGCAATCATAATCCAAGTAAACACTTTAATGCCGGCCTTTTTTTTCTTTGCCATAAGAAAAACCTCCTAAGTCTAAAAATTTTTGATATAAGAAAAGGTGGCATACTGATAGCAGGTCCACCTAAATCCACATCTTTATTCTAACTTAAAAAAAGCTTAATGTCAATACCCATTTTTGATTTTTTTAAAAGCCGCTATTCACTGACATAAATCTATGCACATATAGATAAAAATAAAACCTTTTTTAAAAACAAAGTCCGCAAGGCTTTTGCCTGCGGACTTTTTCTTGTTTTCCGACTTTTACTTTATCTTCGTAAGCGACTTGAATCAAGTGGGATAATTCTTTTATTTTGTCCCCGAATTATATTTAATTATTCCCCTATATCTTTTCAAATACCACTTCGATTACTCCGTTGTAGTTATCTTCACTAGTAACTATAGCCGTATATGTATTCGTTTTGTTACCTTCAACTACTTTACCATTATATAGCCACTCTTTTACTTGATAGCCTTCGTCAGGTATTGCTAAAAAAGTGATAGCACAACTACCTTTTTTATTGCCTAATGTAGGAATAACACGAGACCCTTCAGGACAATCTAATTCGCAATACTCGCACTCATTACATAAGTAAGAATATTCCTCAAAATTAGTTTCAGCCTTAATTTCACCGTTTCCATCTACTACTCTATAATGGAATGAATAACCATAATCAGAACAGCCTGCCATCATAAGTGATAACGTCAATGTCATTATTACAATCAAAATTATTACTATCTTATTCTTATTCATAATTTATACACTCCTAGTAATAAGATTTTTGTATAAAAAATTAATTCAGAAATAATATACCTCTTATTTATATTCATTATCACATATAGTTTTCTATCTGTCAATATAGTCAAAGAAAATTTTGACAAAATGAATTATACTTTTAATGAATTGCTACAAACCTTTTAATGATAAATATGAATTGTCTTATAAAATATACAATACAACTATTTGAGTGTTTAGCCGTTGAAAAATTATATCAATTTTTATCTTTTCTGTGTGCACCATAAAAAAACCACTCTCTGCATAATGACAAAGAGTGGTATTTTTATTATTTTGCTTCAACAATTACTCTTTAAGACTATTAAAATCTTATTTATTATCTTTTTGAGATAGCACCGACAAATGGTTATATCTTAGATATACACCATTTCGTTTGGTCGGTATAGAGCGAACCCGACATAAAGTTAAAGTCCGCAAGGCTTTTGCCTGCGGACTTTTTCCATTGTCGTGGTAAGCGAACGGAGATTGGGGCGATTTTGCGAATTTTTAGCGGTTGTCCCGAACCTGAGTGTACTTTTGTACTCGATGGCGAGGGGCGTTCCTAAAATTCGCAAAGGTGTGCCGATATACAACGGCGACCCTTAGCGTTTACGCCAGATACGATAAACCTCACCGCCAGCCAATGCTATCATCTTAACCGCATTGGGAGTAATCTCGTCTACATATACCTTGAGTTTTTTGTTGACAACTTGACCGTCTTCGATAATCAGATAGTTGGCATTCTGAACACCTATGCCACCTTCTCTTATAGAATCGATTGTCACTACATCGCCGTCATCAAACTGTCCTACGATATCGTCAAGCGATACTGTCGTCTTGATAAATCTCATGAACTTGTTTTCTTCGGTATATACATCAGCGAGCTGTTCTGCAAGTTCATCGGGAAGCTGTTGGGCTTGCTCTAAAGTGATAGAATCTCTTACAAGATATCCATAACCCTTTCTCTCTGTCAAGGTCATACCCTCTGAAGACAATTCTTCGCTGAAGTCCTTTGTCTTGTATCTAGGCTTCTTCTCGAGCTGACAGCTTTCTGCCAACTTGGTGATAAGCTCTTTTGCTTTCTTGACAGCGAGTTTTGATCTTACAGGCATCATTGTAGGTATTTCTGCCACGCCCTTCTTCTCGCTCATGTCTTTGTGGTGATAATACTTTTCATCCAAAGATGCGGGATCGAGTGCGAGATACAACTTCATTGTCTTGCCGTTGATGACAAGTCTTGCTTTTGTATCACGGCTGTGATTGAAGTTTTCTTTTGTCTTGCTTATTCTGTTTCTGAATCCATAAGACAACAATTCGTTTTTGATTTCTGTATAGAAGGTCTTGAGATCATCGCTTGCAAGTCTGAGCTTGGTCATGAATGTCATTCTAGGTCTTACGCTCTTGATTGCGGTGATATCTTCCTCTTCTTCCTCATCCTCTTCTTCGTCATCGTCTTCTTCGTCTCTTTGGTTCATAAGAGCAACAAGGTTGTTTTCGATATTGGCAAGTCTTTCGTTTATTTCGCTGTCGTCATCGTCCTTGTGTTCTTCAATGACATGTACGATAGTCTGTACTACCGGCTCCTGCTTGGGCTCTTCCTGAGGCTCTGCGATTGCTTCTTCTACGGGCTCCTCGACAGGTTCTGCCGCTTCTTCTGCCAAAGGCTCTACTACGGGTTCGTCCTGAGGTTCCTCAATAGGTTCTTCAATAGGCTCCTCGACAGGCTCTTCCAAAGGTTCTGCGACAGGCTCTTCGTCCTTAGGCTCCTCAATGGGCTCATAGACAGGTTCGTCATCCTTGGGTTCTTCGATAGGCTCATATACAGGCTCATCGTCTGTGGGCTCTTCGATTTCTTCCTGAGGCTCTTCGTCATGGCTTTCGGGTTTGTTTATTACGACATGTGCTTTGGTATCCTTCTTGTAAATCGACATCTTGAGTGTGTACTGACAAAGTATGAGCCACAAAATACCGATGATTCCGCAAGCGATAGCCAAGTACAGATACATAAAAATATTGCTGATAAAATAATACAACAATGTACCGATTGCAACAATTACGAATATGTAAGGCATGCAGTCAACAAGGTTTGCTCTACCTCTTACGAGTCTTATGAAAAGAGATATAACCATCATTACGATTGCTGCACCTGCGAATGCTGCCGTCACTACTACTTCGATATCTTTAGCGATATATTCAAAGCTTTCGAGCATAGGAGACTGAGTGACGATATAGATAATCAGAATACCTATCAAAGCAAGCATAACGATAAATGCTGCGTACTTTGTGAAAACTACCTTGAAATACATCATAAGTTTGTTTTTTGCGGTATAGACTGCGTCATTTGCATTTTCCTGAACGACAGGCTTGAAAATTGCAATTCTTATCGTCATCAATACAAGTACGAATGCCGTAAGTGCGATAGTCATTATAGCAAGCTCGTTGAAAGGCGAGAAGTGCTGGAGAATTACGCATTGGAGAATCATACCAAAGCCTACCAGCGTACCTATCAGCAAAAATGCGTCAAGCGAACAAACTCTCTTGCTTCGCATTGTGATAAAGCCCCATACGATAAGAGCTACCGCCATAATCGAAACAAGCACGATTATAGGCAATTTGTGTGCTGAGAAGAAAGATATGCCTTTGCCGTCAGCGATGTCGGCAGCAAAGAATACCACATACAGCAAACAAGTGATAGGCAAGAATGTGATAGGATTGTAGAATTTCATGATTGAACTGAAATAGAATCCTACTTTGTTGTGCTTTTTCTTTTTTGTCTTGGGCTGTTTGTCAGCTGCTTGAGCACCATCTTCTGACACAACATCAGAAGGATTTTCATCCTGCACAATAGCATTGTCTGTGCCGTCTGATGCAAGAGCAACGACTTCTGAAGAAGACTCTTCTTCGGGCTGAGCATTTTCTTGGGCGTCAGCCACCAAAGACAAATCTTGCAAATCTTGTTTTTTGCCTTTTTTGTCTTTCTTTTCCTTCTTGTCTTTTTTGCTCTTTTTGTCCTTTTTGCCCTCTGCCTGAACTCTTACGATAGCAGCCTGTTCGGGTGCTGATTCGGAAGCGACTTCGGGAGTGACTTGTTGAGGCTCGGCAACAGCGTTTTGTTCAGTTTGCTCTTCTGCAACAGCTGTTTCCAAAGACTGGTCTATGATATCGGCTTTTTTCTTGGCTTTTTTCATAAAAACCCCCTTCACCTTTAAGTATTTTTTAAGTTATTTAAATATATTATATTGTATAACGCATACTAAAATCAATGTTTTTGCTAAATATTTTAAATTTTTTTTAGTTTTTGTGTATTTTTATATAAAAAATAAAGCTTTTTGAGACAAAATCACACAATCTAGAAGATTGTAATTTTTGAGTTCTAAAAAATTTTTTGCAAAAAAATGCTTTTTTAAGTTTAGATTTGCCAAAATAAAAAAAGACGAGAAATCGTCTTTTTTATAGTTTATTACATGAGTTTTTCAAGCTCGTTCTCAAGAGAATAAATATCAGATACGATTGTCTTTGCTCCGCACTTTCTAAGCTCTTCTTCTGTCCTGAAACCCCAGCATACAGCCACAAAATCCATACCCGTATTTTCGGCAAATTCTCTGTCTACTTCGCTGTCGCCGACATATATGCAATCTGAAGGATTGAGAGAATTTTCCTCGACTACGATATCGAAAATCGCACGGTCGGGCTTTGGAAGAATATTATCCCTGCTGCCGTATACCCCGTCAAACATATCGCCGTAAAAATTATACACCAATGCTTTTGCGGCATCATCGTATTTGTTTGATATCACAAAGACTTTATTGCCTTGCGACTTTAGTCTTTGCACAAGCTCTATCATGCCGTCATAAGGTCTTGTATGCACCGCTTTGTTTTTGTCATAATAATCTTTAAAAATCATTCTGCATTTTTCCAAAGTATCGGTATCGTTGCATTTCATCAAATCTCTCAAAAGATTTCTTATGCCGTGTCCTATGGCTCTTCTTACATCTTCAAAAGTCTGCTCGGGAAAACCAAGTTTTTTGAGAGCATAATTTGCCGAAACAAACAAATCGGGAAGAGTGTCGAGTATTGTTCCGTCAAGGTCGAAAAGTATATTTTTTGAGTTTGTTTTTTCCATTGTGTTTTCCTTTTTCAAAAATCCTTTTATTGACAAAAAAATATCTTAAAAAATCAAAAGCGGAATATTTTTTGCCATAGATTTTTGAATGAATTTTTTCTTGTCTTTTCTATATAAAAAACTCCTTGATTTTTGTATGCTTTTTTTGCGTGTTTTTGCGGGTATTTCTTATAAAAAACCGCATATTTTCATATATAAAATCTTTTTTAAAAAACATCGATTTTTTATGATTTTTGAAAAAATTATTTTAGTATTTTTTCTCTTTATTTTTTCAAAAAAAGCATCAATATAAAAGAGGATTTTTATATTCGATTTGTCTTTTATATGATAAGATTTTATAAATATTTTGACAAGCAAATTTTGCAAATAAATAAAAAAAGAGAGTTTTTTGATATCAAATCTTTTTCTCTCTTTTTATGCAAAAGTATTTTGTATCTTTATGCGATGCCTTTGTCGTTGACGATAAGAAGCAATATGCCTTTTTTGACTGATATATGACATTCTTTGTCCGTAAATTCATTGCTTACACCCAAAGGATAATCGTTTGAAAGACAGCTGTCTTTTATCTCGTACTTGGCTCCCTTAATGTCCACGCCCTCGGCTTTGTCAAAACAAAACAATGAAAAGAACCTGCCCTTTTCGCCATTCATAATTTTGTCAGACACGATAAATTCTGCCTGACAATCCTTTGCGACAAACTTTATCTTTTTGCCTTTTTTGACAAAGTCGTATGCCGTCTGAATGTTGGCGATAGTGTGGTCGAGTCGTCCTCCGAAACCTCCGTATATGACAAAATCGTCATATCCTTTTTCGCTCATAAACTCCAAAGCAAGCTGAGTGTCTGTAAAATCCTTTATGGGATTGTGTCTTATCACTTCCAAGCCCTCTGGGATATATCCCAAAGAATCAAAATCGCCTACGACATATCTCGGTTTTGCCACATCCTTGATATAGTCAAAACCTTTGTCTACAGCTACAAGCACATCGTCTTTTTCAATACTGAATTTTTGAGGAGCAAACTCTCCTCCGCATACAAGCACGCATCTCATATCAGCCCGATATCTTCATATACATTTCTTTCAATTCTTTTTTGCCCATGAATTTGGGGACGGGATAGAGAGGATTTGCCTCTTTGTATGCTCTTTCTACCATGACGGGGATATCTTCTTGTTTGATAATTCCCTCGAATTTTTCGGGTATATCCATCTTTTTGTTCATATCCCTTATTGCCTGAATAAATTTCTTGGCCTTGACTTCGTCTGTATCTCCGTCCTTTGACAAACCTGTTATGTCTGCAAGACGAGCGAGTTTTTTATACACGCTTTTGCCGTAATAATCCAAAACATAAGGCAAAATCACAGAATTTGCCAAGCCGTGTGCGACATGATAAAATCCGCCCAAGGTATGTGCAATCGCATGTACATAACCCACATAAGCTCTCGTAAACGCTACTCCTGCATAATACGAGCCTTTGAGCATATTTTCTCTTGCGGTAATATCCGAGCCGTCCTCATAAGCCTTGAGGATATTTTCGAATATGAGTTTTACGGCTTTTTCTGCCATGAGTTTTGTCTCTTTTGTATTGCTTTTTCCTATGTATGCCTCGACTGCGTGAGTAAGTGCGTCAATACCCGTGGTCGCTGTCGTCTTGGGAGGAAGCCCTACCGTAAGAGACGCATCGAGTATGGCATAATGAGGAATAATGCTGTGGTCGTTGATAGCGTATTTTTCGTGAGTCTGACTATTGGAAATTACAGCTGCGAGAGTTGTTTCGCTGCCCGTACCCGCAGTCGTAGGTATAGCAATGAATGTGGGAATTTTCTTTCTTATCTTGAGAAGTCCTTTCATTTTGCTGACAGGCTTTTTGGGACGCACTACTCTTGCCGCCACTACTTTAGCACAATCCATAGGCGAACCGCCGCCGAATGCGACAATACATTCGCACTTGCCTTCATGATACATTTTGAGTGCCTCTTCTACATTCTCGATAGTGGGATTTGCGACAGTATCGTGATAAACTACGCAGTTGATGCCTCTTTCTTTGAGTCCGTCAATAATAGGCATGGGTGCACCGAGTCTGTAAAGATTGGGACCGGTGACGACAAGCACGCTCTTAATACCCTTTTTCTCAATAAATTCGGGCAAGTCCTTTATGCCTTCTTTGAAATTTAGAATTTCAGGCTGACGCCACGGCAAAAAAGGCGAACATACATAAATCGCCTTCTGAAAAAATCTGCACCATCCTTTTTCGAAAATATTCATAAGCACCTCGCTGATAAAATAATTACTTTATCATTATATATTATTTTCAATATAATAGTCAATAGCGAAAACATTTCTAAGCCATATTACGGCATAAATTTAAGGCAGAAAATTCAAAGCTTTATTCTATATAAAAAACTAAAAATCGCTGTCATTGCAAAATTCAGGCTTTGACTCAAAATACATATCTTTTCCCATCAAAGGATGCTTGAAAGCAAGCGAAAAACTGTGAAGAGCCTGCCTGTCCAAAATTTTGCCGTTCGGGCATACCACGGGGTGAGCAAAATCATTGTAAAGCTTGTCACAGCAAAGCGGATATCCCATATCCGATATATGTACTCTTATCTGATGCGTTCTGCCTGTCTCAAGCAAAAATCTGCACAAAAAATATTCATCGTATTGCTTTATGAATTCATAGTGAGTAATTGCTCTTTCGCCGTCATCGGACACATATCTTTTCATGCTGTTTTCCATGCGTGCCAAAGGCTTGTCTATCGTGCCTTTTAAAGGATATTTTTCTTTGTCGAAAACACCTTGGCAAAGTGCAAGATATTGTCTTGTTGTCTTGCCCGTAAGCAAGCTGTGTGCAAGAGAATTTTTTGCGACAATCATAAGTCCCGATGTATCTCTGTCAAGTCTGTTGACGGGACGATAGACAAAATCTCCCTAGATATTTGCAAGACAGTTTG
The DNA here is from genome assembly GCA_944381365.1 of uncultured Christensenellaceae bacterium. Classification (GTDB taxonomy): domain Bacteria; phylum Bacillota; class Clostridia; order Christensenellales; family UBA3700; genus RACS-045. Next base: position 40,806 of record CALWKW010000005.1, on the reverse strand, counting down.
CAAGACTTCTGCCGTAATGATTTTTTACGGGTATTACGGCAATGCCTGCGGGCTTGTCTATTACGGCGATGTCCTCGTCTTCATAGACTATATTTATCTTGGTGTCGCAAGGGGGAATATGTACTATATCGTCATCTTCTAGGTATATGCAGATTTTATCGCCTTTTGAGAGTCTTTTTGTCAATATGACAGGAATTTCCCTGCCGTCTTCCAAAAGACACACAAGTCCCATTCTCTTTCTGAGCATGACTCTTATGCTTGACGATATCCCCTTTTGCTTTAGTATATCATCGCAAGTGCCGTCAAAATCGCACACATACTCTATGCGTCTTGATTTTGTCATAAGCCCTCCTTCCATTGATATACCTTCAAATCCACCTTATAGTTTTCATCGCAGAATACGCCTTCTTTTTTCAAAAGCTCTGCCTGACAATCCATTCCGCCGAAAGCAAACGCAGGAGCAAGGTATCCCTCTCTGTTGACGACTCTGTGGCAAGGAATAATGCCCGGGAGAGGATTGAAGTGCAAAGCATATCCCACTGCTCTCGATGCCTTTGGCGAACAAAGTATTTTTGCTATCTGACCATAAGTCGCCACCTTGCCTTCAGGGATAAGTTTTACTACTTTATATACTTCGTCATAAAAACTCATATTGCCTCTCCTTCTGTATCTTTATTAAAAACTATCTTAATTATATCATCTTTTTATAAAAAGTAAATCGAGTGGTTTGCGATTGAATACAATTTATAAATTTTATCATTCGTATTTTGCAAGAATTTCTTTTAGAGAATTCTTTGTCGCATCTCTGTTGATTCTTTTGAGCAAATACAATTCGTCATGAGCTTTTATATGATTTATACCCTCATTGCAGGTAAGCGTAATTTGTACACCTTTTTCTTTCAGCACGCTTTCGCTTATTTTGTTGTACTTTCCGAAAGGATAGGTATATATCTTTTCGTATCCGCTCTTGACACCTGATTTTTTCAAGGCTTTTAAAAGTTTTTCTGTATCTTCTTCAAATATCTTTTTGTACTCTTCATCGCTCTCGCTTTTTAGCTGTGATACTCCGAGTCTTGGTCTTAATTCGTGAAAATCATAAGAATGCAGTCCTATCTCGATATGCTCATCCTTGCTTATTTTGGCTATTTCATTCCAATCGAGATATACAAAATCGCCGCCCACCAAAGGGTTTGAACTGTTGAGCAAAGTATAACTTCCTACCACGGAAAACAATGCCGAATAATCGTATTCTTTCAAAAGCGGCAAAGCATATTTTACATTGTTGAGATAACCGTCATCAAATGTGATAATTACTGCTTTTTCAGGCAACAAAGAGGCATTCTCTACACTTTTTAAAAGCGTTTTGAAATCTATGACTTTGTATCCGTTTTTTTTCAAATATTCAAAATCCTCTCTCAAAGAGTTTTCGTTGATACAATAAACGCTCTCTTTTTTGTCCTTTTTGAGTACATTATGATACATCAATATCGTAAGGTCTCCTAGATTTTGAGACTTTTGAGAAAAAAAAGTTTTGTCTTTTGACATATCAAGAGTATATTCAGCTTTTATGCCGTCATTATTATTTGAAAAACCGCCGTAAAAATTGATATTCAAAGTGCGAAAAAAAAGACTGAGCATCACAAAAAGCAAAAAAACAGCCAAGCCATATAATACCGCTTTTGTTCTCAATCTGTAAAATCTTGACATACCGACCTCGCATTCAATGTATTTGCCAAGTCTAATATGTGGAGATAAAATTTTATTATACCTTTTTTGGTTTTATTTTCCTTATAAGGCTTTTGTAGATAAAATCAAAACACGACTTTTCATTAAAATCTTTTTGCCCCAAACTGCACTTTTTCGATATCAAAATATCTTGTTCATACTTGTACATAAATTATTCGGGATTGTTGAGAATACAAACCGCCTGACAAATTCTATCGCACAAATCCTGACAAAAGCTGTACTGCATGAGAAGTCTTTCGTCCTCTTTGTTTGAGATAAAACCGCATTCCACTATTACCGAGGGAACCTTCACGCATTTTGTGATAAACAAATCGCCTGCTATTGCGTTGTAATCGCTTCTTTTGCTGTATTTTGAGTTGATATTTTCATTGAGATAGGACTGCAAAAAATCTCCGAAGTCCTTGCCCACTTTCAAATCGTCATAAAACACCTGCACGCCTCTTCTCGAAGAATCGCTGAATTTGTTGACATGAAGACTTATTACCGCAATAGGCGAAGCTTTGACGATAATATCCTTTCGCATCTGCATATCTATTCGCTTGATATTAGACAAAGAATTTTCAGTGGTGCGTGTCATGACCACCTTGAAGTTGTTTTCCGACAATTTCTTCTCTAGAATTTTTGCAAGTCTTAAGTTTATGTCGCTTTCCTTTATACCCAAAGAGCCCACGACACCCCCATCTATACCGCCGTGCCCCGCATCCACCACGATAGTACCGTAATAAAAATTGTCACTACCCGCTGTTTTTGCCACTTCTTTGGACATAGCAAAAGCGAATATGCAAAAAACAGGAATTACACAACATAAAACAGCTATAATTATAGACTTTTTCGACAAAATTTTTATTACCATACTTATGTCCCCAAATCTCTCTTTAAACCCTTGTTTGTTCACAAAATCCCCGCTAAAAGCCGAGTTATCCACAGAGTTATCCACAAAAACACTTGTTTGTGTGGATAACTCGTTGCATTCGATTTTGTCACTATTTCTATGTATATGTGTCGAATTTTCAATATATTCTCTCTTTGATTTCTCCATTGACAAGTTATTATCACGATATTATAATGTATATGGACGATTATGGAAAATACCATTTTTACGGCTGCAAATTGTTTTCAGGAGGATATAAAATTGAAAATCATACCCTTGCCTTATTCATGCAAAACTTCGACAGGTATTCTGACTGTCAAAAAAATCCCTCTTTCTCTCGACAACTATATGTCGGATTTGAAGAATCTTGGCGTAAACTTTGAGATTGTACCCGATCTTATGATTGACGATATCAAAAACCCCGAAGCTTATACTTTGGATATAGACAACAACGGCATTTCTGTCAAGGCAAGCTCTCAACAAGGCTTACTCTATGCCTATACGACTTTGTGTCAGCTTCTTTTCAATTATGATTTCAATATTCCTTTTTGCTCGATAAAGGACTATCCCCGATTTGCTTACAGAGGATTTATGCTCGATGTGGGAAGATATTTTATGCCTCTTCCTCAAATAAAAAAACTTGTAGACTTGTGCGTATATCACAAAATCAACAAGTTTCATATCCATATCACAGAAGACCAAGGCTGGCGTATGGAAATAAAAAAATATCCTCTTCTCACTTTAAAAGGCAGCATACGAAAAGGTACTAATTTTTCTAGAAAAAAACACAGCGGTTTTTATACTCAAACGCAGCTAAAAGAACTTGTGGCATATTGCAAGGAAAAAAATATAGAGCTTATTCCCGAAATAGATATGCCGGGACATACCCAATCGGCTTTGGCATGCTATCCGTATCTCAGTTGTTTTGACAGAAATCTTAATGTCGCACACCATTGGGGCGTAAAACACGATATCATGTGTGCAGGCAAAGAAAGCACTTTTGAATTTGTCAAAAACGTGCTTGACGAAGTATGCGATGTGTTTGAAAGCGACTATATACATATCGGCGGAGACGAAGCTCCCAAGACAAGATGGAAACTCTGTCCCCATTGTCAACAACGCATCAAAGACGAAAATCTCAAAAACGAAGAAGAACTTCAATCGTATTTTACAAATCGTGTGTATGAATACCTAAAATCAAAAGGCAAAAAGGCTGTCATGTGGAACGAAGCATCTCCCACAGGCATTACAAACAAAGAAGTGATATGGCAGCTTTGGGCATACCCCGAAAACAAAGAAAGCACTTTTAAAGAATTCGATGAAGGAAGACAATACATAAATTCCGATTCGATGAAATGTTATCTCGACTTGCCCGAAAAGACCGTTTCGCTTAAGTCTAGCTATGAATTCAACCCCATTATCACAGCCGACAAAAGCCGTTTGGTAGGTGTAGAAGCATGTCTTTGGTCAGAATATGTACCCGACTACAAAAAAGCCTTGCACATGACTTTGCCGAGATTGTCAGCTCTTTCCGAAGTAATGTGGACAGACATCGATGAATCGCAAAAAGATTACAGAGCTTTCCTCAAAAGACTTGATTCGCATACTATGTATCTTCTCGATAAAGGATATCCTACCACAAGTTATTCAAACTCTGTCCTCAACAAGACAAGACAGTTTTTTGAATTTATATGGTTTAATCGCCGCCCCTTGCATTGGGAAGGACTACACATATTAAAGGACAACAAAAAGGTAGCAAAACTCGCAAAAAAACTCAACAAAAAAACCAAATAAATATCCAATGAAGTACTATAGTATTATCAAAAACAAAATATTGTTTGAAAACTATATCGTATATGACAAAAACAATTATTCTGTAATAGAATTTGACGAAGCCGACAAGCCTGAGATTTTTTTGCTCGCAAAAAAAGATGTTGTCGAAAATCTAAATATCGACAATGCTCAGCAAAATATTCTTTCCCAACTTCTCATGGATTTTGTAGGGGAAGATAATATTCTGTACAGAGTGGATATGTCAGATTTTGTTGAGAAAAAAATATGCAGATTTTCCGTAAAAAAGCTTTTTAAAACTTGCGACAAATGCCAAGATAATTTGGATAATAATAAAAAAGCTGCCGATTACATACAAAACAACTATAAAGAAAATACTATAATTTTTAAAAAATCTTGTATTGCAAATTACAAAAACTGCGAGTTTGTCGACACTTCTAATACCATTCAATATCCTTTTCGCCTCAAAACTTGCAAGTCGGATACTAAAAAGCCGCTTTTTGTATATCTTCACGGAGCAGGCGGCATAGGTCAAAAAAATATTTTTCCGCTATTAGAATATCTTACCGTAGGCATAAAAATAAAATCCGAAGAAAGCTTTGTGCTTATACCTCAGTGCCGTGCTTTTTCCGATGACAATATCGCCACAATAAATATCTATACCCGCTCTTTGCGAAGTCTTATAGAATTGTTGTGCCAAAAATATAATATCGACAAAGACAGAATTTATATTTCGGGTATATCTTTTGGCGGGGCTTGCGTGTGGTATTCTTTATACAACAATCCGAATTTTTATGCAGGAGCCATACCTCTTATGGGATATATGCCCTCTTTGTATTCAGAAGAATTCGATGCTCAAAGATTCAAAAACGAAAAGATATGGTCGGCACATGCTCAAAACGATAAAGTTGTATCCTATCTTGACGATAAAAATCTTTATGATATTCTCAAAAGCAAAAATTACGATATAAAATTTTCCTTATATCAAAAATACGGACACTCTCTCGCTCCCAAGTTTTATAAAAACCAACCTTGGAAAAAATGGCTGTTTTCCAAGCAAAATAGTGCTGAAAACTCTTCAGATACCCACTAAAAACAAGCTTTGCATGCAAGCCGTGGCTCCTAATTGATTGAGTCTTATTTCTTTGCTGTTTTCGCTCTTGTCATAGCTCAATATTTTGTCAAGCAGCATTATCTGATTTGTCATAATGCCGACAAGATTTTTCATTGCCTCTATAAAAGGCATAGGGCGGATATCTACCCTGATATCGCCTTTAAGATTTGCAAGTGCTTTGACATAAATGCTGTTTTTGTCCTCAATCGTGTAGATATATCTCAAGATATCTTTGTTTTTTTCGACAAAATTTTTGTCGAGATTGTTTATTATCCCGCCTGCAAGCTCGCACAATTCGCAATATCTTATACAATCGCTTTGCATATATATAGGATAAGGCACTTTTATTATTTTGCTTTTTGACAAAGCTTTTTGTCGGCAAATATTTTGGTCATTATCGATGCCGATTGTCTCTTTGCCCTTCTCTTGCGGCTTTGAGCCGATTTTGTCGTCCATAAGATTTTCCTTGTCCAATATTCCCAGCTTTTTGTACTCTTCATTCATCATTTTTATTTGTTCTTCGTCTGCTATCATATCGATATCTTTCATACAAAACCCGCCTGATAATTTGTTTTTTTCTGTTATATCTTATTTGTTCTCGCTTTTTTATATGCAAAACTTGCCGAAAATCATAAAATATAATCGGGTAGTTGCTTTTTATTAATATTTTGATTATAATAATTAATATGGATAATACTTTGATGTCGCCCGCTCAGATATGGGCAAACTACAATGTTGATTCTTCAAAATTAAAAGCCAAATTCCTAAGATATGACTCAGATGAGAATTTCACGAATTTTGAGGCATATATCTCTAGTGATACCGACAGCGGCGAAGACTCTGTCCTCACTTATTGTTTTGGAAAATTGCCGAAAGAGGGAAAATCGGCCACGATAATTTACATAAACGGTTTTTCTACCAATGTAGAAGAAAAGGTCTTTGAAGTTTTTGCTTCTCAAGGCTACAATGTAGTATGTTTTGATTATCTCGGAAAAAGCTCTAAAAAAAGATATACGATTTATCCTCAGAATTTAGACTTTGCAAACTTTGAGAGATGTCAAAGCCATCTCTGCTCTTTTGTCAATTCTCCCAAAGACTCCTGCGTGTTTGTATGGAGCAGACTTTTGAGAGATATTATTACTTTTGTAAAAGATCTGTTGGGACAACAACAAAAGATTTATCTTTTGTCCTCCGCAGAAGGCGGCAATATCCTGTGGCAAGTGGCAGGCATGGACAAAAGAGTGGACGCAGTGCTTGTGGCAAGCAATGCAGGCTGGGCAGAATGCAAAGGCATTTTCAAGTATTCTTCAAGTCCTGACGAATACAACTTCAGCGATGACAAAATAAAATTCATAAGTGCGTGTGCTCCTCAGTCCTATGCAAAATTCGTCACTTGTCCCGTATTTTATGTGTCGGGTACAAACAGCAATCTCACAAGCATCGACAGAGTGGAAAACACACTCGCTCTCACTCAGAACAACAAACAAAATCATACATTTTTCTGTGCAAATCTCACAAATACTTTGTCAAACCGTGCAAGAAACGCTATGCGTATATGGCTTGACAATATTTATTCGGGAAATGCTTTGCCAAAGACTCCTTCTATAAGTTTTGCAATCGATGACAACAAGCTTGTCGTAAAGACTGAATTCGACAATTTCGGCGAAGTGGAATCCTTGGAGCTTTATTATAGCTACAACGAGGCAAACAGCGAATTAAGACACTGGAACAAAGTATTTCTTTCCACGGCTTCTCCCGTCACTGAAATACCCGTACGCATTGACGATATAAGAGTTTTTGCTTTTTCTTCTATCCTTTACAAGGACGGACAATGCTACTCTTCTCTTCCCAAGATGTTTGACCTTCAGAATACGCAAAACCAAGCTATCGACAGAATTGTACCCAAGCGTTCGCATATCATTTATGAAAGAAAGCTCGGCACCAATCCTTGGGTAGTAGACGACAGCACAAGCGAATTCCATGCTCCCGAGCTAAAGGCAGGTGCCTATGATATCATGGGCATTACTTCAGAAGCGGGAAATCTCTCTACTTATATCCTCGGCGACAGCTTTTTGGAAAGCAATGAAGAAAGTATTTTGCAATTCGATTGTTATTGCGAAAAGTCTAGAAGCCTTGTGGTGGAATTGTGCGTGGAGAGCGACAAAGCAAAATACGAGTTTTATACAGCTACCGTATCGGTTCAGGGCGGCGAATGGCAAAAGATTGCCTTGCACCATACCGACTTCAAGACAAAAGAAAGAGTCCCTCTCAAAAATTGGGACAATGTCAAAAAACTCTCTTTTGTCGATATAGACAACACTCTTATCAGCAACCTTATCTGGATTTGATATGAACACGATACTACTCAGCCAAGTCAATACAAACGATATCGTCACGACAAAAAAGAATCACCCTTGCGGCGGCAATAAATGGAAAATAATATCTACGGGGGCAGAATTCAAACTTCAGTGTCTAAACTGCAACCATACTGTTATTCTCTCGGGAGAAACTCTCAAAAAATCCGTCAAAAGTATCTCAAAACCTATATCTGACGACCAAGAGGCTTGAATGCAGGAACAAATAGAAAAATTCTCCTATATTCCCGACAATCAGAATAATGACGATTTGAAAAAAGATAAAAAATACAAAATCGCCAATATCTTTTTGATTGCTATAATTGCAATACTCATTGTCTTTATCATCGTCTTTTCTACTGCTTTTACGACAATGACCGTGAGCGGCGACAGCATGTATCCCAATCTCAAGGACGGCGACAAACTCTTTTTGCAAAAATACGGATATAGTCTAAATTATGGAGATATGATTGTCTTTCCTCGCAATGACAACGGCAAAAAAATTTATGCCGTAAAAAGAATTATAGCTATGGGCGGAGATACTCTCAAATTCGATTTTGAAAACAAAAATTGGATTGTCAACGGAAAAGTCCTTGACGAACCCTATTTTGCTACGGGATATGACGAGTTTTATTTTGAGCATGATTCCGTCTACACACAAGAAGATTTGTTTGTGACAGGCATCACAATACCAAAAGGATATCTTTTTGTCCTCGGCGACAACCGCAATATCCCAAACGGCGGCATTTCCGTGGACAGCCATATATACGGTCCGATTTCCTCAGAAGAGGTCTTTGGAAAAGTAATAAAAGTATATTGATTAATTTAAAAATCGATAATCTATACTCTTATACTCTCATACATCACGACTTTGTCGCATGTATCAAAAAAAATTAATTTACTATCAATACTCAAAACGAGTTGTACATAAGGAGAATTAAAAATGAAAGCAATAGTTTCTGTTGTGGGCAAGGACAAAAGAGGTATTATCGCAAAAGTTTCTACATGCCTCTTTGAGATGGATATCAATATCGAAAACATCTCCCAGACTATCATGCAGGATTACTTCACGATGATTATGGCTGTCGATATCGGCCAAAGCAAACTCAAATTCGATGCCATTGTCGACAACCTCAACAAGCTTGGCAAAGAAATGGGGCTGGAAATTCATATCCAACTCCAAAGCATCTTTGACAGCATGCACCAATTAGATACTACTACAAAGGGGCTTTGATATGTACTCAAGCAAAGAAATTATCGAAACAATCAATATGATTTCCCAACAGCACCTAGATGTGCGTACCATTACTTTGGGTATATCGCTCTTTGACTGTATTACCGACAGCAAAAAGCGTACTTGCGACAAAATCTATGACAAGATTATGTCCAAAGCCAAAGACCTCGTAAAAATCGGCAACGATATTTCCAGCGAAATAGGCGTGCCTATCGTCAACAAGCGTATTTCCGTCACCCCCATAAGTCTTATATCCGCTTCAAGCAAAGGACACCTCGAGATTATCCGTACTCTCGACAAGATTGCTGACGAAACAGGTATAGATTTTTTGGGCGGTTATTCAGCACTTGTGCATAAGGCTATGACTCCTTATGAAAAAGAGTTTATTCTCTCAATCCCCGAGGCTTTGTCCACCACAAACAAGATTTGCTCATCCATAAATGTCGCTACTTCAAAAGCAGGCATAAATATGGACGCTGTGGCTCTTATGGGCAAAATAGTCAAGGATTGTGCTTATCGCACAAAAGATATTGATTCGCTCGCTTGTGCAAAGCTTGTGGTATTTGCCAATGCTGTCGAGGACAATCCTTTTATGGCTGGTGCTTTCCTCGGTACAGGCGAAGACGATACCGTGGTCAATGTAGGTGTTTCCGGTCCTGGCGTAGTAAAGACTGCCCTCGAAAAGGTAGACGGAGATCTCACTCAGGTAGCAGAATGTATCAAGCAGACTGCATTCAAGATTACCCGTGTAGGTCAGCTCGTGGCAAAAGAAGCAAGCAAAAGACTTAATGCAAGTTTCGGTATTGTGGACTTGTCCCTCGCTCCTACTCCCGTAATAGGCGACAGCGTGGCTCATATCCTCGAAGAAATAGGTCTTGAAAGCGTAGGTGCCTGCGGTACTACGGCTTGTCTTGCAATGCTGAACGATGCCGTAAAGAAAGGCGGTATTATGGCTTGCAGCAGTGTCGGCGGTCTGTCGGGTGCATTTATTCCCGTATCTGAAGACGCAGGTATGATAAGAGCTACCGAAATCGGTGCCCTCAATATAGAAAAACTCGAAGCCATGACAGCAGTATGCTCGGTAGGTCTCGATATGATAGCTATCCCAGGCGATACCCCCGCAGAAGTCATTTCGGGTATTATCGCTGACGAAATAGCAATCGGTGTGGTAAACACAAAGACTACTGCCGTGAGAGTAATTCCCGTATATGGCAAAAAAGCCGGCGAATATGCAGAATTCGGCGGACTTTTGGGAAGAGCTCCTATAATGAATATAAGCAAGTATTCCCCTGCTAAGTTTATATCGAGAGGGGGAAGGATACCTGCACCTTTGCACAGCAACAAGAATTAAGGGACGCACTTGTGTAGCGGCACATATCTGCGATTTTATAACGAGTAGATTACTCGGTCACATACGGCAAGTATGCTCCCTCATAATCTCTCTAAAAAATCGCTCCTCTGCACCACTCTCCAAGTGCTTTGATAATATAAAACTAATCTCTGCGTTTGCAAAAAATTAAAAAATAAAAAGCTAAAAAATAAAAACAATTTAAAAGATAAGGAGAACACCTTGAAAATAGAAGGAAGAAATCCAATCACCGAAGCATTTGATTCGGGCATAAAAATATCTCGTATCTATGTGTCAAAGACTGCTCACGATTTACAGCCTTTGATTGACAAGGCAAAAAGCCGCAATATCCGTATAGATTTTGTGGACAAGCCTTATCTTGACAAATTGAGCGAAAGCAAAAGACATCAAGGCATCATAGCTATCAGCGAGGAATACAGCTATGCTTCTTTAGAAGATATCCTCAATGTCGCAAAACAAAAAAATCAGCCTCTTTTTGTCATCTTGCTTGACGGCATAGAAGATCCTCACAATCTCGGCAGTATAATAAGAGTGGCAGAATGTGCTGGTGCTCACGGTGTTGTGATACCTTCTCGCAGAAGTGCATGCGTGAATGCTACCGTTTTGCGTACTTCGGCAGGTGCCGCAAACCACCTCAAAGTCGCTATGGTAGGAAATATCAACGATGCTATCCGTACCTTAAAAGACAACTTTGTCAATGTCTATTGTGCAGATATGCAAGGCACGACTTTGTATGATTGCAATTTTAAAGAAGATACCGCAATAGTCATCGGCAACGAGGGCGAAGGCGTAAAATCTCTGACAAAAAAACTCTGCGACAATGTGGTGTCCATACCTCAATTCGGAAAAGTCAATTCGCTCAATGCCTCGGTAGCTTGCGGGATAATATGCTATGAGGTTGTTCGTCAGCGTTTTTAGACGCCTTTGTATAGTGGCACATATATGCACCACTCTCCAAGTGCTTTGGTAAATAATTATAATCTTTGCGTTCGCATAAAGTTGTGTCACGCTAAATATACAAAGTGTTTTTATAAAATCAAAAATAATTTAAAACAAAAAAGCCGTAATCGAATTATGATTACGGCTTATATTTTGTGATAAAAATTATGTTATTTTTCCAAGGCAGATTTGAGCTTTTTTCTGATTTTCTGAAGGGCATTGTCCACATACTTGGTGTTTTTGCCGATTTTGTCGGCTATGGACTGATAACTTTTACCTTCAAAATACGAATACAATATGGTGCGTTCGGTATCATTGAGAGTATTGTCTATGACGGTATGGAGATAGTCTTTTTCCTCGGCATCGATTGTAATTTCCTCGGGAGATAGACCTGTCATATTCTTGTCGTCCAATACGCTCATAGGTACGCTGTCGCTGAGTGCTTTGTGCTTTTGCGTATTGCTCGATTTGATGCAATCGAATATTCTGTTTTTTATACAGCTTGTCGCATAAGTCGTAAAAGCCGTATTGCCTTGGATATTGTATGTCAGTACCGCATTATAAAGAGCTATCATGCCTTCTTGTGCGATGTCCTCGATATCTCCGCCCTTGATAAAGAATACACGGGATAATTTGTTGACAAGTCCCTTGTATTTTTCCATAAGCATTTCTACCGCCTGCACATCGCCTTGGCGTATTCTCAAAATAAGCTCTGTATCGTCCTGCATTATTTCTTGTACTTCTCTAAAATTGCTTTTTGCTTTGCTCTGACTTCGAGCATTTTTCCGCAAGTCATTTTTCCTTCAGAGCAGTTTCCCGCTACGCAAGAAGCACCGCAATTTGCGAAAATATTGGGAGCCACTTCGAGTACGAGCTCGAGCATTCTCCATGCTACTTCTCTGATTTCCCACTGAGCACGATTGCAGCATCTGAGATTGAAGAAATTGAAAAGTTCTCTTGCGTTCATGGTGACAATCATTTTTGTTTCGGCAGCATTGGGAAGCACAAATCTTGCGTCCTCGTTTGACTTTTCGCAAGCTCCGCCCAAAAGCGTCTGCCATTCTGTGTACCAGCCGTGCATGGTATCCATTTGTTTTTTATATTTTTCCACATACTCCTCGCCGAGAGCCTCAATACTCTCAGGGATTATGTAATTGAAAGTTTCGCCAGACTTATTTGCGTCTACATATCTTTGAGATTTGACGCTGAAAGACGCAATTCTGTGTCTTGTAATCTGTGCCAGCAAACTTCTGGATACACCTTCTATTCCAAAAGTAAAATTGGCATGTTCAAAGGGAGAAGCATGTCCGAACGAACGCAATCTCGTGATGAATTTTGCGACTTTTTCATCGTCAAGACCTTCCTTGAGATTTTCTATCGTAGCATCGCTATAACAAAGTTTTGCCGCCAAAGCGACTGTTCGCTCGGGATTGGGCGTATATTCCAAAAGTGTAACACTTGGCTTTACCTGTGGCATAAAAACCTCCGAATAATCAATAATTTTTCTTTTGCCTGTAATCTATATTCTACTCAATAAACATTTTTTTGTCAATTCTTTGCTTATCAACAAACTTTTGCTGCCGCCTTACAATATCGTCTGATATCCATAACGACAAATTTCTTTTTTTATATTTTTGCTTTTTATTCATAGCAACTGTCAAGCAAAAAAGAAAGTCTTTTATTGTCACCTATAAGATATAAAAAACCTATGACCGCCTCAAAACCGCTCGCAAGTTTATAGTCTGCCACACTCGCATTTTTTGCCATAGAATGCTGATGAGAGTTTCTGGCACGGTGGAAAATATCGTTTTCCTCTTCTGTGAGCAAAGGCAAAATCTTTTGCATACATTCTGCCTGCGACTTTGCATTTACCTTGGAGGTGACAAATTTGTGGAGTTTGTCCGCCTTGCCTGTCGTAGAATGGACAGCCATAAGCCTTATATAAAGCGTATGCACTCCGTCCCCGACATAAGCAAGCACGAGAGGATTTAGCTCTCGTGCCTTTTCTAAAGTCAAAATTTCTTTGTTTTCGGGTAAAAAATTCATATTTTCTTTCCTGAATATTTCAAAAACTTATCTTTTTTCCGCCAAAATTTCTGGGCTAAATCAATTTGTTTTTGCAAGATTATTTTTTCTTTTTGTCTTTGATTTTAATCTTTTTGCCTCTTTCGTCAAACTGAGATACAAAATAATCAAAGAGAAGTTCATCGCTGTAAGTCTGTTGACCTGTGGCTTTCAAGGTGCATTCCTTGATATATTCATAACAGCTCTTTTCCATAATTCTGATAATCTCAAAAGCTTCTTCCATATCCTTGCCTGCACAGAATACGCCGTGATTTGCCATAAAGCAAGCATTTCTGCCTTCCATAGCCTTTACGGTGCCTTCTTTGAGCTTTTTGGTACCGGGCAAGCCGTAAGCACCTACTCTGCATTCGCCGCCGACAAGTCTCTTCATTTCTTCGCTCATGACGGGCAATTCTATTCTTGCAGAAGCAAGTATAGAACAGAACAAAGGATGTGAGTGAATGGTAGCATTGATTTCGGGACGAGCTTGCATGATAGCTGCGTGGATTTTTCTCTCGCTGGTAGGCTTTTTGCCGTCACTCCATACAGAAGGATCGCTTATCTGAACGACAGGCATATCTTCGGGAGTAAGAGATATATAGTCAAGTCCCGTAGGAGTCACCAACATGTGGTCCTCATCGAGTCTTACTGCCGTATTTCCCCAAGTACCTTGAACAAGGTTTTCCTTGAGAAGAGCTACGCCGCTGTCTTTGATAACTTGTCTCAATTTTAATTCTGTTTCTTTATCCCAAGCCATATTACACCTCGCCTTCTTCCTTTTTGGAAGTATCTTGTTTTGCCTCGCCCTCTTCTTTTTGGGAAAGGTTTTCCTGATTTTTCTTGCTGTACTTTGTCTTATAAATAAATCTCATAAGTCTTGCTTCAAAGCCGTTTATGATTTTGTTGTCGCCGATAACGCTGCTTGCTACAAAACATCTGCTTGCTTTGTCGAGTACGAGTACGCATGTATAAGCCTCATCGAGAGTACGGCCTGAAGTAATACAGCCTGCATTCTTGACAAGACAGGAGTTTCTGCCCTTCAAAGTTTTGATAATATAGTGGATATCGTCCTCGGCAGTCTTGCAGGAAGGTCCTACGATTTGAGCCATATCGTCGAGTACGGCAGGGATAGTAGCACCTGCTTTTGCCACAGGCATAACCCACTTGGGATAACACTGACAAATTGCGTGAATATCCTCTCTTTCCTTGTAGATTTCTGCGTGGTAAAGATATTCTTTTTCCACTTTGAAGATAAGCATTTTTTGTACATCTTCTTCTTTGAGGTCGGCAAGTTTTACGCCTGCTTTAGTGATGTACATATAGTTGAGTCCCGATCTCATGCTTATCATATCCTTGTCGCCCGTGACGCCTTCAGCGACAAGCTTTTGGGCATATTGCAAAATTGTCTCTACAATTTTTTCCATTATTCTTCTCCTCCTTCGAATCGTTTAGAGTTGGCATGTCTATAAGTTTTTTCAAGGCTGTAATATATTTGTTTATAACTCTTGAAAAGTTCGTCATAAATATATTTGTTTTGAGGATTAGGTCTGTATGTTTTGCTTTCCTTGACAAAGTTTTTTGCATCGGCAAAACTATTGAGTTCGCCAAGACCTATAAGAGCGATTATCGCCGCACCCAAAGCACCTGCGTTTCTGGGGTTTTCTACAATAGCAAACTCGCTTCCCGTAATATCTGCGATAATCTGCATCCACGCATTGTCCAAAGCACCGCCGCCGATAATTCTGAATTGTCTGCAATGGAATTTATAATCCTTTCTGAAGTTTTCGAGAATCCATCTCAAGTTGTAGCCTATACCTTCATACAAAGCACGCATGATATGTTCTCTCGTGTGAGAAGGAGTCACATTCCAAAGCGTAGCTCTTGTGGTGGTAGAGGATACGGGACATCTCTCGCCGAGCATCCAAGGTGTACAAATCAAATGGTCGGAACCTGCGGGTATGGATTCGATAACCTTGTCCATATAAGCATAAATGCCGTCTCCGAGTTCTTTTTGCTCGCTTGAGAAAAATTGGTCGCAAAGCCACTGAATATTGCTTCCTGCCGCCTCTGTGATACCAACGATAAGGTTCATTTCGGGATCGGCGGACTGAATTGCCGCAGCACCGTGCTTAAAGTTGGTTTTGTTTTTGCTGGAAGCCGCAACCCATGCAGAAGTACCGAGATAAATATGTATTTCGCCATCGCCGTTCATACCGCTGCCGATAGCCGCTGCCTGTGTATCGTCACAGCCGCCGAATACTGCCGTTCCCTCGCAAAGTCCCATTTTCTGAGCTGCTTCTTCGGTAAGTCCGTTTCCGATTTTGTCGGTACTTCTTACAAGAGGAGGAAGTTTTGACATATCTATACCGATAATTTTCAGTGCACTCATCCATGTCTTTTTCTTCAAGTCAAGGCCATAGCTCGATGCACCCGAAAGTTCTGCCACCATCTCGCCGGTACATTTGTATTTCAAATAGCCGTTTACATCAAGAAAATACTTTGTATTGTTGTAAACATCGGGACGCTCTTCCTTGAGCCACTGAATCTTTGCCACGACATCTTTACCCATAATAGGTGTACCCGCAACAAGAGTAAACAATGCTTTTCCGCCGACTTTGTTCATAAGCGTTTGAGCTTGTTTTTCTGCTCTGCCATCTACCCAAGTGATATTGGGGTGCAAAACTCTTCCCTTTGCGTCAACGGGAATAATACCCATTGCCTGAGTAGAAAATACCACGCCTTCTACATCGTGAGGATCGACTCCTGTCTCTTCAATCAAGGTACGAGAAGCAAGACATACAGCTTCCCAATACTCTTCAGGTTTTTGCTCGACAAAAGCAGGAGCAGGATAATAGGTAGGATAAGGTACGGCTTTTGATGCGACAATCTTACCCTCGAAGTCGATAAGTACGGCTTTGTCAGAACTTGTACCCATGTCGTGGGCTACTACATATTTCATAATCTCTCCTTTTATCGCCGTTGTATAAGGGCGTGCCTTTTGTTTTTTCTGCGACACTTCCTATCAGTCACATACCTAAGTATGCTCCTTTCTAGGGCGGTCTGGAAATCCCGAAAATCGCACACTTCTTGGGCGGCTTGGGTTGGTTTATCTTTTTCTTGCTGCCGTCTTAACAACGGCATGAGTTTTGTATTGAGTTGTTTTTTAGCTAGGGATTGCGTTTTGTATATTAAAAAACTATATAATTTTTATCGATATAATAAATAATATATTCGATAGAAATTTGTTTTTAAAAACATATTAAAATTTTGTCGTGTTTCCGCTTTCAAGAAACATAAAATTTAATTCAATCCCCTTATGATTGCAAAAGCACAAGGGCAATCATTATATCACATAACATCATTGCTACTTGTGTATTTACTCAAAAATCAATATTCTGTTTTTTTTGCAAGACAAGGGATGAGAGAACTTCTCATCCCTTTGCCTGATAATCAATTATTTGGAAGCTTTTTTGTTTGCCTTTTCTTCGGCTTTCTTTGCGTCCTTGAGCATCTTTTCTGCTTTTGCGAGTTTCTTCTCGTTGCCTGCTGACTTATACTTGTTGATTTTGTACTCAGCTACCTGAACATCCATAGAGGACTTTCTCTCTTTTACGAGCTTGAATACATCTTCAAATCTGTTGAGTGCTTCATCGATGATCTCATCTGTATCAGCCATAGATGTGTACAATCTCGAACCTGCAAGCGTGACGATACCGTTTGCCATATAAGCAGCACCCATGTGCTCCATAGCTACCTTTCTTACCATAATCATATCTTTCATCTTGAGCACTTTGAGGAGGTTGAGCATATTCTTGGAAGAGAAGTCATAGCTCATTGCACCTGTACACTCGAGGTGAACGATAGAGCCTTGGTTGTAAGCTACATAAGGCAAATCGTACTTGCCGATAAGTTCTACAAGACCGTCAGTAAGTTTGTTTCCTGCAAGACCTGCCTTATAACAAGCATTTGTCTTTGCGATTTCCTTGATAGCTGTATAACCTGCGATAGCGGAAAGAGGATTTGCAGCCAAAGTACCGCCGCAATAAGCCTTCTTAGCACCGCCAGCAACACCAGCAGCCAACAATGAAACATATTCTTTCTTACCGCCGACACCGCCTGCTGCGGGATATCCGCCGGCAACGATCTTTCCGAAAATAGTAAGGTCAGGTTTTACATCAAAGAAGCCTTGAGCACCGCCGAGACCTACTCTGAAACCGGTCACTACTTCGTCAAAGATAAACAAAGCACCGTAAGCATGAGCAAGTTCAAGAGCCTTCTTGTTGTAATCGAGATCAACGGGACGAGTACCGGATTCAGGACCGACAGGTTCTACGATAACTGCTGCCGTACCGCCTCTTCTCTTGTTTATCTTGAGGTAATCTTCGAGCATATTGAGGTCATTAGGTCTTACTTCGTCAATAACGCTGAATATTACATTAGGAATACCGAAAGATTCAAGGAATTGTCTTGTGCCGGGAACTTTCAATCCGTAAACCATCTGGTCGGACCAACCGTGATAAGCACCGCCTATCTTGATGATTCTCTTGTTTTTGGTCTGACATCTTGCGATACGCAAAGCTGCCATAACGGATTCTGTACCCGAACCCAACATTCTAAACATTTCCACATTAGGCATGTGCTTGTTGATTTCCTTAGCAATCAGAAGCTCTGCTTCGTGGAAAAGACCTGTGACAGGACCGCATTCTTTGATAAGCTTGATAGCTTCTGTCTGTACGGGCTTGTAATTGCTACCCAAAATGGTAGGACCGCCTGCCTGGAGGAAGTCGATATATTGATTGCCGTCAATATCCGTAAGATAAGCCCCTTCTGCCTTGGTCATACACATAGGGAAAGGCTTGTTGAAAGCCAAATTGTGCTGTACTCCGCCTGGAATGTACTTCTTTGCTTCAGCGGTAATTTCCTTGGACTTTGCACACTTTTCATCATAATAATTCTTGCAGATATCCTGATATACATCTACGGGAATAGAATAAATGTTTTTGGAAGTCAATTCCTTAAGACTTGCATTGATTTCCTGTGCGTTTGCCCAACGGGTAATACCATAGCCTTGTTTCTCCTTTTCGGGGAGTTGTGTATAAGTTACTTTCATTGATATGCCTCCTTGAAGTACTAAATCTCTAACATTAATAATTTTACCACACTTAATTGATTGTTGTCAATATTGATTTTTAGCAATTATATTACTAATAATATAGTCGGGCGTCATATTTAGGGGGTTTTTTATTTGACAAATGTCTACGAAAATGTCAATAATTTACAAACAGATTAAATTTGTAAATTATCACGGAAATGTTTGAATACTCACACTATGTGTGATATAATTATATTGATACAAATTTCAGGAGATGCCTATGTCAAACCAACAATACCCCAACGGTCAAAAAATCTATGACCTTGTCAAAGAAGTCATAGATGTTACCGGACCACGCCTTCCCGGCAGCGAAGAAGAAAAAAAAGGTGCTGAAATCATTGCCAATCAGCTCGAAAGAGAACTCGGCGAGAAGTCTGTCACCGAAACATTCAAAACTCCCCGTCACGCTTGTATCAGTGCCATACCTTGGCTCGGCTGGGGCTGTTTTGTAGCATTTTGTCTTTTTTATCTGTCGCCAATCATAAGCCTTTTGATATGTGCTTTTCTGCTCTTGTTTGCACTTACGCATATCTTTTATTATTCGCACTTGCTTGACAGATTTTTCAAAAAAGATATTTCTCAGAATGTCTATTCAGTACAAGAGCCTTCTTCAGGCAACAAAAAATATACCGTCATGCTCGCTGCTCACATTGACAGCAGCTGGTGCTGGTTGCATTCTTACAAAAACCCCAACACCATGATGCTCAAGACAGGTGCAGGAATACTGAGTGCATTGTTTTTTATGATAATATCTATTGTCACCATAATATTAGAAGTGGTATCGAGCGGCAGTGTTTCATTTATGGGATTGTCGGCGGTGTTCGGAAATATGTCCTCGGGTATGACGACAAATATGGATATAGCAATTGTAGTAATGTATTGTTTGCCTGTATTGTGCTTGCCGGGATTTTATTGGTTGTCCACATATCTTTCTTATGACAAGGTAAAAGCCGCTCCCGGTGCTATGGACAATCTCAGCGGTATTGCCACAGCAATCGCAGTAGCAAAATACTTCAAGGAAAACCCTTCTGAATGCAAGGACGCACGCATTATCGTCATGGGTACAGGTGCAGAAGAAAGCGGTCTTGTGGGTGCTCTCGACTTTGTCAAAAAACACAAAGACGACAAAGAGATGTTTGACGAGAATACCTATGTGCTCAATCTCGATTCTTTCAGAGATTATGACCACTTCAATGTAGTCAAAAAAGATACTCTTCAATTCGTGCCTTTCGATGCCGAGCTTGTATCAATATCACAAAAAGCTCTTGCAAACTGCGGAGTAGAAGTACATACTATCGAAAACCCTGTCGGAGGCAGCGACTCTACGGCTTTTGCCCGTGCGGGAATAAAGACCGTAACTTTGAATGCTCAGGATCCCAGACCTACAAATTATTATCACACCACAAACGATACTCTCGAAAATCTCAATATCGACACTCTCGACAAAGGTTTTGATGTCATAAAAGAAGTGATGAGACTCATTGACGAAAAATACAAAGAGCAATAACCAAGCAAATTCATTATTGATTTCATGCAAAAGACGCACCTTAAAAAGTGCGTCTTTTTTATGCCGTATTTTAATATCAAAGCTCATAAATACCTTAAAACTTTTACAATATTTTACAAAAATCCCTATCGTATTATGGACATTTCTATTAAATAAAGTAATATCATGAAGTTTATTGAAGTTTATCGTCTACTTTTCAATATTGACTAGACAATAATTAAATGGTATAATTATATTATTAAAAATAATATAGGGGGATGTATTATGAAAAACAAAAAACTGATTATTTTCTCTTGCATAATATTGGTTTTGACTTTGTCAATATTGGTTTTTGCAGGCTGTCAGAATTTTTCGCTGGCAAAACTAAAAAATACCGATTATGACTCTCAAGATTATTCTCTTAAAGTCAAAACTCTCAATGCTCTTTCGGGATATAACTTTATTTCGATTGACGAAGGTTTTATCACCGCAGACAAAAAAGATGATAAAAATCAAGTTTCAGAAGTCGTATTGTATAATGCCGACAGCGAAAAAATCTTGCTTACATTAAAAGAAAAATTCGATGTCTATACATTTGAATATTACGAGGGTGTAGCTCTTGTGAAAAATACTGAGACCAATCATCTTGATGTTTATGACAAAAACGGAGTTGTTTTTTCTTCTGACAATACCACTCTCTCTTCGACTATGACAAACGGGTATTTTAGATATCTATATTTCTCAAACGGTAAGACAGTATCAATAGATATCCAAAACAAAACCGTGACAGTCAAAGACACCAAGCTTGGCGGCGACCCTTCAAATCTCGTAAAATACGGCGATTACTATTTTGAAAGCGTGGGCGGCGATAGCGGTTTTGTGCTTGCTGTCTATGACAAAAATATGAATTTCAAAAAATACTTCGATATAGAAAGTCAAATAGTTATGACCTCAGCAGATGCGGATGCTACGACCTCTCTGCTTAAAAACGGAAGAATACTTTTCAATCTGTCTTTAGCTCTTCCCGATGACGCAAAATCTTATGACTATATGGAAAGCGGTCTGAAGTATGACATAAGATCATACATCATTGATCTCCAATCTTTGAGTGTATCTGAAGTCCAACCTCAATATATTATCACAGGTATGGCTGACGAATCCTTTAGCTACAATATACTTAACTTCCGAGAGATATCCGACAAAACAATTTCACCCGTATTGTCTTTGGGCGTATTCGATGACGACCTCAAACTTCTCTATAATTTGTCAGATCACTTGAGCGATATCCAATCGGTAGAAGTGCTTGACAACGGCGACATCTTGCTCAAGAACGATGATATGGCTCTTATAGTTGACAAAAAGGGAAATACGGCGGCTTCTTACTATTTGGACGGCATCACATCATACGGTTCTTTCCTCTTGAAATCAGATAGCTATATGAATACGATTTATGACAGCCACGGCAAAGAAATAATGACTCTTAACAACGATTGCGAGCTTGTTTCTTCTGTTTATAGCGATAAGTATATCTATTATCTCCAACCTTCAGAGGTATCAGGCGACAACGGCTCTACTGTCTCGGAAAAGAAATTTATGATCTATGACATAGCTGCTCGCAGTGCAAAAGAACTCGGAAAGGAAGATCAAATCAAATTCTATCCTTCTATAAATGCCTACGAGATATCTACTACTGTGGATGATAAAGTGGTCACATCTCTTTATTTTGCAGAAGACGGCAAGGCTATCTATGAAGGCAAATCAACTGTCAACTCTACTTATTATGACAACAACAATGTGCTTTTGGTAGGCACCTTAGAAGGTTCTACGACTTTCTATTACTTTTACAGATAACATAGGAGGATAAAAAAATGAAAAACAAAAAACTTATTATATTTATAACTTTTATAATGATTTTATCCTTGACTATGATATTGTTTGCAGGTTGCGACAAATCCGACTCTCTCAATCTGTCGACTCTTCTGAAAAAGGATAATCTAAAGCAATCGTATAAGGTAGAGACAAAGACTTTGTCGGAACTTGATAATTATACTATTCTTCAAGCGGCAAACAACTTTGTATTTGCTTATACCACTCAACCTGAAAGCAGTGAATACTCATTCATTCTTTTCAATCTCAAACACGGAAATACTCTTGGAACTTTTACATCAAGCAATATCAACGATGTTCAGTTTGAAAACAACCAGCCTTTTCTCGCAACAGTTTCTGTCAGAGACTCCGCAGGCTTTACGACAGTATCACACTACTCTGAGTATTCGATACTTTGCTCGGGCGATGAAAAAGAGTACGGAATCAGCAGCATCTCAACAAGCAATAATGTGCCTGCTGTCGTTCTCAACAACGGAAATTATATCTATATGACATCAAACGATTCGGTAGCAGTTATCGCTTCTTCGATATCAAATCCTCCTGTATATCAAATGCAGGAATATGACAATTTCTATCTCTATCAAAAAAGCGGAGTAAACTATATCTATGACAAAAACTCTCTCAAGCTTTCTTGCAATTACAATCTCGAGACCATTATAAATTCTGAGTCGGCAGAATACTCGGAAATCTCCAGATTTACATCAGGCAGAACCATGATAGTCAATTTGAGAAAAGAACTTGAAGAAGACGATGCGTCCTATGATATTTACGAGAGCCAAAGCAAGAGAAAGTATGACTACAAAACTTTGTATGTAGATTTAGAAAACGGAAATCTCTCTGTCAATGATAATCCCGACATCCTCATTCAAGACACCATAGAGTGCGAGTCTGAAGAATATTTCAACTGCACATTCTTCAGCTATAAAGAAATCAAAAACAAATCTTTCTCGACCACTACAAAATTGGGAGCTTTTGACAAAAACGGCAAACTCACAATGTGTCTCAACGATGTCGTTCCCTCCGCTTCGGCAATCGAATTTGTATTCGATTCTATTGTCGTTGTTTCGAACGAAAAATCACCTACATACAACTTCTTTGACCTCAACGGCAAAAAACTTTATTCCATCAATGAATTACAACTCAACACATATTATGGCGGAACATTTATAAACTACAAAGACATTGTATATGATATCAACGGCAATCAATGTTTTATACCTCAAGCCGATTGGACGATAAAAGAATTTGATTATAAGACAAACGGCCTTGTATATTACACTCTCGTTAAGGAGATAAAAGAAGGCGAAACAATCAAATACATCAATGAGACTTATGTCTACGATACCGTATCCAAAAAGACTACTCTCATCGACAATACAGGCAATATCGAATTCGAGAGAGGTTTTTATTTCATAACCAACACCGAAAACAAAACAATGAGCTTGTATAGCGTCTTTGACGGCACAGTGATCTTCAAGGATCAGCAATTTGCAGATTTCAGCACCTATAATTGCGGCGACTATACACTCATAATCGGCGAAAAAGAAGACGGAACGACAACCGTATATCAATGCAATAATATCTGATATTTGCTCGCCAACTAAAAAACACAAACAAGGCATCACAAAAAGATGCCTTGTTTTTTTATTAATAATCAATTTATATAGTATTTGATAATATGATTATAATTTTATTTATATAGCTTTTGAATATATAGACAAGTCTACTTTTATTTTAGATCGAAAAGCATTATTTGCTCAATATTATACCCCACTTTGTGAAAACAATAAAAACTGAAAATTGAAAATAGCATTCTTTATCTTATATCTTTGAGATATGCTTTTATTAAAGATATTTTTGTTCATTTACTCATTTTGTGCAGACGCATAGTTTTTTCTTTACACACTCCGTGCGAACGCATAGAGTGGTGCAGGTTTTGTCTTTTTCAGACCGACTTCGACAGGAGCATACTTGCCGTATGTGACTGAGAAGGAGTGTCGCAAACAAAGGCAAAATATGTGCCTCTATATGTGTTCGCCTATAAAAAAACCACCCTCTGCGATTGCAGAGAGTGGTCATAATATTGCTTATTGACTTAAGTCAAGCTGTTGAAGAATGGTGCGATTTTGTGAATTTCTAATAAACTACTAATAAAAAACCACCCTCTGCGACCGCAGAGAGTGGTATAATTTTTGCTTTTTCAAGACCGACCGCGACAGGAGTGTACTAGATGTACATGACTGAGCGGAAGTGTCGAAGACAAAAGTAAAAGGTATGCCGCTATATGCGGTCGCTCTTACTTAAGAAGTTCAGCAAAATACTTAATAGTTCTTACCATCTGGCTTGTGTAAGAATTCTCGTTGTCGTACCAAGATACAACCTGTACTTGATATGTGTCATCATCGATCTTGGATACCATTGTCTGAGTAGCATCAAACAAAGAACCGTACTTCATACCGATTACATCGCTGGAAACGATTTCGTCTGTGTTGTAACCGAAAGATTCAGTAGCCTGAGCCTTCATAGCTGCATTGATGCCTTCCTTTGTGACATCCTTGCCCTTTACTACTGCGATAAGGATTGTTGTAGAACCTGTAGCGGTAGGAACTCTTTGAGCTGCACCGATGAGCTTGCCGTTGAGTTCGGGAATAACAAGACCGATAGCCTTAGCAGCACCTGTGCTGTTGGGAACGATGTTTTGAGCACCAGCTCTGGATCTTCTGAGGTCGCCCTTTCTTTGAGGTCCGTCAAGGATCATCTGGTCACCTGTGTAAGCGTGAACAGTAGTCATGATACCGCTTACGATAGGAGCGTAATCATTCAAAGCCTTAGCCATAGGAGCCAAGCAGTTTGTTGTACAAGAAGCAGCAGAAATGATGTTGTCTGCCTTTGTCAAAGTCTTGTGGTTTACATTGTAAACGATTGTAGGAAGGTCATTGCCTGCAGGAGCAGAAATAACAACTTTCTTAGCACCAGCATCGATATGAGCCTGAGCCTTAGCCTTGCTTGTATAGAAACCTGTACATTCAAGAACTACATCAACCTTGAGGTCTCCCCAAGGAAGCTCAGCAGCGTTAGCCTTAGCATAAATAGTGATTTCCTTGCCGTCAACGATGATAGAACCGGGAGTGACAACAGTCTTGCCGTCCTCAGCCATAACAGCGTCCTTGAAATCTACGGTATGACCCATAGCTACATAATTACCTTGCATTGTGTCATACTTAAGAAGATGAGCAAGCATCTTAGGGCTTGTAAGGTCGTTGATAGCAACTACATCATAACCCTCTGCACCGAACATTTGTCTGAAAGCCAATCTACCGATACGGCCGAAACCGTTGATAGCAACTCTAACATTTGCCATAATATTATATTCCTCCAAAAATTAAATATCTAAGTTTTGCTTTTATAGCAATACTATTTTATCAACAATTTGTATTAATGGCAAGCAATTTTTATAAAATTCCTTTATGAGCAGTCAAAATTGTGATTTTTTTGACGATAAAGTTGATAAATATTACAAAACCATAAAACTTTTATCCTTATAGGATAATATTCTTTTAAAAACATTCTATACGTATTTTGTGCAAAATAATTGATACTCGACTGTTTTTGTGACAAAACAGCATATTTTCTTATCAAATTCTGCCTTAAAATTTTGCAATATACTGAAAATACGATATGTCTTGTTTTTTCAATACGATTTTGTTTTTTATTTATAGAAAACATTTTGATTGCAAATCAAAAAGACAGCCCGAAAGCTGTCTTTTAATTATTGTGTCAAATATCTAATTTGTGTCAAATAAATATTTTCCGTTATTCCAAAAACACAGATGACGATATATTTGAGGCACTTGTAGAGCTTCCGCCCGACAAACTCTCCAAAAATCCTACGATTTGTTGTCTTATAGGCTCTATCTTATCTTCGCCCACTACGCCCGCAAGTGCATCGCAAAGAAGATTTGCACCGTATGTGAGCACTTCAAAGAAGCCTGTCTGACCTGTCTCTGCCTCGGCTTTTTGAGCCAATACAAAATATCCTGCTCCGAGTGCTCCCACTACCAAGATTGTGATAATGAGCCACAATACGAAAATGCTTCTTACGAATGCCGTCCTGCTCTTGTTGCCCACACCGAAAAACCAGAATATACCTGCTATGACATTGATAAGCGGCAACATCATCACTATAAACGTGCCTATCCACTTGCCCACTGTCATAGGATAATTTCTCAAATCCATTTCGTCAAAACGAGAAGCTTTTTTTGCAATTTTCTTTTGTTTTCTCGTCATGTGTGCCTTGTCGGGCAAAGTGACCAATACGGTATCCACATCCTTGCTGACAAATTTGGGTACATAACCCGTCTGCTGAGAAGAAGCGGCTTGTGCCGAAGGAGCAGGAGAAGGGGTAGGCTGAGGAGATACGATAAAGTCTCCGCCGAGCATATCCTTTTCCTCGGGAATTCTTCTTGAAGTATCCTCTGTATATTCATTCATATCGACAAATGAAGTATCTGCAAGAGGCTGTTCTTCCTCGGTATTCTTGAGTTTTTTGTTTTTCTTGTCGAGTTTTTTGTCAAGTTTTGCCTGCTCTTTAGCTTGCTTTTTGTCGAGCTTTGCTTGCTGTTTGGCTTGTTTTTGCTCTTCTAGTTTGTTTTGTTTTTCAAACTTGGCTTGCTCTTTTGCCTGCTTGGATTGCTGTTTTGCGTTTTCTTTATCGAGCTTTGCCTGTTCTTTTGAGGCTATTGCATCGAGTCGAGCTTGCTCCTTGGCTTGCTTTTCTTCCTCTTTCTTGGCAATAGCTTGTTGTTTTGATTGTTCTTTTTGTGCTATCGCCTGCTGTCTAGCCTGCTCTTTTTCCAATTCGGCTTGCTGTTTTTTATCTATCTTTTCTTGTTTTAATCTGTCTTTTTCTGCCAGCTTGTCGAGTTTTGCCTGCTCTTTTGCCTGCTTTGCCTGTTCTTTTTGATTGATTGCATCTTGTCTAGATTGCTGTTTTTGCATCAATGCCTGTCTTCTCTCTTCTTCCTTTTGAGCAAGTATTGCTTGTTTTTGCTGTTTTCTCAACTCTTCTTGAGAAATTTCAGGCAAAGTCTCTTGCTCGCTTATTTCTTTGACAGGAGAGTTTTGCTGAGTATCAAAATTGCCATAGCCGTTGCCGCTAGCATAATACCCTAAAGGAGCTGACGAATATCCGCCGTTTGGATTGCCTTGACCAAAAGCACTTTGATTGTTGTATCCGTAATCGCCGTAAGAGGCTCTATCATTGATGGGTTGAGACTGCACGGGACGGCTCTCTATCACGGGTATAGAACGGGCAGGCTGAATATTTTCAGTCTGATTGTTCACGGGCTGTGATTGGATATAAGGATTGGAAAAAGACTGAACATTTTCGCCTTTGTAATCGCTTGTATCCGCCTTTTTAAAATCGTCTTTGGTATTTGAGTCTAAACCGATATTTCTCAAATTGGCAAAAGCATTGCCGATATTGTTTGAAAAAGAATTGTCTACATAGGCAGGCTTGTAGTCATCCTCTTTTGAAGTCTTGTCGTCTTTAAAAGGAATATCGCCGTATCCGTCCGTAGGCCACACTGACTTCGGCGTAGTATCTTCTCTTTCTAAATTTGAATTATATAAAAAATCTCTTTCGTTTTTGTCTTGATTGTCATTATTAAACATACTGCTTTTCCGCCCTCTGACGGCTCCCTCTTATCTTCACTTTCACTTTTTGCTTGTATCCTCTAATCAAGTAGGATAGTATAATGATTTTACTACAATTATTTTGTTATGTCAATTAAGCCGCTTATCAAGTTTTTTTGTCAAAACCTTTTCAATTATATTATATTTGCGTGGTTTTAGGATTTTTCACAGCTTAAAATTTTTGTTTCAGAATTTTTTTTATTCAAAAAAAGCCGACATTTTTGTCGGCTTTTCTATCTGTTTTATAGATTTATTGTACGATATAATCGTATATGAGTTATCGGTATTTTGTCATATTAATAAATATCGTTCTGTATCTTTTCCTAGAAGATAAATCAAACTAAAACTCTATTAAAATTTTCTACTATTAAGATATGATTATTTAAGATTTTCAGGGTTGAGAGCCTTGAGAGAGTCAAGCACAAACAAGCCGTCTTTTCTTATCAATACATCATCAAAATATATCTCTCCGCCGCCCATTTCTTTTGTCTGAACAAGCACAAGGTCCCAATGAAGTGCAGAATTGTTGCCATTGTAAGCGTCATCATAGCAAGCACCTGGGGTGAAGTGGATAGAACCGCTTATCTTTTCGTCAAACAATATATCGCCCATTGCCTTTGTGATATAAGGATTGACGCCGAGTGCAAACTCGCCTACATATCTTGCCCCTTCGTCTGTGTCGAATACTTTGTTGATAGCCTCGGTATCGTTTGAGGTGGCATTGATTATCTTGCCGTCCTTGAATTCGAGACAAATGTTTTCAAACTTGATGCCGTTTGCCACAGAGGGAACATTGTATGTGATTTTGCCGTTTACACTGTCTTTTACGGGGGCGGTATAGACTTCGCCGTCAGGTATGTTTCTCTTGCCTGCACACTTTACTCCGCCAATGCCTTTTATGGAAAATGTAAGGTCGGTTCCCTTGCCCACTATACGCACTTTGTCTGTCTTGTTGAGAAGTTCTACCAAAGGAGTCATGGCTTTTTCCATCTTTGAATAGTCAAGATTGCATACATTAAAATACAAATCTTCAAAAGCTTCCGTGCTCATTGACGACATAGCACTCATACCCTCGGTAGGATATCTCAATACGCACCACTTTGTATGAGCTACTCTTCTCTCGTGGTGTACGGGATGAGAATAATATACATTGTAATAATTGCGATTTTCAGAAGGAACATCGCTGAGTTCATAGGCGTTTTCTCCGCCTCTTATGCCGAGATATGCCTGCATTTTGTCCATTCTGTAAGCCGAAAAATCACACATTCTCTTTGCGAGTTCTTTGTCCATACCCATCATAAGCTTTCTTTGGACTTTGTTGTCATAAATTTCTACAAAAGGATATGCACCGACTTTTTGCACTTCTTCGATAAGTGCGTTTATGAGCTGATAGTCCACTCCCGTGGCTTCAATCAGTATATTTTCGCCTTTTTTCAATTCGCATGAAAAATTGATAAGGTTTTTTGCAAGCGTCTGTATTCTTTTATCTACCAACATTTCTGCCTCCTGTCATATACGGCTTGTCAATATCTCCAAAAAACAATTTGCTTTTTTGCCTTGCCGTATAAATATCGATTAATATTTTATCCTTTTATATTATAGACTTATTTTGCGGCTTTGTAAAAGCTTATTTCAAATTTTAAAAGAATTTTACCCTTTATGGTATGAAAGCCAAAGTCTAGTCGATAATTTTTTTGAGTATAACCTCTTTTAATCAATGCTTAAAATCATATATTTTAAGTTTTGGGTGATATATACTTGCCAAAATCCTCGTCAAACTCTTGTCAAACTAATATAAATGTGCTAAAATCAATGTGATAAAATAATTTTGGAGGTAATGTTATGCCACTCGTAACATCTAAAGAAATGTTCAAAAAGGCATACGCTGGCAAATATGCTATCGGTGCTTTTAATGTTAACAATATGGAAATTATCCAAGGTATAGTTGAGGCAGCTACCGAAGAAAACGCTCCTTTGATTCTTCAAGTTTCATCCGGTGCTCGTAAGTACGCAAACCCCACATATCTCCGTAAAATGGTAGAGGCTGCTGAAGAAGTAAGCCATTTGCCTATCTGTTTGCACCTTGACCACGGCGATACATTCGAGCTTTGCAAGAGCTGTATCGATGGCGGTTTTAACTCTGTCATGATTGATGGTAGCCACCATTCTTTCAAAGACAATATCGAATTGACAAAGAAAGTTGTAGAATATGCTCATGACCACGGCGTTACAGTAGAAGGCGAACTCGGTCGTCTTGCAGGCGTTGAGGACGATGTTAAGGTTTCTGCTGAAGACAGCTCTTATACCCGTCCCGAAGAAGTAGAAGAATTCGTATCCAAGACAGGCGTTGACTCCTTGGCTATCGCTATCGGTACTTCCCACGGTGCTTACAAGTTCAAGCCCGGTACAAAGCCCCAACTCAGATTTGATATCCTCGAAGAAGTAAGCAAGAGACTTCCCGAATTCCCCATCGTATTGCACGGAGCTTCCTCAGTACCTCAAGAATTCGTAAAGATCATCAACGAGAACGGCGGAAAACTTAAGGATGCTATCGGCGTACCCGAAGATATGTTGAGAAAAGCTGCTTCTATGGCAGTATGTAAGATCAACATCGACTCTGACCTCAGAATGGCTTGCACAGCAGGTATCCGTAAGCACTTTATGGAGCATCCCGATCACTTCGATCCCAGACAATATCTTGGCGATGCAAGAGCAAACATCAAGTATATCGTAAAGCATAAGCTTGTAAATGTACTCGGATGTGCTGGTAAGGCTGACGAGATTCTCGGCAAGTAATATATCGCCGTTGTATAACGGCACACCTTTGCGAATTTTGGCGAGTAGATTGTTCGGTCACATACACCGAGTATGCTCCCTTGCAATCTCTCTGAAAATTCACAAAATCACACCATTCTCCAACGGCTTTTTAAACTAAGAGAATAAGACCGCTTTCTGAAAAGAGAGCGGTCTTTTGTCATTCATATTATTGTTTTATTTTAACTTTCCAAATATTAATCTTTTTGCAAACGCAGAGATTGGTGCAGATTTGCAATTTTTTAGAGAGTTTTGTGACAGGAGCATACTTAGAGTATGTGACTTAACAAACTGCTCGCTAAAAATCGCAAAGATGTGCTGATATATGCGTTCGCCTAGCTGAAGAAATCGGCAATCTTCTGCTTTATCCCCTTCAACTTCCCTTCTATCAACTGCAAAAGCTCGCTTCTCTTGGTCTTTTTGTAATCGGCTTTTAATTTGTCAAGAAGCTCTTTTTGAATGTTCTTGTTTGATGTGAATATCTCTTCGAGATTGCCTTTTATATCGATATAGCTTTCTGTGACAAACTCGCAGTAAGCAAGTATGCCTTGTTGTATTTCTGTATCGTACATACCGCTCTCCAAACGAGCGAATGCACACAAAAGCTCGACAATGGTGTCGCTTATTTTATCATAAAAGTTCTTGCCTGAGATATATTCTGCAAGAGCTATGTTGACGGCAAGATTTCTCGTGTACTCTCTTGTGATTTCCTTTATACATGCATCTACTTTATCAAACAAATCTTGATCTATCTTATAGAGATTGTCCCAATTTATTTCTTCGACAATGGTCACGCCTGAAGAATAAAGTTTTTTGCTGACAAGTTTTAAAATATCCGCCTCGCCCGCAACACCGCTTAAAAACTGTATTTCTTTGGGATAAAGATTGTGATTTATCTTGCTTTGGAAAAACAATATTGCCTGCAAGATTCTGTCAAATTCTCTGAGGCTGTTGTGAGTGCTGAGATTGGCATCTACATTTCTGGAGATATCGCAAATTTCCACGATATACTTGCTTATCGTGGCATATCTTTTGTAGAGCTTGTACCAAGTTTTTTCCTGAGATGTAGTCATAAAGCCTCCTTTTATATATTTTAATACCAATAGCACTTTTTAGTCAATAGCAAAAAAAATTTTTTGAATAAAAAGCAAATTATAGGCAAATTTCGCCCGACAATCTACACAAAAAGAATTTTGTACAAAATTATCATTCAAAATTCGCTATTTTTGTACAAAATTCGCCAAAGGCGATTTTCCCATGCAGAAAAGCAGGTATTTTATGCCGTTTTCAATAGTACTAAATATTATAAAATGTTGAAATCTTAAAAATTTTGTAGCTTATGTGTCAATTTTATACTAAAATTGAAGTCTTTTGTATTTTTGTACAAAAATCGTATTAAAACGCTTGAAATATTTTTATCAGTTATGCTATTATATTAGCGTTAGAAAAAAATAGAAGTTTTTTTAGAAAAAATCCCAATTTAAAAGTTATGGAGGTCGAAATGCAAACCGCTACTGGTGTCAATTTGCATTTTTTAGCAAAAAAGGCCAAGACTCATTTGTGCCGCCAGCCTCAATTTGTGCAATCAAGCACAGAACATTATTGTCCTTGTTGTAGTTGTGAAAAAGAATTTGAATGTTATTACAAGGTAATAAAACTTCTCAACAGCAACGAAACGGTATACGATCCTATCGCTCGTCTTGCCGGCAAAGAACTCGCTGAATTGCCCAATTCGCCCGAAAAACAGCGTATTATCCTGCAAACTTGCAGCATGTATGCCAATATGCGTAAAAGGCTCAAAAGAGATTTAATGTATGCGATGCGTCAAAATAAAAAACTCTCTGTCGGAGATATTTGCGTAAGTCCCGACTATATGCTCAGAAAATTAGGCTGAAATTTCCCCTGTAAATTTTGCTGATAAATACACAAACTGCCGTAAGGCGGTAGACTTTTCACACTCATTTTTTGACAAAATAGTATATTTTTTGTCATTATTCGACAAATTTATTTGCCGATATGTATTTTTGTACAAAAATCAGCGTGCAAAATTCGCCATTTTTGTACAAAATTCGAGTGCGTGTCTTTTTGTGTAGTTTTTTATCGCAAAATGCGATTTCTATTATTTTCTGGATATTTTGACAAATTTACACACTTTGGTGCATATCAAAGAGGATATTACGCACTTCAATATGTCTATCGGTATAAAAGGCAACAAAAATGCCACAAAAAATTTCCATACGCTCATAGATGAATGCAAATATCCGTACATTATCACCGCTCCGTAGACTGTGCCTATTATATCAAGCACCAAAAGTCCTATCAATGAAGACACAAAATAACATGCAAATGTGTCTTTGCCGACTTTTTCTCTTATGAAGGCACTTACCTGTCCGCCTACTGCAAATCCTATCAAAAATCCGAATGAGGGCTTGAGTACATATCCTATGCCGCCCGAAAACTCAGAGAATATAGGAAGACCGAGCAATCCCATCAATATGTATATCCATATCGCAAGTCCGCCCCATTTTTTGCCTAGAAGCAGACATACGGTGTTTGTGACCAAAAATTGGAGAGTGATTTTTATCGTGCCGATAGGTATGCTGATATATGCACCCACGACAGTCATTGCGATGGATATAGCCATCAATGCGACAGCAAGAAGATATTCTCTCCTCTTGTCATGGCTTTGTCTTGCCATTTGCATATCGCTGTCCGATTTGTTTTCTTGAATATCTGTTGAGTCAAAAGAAGTACTGCTGTCTTTAGATGTATCGATATTCATCTCTTTTTCGCTATTTTCTTGTGAAAAACCGAGAGATTGCTCTTTTTCTATTGTTTTGTCTTGTGATTGTTTTTTGCCCATTTATAAACTTTCTCTTTATTTATATTTTCTTTTTCTATATATCTTTATTCTGTCAATCAAATCCATTCGCCGTCTGCACTCTTTATGGATATTTCTCCGCAAGTCAGCATTCTCTTGCCATAGTCTTCTTCGTCTATGATAAGTCCGCCGTTGTTGTCTATGTCTTCTACTCTTCCTTTCTTGGCTTGTCCGCTTATGGTATAGCTTATCACTTTGCCTATTACCAAAGAATTGGATTTGTATTCTTCCATAAAGCTATGGTCG
Organism: uncultured Christensenellaceae bacterium; assembly: GCA_944381365.1. GTDB lineage: Bacteria > Bacillota > Clostridia > Christensenellales > UBA3700 > RACS-045. Next base: position 7,164 of record CALWKW010000005.1, on the reverse strand, counting down.
GCAAGATTGTCCGTAAGCTGCAAAAGCTCTGAATATACTTTTGCTATCATCTGACTTCTCGTGATATCGGGCTTGCCTTCAAACAAAGCACATGCTCTATCCTTTATATCATCGGGGAAATCCTGCTCGACAAAATTTATGCCTATTCCCACAATGAAGGTACCCGCCTTGCCGCTTTCAAAATCTATATCCGCCTGAGTAAGTATTCCGCACACCTTCTTTTTGCCGAGATATACATCGTTTACCCACTTGATTTTTGCGTCTTTGTCGGTAAGAGCCTCTATGCCTCTTCTTACCGCTACCGCCGCAGCAGGCGTGATTATCATGACATCGCTTATATTCTCTATGTCTTTGCAAAGACATACGCTCATATATATACCGCTCTTGGGCGAGAAAAAGCTCTTGCCCATTCTGCCTCGTCCTTGCGTCTGCTCATCGGACACTATCAAGGTGCCGTGCCTTATCTTTTTGTCCTGCAACATTTTCATTGCTTCAGAATTGGTCGAAGTCGTGGTCTTTAATACGATTATGTCGTTTTGCTTGTACTTGTCATCGAGTTGTGCCAAAATGCTTTCTTTGGACAAAATATCATTGTCGCTGTCAAGCATATATCCTTTGTTTGTCACAGCGGTAATTCTGTATCCCTCTTTTTCGAGAGATTTTATTGCCTTCCAAATACTGTTTCTCGAGACAGCGAGCATATCTGCAAGTTGCTGTCCAGAGACAGCCTTGCCTCTCATGTTTTCAAGTATTGACAATATATCTTGTTTGAGTGCCATAGTCATTTCTCCTTGCTCAATTATATAGTTGTAAATAAAGATTGTCAACCGTTTTTATCATTTTGGTTGACAATCTCAAAAGTTTATTGAATTTTTTAGTTTAATTTTTTGTCTTTACTTTATTTTGTGATATTTTCTTTTTATCTTATATCAAATATAATTATAAATCGATAAAGTGATAAGCATTATTTATTTGATATTCTTTTCATGCTTTTTTCTGTATTTGTTTTCCTTGTTGATAAAACTCTTGTAAATCGCAAGATGCAATTTTGTCTTCAGCTTGAAAAACATTGGCTTTTTGTCTTTATAGCCGTTGTCTTCATAAATGCCTGCAAATTCTATACAAGGCTTTCGTCTTACTTCTTCGAGAACAAGCTGGACTTTGTCAGTCGTGACGGGCTTGAAAACCGCAATTCTGTTGTAGCCTATCGTGGTGCCTTCAAACACTTTTTTTCTCTTGCCTTTGACAAAAGCATAGATGCTGTATTTTTCTACTCTTTGGGAAAATGCCGTGTTTTCGACAATTCTCATTCTGTTTATTTTGTGTGAGCCGTCTAAATCAAAGGTAATGACATACTCTTTTTGCTCGTCTTTTGGCATATAATAACCGATTGGGTCAAAACTTTTGCTGTCAAAACTATACTCGAGCATATTTTCTGCCTTGCAATTTTCTTGTGCCTTTGGTGCTTGAACCGCTTTGACTTTTAAAAGCTGATTGTTTGATTGAGCGATATGTTCGCCAAGCTTTTTGACGAGTTCGACATCGTTTTTGTGCAAAAGTCCTCTTCTGTCGGGCGGAATATTGAGAAGCAAAAGCGAATTGCCGCCGACTGAATTGTAGTATATCTTTTTGAGTCTGTCCAAACTCTTGAGCATATTGTCTTGCGATGAATGATAAAACCAGCCCAATCTCACAGATACATCCACTTCGGCAGGATACCACATAAATTCATTGTAGTCTTTGAGAAACTTTCTGCTTCCCAAGTCGCTGAATACTATATCTGCTCCTTTTTCTGCAAACTTGCCGTCATCTTCTTGCTGACTGTTTTTTTCTATCGTCTGTATGTCGCAAGAAAATTTGGGGACAACATTCCACTCGCTTTCTCTGGCAAAACCGCCTTCATTGCCCACCCATCTAATGTCCGGACCGCAATTTGAGATGAGAATATCAGGCTGCAACTCTCGCATAAGAGAATAAAATCTGTCCCAATCGTAATCTTGTTTTTTCTTGCCGTCCATATATGAGCCGCAAGCTCCGTCAAGCCATATACACCATATATCTCCGTAATTTGTGAGAAGCTCTCTTATTTGCTCGCAATAAATATCGTTGTACTTGGGAGTAGAATAATATTCGTTGTTTCTGTCCCAAGGCGAAAGATATACACCGAATTTAATGCCGTATTTTTTGCAGCTGTCAGATACTTCTTTTACGACATCTCCTTTTCCGTCCTTGTAGGGCGAAGACTTTACGCTGTAATCTGTGGTATTCGTCTGCCAAAGACAAAAGCCGTCATGGTGCTTGCAGGTAAGAATTACTCCGTAAGCTCCCGCTTCTTTTGCCGTCCTTATCCACTGGTCGGTGTCTTGCTCGCTTGGATTGAAAAGCGAAGGGCTTACCTTGCCGTTGCCCCATTCTTTGTCAGTAAAGGTGTTGAGTCCGTAATGGAAAAATATATTGAAATTTTCTCTTTGCACTCTCTTTTGTGCAGTGCTTGGCACATAGGACAAATATTTGTCTATTCTTTGCGCTTCGTTCATCTTTCCCCCGAATAAAAATATATTTTCTTCTTTTATTTTATCACAACTTAATATTCCCAAACCATAGACAATATAAATGTCTTTAAAAGACATATCACTTTAAAAACACTTCTATTACTATAAAACGCCTTGTATTTTTTCTTTTCTTTGATTTTAATTTTATCGCAGTTTAGCAAAAACACATTTTCTATACTTTGCATATTATAGTATATAGCACAAAATTTATATCATTTGAGATATTCCGATTTTAGGAAAAAAGGAGATATTATGAGTTATTATCTGCCCCCGAAAAAATGCTGCAATCCTTGTCAATGCCAAAACTCCCAAATACCTTTTTGCTGTCAGCCATACACTCCCTGTCCCTGTCCTTCTGCCGCAAAAGGTCCTACGGGTGCGACAGGTGCCACAGGTGCGACAGGCCCTACGGGTGCCACAGGCCCTTCAGGCTCGTCAGACAAAATCTACGGCGGATTGTACAATTCTATACCCCAACAAATCATTGCCCAAGACGCCCCCGATGATGTCCAGCTCAACACAGATACACCAATGCCTTTGAGCGGCATTACGCAAGAAGGCAATTCTTTAAAGATCAACAAAAGCGGCGTTTATCAGGTCTTTTATTCTGTAAACGGCAATTCTAAGCAAAACGGAGAAATGCAGACTTTTGTAAGAAAAAACAATACCACTGATTTTACTTACAGCGTCATCAATACCCAATTTTTGGAAAACTTTCTTTCAGGCTCCGACACACCGATTTCCTTTGCCGTGGACACGCAAAACAGCTTTATTGCCGAGCTAAACAGCGGAGATACTCTTCAGCTTATAGTATTTTTCCCCAATTTGTCATTATATCCCAATCTTGTGGTAAACATATACAGATACGGGGCCGTACTCTATGCGATAAAGCTTGACTAAAAGAGAAATTTATGACATGTACCGATAAATATAGTTGAATAAGTACTCCTAAAAAAAATCGATATTTTTTATTTTATAAAGCTCCACAGATATTTTAAAAATATAAAAATCCGATTATCGTTTTTTGTGGAGTTTTGTAGACAATTTGTGGAAAAAATATATCTCATATTGACTTTGACATAAGCTTATGATAAAGTGAAATCAATAAATTTTGTGAGGTTTTTCTATGAAAAGAAACGGTATGTGTCCCGCTTGTTTTATCAAGATGTTGCTCACCCCTGGCAAAAGAACAGCTACTTTGGATCTTGGCGAAAAATACGACAACGGCGTAGCTCTCACTCCTCCTATGGGCTGGGCAAGCTGGAACACTTTCAGAAACAATATAGATGAAAATCTGATTTACGACACCGCTCAAGCTATGGTGGAAAAAGGACTTAAGGACGCAGGCTATACATTCGTCAATCTCGATGACTGCTGGCAATCCAATATGCGTGACGAAAACGGCGAAATGCAGGGCGACCTCGTGAGATTCAGACACGGCATACCCGCACTCGTACAAAAAATCAATGACCTAGGTCTTAAGGTGGGCATCTATTCTTCAAACGGTACTCTTACATGCGAGGACTTGCCCGCAAGCCTTAACAACGAAGAAAGAGATGCCATGACTTTTGCAAAGTGGGGTATCGAATACTTCAAGTATGACTTCTGTCACAACAAAAAAGTAAGTCAGTATGCACCTTTGGTATATGCAATAAACATTGCCCCTTTGGGCGAAGACGAAAGTCAAGTCATTCCCTGCAAACAGGCAAAGCTCGAAGGTCTTGCCAAGTTTATGCCCGATGACAAACTCGATGGCGGATATTATATCTCAGGTCTTGACAAAGCAAGAGGCAAAGCCGTATTCGACAATGTATTTGCAGAAAATGACGGCGAATATATCCTCACTATCTGCGTAAAGAAAAAAGGCTGGTATCAAAAGACTCTTGTCGTAAAAGTCAACGGCAAGAATTATATCTATGATTTTCCCGAGCAAAAATGGTTTAATCTCACAGCAAGATTTCAGCAGGTGATAACTCTCAAAAAAGGTATCAATACCATAGAGCTTGCCAATCCCGTGGCTTGCAAAGCCGATTCTGCCGCTCTTCAATATTACAAGATGGGACAGGCTCTCAAAAAAGCTACAAAAAAAGTAGCCATGGACAACAATCAGGAAGAAAAACCTATCACATTCTCAGTATGCGAATGGGGATTCAACAAACCCTATAAATGGGGTGCAAAAGTGGGCAATCTGTGGCGTACTACTCCCGATATACGACCTATATGGCCTTGGATAGTGATTCTTTATAAGCACACTTCAAAATTATATGAATATTCGGGTGTAGGCGGCTGGAACGACCCCGATATGCTCGAGGTAGGAAACGGCAAACTCACTTATGAGCAAAACAAATCGCACTTCAGTATATGGTGTATGCTCACATCTCCTCTTATACTCGGCAATGATTTGAGAACCGTCAAACAAGATGTCCTCGATATCGTCACAAACAAAAATATGATAGCTATCGACCAAGACGCACTCGGAAAGCAAGCAAAATGTCTCAAGAGAGGCCGTGTAGATGTGCTTGTAAAACCTCTCACAGGCGATAGATACGCAATTTGTTTTTTCAACAAATCAAAGGGAGCAAAATCCGCAAGCTTCAATCTCGAAAAAGCCGTAAACGACAGCTATGTGGCAATGAACAAAAAAGCCACTTACAATCTTACCGAACAATGGACAGGCGAAAAGCTTTCTACAAACGGCAAAATAAAAGTCAAAGTCAACGGCTATGGCGTAAAAGTATTCGTAATCGAATAATTAATATTGTATCCCAGAAAAAACTACACAAGACTTGTATATTACAAGTCTTGTGTTTTTATTATCAAATATTATCATAAAGATTATAAAATTTTCTCTTTATTTTTTTTTGCATATTTTAATGCTTTATAGGCTCCGCTAGTTTCTATTTTATTCGCATAAAATATTACAAAATCACTTCTATTAATTATTTCACAATTTCTAAAATAAATTCTCGTGTACCAATAATCATATTTTAAATCGGGATAAACAAATTCTTCATACTCATTTTTTTTGTTGTTAATACTTTTCGATAAAAATCTAACATCTGTCAAAAAATATATTCTCTTTAAATATGTATATTTTAGCTTTAATGCACTAACTACCTCATGACAAAGTTTGTCAAAATCACCAAATCCTCCAAATAAAAATATTCTATATCCTTGATTCTTTATAAGATTTTCGAGAATATACATTAATTGCTCTTTTATATTTTTACTATTATCGATTTTCCTATGACCAAAAAAAGCACAGGATTTTTCATTATTCATATACGAAACTCCGTAAATATTGTAATACTATCGCTCTTAAATGGCAAGCATTAATACGAAACTCCGTAAGACATTTTTTTGTATAAAAGTTAAACTATTTACGGAATATCGTTAATAGAGGATAGTATGACCACGGAAGAAGCTATTAGAAAAAGAATAGACGAGATTGTAAAAGAAAAAGAAATCAGTCTTACTTCTTTATGTCTTAATTCAGATATTACACCCTCGACTATATTTGATTTTATGTCAGGTAAAAGCAAATGTCCCAAAGTATCTACTATCAAAAAGTTGTGTTTTGGTGCTGGTATTACACTTAAAGAGTTTTTTGACAGAAAATATTTTGACGACAATGACAATCTCGATTAATTATCTTAATTACAAAAAGGCTTGCAGATAGCAAGCCTTTTGCTTTAGTGTTTTTTTAAAGTCATTTGATATTTTGATTTTCTAATTGATATATTTTACTTTTCTTCTTGAAATTAGTACCGACAAATGGTAAATCTAAGATATACACCATTTCGTTTGGTCGGTATAAAGCGAACCCGACATTTTGCCTTATACTTTTGACTCCTCAAAAGTACTGGTATTTTGTCGTGGTATTCTAATATTCTCTACATATTAAGATAGTTGCAACAACATTTTATGGACACTCTATGTTGGGAAGAAAATAGCATATTAAAAGCGTATGAGTTCAGTCCCCATACGCTATTTGTTATTTATTAAGTTTGTAACGTAATACAGATGCAATATCGACTTTATAGATAATGTCTATCTTTCGTTCTTTGCCTGTAACTTTTGGCAGTCCTCCGACTACGACTCTGTCTAGAAGCTCATAGCACATTTCTCGGGTAAGTTCCGGTGCATCGAGATATTTCTTTATGTTGCGTATAAAACCGTCTGCGTTTTGTCTTGCAGTTTCTGTGTCGTTTAACTTTGTTTCAAGTTCCGTTATTTCCGCAGTAAGTGACTTTTGCTCTTCGGAATATCTTTGTATGAAGCTTATGCAAATATCTTCGGGCATCTTACCTTTTACTCTGTCTTCGTATGCGACTTGAATCAAACGGGATAATTCTTCTATACGCTTGTTTTTTAGTTGTAATTCTTTTTTAATAGACTTTATGCTTTGGTCTTTCAGTTTGGCATTATGTCGCACATATTCTTCTCGTATAGATTTTTCGTCTAGTACAATCCTTTTTGCCATTTCGCGTATATCTCCGAGCACGATTTCTTCCAATACGTTTGCCCTTATATAGTGTGAAAAGCAAAAGGACTTTCCATAACGTTTAAGTTTGCCACAATCAAAATTATATGTATAATAGTTTTTGTATTT
>CALWKW010000004.1 GCA_944381365.1 uncultured Christensenellaceae bacterium | reverse complement strand
GTTATATATGCCCGTTATAGTTCAGATAGTCAGACTGAACAATCTATCGAAGGTCAACTTCGTGTGTGCAATGAGTATGCAAAGAAAAATAACATTATAATTATAGATACATATATCGATAGAGCCGTAAGCGGTACAACCGATAACAGAGTTGCTTTCCAAAAGATGATCAAGGATAGCTACAAAAAACAATTCGATGTCGTAATCGTTTATAAATTAGACAGATTCTCTCGCAATAAGTATGAATCGGTAGTTCATAAGAAAACTCTTAAAGACAATGGAGTTAAACTCATATCAGCTATGGAAAATATCCCCGATACTCCCGAAGGTACTCTTATGGAAGCCTTACTCGAAGGCTTTAACCAGTATTATTCAGAAGAACTCGCTCAAAAAGTAAACAGAGGCATAAGAGAAAGTTGGCTCAAAGGCAACTGCACAGGCGGTTATTTAATGTATGGCTATGACAGAAAAGATAAGAAACTATACATAAATGAATATGAGGCTTCTATCGTAGTAGATATATTTACTATGTATTCGCAAGGCTTTAACGCAAAGACTATTCTCAATAAATTAAATCAAAATGGTATAGTCAGAAAAACAGGCAAACCATTTAACGAAAAAGCTATTTATCTAATGCTACATAATAAAAAATATACAGGCATATTGGAACACAAAGGTGAAATCTATGACAAAGTCTACCCTAGAATTATAAGCGATGATTTATGGGAAAAAGTGCAGCTAATCAACGAAGATAACAAAATTGCTCCGAGCCGTAAAAAAGAAGTATTTGAATATTTCTTGTCAGGAAAACTTTATTGCGGATTATGCAAAGAACGAATGAGCGGTGAAAGCGGTACTAGCAAAACAGGAGATATACATTACTACTATGTATGTTTATCCCAAAGAAAAAATCGCCACGATTGCAAAGTAAAATCAGTGAAAAAAAGCCTCTTAGAGGATATGGTAATTAATCATACTTTGGCTTTTCTAAAAAACGATAAAGCTATAGATTTCTTATCCGAGAAAATATACAACTTGCATATGCAAATATTAAAAGACGATACTGCTCTTAACTTACTTATCAAGCAAAAAGATGATGCCGTAAAAGCCAGTAACAATTTGATAAAAGCTATCGAACAAGGCATTATTACCGAACAAACAAAATCCAGACTCATAGAATTAGAGAAGTTTATTATGCAAAAGGAAATAGAGATTGACAAAGAAAAACTAAAAAACTATACTCACCTATCTTTAGACGATATAAAACAATATCTAAAATCCGTAATATATGATAATGCTGACAAAAAGCTGATAAGCAAACTAATTATAAATACTTTTATAAGAGAAGTAATTTACTACCCTGACAGAATAATTATTACATACAACTTTACTGATAAAAACGATAGACCAAAAGTAACAAAAGAATATCTAGAACAAATTGAAAAACAGTCTGAAAACTCTCAAGCTGTTTATTCTTTTCCTATAAGTTCAAGCATATTGAACTTCGGTGCACCAAATAAAGCGACAATGCTTATATAAAAATCGAGAGGATTTCCTCTCGATTTTTTATTCCATTTAAAATATTTTAATCCGATAAACGCATTTTTAGTTGAATATAAATTTGCTGTGTATATCAACATAAAATAACAAACTGAATATTATTTTTTTTTATACTTATTCAAAAGAGCTTTGGGTATATGACAATAATCATTGGGATATTTTTCCAATCTGTCCTGATGCTCTTCTGCACTTCTTACATAATTGGTCAATGGCAAAACTTCAACGACTATACGCTCTTTGTTATCTCGCTTTTCAATATACTCTTTTGCCTCTTTTAAGTGTCTTTCATTCTCACTATAAACACCGCTTCTGTATTTCTTCCCTACATCTTCTCCTTGCTTATTAAGACTATACGGATCGATTATCTCAAAAAAATAATTCATCAGCTCATATACAGAAACCACTTCGGGATCAAATACGGTCTTAACACATTCAGCATAGCCGTCATATTCGCCATATAAACTTTGTGATGTGCCGTTTGCCCTACCCGCTTCGGTAGACACAACGCCTTTTAATGTTCTGATAAAAGCTTGCACTCCCCAAAGACAGCCGCCAGCAAAATAAATTGTTTCCATAAATTACTCCTTATTTTTACATACTGATTTTATTATATAGTCACACACAAAGTCAATAAGCATAAAAATTTTTATAATTTTATTGCTATTCTGATTATATTTTGGTATTATTTAGTAAACATTCTTACTTAGGAGGAGTATATGAATTATTTATTGTCTGTTACTTTTGCAGACCTTTTTACAAAAGCCTGCGAATGGATAGTCACTGAAGGACTAAAGATAGTAATTGCTCTTATAATATTTGCACTGTTTTGTGCTATCATAAAAGCTATATGCAAAAAAATCGACAAATCTTTGCAAAAAAAGCATGTCGATGAAACCATTAGAAAAATTTCTATACCTTGGGTAAGACGAATTATAATTTTTATAGGTTTTGCTACTCTGCTTACCTATCTCGGCATCGAAACATCGAGTATTGCCGCTGCAATCACATCGATAGGACTGACTATCGGTCTTGCCTTGCAAGGCTCGCTGTCAAACTTTGCAGGCGGTGTGGTAGTAATTGTAATGCGTCCTTATAAAATAGGAGATTTTATCGAAATAGAGGACGAATCGGGTACGGTAGAAGATATAAAATTGTTTTACACATACTTGCGTACAGGCGACAATAAAATTATTGTTATTCCAAACAGCAAAGCGGGAAATTCAATAATCATAAATTTCTCCAAGCAAGGCACAAGAAGAGACGATATCACATTCAGCATATCTTATGACAATGATTTTGAAAAAGCCAAGATGGCAATAAGAGAATGTATAAATAATTGTCCTCAGATTCTTTCAGACCCCGAGCCTTTGGTAAATATCAGCAATCACGGACAAAGTTCGATTGATATACTTGCAAGATTCTATACAAAGACTGATGATTTCTGGACAGCACACTGGTATATGATGGAAGCTGTAAAAAAAGCTTTTGACAAATATGAGATATCTATCCCCTATCCTCAACTCGATGTGCATATCAATCCCGAAAATATCCAGCACGCAGATAAAAAGAAAAATAAATAATTTGTCTAATAAATATAACAAAAAGCAGACCGAATAGTCTGCTTTTTAAATTATGTATATTATTTAATATCTTTTAGCATAGCTTTTACTTTTTTTCTCAATTCTTCCATATCGCCGTCATTGACTATGACATAATCGGATATGCTTTTCATCTTCTCGATATCCAATTGACTAGACATTATTTTTTCTATCATATCTTTATTCAAAGAAGGATTTCTTTCTAATATTCTCTCCACTCTTTTATTGTGGGAACAATCTACAAAAATTATTTTGTCAAATCTGTCTTTCATACTCATATCAAAAGCCGACACTTCGATAAATATATTGTCTTTGCTCTTTTGGCTCAATTTATCCACTCTATCAAACACAAGAGGATGAGCAATGCTGTTGAGAAGAGCCAATTTTTCTTTGTCGCTGAATACGATTTCTGACAATGCTTTTTTGTCGATTATACCGTCTTTCACGACATCAAAATACTTATCGATTTTATCGATATATTCTTTTGTAGTACAAATCTCCTTGTATATGGCATCGCAATCGCACACGATATACCCTAGTCCTGATATTGTATGGACTACTGCACTTTTTCCGCTTCCGATACCACCTATGATTGCAATTTTCATTATTTTGCCTCCAGCCAATTATCTCCGCTGCCGCACTCTGCCACAAGTTTTACTTTGAAGTCGGGAGTGATGTTTTGCATGCAATCGACAAGCAAGGTTTTTACTTCTTCGACTTCATCCAAAGGACAATCTATAATGAGTTCGTCATGGACTTGCATTATGAGTTTTGCTTTGAGCTTCTTTTGGTTTAAAGTATCATATACTTTAAGCATAGCCATTTTGATTATGTCGCTGGCACTTCCTTGCAAAGGCATATTCATAGCCACTCTTTCGCCAAAACTTCTTAAGTTGTAATTAGAAGATTTTAGCTCGGGTATTTCTCTTCTTCTGTTGAGATAAGTAGTCACATATCCCTTTTCTTTTGCGATTTCCACGCATTTATCCATATATTGTTTTATTTTGGGGTATGTGGCAAAATATCCAGCTATAAAATCCCTTGCCTTATACACGGATATTCCCAGGTCTTCGGAAAGACCGAAGTCGCTTATGCCGTATATTATGCCGAAGTTTACGGCTTTTGCCTGTCTACGCATATCGGGCGTCACCATTTCCAAAGGCACACCGAATACTTTGGATGCCGTGGTAGCATGAATATCAATATTGTTGTTGAACGCATTGAGCATTGTTTCATCGCCGCTGAACTCTGCCATAAGCCTTAGTTCGATTTGCGAATAATCGGCACATACCAAAGTATTGCCTTGACTTGCGACAAACATTTTTCTTATTTGTTTGCCTTCGGGCTTTCTGATAGGTATGTTCTGAAGATTTGGCTCTGTCGAAGAAAGTCTTCCTGTTGCGGTCACAGTCTGCTTAAAAACAGTATGAATTTTGTGATTGCTGTCCACCATAGGCAAAATTCCGTCAAGATAAGTGGATTTGAGTTTTGCCAATTCTCTTTGTCTTAAAATAAGAGGAACGATAGGATGCTGATTTTTGATAGAGTTTAGCACATCTACATTAGTAGAATAACCTGTCTTTGTCTTTTTCCCTGTCTTGAGTCCTAAGTCTTCAAACAAAACGCTTGCAAGCTGTTTTGTAGAATTGACATTAAAAGGCTTACCTGCATAAGCTACTATTTCTTTGATGAGCGAATCAAGTTCTTTGGTATATTTGTCGTCAAGCTCTTTAAGGATATTAAGGTCTACTTTAAAACCTTGTTTTTCCATATCATAAAGCACATAGACAAGAGGAAGTTCGAGTTCTTTATACAACTTTGTGAGATTTCTCTCTTCCAATTCCTTATCCAATATATTATCAATATAATATATAAGGATAGCTTCATCTCCCTCGGGAAGATTGTAGGCATTGAACAATTCTTGTTCGCTCTTGTAATTCCTGTTTGCATCCACAAGATATGCCTTGAGCAAAACATCGCTTTTCACATTGCAAAGCTTTGTATCGTTTTGCTCTAAAATATGCATTGCGTTTTTGCTGTCATAGCAAATCTTTTGGATTTTGTCGCTTTCAAATATTCCCTTCATGGCAGAAATAAATTGATTATAATCTATTCCCTCTCCGAAAAGGTTGTCTGCAATAAGAATGTTAAAACACTCTCCGTCTACTGCAATCGTGATTTTTTTGGAAAGGCTGAAGGCAAATTCTCCATGCATGAGAATTTTTGCCAAAACTTCATTTAGCCCTTCGATATTGTCGATATCCTGACTAACAGGCAATTCAAAAGCTTGTCCGTCCAAAGTGCCGCCCGCTTCGCTCTCGCCGTCAAACTGCAATCTGTCTACTATCTTTGTAAGCTCCAAGTTTTTGAGAAGTCTCTTTACTTCACCCGAAAAAGGAGGATATATAAATTTTGCCTCGTCCAAAGCGATATCTATGGGCGAATGAGTATTTATAGTGGCAAGCTCATAGGATAAGTATGCCATGTCCTTGTTAAGGACAAGTTTTTCCTGAAGTTTTCCTTTTATTTCATCTATATGCTCATATACTCCGTCAAGAGTATTGTATTTTGCAAGTAAATCTTTTGCTGTTTTTTCGCCAACTCCCGCAACTCCAGGGATATTGTCAGAACTATCGCCCATCAAAGATTTGAGGTCTATTATCTGAGAAGGCACCAAACCTTCGCTTTTCAACATCGCTTCGTCATAATAAGCTATCTCCGTAATACCCTTTTTTGTGAGAAGCACGGTAGTGGTATCGTCTATCAGCTGCAAGGAGTCTTTGTCTCCCGTGACGATAAAAGTCTGCACTTTGAATTTTTTTGCCAAAGTACCTATTATGTCGTCAGCCTCATATCCGTCCATTTCGAGAATAGGGATATTCATGGCTTTGATGATTTCTTTTAAAGGAGCAAGCTGACTTGCAAGCTCATGAGGCATAGGTTTTCTGGTGGCTTTGTATCCGTCATAAATCTCTTTTCTGAAAGTGGGAGCTTTTCTGTCAAATGTAGCTATAATATGAGTAGGCTTGTAAGTATCTACGATTTTGAGCAACATATTGAGATATCCGAAAATAGCACCCGTATATTGTCCCGAATGATTTGTAAGATTTGGCAAAGCATAGTATGCTCTGTTTATCAAGCTGTTGGAATCCAAAAGAATAAGTTTGTCCATAAATACCTCTTAATATCTATATATAATTATATATTAAAATCCATATAAAAACAATATTATTTTTGATATTGTAGCAAAATATGTACATTACAAGATTATTAACATTGTATAAAATCTTATCAAAATCATCAATAAAATTACATTATATTACAAAAAACTGCATTATATGTCGATAAAAACCTATCTTTTCAAATAGAAAATAAAACAAAACATGTACAAAACGGATAAAATTTGCTCAAAAATGTAGACAATAGTAGAAAATATGGATTAATTTCTAAAAATATGGACATATTTTGAAATTGTGGTGTATTTTGCGTGCCTTTTTTGTTTGGATATGATATACTTGACCTATGGAAAAATTTGAAGCGTTATTATTACTTTTTGGTGGACTAGGAACCTTTTTATTAGGTCTTAAACTTATGAGCGATAACTTGCAGACTCTTGCAGGCAATCGTTTAAAACCCTTATTCAACAAATTATCAAACAACAGATTTATGGGAATTGCTACCGGTGCCGGTATTACAGCAGTCATACAATCCTCCTCAGCGACAACCGTCATGGTCGTAGGTTTTGTAAATGCAGGAATTATGACTCTAAAACAGGCTACCGGTATTATTATGGGTGCGAATATCGGTACTACTATTACAGCTCATATCGCTGCCCTGCAATCTTTGCCTATCGCCTCTTTCCTTGCGGCGTTGGCATGTGTAGGTGCCTTTATGACAATGTCTAGTAAAGATAAAGTAGCAAAATCGGGTATGTTGATTTGCGGAATAGGCGTAATATTTGTCGGAATGGATTTTATGTCAAGTGCTATGGATGCATTCAGTAAAGACGAAGCTATAAGCCAGTTTATTTCCTCAATCCGCAACCCGTTTTTGCTTATGATTATAGGTCTTGCGTTTACTGCTCTTATACAATCGTCATCTGCTACCACTTCGATTTTGATTACTCTGGGTGCGGCAGGAATGATGACTTTGAGAAGTGCGATATTCATGACACTCGGTATAAACATAGGTACCTGCGTTACGGCAATTCTCGCATCTATCGGTGCAAACGCAAACGCAAAGCGTGCATCTGTAATACACCTTATGTTCAATATCTTCGGTACGATAATCTTCTCTTTGCTGATATTCCTATTGCCGCTTATAAGTCCAAAACTTGCATTCGATTATTGGCTTGCAAAACTCGTACCTGATGTAATCGGTACTCAGATAGCATTGTTCCACACCTTGTTCAATGTGGTATCTACGATAATATTGGTACCTTTTACAGGCGGTTTGACAAAGCTTGCGACTTTGATTGTAAGAGACAAAAAGAACAAAGAACAGGAAGTTCCCGAAGAAAAGAGATTTATGTATATTGACGACAGAATACTCAAGACTCCTTCTATTGCTCTTCTGATGCTCAGAAAAGAAATCATTGCAATGGCAGAACTTGCTAAGACAAACTTCGATATATCGATAGAATGCCTTACAAAGCTCAACTTTGACAAAAAGCAAGAATTTGAAGAGAGAGAAAAGCATATCGACTATCTCAACAAAAAACTTACAAAGTATTCTGTAAAAATATCCACAAAGGATATATCATATATAGAAGAAAAGGAGATAGCGTCTTTCTATCACGCAATAAGCGATATCGAAAGAGTCGGCGACTATGCTGAAAATATATGCGAATACGCACAAGAACTTGTAGAAAACAATCTCAACTTCTCTAATGTAGCAAACGATGAGATCTTGCTTATGAAAGGAGCAATCGACCACCTTTACGAAAATGTAATGGAAGCTTTTGAAAAGAAAAATCTCGGACTTAAAGACGAAGTAGAGGGCTATGAAGACCTCGTAGACTCCTATGAAAGCGACCTTTCCAAAAACCATATTGCAAGATTGCACAACAACACATGTAGTGCTGAAAGCGGCGGTATTTTCTTGTCAATAGTAAGCAATATGGAAAGAGTGGCAGACCACTTCAGAAATGTCTTTTACAGCATGACTTCATATATATCTTCCGTAAAGACAAAAGCAGTCAAGAATGACACTTCAAAAGAAGGAAATGACGAAGCCTTAGTATTTGACAGCGAAAGCGACATGCAAATCGTAAAGACTGATACAGTCGATGAAAAAGATATCAAAAATGCAAGCGAACAACTTGAAGAAGACAAAAAGATTTTTGAAGAAAATATAGAAAAAGAGCCACTGCTCTCCACCGCACAAGTAGTGGAAAACAAAAAATCAAAGACTTCAAAGTCAAAGTCGATTGACACTGACGAAAAAGCTTTGACAACAACCAAGCCCAAGACTACTTCTTCAAAGAAAACTACCTCAAAAACAAAAACTTCAGAAAAGGTAGCAAAGACTTCGACAAACAAGTCTAATACGAAGTCAAAGAAAGCTGCAACTCAAGTTTCTGCCGAGACAGAAGACAAATCGCTTGACGAAAATAATCAATAATCAATACTTTTCTAAATAAAAAAATAAGGACTTTAAAGTCCTTATTTTTTTATTATCATTTTTAAGAATTAAAAACTATTTAAAAACATATCGTCTTTAAATCAAATATTTATTGATTGTCTTTGTTTTCCTGCTTTATCAAAGCTTTTGTCTTGTCCTGCAAAACATTAAAATTAGCAAGATCGTCATAAGGATTTGGAGCAATACCGACATTCAATATTCTCGATATATCGAATGCTTTCCAAGGCACCTCGTCTTTGGGAGGATGAACGATAAATGTCATCTTCTCTTTCTTTACGGGATGTACAAACTTTATTTCAGTAGCCCACAAACCGAGCTTGTGCTTGTATGTCTTGGGATCTGCACCATATTTGCTGTCGCCAAACAAAGGCAAACCTATCGATGCCATCTGAACTCTTATCTGATGCGAACGGCCTGTATGTAATTGTATTTTGAACAAGCTGAAGCCTTTTACTTCCTGAACAAAGGAATAATCCAAAATGGCAAGTTTTGCACCTTCAGTGGCCTGAGGCACTACTTGTACAATATTCTTTGCCTGATTCTTTTTGAGATAATGTTTGAGCTCCCCTTGTCTTTGATTGGGAACACCGCAGCTTACGCACAAATACATTTTTTCAAATTCGCCGTTTCTAATATCTTCGCTAAGTCTTGCCGCAGCCTTGGATGTTTTGGCAAATACCATTACACCGCCCGTAGGTCTGTCAAGTCTGTGTACAAGTCCTACATAGGCTTGTCCGGGTTTGTCATACTTTTCTTCAAGATATTCTTTGACAATCGTCAGCATATCTTTATCCTTTGACTCATCTGCCTGCGAAGGAATATTAAAAGGCTTAACCACAACTATTATGTGATTGTCCTCATACAAAACTATCAAATCTTTAGTAGTAAATTCTGTCATATATATCCTGTTTTTATTTATTTTTTGCTGTCCAGAGTCCGCTGCAACCACAAGGAAGTATAAGTCCTTCCTGAGTAGGCAAACCTACCTCGTATGCAATGCTTTCGCCCTTATAATCTTTAAGACAAAGACGAAGTATATTGTCGATTACCTGAGGTTGAAGTCCCGTAGTGTAAGAATTTATGAGGAAAAAGAGTGGTTTATCTGACAAAACCTTTGTACATTCTGCCACCAAATCGTATATATTTTCCTCTAGTTTCCACACTTCGCCGTTTGTTCCTCTGCCATAAGAGGGCGGGTCCATGATAATCGCATCGTATTTATTGCCTCTTCTTATCTCTCTTGCAATGAATTTCTGACAATCGTCTACGATATATCTTATTCTGTCATTGGGAATCTGACTTAAAGACGCATTTGTCTTTGCCCTGTCCACCATAGCTTTTGCCGCATCGACATGCGTAACAAACGCACCGGCTTTTGCACAAGCTACCGTAGCTCCGCCTGTATAAGCAAAGAGATTGAGAACTTTTATCTGTCTTTGGCTCTTTGTGATAAGCTCTTGCATTATGTCCCAATTCACCGCTTGCTCTGGGAAAAGACCTGTATGTTTGAATCCCATGAGTTTGAGTGAAAACTTAAGACCTTTTCTCTCAATCGTAAAATTGTCGGGGACATTGCCTTTGAACTCCCATCTGCCTCCGCCCTGATTTGAGCGAATATATCTGGCATTGATAGACTTATTGTTTTCCAAAGGCGTAGTACTCTTCCAGATAATCTGCGGATCGGGACGAAGCAATACGAGTTTTCCCCATTTTTCCAGCTTCTGTCCTTCTCCTGTCGCTATTATCTGATAATCATTCCAATCGGTTGCTACTTTTATCATAATTTCCGCAGTATTACTTCTTTGCCACAACGATTGTAATTATTTCACCGTTGATGTCGAGGTCTTTCTGATAGCCTTCAAACAACTCTTCTTTGAGCTCATCGCAAAGCACGCCTTCGCAAATCGACTTGTCATTTTTGAGAATATCAGCACTCTTTCCGTCACCCTTAAATCCAATCTTGATGTGGTCAACCACTTCAAATCCAGCCTCTTTACGCATTGTCTGAATCTTGGATGTAAGCTCTCTGGCAATACCCATATTGATGAGTTCGTCAGTGAGATTTATATCGATTACTACTGTCATTGTAGCATCGCTCTCGAGTGCATAACCGCTCTTGTTTACGGGAGTAATGAGCAAGTCATCGAGAGAGAGTTCGATTTCTTCGCCGTCAGCTTGGAATTTGTATGTCTTTCCGCTGTTTACGCAATCCACTATCTCGCTTGCATTTGTGCAAGTAGCAAGATATTGTCTTATTGCTCCGAGATGTTTTCCGTACTTAGGTCCCAAAGTCTTGAGTTGAGGCTTGAGCTCGTAAGTCATAAACTTGGATTTGTCTGTCACGATTTCGCAATTTCTCACATTGATTTCGTCAGCTACCAAAGATATAATATCTTTGTCATTTACTTTTTTGTCTGTAAGAATATAAAGACTTTCCAAAGGCTGTCTGTTTTTGATGTTTGCCTTGTTTCTTGCGGCTCTTCCGAGTACAACCGCTTGCAATACGAATGCCATATCTTCTTCGAGCTTTTTGTCTACCATGGACATATCTGCCTCAGGGAACTTGCAAAGATGAACGCTTTCGGGTGCATCCTTAAAGAAGTTGGGCACCAAATTCTGATATATGCTCTCTGCCATAAAAGGAGTATAAGGCGCAATGACTTTTGATAAAGTGACGAGTACTGTATAGAGTGTCGTATATGCGGCAATCTTGTCGTCAGTCATTTCGCTGCCCCAATATCTTTCTCTGCCACGGCGAACATACCAATTTGAGAGTATATCGGCAAAATCCTGTATTGCTCTCGAGCTTTCGGTAATCTTATAATCGTCAAGACATTTGTCTACATAGTCTATCAATGTATTGAGATTTGACAAAATCCACTTATCCATGTGTGACAACTTGCAATCCTTGAGATTGTACTTAGAAGGGTCGTAATTGTCGATATTTGCATAAAGTACAAAGAATGAATAAGTATTCCAAAGAGTACCCATAAACTTTCTCTGACACTCAGATACATTTTCTGCCGAGAATCTCGAAGGGAGCCAAGGAGCGGAAGAAGAATAGAAGTACCATCTTACGGCATCTGCACCCTGCACATCGAGTACTGACCAAGGGTCTACTACATTGCCCTTGTGTTTTGACATCTTAATACCGTTTTTGTCATTGACATGTCCCAAAACGATACAGTTTTTGAAAGGAGCTTTGTCAAAGAGCAATGTGGATATAGCAAGAAGCGTATAGAACCAACCTCTTGTCTGGTCAACTGCCTCGCTTATGAAGTTTGCGGGGAATTGCTCATTGAAAACATCTTTGTTTTCAAAAGGATAGTGGAGCTGAGCAAAAGGCATGCTTCCGCTGTCGAACCAGCAATCCATAACTTCGGGAGTACGCTTCATTGTGCCGCCGCACTTCTCGCATTTGAAAACTACTTTGTCGATATAAGGCTTATGAAGTTCGATATCTTCTTTAAGATTACCGAGTCTTCTGAGTTCTTCCCTGCTTCCGATGACTTTGATTTCGCCGCAATCGGGACATACCCAGATAGGCAAAGGAGTACCCCAATATCTTTCTCTCGAAACACCCCAGTCGATGACATTCTCGAGGAAGTTGCCCATACGACCTGTGCCGATAGTAGGAGGCATCCAATTTACGGTAGCATTGTTTTTGAGAAGCTGATCTCTGACTGCCGTCATCTTGATAAACCAGCTTGATCTTGCATAATACAACAAAGGAGTGTCACAACGCCAGCAGAAAGGATAGCTGTGCTCGAAAAGCAATTCTTTGAACAAAAGTCCTCTCTCGTTGAGATCCTTTATGACAAGCTTGTCACCGTCTTTTACAAAGATACCTTCGAGTTCGCCTGTACCTGCAATGAATCTGCCTCTGTCGTCAACCATTTGTACAAAAGGCAAATCGTATTTCTTGCCGACTTTGGAGTCGTCCTCACCGAATGCAGGAGCGATATGTACTATACCTGTACCGTCTGTCAATGTGACATAACCATCATTTGTGACATAATATGCCTTTTTCTTTGTGTCGTTGCAGTTGTAAAGAGGGATATACTCTTCGTATTCATAATCTTTGCCGAGTTTTGTACTCAATACTTCGTAATTCTCAAACAAAGAAGGAACAAGAGCTTCTGCAAGCACATAAATTTCGCCGTTGTCAGCTTTGATTTCTACATAATTTTCGTCAGGATTCATACACAAAGCCACATTGGAAGGCAATGTCCAAGGTGTGGTAGTCCAAGCGAGGAAGAAACCGTCATTGTTCTTTCTCTTGAACTTTATGAATACTGATTTTTCTTTTACATCTTTATATCCTTGAGCAACTTCGTGAGAAGACAAAGCAGTTCCGCATCTAGGACAATAAGGCACGATTTTGTGACCTTTGTAGATAAGTCCTTTGTCTGCTATGGTCTTTACTGCCCACCATACGGATTCGATATAATTGTCGTCATAAGTGATATAAGGGTTGTCCATATCTACCCAATAACCCACTCTGTCACTCATTCTTTCCCATTCGCCCTTGTATTTCCAAACGCTTTCCTTACATTTTTTGATAAAGGGCTCGATGCCGTATTTTTCAATCTCGGGCTTTCCGTCAATGCCGAGCAATTTTTCTACTTCAAGCTCAACAGGCAAACCGTGTGTATCCCAACCTGCCTTTCTTGCCACATAATAACCTTTCATAGTTTTGTATCTAGGAATAATATCTTTCATAACTCTTGTGAGAATATGACCGATATGAGGTTTTCCGTTGGCGGTAGGGGGGCCATCATAAAAAGAGAATGACTCCTTGCCTTTATTCATTTCTACGCTTTTTTCAAAAATCTTGTTTTGTTTCCAGAATTCGATGACTTCTTTTTCTCTTTGACAGAAGTTCATTCCGGAATCCACCTTTTTGTACATTCCTGCCTCCTATAAATCTATATGTGCTAAAAATTTTTCTTAAAATTGGGTTGAAAAGAATTATTTTTCTTCTTTTTCTTCTTCCTCGGGCATATTGACGATTACTTCTACCTTTTCTACTACCGTGTTGTCCATTTTCTTTACGGTAAGAGCAAGGTTTTCATAATTTATTATGTCGCCTACCTGAGGCATTCTTCCGAGTACGAGTGCGATGTATCCGCTCAATGTGACGGTATCGTATTCGACTTGTTTTTCGTTTACGCCGAAATATTCAAAAAATTCATCGAGATTGATATCTCCCATTACTAAATATTTGTTGTCAGAAAGTTTGATAATAGGTTCGACTACTTCATCGCTTTCGTCCCATATATCGCCTACAAGCTGTTCGAGAATATCTTCGAGCGTAACTATACCCATAGTTCCGCCAAACTCATCAACCACGATAGCGATATGAGTCTTTGCCATCTGAAGTTTTCTCAAAACATCGCTTATCTTCATTGTGTCAGGCACATAAATTACGGAAGTAGTAATTATCTTTGAAAAATCGCTCACTCCGTCAATATAAGCTTCGTAAAAATCTCTCAAATTGATAATACCCTTTATCGTGTCAATATTTTCCTGATATACGGGAAGTCTTGAATAACCGCTCTCTCTGAAGACTTTCATGACATCTGACATACTGTCTTCGATATTGACAGCCTCGACATCTACTCTTGGAGTAAACACATCTTTTACGGTCATATTGTCAAATTCGATTGCAGATCTAATGAGGTCTCCTTCGTATTCGTCAAGACCGCCCTCCGTCTGAGCTTCGTCTATATAAGTGATAAGTTCTTCATCAGTGATATTATCCTTGTCCTTTTTCTTGAAAATCTTTCCCAAGAAATTTTGCCAGTATCCCATGAGTTTGTTGATAGGGAAAATAATATAATAAAGCAAAAGTATAAAAGGAGCGGAAAATCTTGCAAAATATTCGGGATTACGCTTTGCGATAGACTTAGGCGAAATTTCACCGAATATAAGCACTACTACCGTAATGACTGCCGTAGAAACAGTACCGGCAACATCTTGATTCTCTATCAATTTTGTAAAAAGCAATGTAGCCAAAGTCGCAGATGCGATATTTACAATATTGTTTCCGATAAGAATCGTAGAAATCAATCCGTCAAAATGCTCGCTCAAATAATAAACCTTGCCATACTTCTTAGGCTCGTTTGAATAAAGGTTTTTGAGTCTTATGCGATTGAAAGTTGAGAAAGCCGTTTCTGTCGAAGAGAAGAAAGCGGAAAAAATAACCAATACTGCGATTGCCACAATATAAGTAACAATCTCAGAAGTGCTGATAGACGCCGATAACAGTGGAACTACCATAATTAAAAAAGAATCTCCTTAAAAAATATATTGTTTTAGGTTAATTATATTACAAAACGCCTTGTTTGTAAAGCATTATAAAATATTTTATTATAATATATCGCAATATATACAAAATATACTTCTTTATCTCAATATTTTTATGTGAAATTTTAAATTTGAAAAAGCAAAGTCTTTATTTAATATCATCCCAAAACTTTAAAGGCATTAAATTTTTACGATCTTAAACTCATTTGAATTTTACTTTATATCTTCAGAGAAAAACGGGACTATTTTCTAGCCCCGTCTGTCAATATATTTGTCTATAACTCGTACCGCCAAAAGTCGATGTGACCGCATAGACCTTTACATCAGCATTTTTAGGATATCCGTTTATGAGTTTTAAAAGCGAGCTTTCGTTTATATTTGTTCTTATTGCTACTCCGCAGGACTTCATAAGACTTCTGGGAGCATTCATAGTGCTGCAACTTACTCCCCTTGCTTTCAGATATTCGTACATGGCAAGTGCCTCGTTACGGGAGCGGAAAATCATCATTAAATAATTCATAGCTTTCTCCTAGGTATTTATGTACCCCGCTCCTAATACAATATATTACAAAGACTCAAAACTTGTGAGGTAAACAATGATATATTTGGACAATGCCGCAACTTCGAGATTCAAACCCAGATGTATGTTTGACGAAATGTTCAAGCAATTATCTTATTCTTCAAACCCCGGACGAGGCGGACACAACGATTCTATCGATACTGCCATAAAGATTTATGATACAAGACAGCTTTTAAAAAAACTCCTTAATTGCGATGACAAATACGAATTGATATTCACATCGGGATGTACAGAAGCATCAAATCTTGCTCTTATAGGATATCTTCTCAATTTCAAAGGCAGAAAGTGCGATGTAATAATCACTTCAAACGAGCATAATTCAGTGGCAAGGCCTTTGTATCATCTCAAAGATTCTATCGGCATAAACATAATAGAAATTACTCCTGACGAAAACGGCATAATATCCCCCATATCCGTAAAAAACGCCATTACCGGCGACACTAAGCTTATTTGTGCAAATCATATCTCCAATGTCACGGGAAACATAACTGATATCGGAGATATCGGAAAGATAGCCAAGGCACACAACATACCGTTTTTTGTCGACACGGCTCAATCCTTAGGTCATATCAAACTCGACATTCAAGAAAACAATATCGACTTTTTGGTAGCGGCAGGACACAAAGGATTGCACGGCTGTCAAGGCACGGGATTTTTGGTATACAATACCAAATACAAGCTTTATCCTATAAAATTCGGCGGAACGGGCTCGCACAGCGAAAGCCTTATCCAACCTGATGTTCCGCCTGACGCATTCGAAGCAGGCACCGTAAACAGTGCAGGTATCGTAGGATTGGGAGCAAGTGCAAGCTGGACATATCAGAATCTCCCCAAAATTTCACTCAATACAAAATATCTTACGAGCGAACTAATATACGGACTCAAACAGATAAAAAATATCAAACTTTACTCTGTTCACAACAGCGGTGTCGTATCTTTTAACTACAAAGATTTTCCTTCCACAGATATCGGCGATTATCTCAATGAACACGATATTGCCGTAAGATGCGGACTTCACTGTGCCCCGCTTATACACAAACAGCTCGACACCTTGGACAGCGGAACCGTAAGAGTAAGTATCGGCTACAACAATTCTATAAGCGATATACACGCAATTCTCACATTGATAGACAAATTGAATTATATTCATTGATATCATGCACCTATATCGAAAAAATTACATAAAATATTGAGAGGTATAAATATGGATATGGATATCGGCAAAATAATGCAAATGATGAGTGGCGGCGGCAACAAAGATATGTCTATGCTCATGCAGTTATTGCCCCAGCTCATGAACAACAATAACAATTCTTCTCAGCCAAAGACCATAAATCTCAACGAAGAAGAAGTCAACAAAACTATATCTAAATTATATAGCGAAGACGAATAATCATAAAATCATCCATAAAGAGCGACAAAAATGAAAAAAAACAATTTTTTTAATCAATCCAACAATCAAATTTCTTTCTCAAATCTCGATATGTCAAATCTTTTCAAAAATACATATCAAACCAATTCTCAAAACAAAGACAACATACCAAAGTCTTTAGAAGAAGAGATTGACAAATATTCGGGCATGTCTGAAGAAAGACTTATGCAGGAGATGTTTTATCTTGTGGAAGAAGGAAGAAAAAACGGCACTTTAGACAATCAAAAACTCGAAGAATTTTTCAATTCGGCAAGCTGTATGCTTTCAAGCGAACAAATCACAAAATTACGCAGTTTGATTGATATGGCAAAAAACAGCTGAAAACTATTTTGTACATAATAATAAAAAGCAAAAGACATAATTTTTGAATTATGTCTAATATGCTTTTAAAAAACAAAAAAACAAGGCAAAACCTTGTTTTTTTACTTCTATCCGACAATCATTTTAAAAGAGCCGCAAAGACTTTCTTTCTGATATCGTTTAGTTTTTTAGTATATATATCACGGCAATTTTTATCGTCATCGATTGGTATATTCTCTATTATCTTTACTGCTTGATTTTTCTCTCTAGACAATACAACTATCCTGTCAGCTACGCTCAGAGCTTCTTCTACATCGTGCGTGACAAATATCACTGATTTTTGAGAAATAAGCGGTTTTAACAATTCAAATATATAATTTTTCAATTTTATATCCAATCCCTTGAACGGCTCATCCATAAGCAATATGTCGCTTTGTATAGCCAAAGCTCTAGCGATTGCAGTCCTGCTTGCCTGTCCGCCGCTTATATGTGATGGATAAGAATTTTTGCAATCCTGAAGATTCATTTTTTCTATCATATCTTCAGCTTTGATATTTGCCTCTTGCCTATTTTTTTTGTCAAGGACAAACATTATATTTTCTTTTACGGTAAGCGAAGGTATAAGCCTTGGCTGTTGAAATATATAGGATATTTTTATGTCCTTTTCATCTCCGTTTTGTCCATAACAAATTTTGCCGTTGTAGTCAAGCTGTCCGCTTATACAATTCAATAAAGTCGTCTTTCCTCCGCCTGAACTTCCCATAATGCAAGTCACTTTGCCCTCTTCAAAATCAAAAGAAAAGTCTTCGAATATTTTCTTGTCCTGATATGAAAAACTGAGATTTTCTATTTTCATTTCCACTTCACCACCTTTTTCTCTATCAGTTTGACTATTCCTTCAAAAAACGCTCCCAGCAATATGGCGACAATTGTCCAAGCTATAAGCTCGGCGGTATCGAGATTTATTTTTGCAAACTGCATGTATATGCCCATGCTGTCAGCCGTCTGAGCAAGCACTTCTGCGGCAATTATAAGTTTTAGATTAAGACCTATCGAGCTTCTTATTCCCGTAAATATCCCCGATGACATCTGCGGCAAGTATAATTTGAAAATCTTTGTCTTTTTGTCGACTTCATATATTCTGGCCATCTCTATAAGATCATTGTCGACACTCTCCAAAGCATCTGCAAATGCCGTATAAAGCATAGGAAAAACCACACTGAATGCCACCAATACAGTCGCTTCAAAGCTGTCAAACCAAATGAGAGCCAGCAATATCAATGACATTGTGGGCATTATTCTTATAAGAATAATTATCGGCGACATCGCACTTTTTAAGGGCTTGAAAACATAAGTCAGCACCGCCAAAATACCTGCCACCACAATCGCAGAAAAATAGGCAATAAAAGCTCTTAATAAAGTCCAAAATACTGCCGTATAAAATGATTTTTTGCCAAACAATCCTATCAATTCTTTTATAGTAGAAGGTACTGAGGGCACAAGCATATCTATCCCCACCGCTTTTGATATGATTGCGTATATTATCAATATCAAAAGAAGTGTGGATATAGGCAAAAGTATATTAAGAATCTTATAGAGCTTTTGTCTGTCCATTTTTATTACTTTATTTGAGAATGATCTAAGCTGTTTGATCTATTCGCCTTTCAACCTGCATAATAGAAATTATCATTAGGCAGTTTGCCGCCGATTATAGAATCATTTATTTTCATAACAGTCTCGAGCATTTGCTCATAATATGCTTTACCCGAAGGCATTGTCACGGCAGCGATATTGCATCTTTTCACTACTTCTTTGGTCATTCCGTTCTGAAGAGTTGTCTGAGGATACAGCTCTTTTATTGCCAAAACGGCTTTTTCGGGATCTTCCGCTACACTCTTAGCATTAGCACTAACGGCATCGAGAAGTTTTGCAATAAATTGTTTGTCTTCGCATACCGATGCTTTAGCTATCAATACAGCCTGAGCATAACCTTGATATTCGCTCTGAGCACTTTCTGCCCACAAAGACTGCATATCCATTACTTCAAAAAATCCCTTGCCTTTAGCCATTGTTACAGCAGGTTCGGCAAGCATTCCATATACGATATTGCCCGATTTCTGAGCCAAAGCCATTTGATTTATTACTTCGTTGCCGTTGAGGAAATACTTGATAACAACCATACCTGCGACAGCATATTCGCCCTGCTTATATACTATATCGTTGGACCTCAAAAGAGACTGAAAAATCATATCGGGCACACTTCCCTGTCCGATAGAATATACCATTCTGCCCTTCAATGCTTCGAGATCAGTCATTTCGGTCTCCCCGCTCGACATCAAAAACAAATTGCCGTTGGTGACTACCGACAAAAGTCTTATGTCGTTGCCGCCGTTGTAAAGTTTTGCTGCCATATTGGCAGGCACAATGGCTATATCGCTCTTGAGTGCTTCTGTGCCGATAGAGGTAGAAGAAACTACTTTCATATTTAATTTGTATGTGTCGGTATCCGTAGTGATCGAATCGGACAATCCTGCGATAGCCAAAGCAGGTGCTCCGTCTGGAGCTACGAAAGTATAGTTTACGCTCGCATCTTCGGTATTATCATTGGTATTATTATTGTTGTTGTTTTTATTATCGCATCCCGCAAAAGCAAAGACGCTTGCAAATACTGCTACAATGATTAAAATAACGATAAATTTTTTCATATTTTATCCTCCTATTTCAAAAGAAGTTATTGCTGATTTTACATACACTTCATCGAGCTTTCCAAGTTTTCCCGACAAAGCGGATATTTCCTCGTTTGTCCCCTTGACAATCAAACTTATCGTGCTTATGCCCGTATCCTTATCGGGCACTCCCATTCTTCCGATTATTATCGAACTGAATGATGACAACAAATTTTGAATTGCCAAAGCAGTATTTTTATCCTGCTTTAAAACTATTCCTATCACGCCGATTCTCTTCATATCTACTCCTTTGGAGAATAAAAAAACTCTGCAAAAGCAGAGCAAAAGACATATTATTCAAATAAATCTCCTTACTCTCCGATATTTCATTGATCAGGTAAAAAACAAATACTCAACCGACAAGAAGTTTTCTCGGTCGTGTGCAATATAATATTATTACACTTCGCATCATTTGTCAATAAACTTCTTATTAATTAAGACACAATTATTATTTCCATTAAAAGTCAATTTATCTATTGTCCGCATTTATATGACATATTTTAGTATGACTTTTATGTTTTTTGCGATTAGTATATTTAAATAATTTAAAACGACAACAAAAAAGAAGCCTAAGAAGGCTTCTTTTTATTGCTTTTTATACATTCAAGAAAACAATTCTACCGCTCTCTTCGTACAGTTGTCTGTATCATAAGAAGATATTATATCATTGCAGATATTCTCTTCTTCAGGAGTAAATCCTACTCCGTGAATACATTTTTCCCATACAAGATTACCTTTTGCATCGCTGGTGGGAACATAATATGTGCCGTTTGTCACATACAATAAATCACCGTTTGAAAGAGTAAATACTCTTTGAGCTACACCCTTGCCGAATGTTGTCGTACCAACGATTTTGGTATTATTGTAATATTGCAAAGCTCCTATCAACGCTTCGGATGCGGACGCTGAATTTGAGTTTGCCAAAACTACGACCTCAAATCCTTCTATCTCGTTTCCTAGATAATAGCTGGGATTGTTTCCGCCCTCTGTCGAAGAATATTCTATATTTTCTACAAGCTTGCCGTTTCCGCTATTGGATACGAGCTTTATCAAAGGCAATGAAGTATCAGCAGGGTTTTTTACAAGATATTGAGCGATAAATTGCAAGCTGGTAGCATCTCCGCCGCCGTTGTTTCTCAAATCAAGTATAAGCTTTGACTTGCCTTCTTCCACAAACTTTTCTATACAGCTTTCAAAATCGTAATTCGCATCGCTTGAAAATTCCAAAAGTTTGATTATACCTACTTCTGCATTATCTTTCAATGAATAATAAAATGCTTTTTTGTTTGCACTCTGATCATACATACGGCTGAGCTCTATACCATAATAGCCATCGAGATACTTATCTTTTCCGCTCTCGTCTTTGCCTGCATATTTTTTGAATACGAATATGACTTTCTGGTCGCCCAAATAAGTGTTCAATGTCTGAGTAAGAAGTTGAGAAGAAGCACTTTCCACTTGAATAAGTTTTGAATTATCTACACCGACAGCAAAAATTCTGTCGCCTTCTCTTAATTGCACTACTTCAGAAGAGGCATTGAAGCTTTCGTCTATCATCATATTTTCGTCATATTTATAGACGGCTTTTGCATTGTAATTGTCAGTATAAGGCACAATAAAACTTATGTTGTGCTGATTATACAAAGTGCTTGACACATAAAGTCCGAATGTACCTGATTGAGAATTTCCGTCATCGAGACTTACCATTCCCGAAAACTGGTCAAGACTTCCCGCAAAAGCAGATGTGGCGATTTCCTGAAATTCATTCCAAGATATATCCTTGTAATAATATTTTTTGATATATTGATAAGCTTCTACCATAAGAGGCAAATCGCCGTTTATTCCCGAATCGCTTCCAAGTACAAAACCCAATACAAAAGATATGCTTATAGCCAATACGCAAGCTACGACAATAAGTATTATAGCCACTTTATTGAGTTTTTTCTTTTGAGGAACATTATCGTTGTCATTAAGAAAAATATTTTTCAAGTTGTTATCTTCCAATTTTTAGACCTCTTTATATTGTATTTTCTATATGTTAATAATTTCGACTTCTAAGTCGATTATTTTGTGTACGATATCAATCTTTCGCAATTCAAATCATAATAAAACGGCATTATTATGTTGTCCTTTTTGCAAAAACACACTTCTTTATCGACATAAATATCATTTATCGGTTTTTCTACATTAGACATATCATCGCCGACCAGAGCAAAATATTCATTATCTTTTTTGATAAGTTTTCCTATATGCAACTCATATCCGCATATACTCGCACACTGCATACTGAATGGCAATTTGCATATAACTTCTATACTGCCCTGACATTTTGCTATTCCGTCAGTAATAATAAGCACATTGTCTTTAAATTTTTTTAAAGCAAAATCTTTGTCATCGCTTGCTATCACAACGGTTTTGTCTTTTATCAAACTCTCTAATTTGCAATAATAATCGCTTTTTTCTTCATCATTTAGATTTTTTGTCAAATCATCTAGAAGATAAAGCTCTCTTTGAATGGAAAAAAGCCTTGCTAGTATCAGTTTTGCTTTTTCCGATATACTCATATTTTTTACTTTTTTCTCTAAGTCGATATCAATGACTGCATTTATATGACTTATCCTATCATTTATCTCGCTTTCGCTCAAATTCCTAAGCTTCATAGGATAAGCAATAATATCGATGGCCTTTTTGTCGGCTTTTAATGATTCAAACCCAAAAGAAAAACCAATATTTCTGTCTTTTGGCAAAACTTTATCGATATCTGTGCCTTTTAACAGAATATTACCCTTTTGAATCTTCTCCAATCCGGACAATGCTCTCAAAAGTGTAGTCTTGCCGCTTTTTTCCATGCCATACACCAAAAGACAATTATTTGGCAAAATACATAAACTTATATCTTTTATGCCCGAATATCCGCCTATATAATCTACTTGTATGTTTTCAGCCTTGAGAATATAATCGCTCATAATATAATTATATATTTGTATCAGACAAAAAACAAGTCTAAATATTTGCAATAATGTATAAATTATGAAAAATATCAATCTATAATTAAAAAATAATTTAAAAAATATTTGCCGACAGCTCAAATATCGACAATATTGCTAACAAATAAAAAATTGAACAAAGTTTTGTACTTTGTTCAATTTTTCTTTATCATCTCTAAAAGCTCTTCAAAGTTAGTGATATAATTTTTGCAAAGCGACTTAAAATTTGTATGAGCATTAGAATATTTGTCATATACTCCGCAAAACTCAAAGCCTCCTGCTTTAGCCCCCTCAATCGCAAGAGGTATATCTTCAAAGACTATACACTCCTCTGCACTGACGCCCATTTTCTCTGCTGACAAAAGATATATATCGGGAAAACCTTTTCCCCTCTCCACTTCTTCGATTGTGGTAAGCGGACATTTTCTTTTTAATGACTCGCTGTTTATTTTGTTGTTTAAAAGACACGGAATTGCCATTTCTTTAAAAAGCGTGGTAGCATAGCCCACTTTCACTCCCTTATCCAAAAGCGCGACAATAAATTCATAGGCAAAAGGCTTTAAAAAAATATCTTTAGAATATTCTTTTTCTACCATCTCTATCCATCTTTTTTGGATTTGCTCAGGAGATAGAGAAAGATTGTATCTGTTTTTTGTATATAAAGAGGCTTCTTTAAAGTGCATTTGTTTGACAGTTTCTGTATAGTCGGGAGTAAGCTCAATACCGTTTTCGGCAAGAAAATCATTATCCACCTTATCCCATACCCACATAGAATCAAGCAATGTTCCGTCCAAATCGAAAATTACGCCTTTTATATTTTTCCCAAATAAATTTACCATAAATACCTTTTATCGATGCTCTAATATTTCTATATCGATTATACATTATTTTTTATTGTCTATCAACTTTTCTTTTATATTGAAAAAAATAAATAGACTTTTATACCAATGTTTTTGCACAATATCTATTTCTTTTCAAATATTTTTCTTCAATAAAAAGGCAGCGGATATTATCCGCCGCCATACTTTTGATTATACAAATCTGATTTTAAAATTTATTGATTATCAGATAATATATTTGTTTTGCTTTTGAGGAGCATTTGCAAGTTCCTGTCTCTTTTCGTCATATCCGGGTCTTCCCAAAAGTGCATAAGTAGCATTCTTTCCTTCTTCTACACCGGGTTGATTGAATGTATCGATACCGAGCAAAGCACCTGCATAAGCTGTCTGCAACATAAAGTACATCAAAAGTTGTCCCAAAGTGAATTCATTGAGTTCGGGCAACATGATTGTATAGTTGAGCTTTCCTGCCTTTGTCACGGCATATTCAGTAGCTTTACGCTCTGCCTGAATAAGTTCATTCATTGTGTGACCGCAGAGGAAGTTTACATTAGGATATTCTTCGCATCCTTGAGGGATATCGACAGTAGTACGATATTCGTCAACACCGATAAATGTGATAACCTTGTCAAAAGGTCCTTCAGCATAAAGCTGAACTTGTGAGTGCTGATCTGTTACACCCAAAGACTTGACAGGAGTCTGTCCTACATTGCAATCACTGCCGTCAAGCTTCTTATTTTTACCCAAAGATTCTGCCCAAAGTTGTGCATACCAATCTGCAATGAATTTCAAACCGTCTGCATAAGGCATCATAACACCGATGTTCTTGCCTTTTTGCATGGACAAATGCTGAAGTGCTGCTGCCATCAATGCAGGGTTTTTCTTTGCATTGTCGCTGTCGCATTGTTCCATCATAAATCTAGCACCGAGCAACAATCCCTTTATATCTATACCCACTACTGCTGCGGGCAACAAACCTACGGGACAAAGCTCACTGAATCTTCCGCCTACGCCGTCAGGTATATAGAATGTCTTATAATCTTCTTTTGTAGCAATTTTGATAAGATTGCCTGTGGATTTTGAAGTAGTAGCAATGATATGCTCTTTGGCTTTTGCTCCGAGCTTCTTTGTCAAAATGCTGTTGATGATAAGATACTGAGTCATTGTCTCAGATGTCGAACCTGACTTTGTGATAACATTGAACATTGTCTTTTCTACATCGATTACATCAAGCAAAGCTTCCATTCTCTCAGGGTCAACATTATCTTCTACATAGAACTTAGGTCCTTTACGCTTACGCTTGGGCAAATCATTGTAGTGCAAGTGGCACAAAGCCTGAAAAGCTGCGATAGGTCCCAAAGCACTGCCGCCTATACCGAGTACAACAAAATATTCAAAATTCTTTCTGATTTTCTTGGCTGTTTCGAGGATATCTTCTACTACATCATCCTGATTGTAAGGAAGATCAGCCCAGCCCATCATTCCCTTGCCTTTTCCTGCTTCTACTGCATTGAAAGCTTTTGTGAGCTCATCGCTCATAGCTGAAAGATTCTTATCGGTAAAGCCGTCTTTACCAACGCTTGCGGACATCATATTGTTGTAGTCCATTCTGATTTTCATTGTTTTTTTGCTAAAACGCATAATCTATCTCCTGTCGACCTGATTGGTCATATTTTTATCATATTTGTATTCATATTATTTATATCGATTTAGTATTAATATTAATTCAAAGCTCTGTCAAAGCAATCCAGCAAATAATCGTATGATTCTTGCAAATCTTTGTCATCCTTATAGTCTTTTGCATATAATTCCATCATACAAGGTCCGTCAAAACCGCTGTCTAAAAGTCTTTTGAACAAAGTAATAAAATCAAAAGTTCCTCTCCCAGGGATAGCAAGTTTTCTATCCTCATTAAAATCGCACAAATGCACAGTTTTGAGCCTTCCCTTCATAACTTTTAAATATTCTTCGTAAGGTATCCCCGATTGCATTGCCTGTTTGATATCCAAAACACATCCGAGATCCGGACATATATCTTTTAATTTATCAAAATATTCAGGAGTGCAAAAATATGCCCAATGCACATTTTCATAGCAAAATTGTACGCCGTATTGCCTTGCCGTCTCACACAAAATATTTACTCTCTCGCTTATGTGAGGATAATTAAAATTGTATGTGGTCTTTTTGAGCATTGTCGCACCATGGAAGGTGTAATTTTTTGCTCCCACAATCTCAGCCACACGACATACTTTTTTGAAAGTATTCATCGCATCGTTATAAGATCTATCGTTGAGACTAAAAAGCTCCGGCTCAAACTGATTTGTAAGAGCATGCACGGAATGCACTTTTAAGGGTGAAAACTCCTGTGCTTTTATAAGCTCTTTATTTACGATATTTGCAAACTCTTCTGTATATTCGCTATGAGTAGCAAAAAATATCTCGCAAACCTTTGCCCCCAATTTTGCGATGGGAACTAAAGCTTCCTCAGTATATTTTCTCGTAAAATATGTCGCTGTCGATACTCCTATTTGCATAATAGTATTATACATCATAGCAAAAGTTTTGCAAAATATTTTTAGTACTTTTTGAGATAAATTTGATTTATCGATAAAAATCTTTTTATTATTTCAAACAAATTTTGGATTTATCAATATAATTTGTTTTATATTTTTGTCTAAACCATTTAAATAAATTCATTGTGATTTACAATTTCATTTGCTGCTGTAATTTTATTTAAAACCAAAATTGCTGAAATCGTAAAAAATATTGTTAAAATTTTGATTATTTTATATAATCTTTATTATATAAATACCTTGTTTTTTGTGCATTTTAAGACGCATTTTTCAAAATCCGACAGATGTACGGATTTTTGTCTGTAATTTAAGCTATTTTTTACTTTGATATGTTTGATAAATGTTCTCATTTTTGTTATATTATTATTGAGTTAATATTTAAAGGAGATTCTTATGATAAAATTGTCTAAGTGGATTATGTCTCACAAAATTGCACTTGCCGTGATTTTTGTCGTTCTTTTGCTCCTCGCTATTGTCGGCAATCTTTTCGTAGACAAGGAAAGCGACCTTATCGCTTATCTTGCTGACGATACCGATACGATTGTTGCCAAAAG
This sequence comes from uncultured Christensenellaceae bacterium, assembly GCA_944381365.1. Taxonomy (GTDB): domain Bacteria; phylum Bacillota; class Clostridia; order Christensenellales; family UBA3700; genus RACS-045. The sequence continues at coordinate 135,350 of CALWKW010000004.1, read as the reverse complement.
TATTCTGGAAAACGAATATGACATCATCGGCGACTGTAATGTTGCTATTTCCTATCTCTCAAAAGATAATGTAGCAAACCTTATCAAAAAATTTGAGAGAAATTCAAAAATTGGTCCTTATGTTACGAAAATTGTTTGGGTCGGCACATTTGACGAATTGTCAGATACTCAAGATTTTGTAGATATCGACTATATAGGTACTCAGGAAAAAGCAAAAGAAAAGTTTGTCAAGACTACCACGGAAACTTTTGTCACCGCTGAAGGCGAACAAATTACAAAAGCCGTAGATACATACATTATATCAATCTATTTCAAGACTGCAGGCGGTGATGACGAGACTATTGCTGCCCTAGACGAAATCGACAAAGTAGTGACAAAAGAGCTTGAAACTTTGTCAAAGACTGTCGATGGACCTAAAAACCATTCTGAATGGTACTATGTAGGTGGTACTGCTCAAAATGCCCGTACAATGCTTAAGTCATCTTTGGGTGACATGCCCAAATTCTTTATAGCTGCTGTGCTTGTTTGTTTTGTAATACTCCTTATCACGACACACAGCTATTTCGAGCCTTTGATTTTCCTTGCTACATTGGGTGTATCTATTTTGCTCAATATGGGCTCGAATGTCATAGCAGGTAATCCCCCCGGTACTATTTCATCCATTACTTCATCTTGTGCTACGATTTTGCAATTGGCAATCGCAATGGACTATTCGATATTCCTAATGCACACATATTATGAAGAGCTTAAGTTGCATCCTCAACCTAAAGACGCACTTATCTCTGCTCTACCCAAGACAATTTCTGCAATTTCTGCAAGTACTTTGACCACGGTAGGCGGATTTATAGCTTTGTTCTTTATGGATTACGGCATAGGTTATGACCTCGGATTCGTACTCGCAAAAGGCGTAATACTTTCGTTGTTGTCAGTAGTATTCCTCCAGCCTATCCTTATTCTTATTTGCAGCAAAGTCATCAAGAAGACAGAACATAAATGGAAAGTTGAGCCCAAGCTCAAGTTTGTTTCCAAGCATATCACAAAACCTGCTCTTGCTATTATCGTGACTGTATTGGTACTCGCTATTGCTTTGCCTTGTGCATACTTCCAGCTCAAAGTACCTCTCAATTACATATCCACAACAGCAGAAAACCCCAATCCTTCAATGCCCGAAAGTCAAACTCTTGTAATAAACAACCAAGTTATTCTCATGGTGCCTTATGAGGGAGCAAGCACTATCGGCGAACATTATGAATTTGTAGAAAAACTTAAAAAAGTAGGATATGTACTCGATGATGAAGGCAATATCCAATATGACGAAAATGACAAAGCTATTACTTCTGACACCGTAAACCATGTCATCGAAGTATTCTCTTTGACTACTCTTCTCTCAAGAGAAGATTTTGACAAGATCGAACAACTTACTCCATTGGTAAGAAATGTCATTTATTCAAAACTGCATGCTAGCTTTATCTCAAATGCCTTAAAACAAGGCGACAAATATATGCTCTATACAATCAATCTGAGCAATATAGATAAAGAAACAAATGAATATGCAAACATGATAGAGACTGATTATACATACAATGCCCTCAAAGAAATCAAGGCCTTGGCGGTAGAAAGTTTTGAGCTCTATGATAGCGAAAACGCAAATGACCCTTATATGAAAGTTCTTGCGGCAAAAGAAAGTTATGGCGAAAATTCCAAAGAATACGCAAATGCCATGACAAGCTTTAAGAATACTATCATGGACTCTTCCACAAAATTCGGAGTTTATGTGACAGGACTTTCTCAAGGTGCTTATGAGCTCAATCAGGTTACACCAAACGACTTCCTTATCGTAAGCTTCGTGTCCGCAGGTATTGTACTTATCATATTGCTCTTTACATTCAAAAACTTCAAGTTGTCTCTCATACTGCTTCTCGTAATAGAATCCGGTATATGGATAAACTTGTCGATCGTATACTTTGCATCGATGCTCGGTATATCCAGCAAAATCAACTTTGTAGCTTATTTGATTGTCACGGCTATTGAATTGGGTGCTACGGTAGACTATGCTATCATGCTTACAAGTAAGTATATGGAAGAAAAGAAAGCTGGCGTAAAATCTGTAAGAGCCGTACAAAACGCAATCAATCGTGCCGCTCCCAGCGTAACAACATCTGCATTCATTCTTATCGGTGTATGTATTTGCGTAAATCTTATCACGACAAATATCATCGTAGCACAAATTACTCGTTTGATAGCTATAGGAACCACAATGAGCTATGTATTCGTATTCACACTCTTGCCTGCAATCTTGTCATTGCGTGAAAGAGTAATGAGAAGAAGAAGCATCAAGAAAGGCAAAGGCGATCCCGATGAAGGCAGACTTGACTACAATCCTCAATATTACAATGAGGACGGCACTCCCCTCGACACTGAATATGCAGTAGCTGAAGGCGATATTCAGGAAGCTGTAATATGCGATGACGATACGAATGCAAAGCAAGTCGAAATAGACTCGGTGGACACATCACAAATTTCTTCAGACGAAGTATTTGAAAGCTCTTCAGAAGTAATTGACAATCCAATCGAGGAAAAGCCTAAGAAGGCACGCAAAAGCAAAAAGAAAGACTAATAATCATTAAAAGATGCGGCGATTAAGCCGCATCTTTTTTATCCTTTTTATTCTATCCCTTAAAATATTAAAGGCCACATTGTTTTTGCATTTACAATAAGACATCTATCTTTTAATCAATATAAACATTATTATACCAATATTGTATTTGTCTCTTAAAGCCTCTTACAAGCTTTTTAAGATGTATATTTTTTATTATAATAAAATTTATATAGAGAATTCGTTATTTGTAAAAATAAGCCTTTAAAAGCCTTTTACCATGTCTTTATTAATAAAATATAAATAAGCAAATAAAACTTTAAATCAATTATCTATATAATTTGTCTGAATGATTTTGTCAATATTATAATAATGATATTTTATCAAATTTAATATACTTATCTTGTCTTATACTCACGATAAATAAAAAAGAGAAGAAAGGATTTTCTTCTCTTTTAGATATCAAAATATCTTCTTATCAGATTTCAGTAATTGTATCGATTTCTACCAAAACATTCTTGGGCAATGTCTTTACTGCCACACATGATCTTGCAGGCTTTGATGTAAAGTATTGAGCATAAATATTGTTGAAAGCCGCAAAATCATTCATATCAGCCAAAAAACAAACTGTCTTGACTACTTTGTCGATAGAAGTACCGCTTGCCTTTAAAAGCTCTACAATGTTTTTGCAAACCTGATGAGTCTGCTCTTCGATTGTCTTTGCCTCGATATTGCCTGTCTCGGGATTGATAGCTATCTGTCCCGAAGTATATACCATTCCTCCGCTTATAATTGCCTGAGAATAAGGTCCGATTGCTGAAGGTGCTTTTTCTGTGCTTACTACTTTCATAAATAATCTCCTTTTGTCTGTCGCAAAATCAAATAATTTTGAATCCTGCGTCAGTAAGTTCTTTTTTGATTTTGTTGATATGGTCAAAGTTTCTTGTCTCTATCTGAATTCTTAAGAAACATCCGTTGACATCGCTACCCTCATTTGAACGCTCGTGATGTATGGAAATTACATTTCCGCCGAGCTTGGATATAATACTCGATACCTGTGTGAGCTGTCCGGGTTTGTCTTCGAGTTCAAGCGTGACGAGATAGTTTCTTCCGCCCATCTGAAGACCTCTTCTTATTACTCTTGACAAGATAGTGACATCAATATTACCGCCAGATACTATACAACATACTTTTTTGCCGTCAGTAGGTATTTTGCCAAACATTGCAGCAGCGACAGATACAGCACCTGCACCTTCTGCTACCATCTTATGCTGTTCGATAAGGGCAAGTATAGCGGCAGATATTTCGTCATCGTTGACCGTAACGATATCGTCTACATACTTAGATATAAGCTCGAATGTCAAATCACCCGGTTCTTTTACGGCAATACCGTCAGCTATCGTATGTACAGTATCAAGCTTTGAAATCTTATGCTCTTTAAAAGACTTGAACATGCTGGGAGCACCACTTGCCTGTACACCGTAAATCTTTATCTCGGGCTTTAATGATTTTGCTGCAAAGGCGACACCTGCACAAAGACCGCCACCGCCGATGGGTACTACAATAGCATCTACATCGCTAAGTTGATTGAGCACTTCAAGACCGATTGTTCCTTGTCCTGCTATTACATCGGGATCATTGAAAGGATGTATGAATGTATAGCCTTTTTCCTCTTTGAGTTGCAAAGCCTTGTTGTATGCATCGTCATACACGCCCTGAACAAGACAAATATCTGCACCATAACTTCTGGTAGCTTCTACCTTTGATATAGGAGCACCGTCAGGCAAGCAAATCAAAGACTTAATACCGTTTTTTCTAGCAGCCAACGCAACGCCTTGAGCGTGGTTTCCTGCCGAGCACGCAATAACGCCTTTTTTCTTTTCTTCTTCGCTGAGTTGAGATATCTTGTAATAAGCACCTCTTACCTTGAATGAACCGGTAACTTGCAAGTTCTCTGTCTTCAGATATATATCAGCACCTGCCTTGAGTTTTGGAGCATAAATTATATCTGTTTCTCTTATTGCCTCTTTGAGAACATAAGAGGCATGATATACTTTGTCTAATGTCAACATTCTATTATACCTATTTTCCTTTTTCTTTTTCTTTTTTAATTAATTAAATTATTTGAGGATAGCACCCTTGTCTGCACTCGTGACGAGTCTTGCATATCTTGCAAGCCAACCTGACTTGATATTGGGTTCTCTTTCCTTAAGATTTTTTCTTCTCTCTTCAAGCTCTTTTTCGCTTACTTTGATATTCACTGAATTGTTTGGAATATCGATTTCTACGATATCGCCTTCTTTTACAAGAGCTATCTCGCCGCCTTCAGCAGCTTCGGGAGATACATGTCCGATAGAAGCTCCTCTGGACGCACCCGAGAATCTTCCGTCAGTAATCAATGCTACGCATTTGTCAAGTTTCATTCCTGCAAGTGCAGAGGTAGGATTGAGCATTTCTCTCATGCCGGGACCGCCTTTGGGACCTTCATATCTGATTACCACTACATCTCCGGGTTTAATTTCTCCTGCATAAATTGATTTGATAGCATCGTCTTCACAATCGAACACTCTTGCAGGGCCTGTATGCTTGAGCATTTCGGGAGCTACGGCACTTCTCTTTACTACACAGCCGTTTTTAGCAATATTGCCCCAAAGAATAGCAATACCGCCTGTTTCGCTATAAGGTTTGTCAATAGGTCTTATGATGTCATAATTCTTGACATAAGCACCCTTGATATTCTCTCCTACATTCTTTCCCGTAGCAGTGATAGCGGAAGTATCGATAAGATTTTTCTTTGCAAGTTCGCTCAATACTGCCTGAACACCGCCCGCAGCATTCAAATCCTGCATGTGTGTAGGACCGGCAGGAGCAAGATGACAAAGATTGGGAGTCTTTGCACTAATCTCATTGATAGTCTCAAGGTCAAGAGGGCAACCTGCTTCGTTTGCGATAGCAAGCAAATGCAATACGCTGTTGCTTGAACAACCGAGTGCCATATCGCATGCAAGTGCATTGCGAATAGAAGTCTTGTTGATGATATCTCTTGCTTTAATACCCTTGTTTACCAAATCCATGATTGCCATACCTGCATGCTTTGCAAGTGCTATTCTTCCGCTCATAACGGCAGGAATAGTACCATTTCCGGGAAGTGCGATACCAATCGCTTCACACAAGCAGTTCATTGAGTTTGCTGTGTACATACCTGAGCAAGAACCGCAAGTAGGACAACAATTTTCTTCGAATTCGAGAAGTTGTTTGTCATCGATAATATTAGCTTTTCTGGCACCGACAGCTTCAAACATCTTTGACAAAGAAGTTTCACAACCGCCTACCATACCTGCCATCATAGGGCCACCGCTCACTACTACCGCAGGAATATTAAGTCTTACGGCTGCCATAACCATACCGGGGACAATCTTGTCGCAGTTGGGTACAAGTACGAGACCGTCAAAACAATGTGCCATAGCCATTGTCTCTACACTGTCAGCAATCAATTCTCTTGAAGCAAGCGAATATTTCATTCCCAAATGTCCCATAGCAATACCATCGCAGACGCCTATGGAAGGTACCATAATAGGAGTACCGCCTGCAAGTCTTACGCCAGCCTTTACAGCTTCGGTAATTTTATCAAGATTGATATGTCCGGGAACGATATCGCTGTGAGCAGATACTACACCGATAAGAGGTCTGTCAAGTTCCTCTTTTGTAAATCCGCATGCATACAACAATGATCTCTGAGGTGCAGTCTCTACACCGCTTGTCAAATATTTACTTCTCAATGCCATAATATTACCTCTTTTATAATAAAAAATTTAAGAATAAGCCATTTATAAAAACGGCTTATTTTTTGGGATAAACTATATTATAAGTCGTCTTGCACTCGGCAAGACGACTCGATATAACCTGTCAAAAAACTTATTTCTTGAGCCAGCTCATCATAGTACGGAGTTCTTTACCAACCTTCTCAAGAGGATGTTCGCTCTCCAACTGACGAGTAGCAAGGAAGTGAGCACACTTGCCGCTCTTGTTTTCTGTCATCCACTCAGAGCAGAAAGTACCGTCTTGGATTTCTCTCAAAACTTTCTTCATTTCCTTTCTTGTCTCTTCAGTGATAAGTCTCTTACCTGTACGATAATCACCATATTCAGCAGTATTGGAGATAGAATATCTCATCTTTGCAAAACCGCCTTGGTTGATAAGGTCTACGATAAGCTTCATTTCGTGAATACACTCGAAGTAAGCCATTTCGGGAGCATAACCGGCTTCTACCAAAGTATCGAAACCAGCTTTCATCAATTCTGTCACGCCGCCGCAAAGTACAGCCTGCTCGCCGAACAAGTCTGTCTCTGTCTCCTCTCTGAATGTTGTCTCGAGGATACCTGCACGACCAGCACCGATACCGCTTGCATAAGCCAAAGCATAATCCTTTGCCTTGCCAGAAGCATCTTGGTATACAGCGATGAGTGAAGGAACACCCTTGCCTTCAACATACTGGCTTCTTACAGTATGACCAGGTCCCTTAGGAGCAACCATGATAACATCGATGTCCTTAGAAGGCTTAATAAGTTGGAAATGAATATTAAGACCGTGAGCAAACATCAAAACCTTGCCTGCTGTCATATAGGGCTTAACTTCTGCTTCATATATATCTGCACAAGTCTCGTCAGGTACGAGCATCATAACAAAATCGCCTGCTTTTGCTGCTTCGGATACGGACATAACCTTAAGACCTGCATCTTTAGCTTTTTGAGTATGTCTGGAGCCTTCTCTCAAACCTACTACTACATTTACACCGCTGTCAGCAAGGTTCATTGCATGAGCGTGTCCTTGTGAACCAAAACCTATAACTGCTACTGTCTTGCCATCAAACAACTTCAAGTCACAATCGCAATCATAATACTTCTTAATCATTTTTGTTTCCTCCAAAAATTTGAATAATATTATAGTGCTTAGTATAGCTAAACATTAATTACATAACAATTTCGTCAATAGTCTGTCCGGGGGGAATCATAGGCAAAACCTTTTCGTCCCTGTCGATAACAGCTTCGATGATACAAGGCTTCTTGCTTGCATAAGCGTCTTTAAGAGCCTTTTTGAGTTCGTCAAGAGTGGTCGCTCTAAAACCTTTACCGCCAAAAGCTTCTGCAAGCTTTACATAGTCGGTAGCTCTTTCCAAAGTAGTCTGAGAATATCTCTTGCCGTAGAATTGAGTCTGCCATTGTCTTACCATACCCAAAACATTGTTGTTGAGAACAATGCTTACGATAGGAAGATTATAGCTTACGCTCGTACACAACTCATTGAGGTTCATGTGGAAAGAACCGTCACCTGTGATATGAGCCACTTTTCTGTCGGGGAAAGCTGTCTGAGCACCGATAGCGGCACCGTAGCCATAACCCATAGTACCCAAACCGCCTGATGTAAGGAAGCTTCTGGGCTGAGTACGCTTGCTGTATTGAGCAGCCCACATCTGATGTTGTCCTACATCAGTGACAATGATGCCGTTCTCGCCTATTTCGTCAGATATCGCCTGAATAACCTGATGAGGTCTCAATACTCCTTCTATATCCTTGGGCTTGTAATCGTATTGTTTCCAATCTTCGATTTGTTTGAGCCATTCATCGTGATTTGCTTTCTTTACCAAAGGCAACAATTTTGAAAGCACTTCTTTTACATCTCCGATTACACTCAAATCACAGCTTACATTCTTGTTGATTTCAGCGGCATCGATATCGATATGTATTACTTTGGCCTCTCTTATGAATCTGTCTTTATCGGTAGCTACTCTGTCAGAAAATCTTGTGCCGACTGCAATAACAAGGTCGCTGTTTGCAATAGCTCTGCCCGCAGACATACTTCCGTGCATACCTATAAGACCGAGATTAAGCTTTTCGCCATATCCCAAAACACCTGCCGCCATAAGAGTATGAGTAGCGGGTATTTGTACTTTTGTCATAAGTTCGAGCAATTCTTTTTCTGCACCAGAAATAAGCACACCGCCGCCAAACAATATAGCGGGACGCTTAGAACTGTTTATCATATCGGCAGCAGCCTTTATAGATTCTTCGCTTGCCTGCACATAAGCATCAGGCAAAACCTTGGGCATAGCCGTAAATTCGCAAACATTGGAAGTAACATCTTTGGGGATATCCACCAATACGGGACCGGGTCTTCCGCTCTGAGCTATTCTGAAAGCTTCTCTCATCACATCATGCAATTCTTCTACTTTGCGTACCACGAAATTATGTTTTGTGATAGGCATAGTGATACCTGCGATATAAACTTCTTGGAAAGAGTCAAGACCGATAAGGCTTGTACCTACATTTCCCGTAATAGCCACCATAGGCACGCTGTCCATATAAGCAGTAGCGATACCTGTGATAAGGTTTGTAGCTCCTGGACCGGAAGTAGCCAAAACAACGCCTACTTTTCCCGTAGCTCTGGCATAGCCGTCAGCAGCATGAGCAGCACCTTGTTCGTGTGCTGTGAGAACATGAGTAATCTTATCGCTGTAAGCATACAAAGCGTCATAGATATTCAATACAGCACCGCCCGGGTAACCGAAAATTTTATCTACGCCTTGTTCGAGTAATGATTCAATTAATATTTGTGATCCGTTGAGTTTCATACAATCTCCATAAAATTATATATATAATAGAATATCTTAGGCAAAAAGTCAAGTATATATTTATTTTTTTTATAAAAATACACATATCGAAAGCTACATTTTTAAGTGATTTGAAAGCAAGTGAATTTTTATTCTTTTCCCATGCTTTCAATCATTTTATCGACAATCCCTATACTCTCTGCCATATCGTAATTATTAGAGCTTTCTATAAGTCTTGATTTTAGGAATTTAAGGTCTTTTTTTGATACTGCAATCGAACTGTCGTCAAGATAACTCGTGAGCAAAGAAAACAGATTTTTGTTGACACCGATTTTTTTGTTTCCGCCGCACGCATAAAACATTTTGAGGAAGTTTTTGTACTTGTTTTCTCTTGCGTCTCTGTCAAGAGGCACAAAATGCTCATTCATAAACTTGCACAATTTGTCTATAAATTTTATCTCGTCCTGCTCTATTACTTCATTTTCCAAAGCAAGCTTTTTTGCCTTTATGAAAGACAGATAATTCATTGGCATGGGCTTGACATAATCTACTTTTTCTTCGACTTTTGTCATTCTGACATCGACCACACACGCAAGTCCGTAGACCTTTTCAGGTATGCGATATTTGCTGTCATCCCTGACTTCTATACCTATAAACCAATTATTGTCTGCACAATCCAAAAGTCCGAAAGGTGCATTCAAAGGATATTTATCGTCCTTTATGTTGGATTGAATATCTATTACTTTCTTATCGCTGTTTATCTGATTGAGTATGGGAGCAAAGTATTTTTCTACTCTGGCATTGTTTATTTCGTCCATAACAATCAAATTCATCGTATTTGTCTTATAAGTACTGCGATATACCGCCACCAAAAACTGCGTAGCATGGAAAGTCTTTGAATAATCGTTGTAAAACCCTATAAGGTCTTTTTCGTCTCTCCATGTAGGAGCCACCTCGATTTCGGTGCTGTCCCCTCCCACGAATTTGGCAAAAAACTTGGGCAAATCCGTACAATTCACATCTTCGTGATTGCCTCTTAAAATAATAAATCTCGTATTTGCCAAAGCACTTACAAAAGCCTGAACAGTGGCGAGTGTATAATACTTTTTATTTCTCCAAAGATAATTGCAAAAATTGTTGCAAAACTCCTCGAGATTGATTTCCTGAAAGCTGAAGTCCTCTTTATAATTTTCAAAAGTGCGGTCAATACCGTTGAGTTTTGGAAAGACGGTGCCGTTTCCCTTAAACCCTGCGACTTTGAATTTTCCCGTCTTGTCTTTTGTAAAGATTTTTTTGGATTCTACTTTAAAACTTATTTTCTGATAAAGCCATTCTATAATCAACTCCAATATCAAAAAAGCCACAAACAATACCGCATAAAATGCCAAAGTATAGTAGATATTGAGTAAATCTGCCCATGTAAAAGAACGAGTATTACTATGCGTATTTGCAAAATAATAGATAGTCACCAAAAGTATAGAACCTACAATCCAAGCTCCGATAAAGATACCTGACCAGATTTTGCCGTATTTTTCTTTTTTTGTCTTGTATTTTCGCTTGATGTATTTTACGACATTCGCTGCCATAAAGGCATACATGATATCCGTCACAAATACCGCAAGCACAAGCCATGACAAGGGATGAATAGAAAAACTTTTCAGCGAAGTAGGCATACGCAAAGCAATGGTGTCGAGAGCCGAACCATTGTTGAGCATACTAAGGACAAACAAAGCTCCGAAGGTAATAAAAATTACCTTTAAAAAACCAAACCAAAAAGTTTTGCTTATAAATCTGCTTTTTATTTTCATACGCCTTGTACCTATTAAAATTTTATTACACAATTACTCATTCTGTCAATTATATTGCAAAAATCATATCTCAATCAAATAAAAAAGAGCGAAACTACAAATTGCTTCGCTCTAAATATTATAATATTTTATTAATCAGTATATTTGTTTTGCTTTCAAAGATTTTCAGCATTCAAGACTTTTTATTCCAAGCCCAAAAGCTCTTGATAAATATTTGCATAATCAGTACGCTTTTTCTTGATGCAATCTATCGCTCCCGAAGGGTGTCTGTCCAATACTCCTGTGATAAGATAAGGTATGTCATAGCCCCATACAAGTCCGTTTTCCTTGAGCTTGAGCATCTCTTCTTCTATAAACTTAAGCACAGGATACAATTTGTATTTAGGATTTTTAAGAAATCCTAAAAGCAATTCCAAAGGACAGTTGCCTGCTCCTCTGCCGAGGCTGTTTACCGTAGCATCGAGATAGTTTACTCCGCAAGCTACCGCATCGATAGTGTTTGCAAAAGCAAGCTGCTGGTTGTTGTGAGCATGAATACCGACATACTTATTGTATTTTGCCGCTATATTAAGATATTTATCGGCAATTCTTCTGATTTGCTCGGGGTACAATGAGCCGTAGCTGTCTACAATGTATATTCCGTCAGCGGGGCTGTTTCCGATAAGATCGAGTACTTGCTCCAAATCGCTGTCGTTTGAGTGTGAAATAGCCATGATATTTACGGTTGTTTCATAACCTTTTTTTGCACAATGCTCTACCATATCGATAGCGGCAGGTATTGTATTTACATAACTTGCTACTCTCACCATATCGATTACGCTTTCGTCTTTGGGCAATATATCCTTTTCGAGGTCTGTTCTGCCTACATCTGCCATTACCGATATCTTAAGGTCGGTATTATTGTCGCCTACGATATCTCTTATGTCTTTTTCGTCACAGAATTTCCATTTGCCGTATTTTGATTTGTCAAAAATATCCTTGGATGCCTTATAACCGAATTCCATATAATCTACACCGGCTTGAATATTTGTCTGATAGAGTTTTTTTACAAAATCGTCTTCAAAATAAAAATCGTTTACCAAGCCTCCGTCTCTCAATGTAGCATCAATTACTTTGATTTGTGGTCTAAAAGATAAAAGTGTTCCTTTGTCCATAATAGTTTCTCCTTTTTGTGTGAATTCGGTTTTATTTATATTGTTTTATATTCTAACATCTCAAAAAGACAAAATCAATACAAGATTGCAATTTTTATAATATTTTTACAAAAATCTATGAGTTTTTGCCATAATTCGGTATGATAAGTTATAAATTTTTCGTTTTTATAACTTAAATTTTATTTTTCTTCCTTGATTTTGTCGCTGTTGCTCTTTATGTTGTCACTCGCATATTTGGGATTGGGAGCCTTGCCTTTTCTTGCCATTACTTCCTGAAAGATATCCTGAACGCTTATTCCGCTGGCTTCTGCAAGCACAAGGCAGTGATATAGCAAATCGCATAGTTCCCCCACCAATTCTCCCTTTTTACCTGCGACTGCGGCAATTACGCTTTCGGTAGCTTCTTCGCCCACTTTTTTGCATATTTTTTCTATGCCTTTGTCAAAAAGATAATTTGTATATGAGCCTTCTACGGGATTTTCGTGTCTTTCTTTTATTGTTTTTACATCGTCAAAAACTATCTTATAGTCAGGCACAAACTCAAATTCTTTGAGTGTACGATAAAAACAGCTTCTGTTGCCGGTATGACAAGCACTTCCCGTCTGGTCTATCAAAAGCAAAAGACAATCGCTGTCGCAATCGTACAATATTTTTTTGACTTTCTGAAGATGTCCCGAAGTTTCGCCCTTCTTCCAAAGACATTTTCTAGAACGGCTGTAATAATGAGCAAAACCGCTCTCCAATGTCTTGTTCAGAGCTTCTTCATTCATATAAGCCTGCATAAGTACTTCGCCTGTATATACATCTTGTGCTATCGCACACACAAGTCCTTTTTCGTCATACTTGATTTTCAATTCTTCCATAATTCTCTTTCCCCCGATTATAATCTCACGGGTATATTCTCCTTTTTGAGATATTCTTTCAAATCTTTTATTTCCAATTCTTTGAAGTGGAAGAGAGATGCCGCAAGTGCTGCGTCAGCACCAACACTTTCATCCAATACTTCTTTGAAATGCTCTTTGTTTCCTGCTCCTCCGCTGGCAATTACGGGAATTCTGACTGTCTGACAAACTCTTTTTGTCAAATCTAAATCATATCCTTTTTTAGTGCCATCGCAATCCATAGAAGTCAAAAGTATTTCGCCTGCTCCTCTTTTTTCTGCCTCAATCGCCCAATCGATAGCGTCTATGCCTGTATTTATTCTTCCGCCGTTGAGATATACATCAAAACTTCCTTTATCGTTTTTCTTTGCGTCTATCGCCACGACTACGCATTGTCTTCCGAATTTCAAAGCCGCATCGGTAATCAAATCGGGATTTTTTATGGCTGCCGAATTGACGCTTATTTTGTCCGCTCCGAGATTGAGAAGATTTCTGAAATGCTCGACTGTCGATATACCTCCGCCAACCGTAAGCGGTATAAAGACTTGTTCGGCAGCTCTTGCAATCACATCGTATATAGTAGCTCTGCCTTCGTGAGATGCGGTAATATCCAAAAATACTATCTCATCTGCACGCATCGCATTGTATGCCTTTGCTACCTCCACAGGATCGCCTGCATCTATTAAGTTGAGAAAATTTACTCCCTTTACTACTCTGCCTTTGTTGATATCAAGACAAGGGATTATTCGTTTGTTTAACAATTTTGTCCTCTGATTTAAATTTTATTTTGTTTTTTCCTGTCAATCTTTTAAGATTTTCTTATAAATCATTTACAGCAAATCTATAAAATCAATTTATATTTTCAATGCTTCTTTCAGATCTATCGCACCTGTATAAATTGCTCTACCGAGTATTGCTCCGTAGATATTATTTTTCTTGACGGCTTTTATATCGTCAAGACTTGCCATACCGCCGCTTGCAATAATATTCATTCCGCTGTCTTGAGAGAGCTTTGCCGTAGACTCGATATTTGCTCCGCACAATGCTCCGTCTCTGCTTATATCGGTATAAATCACGGTGTCAACACCTCTTTTTTTCATATCCAAAGCTACTCCGAGAGGTGTAAGAGTGCTTTTTTCCACCCAGCCTTTTATAGCTACAAATCCGTCTTTTGCGTCTATTCCAGAAGCAATCTTGTTGCCGTATTTTGCACAAGCTAAGTCCATCATATCGGGATTTGTCACGCATGCCGTACCGACAATGACTCTGCTTGCTCCCACTTCTTCGAGATAAAATTTGATTTTGTCAAAAGTCTTTATGCCGCCGCCTATTTGGACGGGAATCTTTACATTCTTTATGAGTTCGACAAGCGTCTTTTTGTTGACAAGGCTATCGTCAAAAGCTCCGTTTAAGTCTACAATATGAAGATATTGAGCACCGCTTTCTTGCCATCTTAAAGCCATATCCAATGGCGTGCCGTAATCTGTGACTTCATCTCTTTTGCCGTACAAAAGTCTTACTGCTCTGTTGTCTAGTACATCTACCGCAGGAAAAAGTATCATTTTATCTCCGTATTCTGATATTTTTGATTTGTATTTTTTTCTATCCGAGCAAAACAATCGGATAAATTTTTATTTTGTCTATTTTATCTTGCTGAAATTCTCAAGCAATTTAAGTCCCGTATCTCCGCTTTTTTCGGGATGAAACTGAACACCGAAAATATTATCTTTGTTGACGGATGCGACAAATTCATAATCATATCGACAAGTCGTCTCTATATCTTCTTTTCTGCATCCGCTTGCGTGATAACTATGCACGAAATAATAATTCAAATCGTCTATTTTATCAAACAAGGGAGTTTGTTTTTTGATAATGAGCTGATTCCATCCGATATGAGGCACTTTTAAAGATGTATCAAATCTCACTACTTCGCCTTTTATAAGTCCCAATCCTTCATGCTCGCCGTCTTCAAAACTTTTGTCAAAAAGCATTTGCATTCCTAGACATATTCCCAAAAACGGCTTGCCTTTTGCTATCTCATCTTTGAGTACGCAAGTGAGATTTGTTTTCTTGAGAGCCTCCATTGCGTCCTTGAACGCACCTACTCCAGGCAATACTATATGGTCGGCGTCTTTTAAATCTGCCGCCTTGTTTGTAATGATTGCTTTTTGTCCTATAAATTCAAAGGCTTTCTGCACGCTTCTCAGATTGCCCATACCATAGTCGATTATCGATATCATTCGAGTACACCCTTTGACGAAGGAAGTTTGTCGCTTACAATCGTGCTTGCCTCTTTCAATGCTCTTGCAAAAGCCTTGAAGATTGCCTCTATTTTGTGATGATTGTTTGAGCCGTACAAAAGATTGATATGCAAAGTAATTCCGCCGTAATTCGACACCGCTCTAAAGAATTCTTCTACGAGTTCGATATCAAAATCGCCTACTTTACCCGTCATACCCTCTGCATTATACACGAGAAAAGGTCTACCGCTTATATCCATTGTCACATTTGCAAGGCTTTCGTCCATAGGGATTGTGACGCTTGCATATCTTTTTATGCCCACTTTATCCCCCAAAGCTTCTGCCACAGCCTTTCCCAATACTATTCCGATATCTTCGACAGAGTGATGTCCGTCTACTCTTATATCGCCCTGACAGTCTACGCAAAAGTCAAAACCCGAATGACATGCAAACAATGTCATCATGTGGTCAAAAAATCCCAAGCCCGTATTCACATTGTAAGTTCCCTTGCCGTCAAGATTGATGGAAAGTTTGATCTTTGTTTCGTTTGTGTTTCTTTCGATACTAGCTTTTCTCATATTTACTCCTTTAGCATAACTATTATTGTTTTCTTAGTTTTATAGTATTGGCGTGAGCCGTAAATCCCTCACATTCGGCTATGGATATAATATCGTCAGCCGATACAAGCAAATCTTCTTTTGAATACTCTATATAGCTTATCTTCTTCATGAATGTATCCACGCTGAGCACAGAAGAATATCTCGCACTGCCGCTTGTAGGAAGCACATGCGAAGGTCCTGCAAAATAATCGCCCAAAGGCTCGGGAGAATAATTGCCTACAAAGATGGCTCCTGCATTTGATAATCTCAAAGCGATTTTGTCTGCGTCTTTTGTGCATACTTCGAGATGTTCGGGAGCTATAGCGTCAGCTATCTCGATAGCCTCGTCCATGTCTTTTGCAATAATTATTGTGCCGTTGTTTATTAAAGACTTCTCGATTATGCTTTTTCTCTCCAATAAAGCCGTCTGTCTGTCAAGTTCCTCTGCCACTTCTTTTGCAAGCTTTTCGCTTGTTGTCACCAAAAAACTTGCCGCTTGCTCGTCATGTTCGGCTTGAGAAAGCATGTCGCTTGCAAGGTACTTTACATTTGCCGTTTCGTCAGCAATGACCAAAATTTCGCTGGGACCTGCAATCATATCAATCGCTACATGTCCGAAAACCTGCTTTTTTGCCAATGTAACAAATACATTCCCGGGACCTGCAATCAAGTCTACTCTCGGTATGGATTTTGTGCCATAGGCAAGTGCTGCGACAGCTTGGGCTCCGCCTACTTTATAAATCTTTTTAATACCGCATTCTTTGCATGCCACCAAAATAGCGGGATTGTTGATATTGGGAGTAGTCACCACCACTTCTTCTACACCTGCGGCGATAGCGGGCAATGCCGTCATAAGCACGGTAGAAGGATAGCTTGCTTTGCCACCGGGGACATACAATCCTACTCTTTTTAAAGGTCTGTATATCCAGCCAAGCTTGCTTTTGCCGTTTGCTCCGCTCTCAAAAAAGCTGTTTTTGAATTTATCTCTTTGGCGAGTATGATAGTCAAGCACATTTTTTATAGCTTTTCTAAGACTTTCCACAAGACTTTTGTCTACCGCTTCATAAGCCTTTTCAAATTCATCTTCGCTTACTTGAATATTTTGCTCGTTTATGGTCTGCTTGTCAAACTTCAAAGCATACTCAAACAAAGCCTCGTCTCCTCTTTTTCTCACATCGTCAATTATGTCGTCTACGGCTTTGATATAGTCGGTATTGTCAAGCTGAGTTCTGCCGAATACTCTTGTCATATCGTCTACGCCGTATCTTAATATAGGCACTGACATACTTCACCTCTTTTACTTATAAATTCCTGATTATTGGTTTTGCGACTTTATTATCGCATCTATTTTATTGACCAAAGGCTTGATAGTTTCTGCCTTTGTCTTGAGACTAACCTTGTTTGTGATAAGTCTTGCCGAACAATGTACGATTTCTTCCAATACGCAAAGATTGTTTTCCTGCAATGTCTTTCCGCTTTCCACGATATCGAGAATAATATCGCTAAGTCCTACGATAGGTCCAAGCTCTATCGAGCCGTGCAAAGGTATGATTTCTACATTCTGTCCTTTTGCGTCAAAATAGTCTTTTGCCACATTGACATATTTTGTAGCTACTCTCAAAGAATTTTTGGGTTTTGACAAATCGGTGTCTTTGTATCCCGCAAGACATAGTCTGCATTTTGCAAATCCCAAGTCTATAAGCTCGTATACATCTCTGTCTTCTTCGAGCAATGTATCTTTACCCACAACTCCTATATCTGCCACGCCGTGCTCTACATAGATAGGAACATCGCTGGGCTTTACAAAAATAAATTCATATTTTCCGCTTTTGTCCATCATCACGAGTTTTCTTGAAGGCTCGAGTATATGACGGCAGTCTACACCGCACTTTTCGAGAATATCCACAGATTTTTCGGCAAGTCTGCCTTTTGCCAAAGCAAATGTCACTTTATCTTTCATATCAGCACTCCACCATATCCTTTTGTGTAATATACACCGCCTTTTCGGCACCGATCACTTCTTTATTTATCTTCAAATTGTGAATATCGGTAGCAAAACTGCAAACGGCATTTATACCTTGACTTCTCATTTTGTCCACATAGTCTTCTGCCTTTTTCATCATATCAGGCTGATAACCTACAATGAGCTGAACCTTAGGAGATTGCTCCAAGAGTCCGTACTTTCTCAATACCGACATCACATATCCTATACTTACGGCAAAACCGACTGCGGGAGTATGTTTGCCAAACGCATCGCAAAGTCCGTCATATCTTCCGCCTGACAAAACGGGACGACCGATACCTTTGACGATACCTCTCATTACCATACCGGAATAATATCTCATCTTGCCTACAATACTGAGATCAAAGCAAATATATTTTTCATATCCCAAAAGCTTTATGCCGTTGTAGACCTTTTCAAGGTTTTGCACTGCTCTCAACATCTTGTCATTGAGACACATCTTTTCTGCCTCCTTCAAGACTTCTTCTCCGCCAAACAACATAGGAAGTTTTGACAAACTTTCCAAAAGTTTTTGGTTCATGTCCTTGGAGAGCGAATAAAGTTTGATACCGTTTTTGGATTCGATAGAGTTTACCAAAATTTCGCTGTCTTCTTCGCCTATCTCAAAAGCTTGTAGCAATCCTTCAAAAAATGCTACATTTCCAAGCTCTATCTGAAAATCTTCAAGCCCCATAGAAAGCAAACTTTTTATGGCAAGCATGACGACTTCGACATCGACATCATCGCCTTCTGCTCCCATAATTTCTATACCTGCTTGGGTAAATTCTCTGAGTCTTCCTTCATTTTCTATCGCACTGAAAGAATTGCCGAGATAACAAAGTTTTTGACAGCCGTCATCTAGCTTTGTGCATACTATACGGGATATAGGCATGGTAATATCTGGTCTTAATACAAGCAAATCTCCGTCAATATCTGCGACTTTGAACAATTTGTTGAGTTCTACATTACCCACACCGCCGTCAAAAAGCTCATATCTTTCAAGTACAGGCGATTCGATTTCTTTAAAGCCGTAATACTTAAAACAATTCATAATTTTGCCTTCTATTATTCTTTTTGAATAACAATCATCCGGCAAATAATCCTGTATGCCTTTCGGCAACTTAAATTTCTTTATCATAAACCTACCCGTATGCATTCACGCAAAACATTAAAAATAAATTAAATATATTATAATACCAAATTTTCTTATTTGTCTAGAATGTTTTCTTAATTTTTTATAAAAAATTGAATTTTTTAAAATTTTTGCATAAAATTGCATTTACAGTGAATATTTATGCAATTATAAGACAAATTTGCATACAAAAAAAGATTATCCCAACGGATAATCCTTAAATCTTTGACTATTATTTAAAACTTTATTTTGCCTACATTCATTATAATGCTTTTATATTTTTATCAATATAATATTGTTTTTCAAAATACTTAAATCATTAATACTTTAAAACAACATCTTTTATAAATCATAAAATTTATCAATTGAGGCTTATACCCTTCAAAGTGGATAAATATTTTGCAAGCATCTCGTCATATTCGTTATAGATATCGCCCTGCTCCATCAATCCGTCCGCTATTCTCTTGCTTTCTTCAATAAGTTTTTTGTTTATATTTATACCGAGATTTCCGCCACCGCTCTGATTAATTCCCAAGAAATCTCCATAGCCTCTTATATCGGCATCTATCTCTGCTATTTTTAGTCCGTCATTGTTGTCTTTTAAAGCATCAAGGCGGATATTTTCGCCCTCTTTAGAGGTATGCAAAAAGCAATATGATTTTATCATGGGGTTTCTGCCCACTCTTCCTCTCAACTGATGAAGTGCCGCCAAGCCAAATCTGTCGCTGTTAAGGACTGCCATTATGCTTGCTCTTTGACTGTCTATACCTACTTCGATTACGGAAGTAGCGACAAGCACATCGATATCTCCTGCATAAAATCTCGACATGATTTCGCTCTTTTCCTTATCTTTCATACTTCCGTATATGAGTCCGACTCTAAGTTCGCTGAGCTCTTTTTTAATGAGTTGTTTATAAAGCATCTTTGCGGAGAAAACTTCCAATCCTTCGCTGTCTTCCACCAAAGGGCATACTATGTATGCCTGCTCGCCATAAGATACTCTTTCGTTTATGAATTTATAAAGTCCTTTGAGCTTATCGTCCCCCATGACAAATGTGGATATATTGTTGTATGTTCCCTCTCTAGGCTGGAGAGAAGACATATCGAGATCGCCATAAAATGACAATGCCAAAGCTCTCGGGATAGGAGTGGCACTCATGACTATTACATCTACACCGATTGACTTGTCTTCGAGCTTGCTTTTTTGTCTTACGCCGAATCTGTGCAATTCATCTATAACGATAAGACCGAGATTTACAAACTGAACTTTATCGTTGAGCACGGCATGCGTGCCAATTATCAAATCCACTTCTCCTTTTTTGAGACTTTCGATAATTCTTTTCTTTTCTGAAGCAGGAGTAGAAGATGTAATAAGCTCGGTATTTAAAGAATTCAAAAACAAAGTTTTTGCCGTCCTGAAATGCTGTCGGGCAAGAATTTCTGTGGGTGCCATAAAAGCACATTGTTTGCCTGATTTTTTTGCAAAAAGACAAGACAACAAAGCAACAACCGTTTTGCCTGAACCCACATCGCCCATAAGCATTCTGTTTGTATGTCTTTCACCTTTGAGATCTTCGACAATTTCTTCAATAGCCTTTTGCTGGGAAGGAGTAAGCCTATATGGCAATTCTTCTATCGCCTGGCTTATGTCATCGAAATTTGCCGTATAAGGATATGGCTTTTTGTTGTCGCTGTTGTTTTTTATGATACGATAAGCAATAATCTGATAGACAAGCTCTTCCAAGGCAATTCTTCTTCGAGCTTTGTTGCAATCGCTCATCTCCACGGGATTGTGCAAAATTCTCAAAGCCTCGTCAAGCGTCATATCCGCAAAATCGTCAAGCCTACTCACTGCCTTGTAATTTTCAAGGCACTTTGCCACTATATTTCTGAAGAGCTGTTGTCCTACGGCATCTTTTAACGGATAGATAGGCACAATGCCTTGCAATCTTTTGTTTTCCTCAGCCTTTTCAAAGCTGGGATTTGACATTTCTATTTTTTTGCCTTTTAAATTTGCTTTGCCCCAAAACAAAAATTCGCAATCTTGTTTGATAAGCGAAAGCACAAAAGGAGAATTAAACCAAGTAAGCTTGATTTTCTTGTTCTGAGTATTGAGTGTGGCAGTGCAAAATGTGAGACCTCTCTTTACTCTTATAAGTCCGCTTATAGCAGTAAGATTGCCTTTTAGAAGTACATAATCTCCGCTTTCTATCTTCTCGAGATTTGTCTCCTTTGTCATATCCCAATAAAATTTGGGATAAAAATACACAGCATCTCTTACGCTGGATATTCCGATTTTTTCAAGTTTTTCTAGTGTCTTGGTGCCTACACCCTTTACATCGATAAGTTCCATACAAAAATTATATATCCCCTAAGTGTATATAGTCAAGTATATATTTTTTTGCTTGTTTTCAAAAATTACGCAAATATGCTCATAAAATCAATTTTATCGTCAAGTAAACTACGCCTTTAAAATAAGTTGAAGCTATTTGCAATTATTAATCAAAAATTCTTTAAACTAAAACTTCTATAATCTTCTATCACATCGTTTCAAATCATATTCTCTTATTTATGTTCGATTATTTGATATTTGAACATCGTTCAATATGCTAAAAATTATATTAAATGCTCGTTTTATTTAAAAAGCCACATGATTTTTTATCCAACATATCATTAATAAACTACTAATCAGTAATTACCAATAAAGTGCAATCAAAAGATTAAATCCAAGCAAACCTAAAAAAGACATTTATTTTAATTTTATTAAAATATATATCAATATCATCGCCTTATTTGCTACCTTTTCAAATAAAACTCAAAGAGAATATGATAATAAGGAGGACAGCAAAATCTTAGTTCATATTAATTGAACATTGTTCAATAGCTATCAGATATTTTATATCAGATTATTGAAAATATATAATTTATCAAGCATATTATTTTGAGCTCATCATTTATCATTCACTAATTGATAAAATTTGTATTAATTTCATTAAGTCAGAAAGTATAAATACAAAAGCTTTATAGAATATCGGCATAAAAACATTTTTTCATATAAAAAAGCCCGCATTTGCGGGCTTTTGGTCTTAAAACTATAATATTAATAATTTATTTATTCGATAGATATAAGATAATAGTAGTGAGGCTGACCGCCATAATAGCTTACTATATCAAAATCTTCGTATTTTTCTTTTAATTTTGCGACAAGCTTTTCTGTTTCTTCCTTGCTTACGCCTTCGCCGTAATACAAAGTGATTACTTCACTCCATTCGTCCACAAGCTTATCTACGACTGCAAGAGCTGTCTCTTCTACACTCTTAGAATCGGCAATAATGGTTTTCCCGTCAAGACCGATAATATCGCCTTCTTTGATATCAAATCCGTCAAGAGATGTATTTCTTACGGCATTTGTGACTTCGCCACACTTCAAATCCTCATAAGAAGCTATCATTTCGCTTACATTTTCTTCGACAGATTTGTTTGCGTCATAAGCAAAAGCCGCTCTTATACCCTGAGCTACTTCCTTTGTAGGCACTACATATACTTTTTTCTGAGTCAATTCTTTTACTTTTTCAGCAGCCATTATGATATTCTTGTTGTTTGGCAAAATAATGATATTGTCAGAATTTATCTTCTCTACCGCATTAAGAATATCCTCTACGCTGGGATTCATTGTCTGTCCGCCTTCGATAACTTCGTCAATCATAAGATCTTTGAAGATATTGGCAATTCCGTCTCCGGCACAGATAGATATAAGACCTATTTCTTTTTTGGATTCTTCCTTGGCTTTTACCAAAGCTCTGTGCTGCTCGAGCATATTTTCAATCTTTACCTTATCGAGCTCGCCAAGTTGAAGAGCGTGATACAAAGCTTTGTTGGGCTGATTGGTATGGACATGGACCTTTATCAAGGATACATCGCCGATAACGATTACGCAATCGCCAATCGCCATAAGCTTATCTCTCAACTTTTCTACATCTTCTTCCGTGACATGCTTTTTAAGATTTATTACAAAATACTCAGTACAATAAGCATATTTGATATTTTCAAGGTCATGCTCGTCATTTCCAAAAGCATCCAATGGAGGAGTAGGAACCACTACTGATTCGTCTGAAGCTATTTCTTCAGGGATTTCTACACCTGCCAAAACATTATAGTAGCCTTGGAATACACACAAAAGACCTTTACCGCCAGCATCTACTACACCTGCTTGTTTGAGTACAGGCAACATATCGGGCGTCTTTTGCAAAATTTCTTCGCCTTTACTGATAAGCTGATCAAAAAAATTAATAAAAGATGCGTTTTTGCTCGCCAAAGCGGGAGCATTTTCCGCCATATAACGAATTACCGTAAGTACGGTGCCTTCTTTGGGTTTTGTAACAGCATTGTATGCCACTTCTCTGGCATATCCTAATGCCTTTGCAAATGCTTTGGTGGTGATAGTCTTTTCGTCAGACAATACCACAGCAAGTCCCTTTATAATCTGCGATAAAATAACGCCTGAATTTCCTCTCGCACCCTTCAATGCACCTCTTGAGTATGCGGTAAGTATATCACTGATATCGTCAGTCTGAACAGCTCTGACTTCCTTGACAGCCGAAGCCATCGTAAGAGACATATTCGTACCCGTATCTCCGTCCGGAACAGGGAAAACATTCAGTGCGTCAACAGTATTTTTATTAGCTTTAAGATAGCGGTATCCGCCATCTATCATTTCCAATATCTTGGCACTATCTAAAACCTTCATTTATTTCTCCGATTAAACTTTTACTCCCACAACATTGACAATAATATTGTCAACACGCATACCTGTGTAAGTTTCTACATTATACTTAACTGTATTTTTTATAGAATCACTTACAGCATTGATATTAACACCCTCTCTGAGAACGACAAAAAGTTCAATATTAATCTTATTTTTAAGCGTGACAATCTTAACACCCTTACCTGAAGGGGTTTTGTTGAAAAATTCACTGATACTGTCACTTAATTTGCGTGACACCAGATCGACTACGCCATAACAATCCGCAGCCGCAAAATGAGCCACCATAGATATGGCTTTGTCAGTAATAATTATTCTTCCATAATAATTTGATGTCTTAACTGCCATATATTAGAATTTTATCAAAAACTTATGCTATATGCAAGTGTTTTTTATTATTTTAAAATTATTATTATAAAGTTATGTGTAAAATAAATAAAAAAATCACAAAATTATAAAAAAAGTATCGTTTTTTTCTTGCAATTTAAAAAATTGAGTGCTATTATAGATAGGCAAGATTTGTATGGAGGTAACGACAATGTCAAAGGTATGTGCTATCTGTGGTAAAGGACAACAAAGCGGAAACAAGGTTAGCCACTCCAACCGTAAGTATAGAAAAAGCTGGGGCGCAAATGTGCAAAAGGTTAAGGTAGTAAACAACAACGGTTCTACCCAAAGTTTGTATGTATGCACCAGATGTTTGCGTAGCGGTGCTGTTGAAAGAGCATAATCGCACGGTAAATTTAAAAAAATTACACTCTGCAATGCAGAGTGTTTTTTTATGCCAAAATATAAATAATAAACTTATATAATGATTTTTATATTGATTTTTTATTTACTCTCCTATATTTTTTGACATAACTTAACGGCTTTTTCTTGCAAACACTCTCAATATTGCTTTTACGAATTTGGGTGGATTGATACAAATTATTTTCATGTTATACCTCCTTTACTCTACTGCAATATATGAAAAGAGCAAAGACAATGTTACTCACTTATCTTTTCACAAAATCATTCTTAAAAGCAAATTACAAAAATTTATTCGGCAAAAAAATCTTCAAAAAGAGCGTGCCCAAATGGCACGCTTTTTTAAAACAATATTAAAATCAAAGAAAAATTTTTTCTACAATTTCTCAAAACTTAACTAAAAGGCTTATATTCTTTTATATAATCGTCAAGTTTTTTGCGATTTTTTAGAAAAGATATCGCCTCTTTAGGATTCTTTGCTCCAAAAACATAACTACCGCTTACTGCGACATTCACGCCTCTTTCCTGCATCTCGGCAATATTGTCGACACTTACGCCGCCATCAAACTCTATCATCACTTTTCTATCCCCTATCAAAGCCTTCAAATCGCTTATCTTTTGCATAGTATCAGGGATAAATTTTTGTGCAGAAAAACCGGGATATACGCCCATGAGCATTACAAGATCAATCATATCGATATATTGTGCAATTTCGCCTACGGGTATATTGGGATTGAGCACCAATCCTACTTTTTTGCCATTTCTATGCACATTGTCTATTATTCCTTCGACATCTTCACTGCTTTCGGGATGGAATGTAATAATATCGGCACCTGCATCCAAAAATTTGTCTACATATCTTTCGGGACGCATAATCATAAGATGCACATCCAAAGGAAGTTCTGTATATTTTCTTATAGCTTTTATCATTGGAATACCGAATGTGATATTAGGACAAAACAATCCGTCCATTACATCGCAATGTACCCAATCAGCTCCCCATTCTTTGAGCTTTGCCACATCTTCGCCCATTTTTGCAAAATCCGCCGATAATATTGACGGTGAAATCATCATTTCCATTTTTCTCTCCGTTAAAGTATTTATGTATGTTTTTTGTTTTATTATCTATACAAATTTTAATATTTTTTGATATCTATATGTATCCTTTGTGTTTTTATAGACCTATATTCGATAAAAAGTAGATAATTTATTTTAAGAACACAAAATCTATAAATTTCTAAAGCATATATTTGCATTAGATACACAATATTGAACAATGTTCAATTATACCTATTGTTCCATCTTTTTTCTATATGAGCAAAAAGCTGTATATATCTGTCATATCTGCTCTGTGCGATTTTGCCATCCTCTACGGCTTTTTTTACCGCACAATCGCTTTCTTTATAATGATTGCAGCCTCTGAACTTGCAATTTTGTGCATATTCGTCAAAGTCTGTATAATACGAAGATAATCTCGAAGGATCAAACAAAGGAAGTTCTAATTTATTGAATCCGCAAGTATCTGCGATTTTTGTACCGTCATCGAGCATTATTATCTCGATATGCCTTGTCGTATTCTTTCCCCTGTCGCCTTTTTTGCTCAAATCTCCCGTCTCCTGCTTATTATGACCTAAAATACAATTTATAAGAGAAGATTTTCCCACAGCAGATTGACCGGCAAGACAGACATATTTACCTCTTATTTTTTCTCTCAACAAATCTATTCCTTGATTTGTCTGAGTGGATATTACAAGTATATCTGCTTCATCCTTATAGTCATTTGCCACATCCTGAGCCACTTTGTCCGCACCCTCCAAATCCGCTTTATTGATACAAATTATGGGATATATGCCGTTTTCCGTAGCTCCGATTATAAGTTTGTCGACAAGCATCATATCAGGTTTTGGTATAGGAGCCAATACTATTACTATACAGTCCATATTGCTCACAAAAGGTCTGACAAGCTGAGTCTTTCTAGGCTCTATGCTCTCTATAATACCCTCTTTATCCAAAAGAATATTGACAATATCTCCGATAAAGAGTTCGCCGTTTGCTTTGAGCTTTCCTCTTGGAAAACACTTGACTATTTCGCCCTCTTTTGTAAGTACGGTATATACACCGCCTATTCCTTTTATGATTTGTCCGCTTGTCTTTATTTTAATAATAAGCTCCTTTTTGTTTTTGACAAAACAAGATTTTATTTTTGTATACTTTTATCACTTGAACAATGTTCAATAATATGATTTATCGCTAGATATTCTCTTTTGTGCATTCCTTTAAGCCCACTGCCTTCGGGATATATGCAAATAAGTTCTTCTATTTTATTCTTTATAGCTTTTGCACTTTGCCACAATGATATCATTTCCAAGCTCTTTTCATGCTCTGTCATTTTCTTGTCGCAAGTGCCTATTATTTTGCATTTTATATATGTACTATAAAATATAGTATCTTTATAATATTCTCTTATTGCAAAAAGCTCTTCGCAAGGCTCGACTACAACTCCGCATTCTTCTATGCACTCTCTTTTTATGCACTCAAAATTGCTTTCGCCGTCTTCTATTCCGCCCCCAGGCAACATAATTATATCAGGATTTTTGCATTCTTCTACAAAAAATTTGCCACTCTTTTGGATTATCGCTCTGACAGCTTTTCGAATATTCTTATATTCTTTACCCGATGTATAATTTTCATCATACATCTCATACACTTTCATCGCCATTTATTACCTTTCTTCTGAGCTGTCCGCAAGCTCCTTCTATATCGCTGCCCATACTGCGTCTTACCGTAACGCTTACGCCATAGCTTTCCAATATAGCCTGAAAGCGATATATATTCTTTTTATTGCTTCCGTCAAGACCTCTTTCTTTGACAAAATTGAGCGGTATAAGATTTATGTGACAAGACAATCCTTTGACTACCTTTGCCAATTCTCTTGCACATTCTTCTGTGTCATTTTCTCCGCTTATCATAGAATATTCAAAAATAATTCTTCTGCCTGTTTTGTCAAAATAATATTTTACGGCTTTTATAATGTCATTTATAGAATACTTTTTGGCAATAGGCATTATCTTTTTTCTCATATCGTCATTGGGAGCATGCAATGATATCGTCATCGTAGGAGAATATCCGTCATCGGCAAGCTGCACAATCTTATCACACAATCCGCAAGTAGATAAAGATATGTTTCTTTTTGAAATATTTAGTCCTTTTTCATCGCTTACCATAGTCAAAAACTTGCACACATTGTCATAGTTGTCAAGAGGCTCTCCGCTTCCCATAAGCACGATATTTGTCACACCTCTTTCGCTGTCGTTTGAGTTTTTTCTATTTACAGCGACTACTTGTCCGAGTATTTCTCCGGCACTAAGATTTCGCACGAGTCCGTCAAGTCCCGATGCACAAAACGCACAATTCATTCTGCATCCGACCTGTGTGGACACGCATATTGTATTGCCGTACTTATATTTCATAAGTACGCCTTCTATAAGATTTCCGTCATACAAAGAATAAAGATATTTGATTGTGCCGTCTTTTTGAGATATATATTCTTTTAATATTTTTATGCCTTGAGCCCTGTATCCTGCGGACTTCAATTTTTCGATAAGATTTTTGGGCATATTTGTCATCTCATCAAATTCAGCACCCTTATTGAGCCATTCATATAATTGCTTGGCACGAAACTTGGGCTCGCCAAAACTTGCCAGAAGTTCTGACAATTCTTGGGTATTCATATCCAAAAGCAATTTACTCTCAATCAATTTTTCTTCTCCAATACTGCTATAAAAAATCCGTCCGTACCTTTGCCGTCAGGCAAATAGTTTTTGCAATCTAGAATTTGCCAATCTTTGTTTTCCTTGACAAATCGTCCTACGATATTATAGTTTTCCTCTCTCAAAGTCGTACAGGTAGAATATACTATTCTGCCATTATCTTTTGTATATTTACTTGCGTTTGTAAGTATCTGATATTGAATCTTTGAGATTTCTTCGACCTTTTCCATGCTAGATCTTAGATAAATATCAGGTTTTTTGCCGGCAACGCCCAAACCGCTACAAGGCACATCGCATAATACTTTGTCGAATTTTTTATCAAAATCCTTATTATATCCGCATCCGTCATTAAGCATTGTTGTGATACTCTTTACGCCAATACGATTTGCATAAGAATTTATTAATTGCAATCTGTGCTCATGAATATCGCAAGCCACTACCTTTATGTCTGCAAGCTGACTTGCATACACCGCTTTTCCGCCAGGAGCAGAACACATATCGAGCAAGATCTCATTATCTTTCATATCCAAAGCTTTGACCGCAAGCATCGATGTCATAGATTGATAAGTGATTTTGCCGTCATTGTTCAACTTTTTGATATATGCTGAATTATCCACAAAAAGTCCGTCTGCAATGCTTTGTATATATTCTATACCTTGCTTGTCCAAATCCTTTTTGAGTTCGTCAAGCGTCCATACAAAAGGATTGTTTCTTATATGCTCCTTTGTAAATTCTTCTACACTCAAAAATTCTTCTGCTTTTTCTATTCCGTATTGTTTGATATAAGCCTTTGAAAGCCACAAAGGTATGCTGTATTTCACACTAAGTTTTCCTATATTATCTTTTGGCAAATCAATGGTTTTGCCTTTTGAGATAAAAGTCTTCAATGTGCTGTTGACAAAGCCTTTGAGCTGTCTTTTGCCAAGCTTTTCGCACAAATCTACTACTTCATCCACTACTGCATAGTCAGGAAAACTATCCATATATTTAAGACAATATAGTCCCAATTTTAAAAGTATCAATATCGTTTTGCTGGGCTTTTTTGTCGTCAATGCCGATATATAATAATCAAGCTCGATATCTTTTTGCAAAACTCCGTAAACAAGCCTTGTGACCACGGCTTGATTGTTTGCCCCGACAACTCTTTTGTTGAGTTCTATCGAGCTGAACGCATCTTCTTTATAAATTTTTGCAAGCACATCATACGCAAGCACCAATCCGTTCATCAGTCAAGTTTTGCTCCTGTTTTCAATTTTCCGCTTGTCAAAAAAGTAGCTATGTCCATAGCCTTTTTTCCTTCAAGCTGCACTTCTAAAAGCTCTATCGCTCCGCTTTTGCAACCCACAAATGCTTTGCGATGATTCTCAACAAGGACTTCGCCTTGAGATAAGTCTTTTGCCATTTCGTCATTATCGACAATCTTGCACTTTAATATTTTAAAAAGCTTTTTATCAAGAAAGCTATATACTGACGGCCAAGGCGTAAAGCCTCTCATCTTATTGAAAATATCGATATTAGACTGCGACCAATCGATATGTCCGTCTTCTTTTTTTATCATTGGATAATGAGTAGCCTTGCTCTCATCCTGAGGAACATACTTTGCTTTTCCGCTGTCGATAATCTCCAATGCTTCCACTATCGCTTCGCCGCCGAGCACAGCAAGCCTGTCAAAAAGTTCTCCTGCATTTTCATCAGGCAATATATCGATTTCTTTTTGCAAAAGTATATCTCCGCTGTCGACAGCAAGAGCTGTACGCATTATGGTAATACCCGTCTTTTTTTCGCCCTTTATAAGACACCACTGTATAGGGCTGCTGCCTCTGTATTTAGGAAGGAGCGAAGCGTGTATATTGACTACTCCGTACTTTGGAATATCCAAGATCTCCTGACTTATTATCTGACCGAATGCACATGTGACCATGATATCGGGATTGATAGCTTTTATGTCTTCCACTCCCTCTTTGCGGATGCTTTCGTATTGATATACTTTGATATTATTTTCTATCGCACACTCTTTTACGGGAGAAAAAGAGATTTCTCCTCTGTTGCGTTTTCTGTCAGGTTGAGTCACTACTCCCACAACTTCATGTCTTGTGGCAAGTATCTTTTTTAATGCCTCGACAGCAAAATCCGGTGTGCCTAAAAATAATATCCTCATATTGCCTCGCTTGATTTTTTATTTTTTACAATGTTTATATCTAGTTTATTAAACTTCTGTCAAATCTTCAAAATAAATTTAAAGATTTTAATCGCCTTTTATCTTTTTTCTTGCTTTTCTATATAGTCATAATAAAGAATTCCGTCAAGATGGTCTATCTCGTGGCAAAAAGCTCTTGCTATGAATCCTTCTGCCGTAACGGTCATAGGAGTGCCATTTCTGTCCTGATAGTCTACCGTAACCTTGTAAGGTCTTTTGATATCAGCCTGTTTGTTGGGAACGCTCAGACAGCCTTCAGGTCCGTCCTGAGTACCTGTTTTTTTGACAATAACGGGATTGATAAGCTCTATATAAAAATCCTCGACTTCCACTACCGCAAGTCTACGCAAAATACCCACCTGAGGTCCTGCAAGTCCTACTCCGTCAGCATGATTCATTGTTTCTCTCATATCGTCAAGCAATTTGCCAAGCTTTTCGTCAAACACCTCGACAGGTCTGCATTTTTTTCTTAATGTGGGATTGGGATCTACCACTATATCTCTTAAAGCCATTTTCTTTCTCCTTATTATCTTTATGTTATGCCATATTCTGAGGATTGATCTCAGCGAATACGGATACTTGTCTGAACTTATTTTTGTCAATCACGCTATAAAATTTTGCTATGATTTGGTCTTCTTTGTTTCTCTTTATTCTTGCGATAATCTGATATCTGAACTTGTTTTGTATTCTTCCCACAGGAGATTTCATTGCCTGTATATACAAAAACTCATTTTTGTTTTGCTGGGCATAATCGAGAAGTTCTCTATATATCTTCTTTGCTCCCTCAATGACCTTATCCTCATCTTCAGATGTCATCAAAACTCTTATGATTGTCGTATAAGGAGGAAAATTCGTGGTGCATCTCACATTGTTTTCCTTCTCGAAAAAGCCTTTATAATCATAATTGCTCGCAAATCTGTAAACATAGTGATTGGGCGAATAAGTCTGCAAAATTACCTTTCCGCCTTTATCGCTTCTTCCTGCTCTTCCAGCTACTTGAGTCACAAGCTGAAAAGTACGCTCGTTTGAACGATAATCCTGATGATAAAGACTCATATCCGCATCGAGTATTCCCACCAAAGTCACATCGGGAAAATCGTGCCCTTTGGCTATCATTTGCGTACCCACAAGCACTTGTGCTTCTTTTGCGGCAAAAGCTCCCAAAATATCGAGATAAGCTGTCTTTGTGGCAGTCGTCTCATTGTCCATTCTAAGGACTTTTACATTAGGAAAAAGTCTTTGAATTTCTTCCACAACTCTTTGCGTACCCAATTTTCCGTACCTTATGCTTGTACTGCCGCAATCGGGGCAATTAGTGAGCATCTTGTATCTTTTTCCGCAGTAATGGCACTTGAGCATATTGTCGACCGAATGATATGTAAGCGATATGTCGCAATCCGTACATTTTGCTATGTATCCGCACTTGCGGCACATCACAAAAGAGGAATGACCTCGCCTGTTGAGAAATATCATTGCCTGCTCGCCCTTCTCGATAGTAGCCTTTAGCTCTGACTCGAGCTTTGAAGAGAATATGCCGTCATTTCCCATAAGAAGTTCGTTTGACATATTGACGATTTCTATCTTAGGCATGCCTTTGTCGCTTATTCTTTGGTCCATAACAGCCAAAGCATACTCTCCGTTTTTTGCGAGCAAATAGCTTTCTATCGAAGGAGTAGCACTTCCCAGCACTACTTTTGCATTGTTGTATTTTGCTCTGAATCTTGCGATATCGACTGTTCTATAACGAGGATTCGATTCGCTGACATAACTTGCGTCATGCTCTTCGTCCACTATAATAAGTCCGATATTTTTCAATGGTGCGAATATTGCCGAGCGAGCTCCTACGACTATGGAAGCCTGACCTTTTAACAATCTTTTCCATTCGTCAAACCTCTCTCCGTCACTAAGACCGCTGTGCAACATTGCCACTCTGTCGCCAAAATAACCTCTAAAATTTTTGAGCATCTGAGGCGTAAGCGATATTTCGGGAACAAGCATGACAGCACTTTTGCCTTCATCCAAAACCTTTTGTATGGCTGTCATATATACGAGAGTTTTTCCCGAACCTGTCACGCCGTTCAAAAGAATGGTATCTTTTTGCGTAGTAAAAATCGTGTCCAAAGCTCTTTTTTGTTGGGGACGAAGTTCTACTTCTTTTAATGACCCCTGTATGCTTTGCATAGGTTTTCTTTCTACTTGCTCGGTAGTCTTTATCAGAAGACCTTTGCTGACCAAAGTATTTATAGCACTTACTGAATATTCTGTATTGAGAACACTCAAAAATTCGCCGTTTTCTTTTAATCTTTCGATTATTGCAAGCTGACTTTTTGCTCTCTCGGGCACTGCATCGACAATGTCTTCATAATCAAACATCGGATTGAGCTTTACAAATATTCTGGTGAGCTCCTTTATTCTTCCGCCTCTCAACTTGGAAGGAATAAACAACCTCAAACTGTCGACATAACGAATATAAAATTTTTGTTTCATATACTGCATAAGCTCTAGCATTTCTTCGCTTATGCACACAAATTCGTCCAATACGCCTTCGATGCTTTTGAGCGTAGGCACATCGGATTTTTCGGCTATATCAATACAAAAGCCCTCAATTCTTTTTGTACCGAAGGGTACAAGCACTCTGCTACCCTTTTGAACATTAAGGTTTGAGGGGATTTCATAATCAAAAATTTTGTCTATTTCGCTGTTGCTTATGTCTACAATAACTTTTGCAATCATTTGTAAATCTCATCAAGTATAACTTCTGCGACCTGACTCTTTGGCAAAACCGGATAGGATTTGATTGAGCCGTCTTTTTTTGCTATCGTGACGATATTGGTATCGCAATCAAAACCCGCACCTTTTTGCGTGACATCGTTTGCTACGACCAAATCGGCATTTTTTGAACTGAGTTTTTGCAAAGCACTGTCAAGAAGCTTTTGAGTTTCGGCACAGAAAACTACTAGTTTTCTCTCGCCTTTTACCTGTCCCACTGCCTTTGCTATATCGGGATTTTTGACAAGCTCCAAAGTTATCGATTCGCCTTTCAGCTTGTTGTCGATTTTTTCTTTGGGACGATAATCGCTCGGTGCGGCAGCTTTTATAATAACATCGCATTCTTTATATTTATCCATTACCGCTTCATACATTTGCTGTGTCGACTCTACTTCTACCACATCCGTAATGTATGAGGGAACAGGCACCTGAACAAGTCCTTTTACAAGCACTACGCTTCCGCCTCTTTTTACGACAGCCTTGGCAAGTTCTATACCCATTTTTCCCGAAGAGCGGTTTGTGATAAATCTTACGCCGTCAATATTTTCTCTTGTCGCTCCTGCCGTAATAAGCACTTTTTTTCCTTTAAAATCTCTCTTAGGGCAAAGCACTTCCACGGCTTTTGCCACGATATCGACAGGCTCTGCCATTTTGCCTTTGCCTACATCTCCGCAAGCAAGTCTGCCTTCGGTGCTGTCAATTATTATCGCTCCCGCATTTGCGAGTTTTTGCAAATTTTCCACTACTACGGGATTTGTGTACATATTGGTATTCATCGCTGGAGCGATGATTACAGGACATCTCAAAGCAAGATAAGTAGTGGTCAACATATCGTCTGCAATGCCGTCTGCAAGCTTTGCGATAATATTGGCGGTAGCCGGTGCGATAATGCACAAATCTGCTTTTTTTGCCAAAGATATATGCTCTACTTCCCACTCTTTTTTGCGAGCGAACATATCGCTTATGGCAGGACGATTGGACAATGTCTCAAAAGTCAAAGGCGAAACAAACTCCGTAGCATTCTGAGTCATTACGACATCCACGCCTGCACCGAGTTTTTTCAGTCTTGACACTATTTCACATGCCTTATAACATGCTATTCCGCCGCTTACGCCAAGCAAAATGTTGTAGTTTGACAGCATAACTATCTCTCCAAAATCATGCAAAAATCTGCTTTATAAAATACCGATTACTGATTGTCTCTCTTGATAATAATCTTATCGTTGTAAACTTCTTGAGCGGCATAGCTTATTGCCTTCATTTTCTTTTCTTCAAGAAGTTCGGGATATTGAGTCTCGAGTTGTCTTGCTCTTTTTGCGATACCGCATACCAAAGCATAACGACATTCTGCCTTCTTTATCAACTTGTCAATAGGTGGATCAATCATCATAATCATTTACCTCCATAAATAAGATTGTCTATAAATTTTTTGTTGTTTTTTACTTTGCATTTTTCCGCTTCTATTATTGCGATTATGTCCATGGCACCTTGATGCACATCTTCGTTGACCACAATATAATCATAGAAAACGGCTTGTTTTATCTCCTCGATAGCACTGTTTGTACGAATTTTGAGCTGTTCTTCGCTTTCTGTCGAACGACCTCTCAATCTCTCCTCAATAGTCTCTCTCTTTGCGGGAGATATGAATATCATAACAGCATCGGGATATTTGTTTTTTACTTCCAAAGCACCTTTTACATCTATCTCGAGCACAACATCAAAACCTTGATTGAGCTGTTCGTTTACTTTACTAAAAGGTGTGCCGTAATAATTGTCATATACTTTTTGATATTCCAAAAACTCATTCTGATTAAGCATTGTCTCAAACTCTTCGAGCGTTTTGAAATAATAATTTACGCCTTCGATTTCCCCTTTTCTGGGATTTCGTGTAGTCACGGAAACCGAATACTTTAGTGTGGGATAACTCTCTATCGTATGAGCAAGAATAGTACCTTTACCCGCACCGGAAGGACCGGAAACAACTATCAATAATCCTCTTTTGTCCTGCATATATTTCTCCGTAATTTGTAAGTATCAGACAAGATTTTGAACTTGTTCTCTGATTTTTTCTATTTCGCTTTTCAAAAAAACTACATATTTTGTAATTTCGGCATTATTGCATTTGCTGCCGATAGTATTGCTTTCTCTGTTCATTTCCTGAACGATAAAATCAAGTTTTTTGCCTACCGCTCCGCCTTCTTTGACGATATTTATGAAGTGGTCGATATGAGTATAAAGTCTTGTGATTTCCTCATCGGTACAAAACTTATCGCTGTAAAAAGCTACTTCGTTTATGAGTTTTACTTCATCGACAGGCACTTCTTTGAGATATTCTTGCACTCTTTCCATGAGTTTTTGTCTGTACTCATCCAAAGTAAGAGGCGACAATCTCTGAATTTCTGGTAGCACATTTTTAATACCATCGATTTTTGCAAGCAAATCTTTGATGAGAGCTTCGCCTTCGAGAAGCTTCATTTTGTTGATATTCTCAATGGCAGACATACACGCATTTGTGAGAAGCTGAGCAAGTTTTTGCTCGTCTTCTTCGTTTGCCACTTGCGTGACTACTTCGGGGATACGCAAAAGCTCATTGACATACAAATTGTTTTGCACACCGAATTTTTCTTCGAGCTGTTTTGCCACATCTATGTATTGTTTTGCCAAATCATAGTCGATATTAAGACTACATTTGTCTTCTCTGTTGTCTTCATAATTGACATAGACATCTATATGACCTCTGCCGATATTTGCCTGCAAACATTTTCTCAAAACATCTTCGGCAAAAGAAAAAACTTTGGGCAATTTGATATTCAAATCCAAAAATCTGTGGTTGACGGATTTGAGCTCTACCGTAATTTTCAAGCCGTTTTCTTCAGCAATTCCCTTGCCATAACCCGTCATACTATAAATAGCCATACTACACTCCAATATTTATAATATAATAAAGAATATCACTTTTTTTGCTATTTTACAAGTGTTTTTTAATATTATTATATTTATTAGCAATCTTGCATTAATCAAAACCGCAATTTTTAGTATATTTACTCTTACTTGAAGGTTTTGTCTTAACTTTTTAAAATTCTCATTTGTCCAAAGATTTTTCTCAATTGACTTCTTTTGGCTTAATAAAAGACACAACAAAATCCCTTAAGTTTTGCAATCTAAAAAATAAAAATTTAAATTTATTTCAAAAAATATTGTGTCATTTTATCCATAAAATATATCGGCTTTAATTAAGCTATCAAAGTTTTTGATAGTATTATCAATTCTTAAAAATTTTTTATAAAAACAAAAAATTCGCTCAAATACATTGCTATATCCAAGCGAATTTTTTAAAATATTAATTTTATAAAACTAATTTATCTATTTAAAGACTATTTTCCTATCAAGTCAAACAAGCCTTTTTCGTCTATAATTTCAATGCCCAATTTTTTAGCTTTTTCAAGCTTGCTTCCTGCGTCTTCTCCTGCGACAATAAGGTTTACGGTCTTTGATACGGACTCCGATACCTCGCCGCCGTTTTCTTCAATCAAAGCTTTTGCCTGAGACCTTTTCAATGTAGGAAGCGAACCTGTAAGCACTACTTTCTTTCCTGTCAAGGCTCCTTCAATGACTTGTTTTTGAGCAATCTTTATACCGCATCTCAAAAGTTCTTCTACATCTTCTATATGCTTTTCGTCTTGCCAATAATCGACTACTCCGTTTGCCATAATTTCGCCAAAATCCTCAAGACATACAAGCTCCATATAAGTCGCTTTCATGACATTTTCTATGGTCTTGAATTCGTCTGCAAGCTGTTTTGAAGCTTTCTTTCCTATATTGGGAATACCCAATGCGTAAATAAATCTGTCAAGCGTAGTATCTTTGCTCTTTTCTATTGCATTCAAGATATTTCCCGCCTTTTTCTCGGCAAAACCCTCTACATCGACAAAGTCTTCGGCTTTTAATTTGTATATATCCACAAAGTGGTGCAACTTGCCTTCATTGTAAAGCATCTCTAATGTCTTGTCGGACAAGCCCTCTATATCCATCGCATCTCTTGAGGCAAAGTGCGACATCATAGATATTATGGCAGGAGCACAATTTTTGACATTGCTGCACTTCAAAAATACTCCGTCTTCGATTACGGGAGCACCGCATGCGGGACATACTTCAGGTTTTTTGACATCGACAGATTGAGGAGTATGCTCTGCAATACCTGTGATTTCCGGTATAACATCATTGCTTCTTCTTATAAAGACTCTGCTGCCGATTTTTATATCCTTTCTTCTTATCTCGCTTATATTGGACAAAGTGGCTCTTTGAACGGTCACGCCTGCAAGGTCAACAGGCTCTAATATAGCCAAAGGATTGAGCT
Source organism: uncultured Christensenellaceae bacterium (assembly GCA_944381365.1). Lineage (GTDB taxonomy): Bacteria > Bacillota > Clostridia > Christensenellales > UBA3700 > RACS-045. Next base: position 97,729 of record CALWKW010000004.1, on the reverse strand, counting down.
TTCCCGTCCTAGATACTTGCCATACCACATCTTTTAAAAGCGTGGTCGTTTCCTGAGCGGGAAACTTGAATGCTACCGCCCACTTGGGGAATTTTTCGGTATATCCCATTCTCTCTCTTATCGATGTATCGTCCACTTTTATTACTGCACCATCAATGAGAAAATCAAGACTGTCTCTCTCGTTTTGTATTCCATCAAGTGCATCGATAAGTTTTTGCTTGTCATCATAAAGCACATATTGTTCGCTGACTTTGAATTTGTTTTGCTTGAGAAAATCAATCATTTCGCTTCCCGTAGCAAATACTTTATCAATGTAATTGACATTATAACATATTACTTCCAATCTTCTCGAAGCCGTAACCTTGGGATCGAGATTTCTTATAGCTCCCGCTACGGCATTTCTTGCGTTTTTGAGAGGAGTCACGCCTTGTTTTGAATTGTATTCGGCAAGAGCCGACAATCTCATTATGCCTTCGCCCTGAACTTCCAAAGTACCTTTATATTCAATGGACAAGGGAACGCATTTTATAGTCTTTACCTGTTCGGTCACATCTTCGCCTTCTATGCCGTTTCCTCTTGTGGCAGCTCTTACCAAAAGTCCGTTTTCGTAGAGCATATTTATAGTAAGTCCGTCAAATTTATACTCGAGCGAACACTTGGGCATCGAGCCGCAAAACTTTATAAGTTTGTCCAGCCATTGCGACAATGCTTCTTTTGTCTGACATTTGTCCAAAGAATAAAGTCTTCCGAGATGTTTTACGGATTTAAAACCTTTTAGCACCACATCACCTACTCTTTTTGTAGGTGAATTTTCAAGTATTATGCCGCTTTTCTTCTCAAGTTCTGACAATTCGTCATAAAGTCTGTCATACTCTACATCGGCAATCGTAGGATTGTCCAATGTATAATATTGATAAGAATACTCATTGAGCTTTTCTACAAGCTCTTCCATTCTCTTTTTATCGTCCATAAATCCTCCTTATGACAAAATGTCCTTGTTTCTTATTTAAAGCGAAATTGCGAATATTTGAGATGTATTTTAATAAACAAAACATCAAAGATATTATGTCTCTAATCACTTATTCTATCACTTTGATAGGAGCAAGTCGCATATTGAAAGTCTTGACTCCCAATACGGGAAACTCTATCTTTGCGTTTTCTCCCATAATAGCAATGATTTTTCCTACTCCGAATCTTGTATGTTCTACCTGCATACCCACCTTGAATACTGACACATCCTTTGATTGAGGAGACTCTTTAGGTGCACTCTTTGCAAAAGCAGGAGTCTTGACATAATTGTGCATGAGCTTTTTCATCTCTTTTATTCTGTCCTGCTTTTCTCTTACGCTATATTCCTGAACAGGCTGATATCCGCCGAAATCACCGAGTATGCTCTCAACGCTCGCCGTCTCTCTCTTAGGTACTTCTTTTATGAATCCTCCCTCTTTCAAAAACCTCGAAGGAGTGCCGTATTCTCTGTGTCCGTATCTGAATCTCGATTGTGCATTTGTAAGGAAAAGTCTTTCTCTCGCTCTTGTCACGGCAACATACATTATGCGTCTTTCTTCCTGCATATCGTCATCGCCGCTGTCTTGTCTTACGCTGGGGAACAATCCTTCTTCAAGACCTACTATAAAACAGCACTTATACTCCAATCCCTTTACTCCGTGTATGGTAGCAAGAGTAATACAGTCTTCGATAGGCTGATCGGTATCTGTGACAAGCGAAACGGATTGTAGATATTCATCGAGTTTGCTATCCGCATTGTCTTTGCAATATTCTTTGACTGAAGTGATAAAATCATCGATATTATCGAGTCGGTTTTTGTCCTCTTCGTCCTTAGGATTGTATTGACTTGCAAAATTGACAAATTCATTGACAAAATCTACATAATCCACAAGGGGCATATTTGCTCTTGACTGCAATTCTTTTACGACATCGGCAAATACTCTAATCTTGTTTTTATTGACAGGAGTGAGGTCAAGCATATCCACATTCAATATACCCGTCATCAAAGATACCTGACTTTCTGCACAGGCTTCTATAAGTTTTTGAACCGCAGTGTCACCTATATTTCGTTTGGGGACATTGATTACTCTCAATATACTTTCGCTGTCCGAAGGGTTTGCGACAAATTTGAGGTATGCCAAGAAGTCTTTTACTTCTTTTCTCTCAAAGAATTTGTTTCCGCCAATAAGTTTATAAGGATAATTGTACAGAGCAAGTTTTTCTTCAAACGAACGGGTCAATGCACTCGCTCTCACCAAAATAGCAAAATCGCTGTAATCGTAATTTTCGCTGTGAATAAGATTGCTTATCTGCTCGAGCACATAATCAGCCTCGTATTTTTCGTCATAACAGCTTTTGTATATTACCTTTACTCCCTCTTCGCCGTCTGTCCACAAAGTCTTGTCCATTCTCTGAGAGTTGTGGGCAATAATCTTGTTGGCTACATCGAGGATATTTTTTGTGCTTCTGTAATTCTGCTCGAGTTTGTATATTCTGCAATCGGGGAAATGCTGCGTAAACTTTTTGATATTGGACACATCCGCCCATCTCCAGCCGTAAATACTTTGGTCGTCATCGCCCACGACAAATATATTGCCGTATTTGTTGGCGAGAAGTCTTACGAGAGTATATTGTATTTTGTTTGTATCCTGAAACTCGTCTACATGAATATACTTGAATTTTGTCTGATATTTGTCGAGAATATCTTTGTTTTTGGCAAAAAGCAACAATGTCTTGTAAAGCAAATCGTCAAAATCTAAAGCATTGTTTTCTTTGAGCTCTTTTTCGTATCTTTCGTAGACTTTGGAAATAAGCTCGCCTTCGGGTTCGCCTTTAATACGCATAGCGTATTCGCTCGCTGTCAAAGCATTGTTTTTGGCATTGGATATATGCCATTTTATGAGCTTTTTGTATTCTTTGTTGTCTTCTACTTCCATAGCCTTTAAAATTCTGGCTATTACCTTTTTTGTATCCTCGTCATCATAGATAGAAAAACTCGAAGTATAGTCGCCAAGCTTTGCAATATCTGCTCTCAATATTTTTGCACAAAGCGAGTGGAAAGTAGAAATCGTCATTCCGCTTCTGCCGGTAACATCGTGAATACGCTCTCTCATTTCTCCCGCAGCCTTGTTTGTAAAAGTAATGGCAAGAATATTTGAGGGGTCTACTCCGTCATGCTCTATAAGATAAGCAATACGGTATGTAAGCACTCTCGTTTTGCCACTGCCCGCACCTGCAAGCACGAGTACCGCACCATCGGTATCCTTTACGGGTAAAATCTGTGATGAATTCAAAAGCGAATCATAATTCATATATACATTTCCTTTTTTCCTGAGAATATTTTTGTACGAGCAAAAATCAATACTATATAATTATATAATAACAACAAAAAAAACTCAACAATAAAATAATTCTTTATCCTTCAAACAAACAAAAAAATAAGAGATACTGTTGTATCTCTCACCTTTTCTGAATTATCAGGACTTGTACATTCTCTTGCGAGCCGCTTCTGCTTTCTTCTTGCGTTTTACGCTGGGCTTTTCGTAAGCCTCTTTCTTACGCAGGTCGCCGATAATGCCGTCTCTTGCACACTTACGCTTAAATCTTCTGATAGCAGAGTCCAAAGATTCGTTTTCACCTACCTTAACTGTCGACATATTATCGCCTCCTTTCCCTATAACGGCTTAATTACTTCAATATTATTGCATAAACAAAAATTCTTGTCAACAAAATTATCCACCGATTTTGATTTTGATAAAAATTTTTGCTTTTTGACAAGTCGTGACACAAAAAGATTATGCTCTTATATTTATATTCGATATAAGATATTATCTTAATTTGCTTTTTTATAATCAGTATTATCTAATCAAGATTTATTTGCACAAAGAAAGCTCTTTGCAGATATCCGCCAAAGAAAGCTCAAATTTCTCTCTCAAAGGCCATATATGCAATCCGTCATTTTTCTTTCTTGGTATAATGTGAATATGCAAGTGAAAGACTGATTGCTCTGCACACTCTCCGCTTGAATTGATAATATTCACACCTTCAAAACCGCAATCGTCCACATAATGCTTTGCAATTTTCTGAACAGTATTCATTACCGCCTGCAAATCTTCTTTTGGACAATCCAAAATGTTTGTGCAATGATTCTTGGGAATGACCAAAGTATGTCCGTAGCTGTCTGAAGCTATGTCCAAAAAAGCAAATGTCTTTTCATCCTCATAAATTTTGTAAGAAGGTATTTCGCCTTTTATTATTTTGCAAAAAATACAATCCATTTTCTTTCTCCTTAAACTATTTATTTATATATTTTGATAAATCAAATAGAATATAAACCCTTTCAATTATTGTCTTTATCATCTATAATCGAAGCATATGCAATGCCCTTTTCTATTTTGTCGATTCTTACATTATAAAGAGTATCGCTTTTTGCGTGTTTGAGATAAACTTTTATGTATTGTCTTGTATAACCTGACATATACCCGTTTTCCTCATCTTCGGTAAGAAGCTCTAAAGTCTTGCCAACATAATTTTTAAGATATTCTTCTTTGCACTTTTCTGCTACTAAAGAAGCCCTTTGACATCTGTCTTTTATCACTTCGGGAGGAAGCTGGGGATATCTCGCCGCCACCGTACCGCCTCTTAGAGAATAGCCGAAAGTATGCACCTGATAAAATCCCGTCTTTTTCAAAAATTCAAGCGTATTCAAAAAGCTTTCCTCGCTTTCTAAGGGAAAACCGCAAATAAGATCTGTGGTGATGGCACAATCTTCAAAATACTCTCTTATGAGTTTGACTTTTTCATAATACTCTTGAGTAGTATAGTGCCTGTTCATTTTTTTGAGGACGCTATCGTCTCCGCTTTGCAAAGACAAATGAAATTGAGGACAAAACTTCTTCAGACCTTTGAGTGCTTTTAAAAGATTTTCGTCAATGACATTTACCTCTAAAGAGCCCAATCTGATTCGACAATCTATGTCTTTTAGCTTTGAGATAAGTTCAGCAAGACTGCTGCCGATATCTTTGCCATAAGATGACATATCTATACCGGTAATGGTAAGTTCTTTGCATTTTTGAGAAAGCTCTTCACATTCTTTGATTATGCTCTCTTCTGCTCTCGAACGGCTTCTGCCTCTCAAATAAGGTATTAGACAATAACTGCAAAAGTTGTTGCATCCGTCCTGAATTTTTACATAAGCTCTTGTCCTGACCACTTCAGGCGAAAAATCGTCTTCGTAGATTGTGGGAAGTTCTTGCACTTCAATACCTTTTTTGTCAATCTCATCGACAATAGCCTGCTTGTCCGCAACGCCTTTGACAAAGCATACATTTTCTTTTCCTGAAAACTGGCTTGCATTGTTTTGCGAGGCACAGCCGCATACGATAACTTTGGCATCAGGATTGAGCCTCAAACAACGGCTCACACATTGACGGGACTTTCTTTCAGCCTCGTTTGTGACGGCACAAGTATTGAGTATATACACATCTGCAAAGACCAAATCTTCGCTTACCTCATGACCTTTTTGTCTGAGGCTTTTCAAAATGCTGTCGCATTCGTATTTGTTTACTTTGCATCCGAGATTGTATACTACTATTTTCATTTTCTATTATGATTTTATTGTCTATTACTATCTACTATCGTCAAAACAATTTGTCTTGGCAAATGAATTTTAATATAAATATTAAACTCAATATTAATTTAATTTCAAGCTTTAAGCTCCCCGAGTTCATACATCACAAGTCCTACGGATATAATAGAAGCCGTCTCGCACCTCAATATCCTTTTTCCAAGAGACAAGACTTGTCCGCCGCACTCTTCTATCTTTTGAGCTTCTTCTGGAGAAAAACCGCCTTCGCTTCCGATAATAAGAGCGATTTTTTTGCCTTCTTCCAATCCTTTTACCTCTGCCATACTGCCCACCGTAGCATGCTCGTAAGGAAAAATAATCGTATCGAATTCTTTGAGTTTTTGCACCATTTCGTCAAACTCTATCAATTCGCCTATTTCCGCTTTTATGCTTCTACCGCATTGTTTGCAAGCTTCTAATGCTATTCTTTCTGACCTTGAGTGATTTATTTTTGTCTCGTTTGTGAATTTTGAAAGAAAAGGAGTAATGTTTTTGACTCCGAGCTCTACGCATTTTTGTATAATAAAATCAAATTTATCGCCTTTTGGCAAAGCTTGAAAAAGCGTGACTTCGGCTTTTGTCTTGCATTGATTTTCTATAATTTCGTCCACATAAATTTTTGCATAGTCCTTTGCAATCTCTACGATATGTCCTAAATAATCCTTTTCATCGTTGAGATTTACTATCACTTTATAGCCTACCTTATGTCTAAGCACCTTTGTAAGATGCACAAACTCGTCTTTATCTATTATGATAAAGCCATCGGCATAATCCGACTTATTCGCAAAAAATCTTTTTATCTCCATAGTTTGTCCGTCAAATATTTATTGTCTACCGATAATTTATTTGGTGAGTTTAAAAGCCACCCACTCGCCCATATTAATTCTTTGCAAAACTTTAAAGCCGTTGTCCTCAAAAGCCTTCTTTACATCGTTTTCTCTTTTGAGAATAATACCCGATATTATTACAATACCGTCTTTTTTCAAATAGTCTCCCAAAGAATTTGAAAGCATAATAAGCACATCTGCCGTGATATTGGCAAGTACTATATCGAATTTGCCTGTCGTCTTGTCAAGCAAGTTGGCATTTGCTACATATATTTTGTCCTGCAAATTGTTGAGGACACAATTCTCTTTTGCTGACTTTACTGCATTGTCGTCTATGTCATAAGCCTCAACAAACTTTGCTCCGAGCTTTGCAGAAGCAAGTGCCAAAATACCGCTGCCCGTACCCACATCGATGACGCTTTTGTCTTCTACTCCCAATGCTTGCAAAAGCATAAGACACATTTTTGTGCTTTCGTGTTCGCCCGTGCCGAATGCCATACCGGGATCGATTTTGACGATATACTCTCCCTCTTTGGCTTCGTAATCTATCCATTCGGGAACTATCGTCACTCTTCCCTCCTGAATAGGCTTATAGTATTGTTTCCAATTGTTTACCCAATCTTCGTCATCTACCAATGTCTTGCTGATATCGAGTGTACCATAATCAAAAGGACAATTTTCTTTAAGAAAAGCCAATTTTTTGTCAAGTTCTGAAAGCACTTCTTGGATATTATCTACCTCAAAATAGCCCTTTACCTGTGCTTTTCCGTCATCTTTTATGAGATGCTCTTCCATATAGTCCCACACGACACCGCTGTCGGCAAGTCCGAGCAAATCCCTGTTGTCATATATACCGATACCGTTGCTGCCGAGTTCTGTGAGAATTTCTGCGACAAGCTCGCTCGCATCGCTTGATGTATCGATAGTCAATTCATAATATTTCATAACTTATCCTCTAAGGTTTTTCGATATAGTATTTATACAAATCAATTAATTATCAAGACAAAATTTAATCTTTTTTATCGCTGACTTTATCTTTCCTTTTTGATTTGTTTTGACTTGTAGATGTCACTATGATGTCTTCGTCTTTTTGAGATAAATCTTTATCATCTGTCGGCATTTTGTCATCTATCAATGTATTTTCCGTGACATTTTTTATATCGTCCTGAATATTCTCGTTTTTATCTTCATCTAAAGACTCATTGTCTACTACAATATTTTTGTTTTCGCTATCATTTTGCATATCTTCGCTTAAGGAATTTTCTGCTTGTTCTTTTGCCTGCTTTTTGGATTTCACCATTTTGATAACTACTCTCAAAATATAAAGCAACAATACGATTATTACGATGATAAAGAAAACATCGAGCACGATATTCATATAATCCTGCAAGAATACCGCAAGCACCGTCACGATAATACCGGCAGTAAGATTTCCCAGCCATACCATAAACATTGACTTCCAAAAAGGTATGTCGAGAAATGTAGATATCGCACTGCCCGTCCATACTCCCGTCATAGGAAAAGGCACTGCTACGAACACATATACACCGAGCATCTTTTTCTTTTCGAGTTTTTTGGCAAGTTCTGGAGTGAGCTCTGTGTCGGCATTTGCTCCGACTACTTTCAAGGCTTTGGCTCTGAAGCCGCTTTCGACAGCATTTGCCAAAGAAGCAAAAGCTTTGATTTTTTTCATCCAATTGAGTACAGGACGCAAAATGAGCAAAAGTATAGGCGAAACGATTGCCGAACCTGCCCAAGCAAGTGCCAAAGCAAGTAAAGGATGAATACCCATTGTCATAGCGGCAGGTATAGCTCCTCTCAATTCCACTATCGGTATCATGGAGATAAGTACCGTGGTGATATAATCGTTGCCGATTAATTCTCTTACAAAGTCAATGATTTTTTCTGTCAAAATAGCCTCCTGAACATTTTCGGGAATTTTGCAAAAGCAAATACTCGACTTGCCTTTTAAGGTTAAAATACCACTCAAATGATGATATTAAAATCTTTTAATATTTTATTGCAATATTAAATTAAATATACTATATTTTGTTGCAATTAGTCAATAAAACAGCTAAACTAATTGTATGCAAAAATTATTATCACTTACACGCAAAGCAATAGGCGATTATAAAATGATAGAAGACGGCGACAGAATAGCCGTGGGCTTGTCAGGCGGAAAGGACAGCATATCTCTGCTTGCAATATTGGCTGCATACAAAAAATTCGCACCCGAAAAATTTGAACTTGTGGCAATAAACATCGATTTGGGCTTTAAAGACACCAATCAGGACGAAGTGGAAGCTACGAGAAAATACTGCGAAAGCATCGGTGTGGAATTTATAGTCGAACATACTCAGATTTATGACATAATTCTCGAGCGAAAGGAAAAAAGCCCCTGTTCTTTGTGCTCAAAAATGAGAAGAGGTGCCTTGAACAGCATCGCCATAAAATATGGTTGCAACAAGCTGGCACTCGGTCATCATGCAGACGATATAATAGAGACATTCTTTTTAAGTCTTATCTATGAGGGAAGAATTTCTACCTTTATGCCCGTAAGCCACATGGACAGAAGCGGCATTACTCTCATAAGACCTTTTATATATGTCGAAGAAAAATATCTGTCGGGCTTGACAAGAAGATATAATCTTCCTATAATTCACAATCCTTGTCCTCAAGACAAAAACACAAAAAGAGAAGATATAAAACAGCTCATCGCAGGGCTTGACGAAAAATATGAATGCAAACAGCATTTTATGACTGCCCTTTTCCATCCTGAACGAAACAATCTTTGGGACAAAATGAAAGATTTGCCATCTTTGAAGAATAATTAAAAATAGTTTTATAACCCAAAAATGCAAATTTATATTTGTATATTTATACTATATCTTTTATTTTAAGAACACAAGATAAATAAATAAATAAATAAAAGTATCACAGATAATTTAATAATTAAGAAAAACACAACATTGTTGTGTTTTTTTATTTTATTATTTTTTATTTTATAACTTATTTTATATTTTTTATTTAGCAATTACTTAATAATATGCTCATTATTTTCTTTATTGTTATGTAAACTCACTTCTTTTTTATATTTATTTTTTGTGCTTTCTCCCCCTCTTAAATGCCTCACGGAAAAGTTATAGTCCAACACAGCCTGAACTTCGTCATAGAGGTCAATATCTTCATACTTCAATTTTGTGTGCATATAACCGTGTACGGTACTTTTGCTGAGTCCGAAAACTTTGGCACACTCTCTTATGGTGCACCTGTTGGAAATTATATAATTTGCTATTTCTTTCAAAAATCTGACATAATCCTCTCTCATTTTCCACCTCAGTTTAGTTTATGAGAGAGTTTTTTTGAATATGCCATTTATTGCACGAATGAAAAAATGTACATATATTCAATCGTTGTATGAGTATTCTTCTTTACATTTGCACATATATGCAAGTGTGCATTTGTACAAAGTGCTTATCATCATGACAATTCCCAAAACAGTCAAAAAAACCGCAAATATGATTGACAATACATTTGACGATATTTTGCCTACCGCAAAAGACAACCCTACACTCATAGGAATCGCCGGCACCACGACTTTTAATATACTCTTGTAATCTAGATTTTTTCTTTTTGCATTGATTATCGAAACTACCACAGCCATAGGTATAAAAGCGATAAGATTTATTGCCTGAGCATGTTTTTGCTCTATATCGAGCAAAAGCGTAAGCAACGGAATAAGCAATGTGCCGCCGCCCATTCCCATACCTCCGATAATGCCTCCCGCTATTCCCGCAAGTATATACCACAAAAGTTTCATATTTATTACCTCTTTTCAGCTTTTTATGTCAAATGATTATATTTTTAATTTAATAGTTTTGTATTCTGCTTATATTTTGATTTTTATTTGATTAAAATATATTTCTTTTTTGTCCATACTTTAGAGCTTTGTCACAAGCATAGATATTCCCGCAAAAATCATCACTCCGTAAAAAATAACCGCAAGAGTGTTGTTTGATAGTTTTTTCATTACAAATGTACCGATTATGCCTCCTAGTATTACGCCTGCACTTACCCATCCGCCGCTTGACAAAACAAAATCGCCTCTAACAAGATACACGATACCGCTTGTTATACTGAGTGGCAAAATAGTCAAAATAGCACTAGAATGAGCTTTTTGCTCGCTTAAATTACACAAAATTGTAAGTATCGGGACAACAAGCATTCCCCCTCCGCCTCCGAACAATCCGTTTAAAGCACCGACAAATGCCGACAAAATTATCGTAAGAGCAAATTTAGTTTTTTTGCTCAAAATTTTCTTTTTGTCGTGCTTTTCAATATCGTCATTACCTTTGAATTTTAAATTTTCTATCTTTTTCAATACTTTTTCAGCATCGTTTTGATTTTTCATTTCTACCCTTCTTTTTTATTATTTTTATCCATATTATCCATAATATCAGTGATTTTAAATACCTTAAAAGATGCGATATTCCGACTTTCTTATTGCATAATCTTATTAATCATTATGTTGTGCAAATTAATAAATTTTTTGCTTTAAAGCCTACTTGTTTGATTTTTTAGTGATATGGATAAATAATTATTATAAGTAAAATATTTTTTTAATTATAAATTGACACAAAAGTAATTGATTTTTTTCGGGCATTATTATATAATAACAAAGACTATTAATAATAGATTATTATGATAATAGATTATTGAAAGGTGGTTAAATGAACAAGAAAAGAATTTTTATCTTTACAGCTTTGGTTCTGGTAGTTTGTCTAGCATTCTCTATGTTTGCAGTAGCTTGTGACAACGAGACTACTAATACAGAAACTACTACCGAAACCGATTTGCTCTTCTCAAACGGCACTTTCAAATTGACCAGCGATAGCAATGCTGTTCTCAGTGCTCCTAACAACTGGACCGGTGCTCCCGGCTCTTCCAGTTCTTCATCCAGCATCGGTACTCCTCATGACGATGACGATCTTACAAAGGGTGTCGTAAGCTCTTCTTCTTCAGGTTGGAAAAACCTCAAGAAAGAATATAAGTCTATCGGCATATCTTCTCCGGGCAGAGGACCTTTGAGTGAAACCATAGAGAATTTGGACGACAGCAAAATTCTCATGATTCATAATATGACCGCTACTTCGTATAAGTACACATCCACATCTCACACAATAGACAAAGACAGCTATTATAAGTTGAGCGTTGATGTTAAGACTTTGTTGGACAATGACAACACTGACGAACTTGCAGGTGCTTATATCTATGTCAACGGTTCTGCTTATGCAGGCTTTGAAGCTATCAACACAAACGGCGAATGGAAGACTTATACCCTCTATATCGAAGGTTCTCAGATCGAGGATGGTTCTATTTCCGTAGTTCTTTCATTGGGTGTAGGTGCTAAAGACACCGGTCACATGACAAAGGGATACGCATTCTTCGACAATGTATATCTCGAAAACCTCAGCGAAGTTGACGAAGATGACGAAAACGATAAAGAATTTACAAAAGCCGATTATGACAAAATCCAAGTTTCTGACACAGTAGCAAAATATACAATGACTGTGGCAAATGGCGAATTCGATTATGCTTCTTCCACCACAAGCACTCCTTATACTGCTTCTCTTTACAGCATGATAAGCGGTTTTGGTTCTGGTGAAAACTCAAGTACTTCTTCTACTTATGTATCAAAAGGTATACTTGACACAAAGACCATCGCAGAAAACAAGTCTTCTTTGACTGCTCTTGAGAGTCTTTTGACAGCAAACGGCTCTTCACTCGATGATCTCAAGGTTCCCGCTGACTCCATAGGCACAAGAATGCTCTATATGCAAAACAAACAAGCTACGGCTTTTGGTATGCGTCCCAGCGTAGCTATGAATTTTGCAAACAACAAGTACTATAAAGTAAGTGTTTGGGCAAACTCTTATCTTACAAGCGGCAATGCTTCTGTAAGACTTACAAACGGCTCAAATGACGACAGCAACAACTATACTATCGACAACATTTCTACCGAAGGTACTTGGACAGAATACACATTCTATGTCGCTTCAAACCAATCCAGAAGCACACAGCTTTATCTCGAACTCTGGTTGGGTTATGGCGGTCAGAATGACACTTCTACTCACGCAGTAGGTGCTGTATTCTTCGACAATATTACTCTTGAAGAAGTATCTGAAGAAGACTACAACAACGCAAGCGATTCTGCAAATATCAAGAAAATAAGCCTTAAGACCACAGAAGAAAATATGACTTCTCTCGATCTTAACAACTTCAAAGTATTCAACAGCGAAGACGCTATCGCAAACCGCTCCGAATTTAAGGTTATCGATACCGACAACTTCACTGCTGACACTTATTTCAAGACAAATCCCGGCAAGCCCGTTGATTTCGAGTCATCTATCTTCAATTCTTCAGTGCTCGCTATCAACAACTATTTGCCTACGGCGACAGCTTTGTCTACACTCTCTTATGACGGAACGAATATCACAAAGAATACAATCACCATCGCTCCAAACAAAGCTTATGCTATATCTATGTATGTAAAGACAGAAAATATCGCATCTTCTCAAGGTCTCAATATCGAAATCCTCAAGTACAACAAGGATTACAAACAAGATAAGCAAGATTTTGAAAAGGCTTATACTTCTGTGGCAAGCTTTACAAATATCAATACTGAAAATCTCGAGGATTTGAAGGGCTACAACGATTATACACTCTTCACATTCTATATTCTCGGTGCTGAACTCGAAGAAAACGAAATTGCCGTTTCTGTTTCACTCGGCAGCGGTACAGGCAGCGACTACTCCACTCTTGTTACGGGTTATGCTTATATCTCATCTATGTATGTGGAAAATGTTTCTTACAGCCAATACACTTCCGCTACTTCAGCCACCAATGTCAAGTCCTATTCTTTGAGCGGTTCTGCTAATGCCAGCGAAGTTTCTTCAAACGGCTTCTTCAAGTATGTAGACATCAGTGATACCGAAAATCTCTACGGAAACGAAGTAATTGACGAAAACGGCAATATCAAGGATTATCTCGGCGTACCTACAAACTGGTCTGTAAACAACTCCGAAATCCTTAAGGATGAGACATTCAAGAATATGGCAGGTATTCTCAATCTCAACAACACAAGTCAGGTAAATGCTTTTGGCGGTATAGATGTATCTACATTCTACAACGGTGCAGAAAAATACTTCTCAGTTGAGAAAAATCCCAGCGTTCTTGCTATCAAGAAAGGCGACAACACTTCTGTATTGGGATATACTTCCAACTCCATTTCACTCTCTGCAAACTCTTATTATGCTTTCGCTATTTGGGCAAAAGCTACTGAAGGAAGTCCTTTCAGCATAAGCCTTACCACTGCTACTGCTGACGAACAATCCAAGTTTGCTACTCTCGTAGGCGATGGCAACTGGCATCTCTACACAATCTATGTTGAGACAGGTATTTCAAGTGCTTCTGTCACACTCACTCTCAATGCAGGTTATGAAAACGCAGCTGATACAAGCAGTACGGTATTCTTTGCAGGTGCTACTTATGCTTCTTCAAATAAGGATACTTTTGAAAATGCTCAATCATCTGCTCAGTCTGATGTACTCACACAATCTTGGCTCATCGACTCATTTGACGATGTAAAAGATGCTGAGGACCTCTTCGCTCCCAACAACTTTACAGGTGCTTTGGTTGATACAGAAGCTTCAAGCGACAGCGATACTCTCGTAAGCGGCGTTATCGACAAAAACAAGACTGACTTCTCTGCTATCGACCTCAATCCCGACAACAAAGATGACGAAGCTATCATCAATGCTATCTTCAACAACGAACAAACTAATGTAGGCGATAATGTGCTTGTTATTTACAACAAAGACAACACTGCTTACGGATATACTTCAAACTCCGCTACATTGGAAGCAGGCAAATATTACAAGATAAGCATCTGGATTTTGACTTATAAACTTGCTGTAAACGGCGATGCTGAAGACCTTGACGAAAACTTTGTTCCTACTGCATCCGTAATCCTCAAGGCAAACAACAAGACTTATCAGTTCGGAAGAAAACTCAACTCTTCTTCTGAAGAATATGACAAGCAAAGAATCGTCAACACATCTACCTACAGCGAAGACGGCAAAGAAACTATCGGCAAGTGGACAGAATATTCATTCTACATCTTTGCTGAAGAAGATATCGAAAGCACTACTGCTACTTTGACGGTAAGCTTGGGCTTCACAGGTGAAGATTATTACTTGTCCGGCTATGTATTCGCTGACAACTTCTCCGTAGAAGAAATCGATGCAGAAAACTTTATCGCTCGTAAAGATGTATATGTAGAAAATGCTGAAGGCAATTACTACAAGGACGGCGAAAACTATGTCGAAATCACTGACTCAAATCCTGCTCCCGAAGGTGCTGTGATTTACAAAAAGCTTAATGATGCAGAAGTAGCTGATTATGACAACTCTCTCAACAGCGTACTTGCAGATTCTTCAAAGGCTAAAAACAATTACCGTATCGTATTCACGGCAGATGACTCCACAGAAGAACCTGAGGAAGAAGAGACTCCTACCGAAGAGCCCGAAACAAATTCATTGCTCTGGTTGTATATCACATCAGGTATTGTCGGTGTTGCGATTGTAGTTATCGTAATTATCGTAATAATAAAGAAAGTTCTTCCCAAGAGAAAGAAGAAATTGGTAAAAGGCGGTAAAAAGCCAGCACCTGCTCCCAAGAAGGGCGACAAGAGAGACCAATTCGGAAAATAATCTCTTAGCTAAAGACAAAAACAAGGGCGATTGATATCGCCCTTTGTTTTTTAATTCACTTGTATTATCATGTTATTTATTTTTTAATTATTCTATTAGCTTTCAGGCAAAAATATCTTTTGTCCTATAAATACATTTTCTATGCCGTTGACTTCTTTTATTTTTTCTTCATTCAAAGAATGTTTTTTTGCAATAGTATGGATAGTGTCAAAAGGCTGAACTACATAATAATCCCCTTTTTCTATATCCACAAGTACTCTCATTCCCTTTTTTATAGTACCATTGATATTGTTTAGTTTTGATATGGCATTTATTGTGGTATTATACTTTTCGGCAAGTTGTTCAAGACTTATGTCTTCTGTCGCTCTATACATTATTCTATTCATTTTACATGCCTCCTTTTTATACAATATTCTATTTTTGACTTGTCCCAAATATTATATTGTATGAGAAAATTATTTAAGGCTTTTGCTACCGTAACTCTTATATCGGTACTCACAAGATTGTTGTCTTTTGTATTCAAAATATATATTTCCAGAAAACTAGGTGCAGAAATTTTGGGACTGTATCAAATTTGCATGTCAGTATTCATGCTTTTTGCTTGTATATGTTGTTCGGGATTACCGGTGACACTTTCGAGAATTACCGCAGAAAGCGATGCCATAGGCGATACAAAAAAGCAATTCGGCAGCGTAAGCACTTGTCTTATTGCAGGACTTTTGATTACGATGTTTATTATATCTTTTATTTTGACATTCCCTCAGATTCTCGATTTTATATTCGCAGACAAAAGATGCAAAAAGCTTTTTATGATAATGCTACCGATGTTGGTCACATCGTGCATTTATGCTATTTTGAGAGGCTGGTTTTGGGGTAAAAAATACTTCGGCATATTTTCTATTACAGAATTTATAGATGAAATTCTTAAAGTTTTGTTTGCCGTCATTTTCCTTGAAGGAAGTATTCTTGCTTTGAGCAAAGAATATGCCTATGCCGTTGCGATGCTTGTAGGAGATATAGTAATAATAATATTGATAATAATATTATATTTTGCAAAGCACGGAAAACTCAAAAAACCCAGAATGGCAAAAAATATCGCAAAAAGTGCGACACCGCTTACCATAACTCGCATATTCGGTTCGCTCATGTCCACATTTATGTCGCTTATCCTTCCCTCTTTGCTCGTCTCTCAATACGGACTTTCCACAAGTGAAGCCACGGCAGAATTCGGAAGGGCCAGCGGAATGGTTATGCCGTTGATTTTTACCCCTACATCCATAATAGGCTCGCTTGGCGTGGTGCTTATTCCAGAAATAGCCTCGACAAACGCCGAAAAAGGGCTTGATTCGCTTTCAAAAAGCCTTTCCAACGCAATCGCATTCGCTTGCTTAGTGGCTTGCTTTTTCTTTGCGATATTCACATCAATAGGTCAACCTCTTGCCACAAAATTATACAATGACGCCCAAAGCGGACAATATCTTGCTTTTGCAGCCATTATAATGATACCTATGTGCATAAACGGTCTTGTAATATCCATGTTGAATTCTATGGGAAAAGAACTCAATACATTTATATCCCACATCATAGGCTGCGTATTGCTTATAGCAGTAATATTGATTACTCCGAGATTTTTGGGTATAAAGGCTTATTTTGTGGCTTTAGGAGTGTTTCATACCTCTACTATGATTATCAATCTTATAATGCTCAATAAGCATGTCAGACTTGACTTAAAATCAGGCATTAAATGTTGTATCTACACAGCTTATGCCTTGGCAATCGTCATACTTTGCAAATTGACTTTAAACAGATTGAATTTGTCCGATATTGCCGAAATCGTTATGGGATTGATTATTATAAGCATAGCATTCGTGCCTATTGTACTCTCTGCCAAGACCTTAAAACTAAACAAAAAATTTGTCTTAAAAAACAAAGTCACTTTTTTATGAATTATTTGCGTTTTGGTTTATAAAGAAATTTTGCACACAATAAAAATACAATCATTGTTGACTGAAAATTCTATTTAATTTATAATAAAAGTATGATAAACATTATTGCAGCTGTCGCCGACAACAATATTATCGGAAATCAAAATCAATTACCTTGGACTCTCAAAGAAGATATGGCAAGATTCAAAAGTCTTACCATAGGCAATATTGTTGTCATGGGCAAAAATACTTACAACAGCATTTCTCACCCTTTAAAAGACAGAACAAATGTTATTATTTCTTCTACCATGCACGATATAGACGGAGCCATAGTAGTGCCAAACTTTGACATTGCTATCCAAAAAGCCAAAGAGATTGCCCAAAAAGAAAACAAACAAATCTTTATTTGCGGCGGTCAATGCGTATATCAGTCTGCCATTCATACCGCCGATACTCTCTATATCACCCATGTACATCAAAAGCCTGAAGGAGATGCTTATTTCCCTAAAATACCCGATGATTTTGTCAAGATAGAAAGCACTCACTTGATAGATACAGGCACAAATACGGATTTTTGTATTTATAAAAGACGATAATCTTTGAATTTATAATATATAATCCTGTTTATAATATAATTATCAAATTGTTTTTTAATATTTCAAACCTTGCTTTTTACACTCATATTTGATATAATCTATTTGAAAGTGTAGAGATTGTGCGTAAAGTGTCGTACGGACGGGGAGTGCCGGCGAACGAAAAGCTGCGGCTTGCGATACAATACTCACTCCCACTTTTAGACTTTTTATATTTTCAAGTCTGATTTATGGGAGAAGCTCTTTCAAGGAGGTTCTTTTTTTTGTTTTATAATCAAGCAGTAGAATACATTGAAAATATCGAAAAATTCGGCAGCTCTTACGGACTTGAGACAGTAGCTTTGCTTTTGCAAAGGCTTGGCAATCCCGAAAAAAAGCTCAAATTCGTTCATATCGCAGGAACAAACGGAAAAGGCTCTACAAGCTGCTTTATCACAAACATTCTTATAAAAAGCGGATACAAGGTGGGAACATTCAATTCACCCTCGGTATTCGGCTATAATGAGAGATATCTTCTCAACAACTCACCTATCGACAACGACAGCGTAGCAAAATACATTTCGATAGTCGCAAAAGAACGAGAAAAAATGCAGGAAGAAGGTCTTACCCTTCCCACAGCTTTTGAGCTTGAATTTGCGGTGGCTATGCTCTTCTTTCTTGACAATAATTGCGATATATGCGTGCTTGAATGCGGTCTCGGAGGCAGACTCGATGCCACAAATGTTATTCTTCAAAAGCTCGCAGCAGTAATCACTTCGATATCTTATGACCATGTAGCCATATTAGGAAATACTTTGACGCAAATTGCAAAAGAAAAAGTGGCTATCGTAAAGAATTGCCCGCTAATAACATTCAGACAAAATGACGAAGTCATGGCAGTTCTTCAAAAAGTAGACGATTTGATACTCGCCGACTCGCCTATACCCCTTAGAAGCGACAAAAACGGACAGGATTTTGAATACAAAGGCGTATTGTATCATTTAAAACAGCTTGGCGGATATCAGCTTCAAAATTGCTCTTTGGCAATCGAATGTGCTTATGTATTAAGACAAAAAGGCTTTAATATAGATGACGACTCAATCAAATCCGGCATAGAAAACGCAATTTGGAAAGGAAGATTGCAAAAGATAATAAAAGGACAAAAGACTTTTCTTTTGGACGGCACTCACAACGAAGACGGAGCAAAAGTCCTCGCTGACGAACTCAGAAAAAACTTCAGCGATATGCAAAAATGCTTTGTTTTCGGCATGTTCAAAGACAAGGATATGGACGGAGTATTAAAAAACATAGGAAATCTTGCCGATTGTTTTATTGCGATAAAGCCCCCTTCTCAAAGAGGACAAGACGAAAATATCACAATGGAAAAGTGTCTTTGTTATACAAAAAATACTACAAGCGATTCATCAATATCAAATGCCGTAAAAAAAGCTTACTCTCTCCCCTATCCGCTCATCGTGGTATGCGGTTCGCTGAGTATTCTTTCAAGTGCATTGAATGCAATAAATGAATTGTCCTAAGGAGATTATGATGAAAAAAATAAATAATATAGATAAAGAAAAAATACAAACTGCCGTAAAAATGCTCTTGGAAGCTATCGGCGAAGATCCCGATAGAGAAGGTCTTGTCGACACTCCCAAAAGAGTAGCAAATATGTATGAGGAACTTACCTCAGGATACAGAGATGACGAAAAAGTGCATCTGTCCAAGACTTTTGATGTAAAATCTAGCAATATCGTAATAGAAAAAGATATATCTTTTACTTCAATGTGCGAACATCATCTTATGCCCTTTTTTGGCAAAATCGCAATAGCTTATATCCCTAATGACAGAGTCGTGGGATTGTCAAAGCTTGCCCGCACGGTAGAAGTATTTGCGAGAAGATTACAGCTTCAAGAAAGACTTACCAATCAGATTGCCGAGGCTGTAATGGACAATCTTAAAGCAAAAGGCGTAATAGTTTTGTGTGAGGCCGAACATACCTGCATGACGGCAAGAGGAGTAAGAAAAGTGGGCAGCAAAACCACTACTTACACCGTACTCGGCGATATAGATGAAACAAACCAGCACCACATTTTGTCGCTTATGAGGTAATTATGATAATCGGCAACAAAACTTTTGAAAACGATACTTATATAATGGCGATTATCAACCTTACTCCCGACTCTTTTTACGAAAAAAGCCGCACGACAAACGATACATTGCTTGAAAAAGTAAAAAAGGCAATCGATGACGGGGCTTCTGTCATTGACATAGGCGGACAATCCACTCGCCCCGGGCATACTCCCGTAAGTCAGGAAGAGGAATGGAAAAGGCTCGAGAATGCCATAAAACTGATAAAGACAAATTTTGATATACCTTTATCTGTCGACACATACTACCCTTATGTAGCCGAGCTGGCACTTCAAAATGGTGCTGATTTGATAAACGATATTTGGGGACTGCAATGGGGAAACTCTGACAAAATGGCAAAAATCATTGCAAAATACAATGCAAGCGTATGTATAATGCAAAATCAAGACCATATATCTCAAGACAAAGATTTGTGGCAATACATGTACAAATTTTTTGACAAAAGCCTCAAACTTTGTGAAGAAGCAGGAATACAAAAAGACAAAATTTTATTGGATGGCGGAATAGGCTTTGGAAAGACAAAGGAGCAAAACCATATCGTAGTAGATAATTATGAAAAGCTTCACAGATACGGGCTTCCTCTTTTGCTGGGAACATCCAGAAAGTCCATGTTTGGCGGAGAAGTAAAAGACAGACTTGCCCCCACACTCGAAACAACCAAAAAAGCCGTAAGAAAAAATGTATTGTTTGTAAGAGTGCATGATATAAAAGAAAACTTTGACACTATAAGACAAGAAAAGGAACTTTTGAAAAAATGAGCAAAATAAATATACAAAATCTAAAAGTAATCACATGCCACGGCTGTTTTGACGAAGAAAAAGTCAATCCTCAGCCCTTTGTATTCAATTGTGAATTGACATACGATTTTGAAAAAGCAGGCACAACGGATAATCTCGATTATACTCTCGATTACGGCGAAGTAATGCAATCTATCACAGATTTTGCCAAAGAAAACACTTTTAATCTTATAGAGACTTTATGTTTTCGCACAGCTTCAATGATAATGCAAAAATACCCTGTCGAAGCAGTAAAATTAGAGGTAAAAAAGCCTGAAGCACCTGTAAACTTGCCTTTTGAAAATGTTTCGGTATCCACTACTCTAGAAAGAAAAAATATATATCTGTCTTTAGGAAGCAATCTGGGAGACAGAAAAGCTACACTTGATTTTGCCATAAAAAGACTTGGCGAAAATCCAGCTATCAGAATAGAAAAGGTTTCGTCATATCTAGAAAATCCTCCCTATGGCGGAGTAGCAAGCCTTCCTTTTATCAATCTTGCAGTAAAAATAAATACCTATCTCTCCCCATCTTCTCTTCTTGAATACCTGCATAATATAGAAGCTGAAGCTCACAGAGAAAGAAATGTGCATTGGGGCGACAGAACTTTGGATATAGATATCGTCTTTTACGGCAATGAAATAATATATACAAAAGAGCTCACGATTCCTCATGCAGATTATCACAACAGAGATTTTGTGCTTGTTCCTCTCAATGAGATAGCTTCTGATTTTGTATGCCCTTTATATCACAAAAGAATAAAAGATCTACTAAATGAATTGCTTTCAAAAAAGAACAATTAGTATTATACCTCAATAAATCTGGTGCAACACAATCAAAATAAAGCCGATTTACTGACCAATTAATTGACATAATACATAGAAAAATTAATCTTTAAATAGCATAATACACAAATTGAACAATGTTCAATTTGTGTATTTTAATTATGCTCTTTTGCAAATAATCGACTTATTTAGAATATTTTCATATATATACTTGTTTTTTATTATACTTCAAAAGTCAATATTTTATATATCGATTCATTTATTTGTCATTCAAATACTTAATTTAAATATATTTTTTTAATACAGATATTACCTGAGTATTATAATAAAGTTATATATTTAAATATTATTTGAACATTGTTCAGTTTATTATAATAACAGTATGTTGCTCACATTTTTGATTTTATTATTCAAATAAGGCAATTTATAATTATTTAGTCAAATTAATAAGTTTTATATTTATTACGAATATAATCAATTATTTACTTATTTCAAAATTGATTATTCTATTATTTTACAAGATATTTTTTATCCTGTATATCAACAAGTTTTTTGAATTTTCCGCCATACTTTTTATTACATTTGTACGAGTAATCGAATCGTCATACATCTCTGAATATATAGTTCCTTCGAGTTCTCCTATTTCCTTGTATATATCCTTTATATCATTGTTTGGGCAAGTAAATTCAAGAATATCTCTTCTTTTCCCCCACCATGCTTTTAAGGATGCTATTGATTTGCCTGCTTCCTGATATCTTTTTTGTACGAGCATGGATTGTATTTCATCGCATCTTTCTGCAAGCTTATCAAAGCTGGTGGTCATAAATATCTGTTCGCCAATGCCTAAAGTCAATATCATACTCAAAAGCACTATCGTAAGCACTACTTTTGCCATAATCACCTCAGAATATCATAATCCGCTTTTTAACTCTATTTTTGGATAATAACATTAAATTTTTATGTAAATGTGTGGGTTATTTGCAAATTGAACAATGTTCAATTTGCAATATTTATTAATATTTTCTCTATATTTTTATCTTTTTACTAAAAACTTATATTTTATAGTTAATACTTTTAATTTCAATACTGCCTATATCTTTTATAAGATTTTAATCGTCAAAGTCATCTTTAATTTATCATTCTATCAACATTTATATAATTTTTTAGTTCTTATAACTATCTTTCATAATAGGTCTCAAATTCAAATATTTTATACTGTTTATAATATCTATTAATTTAAGCTACCTATTATCTTGCTATTTTTTTCTTTATTCATAATGTCGCTTAGATTTCCCGATATATAATTTCCGTGTTTAGGCTGCAAATAATACTCACCATCACCGTTTATAAGAAGCAACAGTATTTCCCTCAATCCATAATTGTATTTATCTAAAATAGTCTTAAGTTTTTTATCATCAAAACCGCTTCTTTTCATATTTTGCTCCATGAGTTTTCCTTCGCAAATTATCGAATATGGTATAAGTGCATGCTTACATTCAAGCCCCAAATCTGCCATTGTGACGGCACGGTTTTCTGTCTTTGGTACTACTGACATATCGCCGTTCGTCTCAACGATTGCCCATTCAAGCTCTGCCGGAGAAGAATAGTTTTTTGACCTTATAGCTTCCATAATATCATGAATTGTCATATCGAGTTTGTTTATAGCTTCATAATCTATACCTTGAGGAGTAATCACTATTACAGGCTTGCCATTGATAAGTTTTCTCATTCTTATAGAATGTTTTACTATCTTTGTTAAAGTAAATTCTACTACAAAAAGCGTAAATATTGGCACCAAGCCGTATAATACAGGGACTTGCGTATCCGACATAGGTATGCAAGCAAGCTCTGCCGCTATCAATGTGATTGCAAATTCAAATGGCTGAAGCTCTCCAAGCTGTTTTTTGCCCATCAATCGCATTGCTATAAGCAAAAATATATAGATTATTATCGATCTCGTAAATACTATAAGCATACTACAATTATGTTTCAAATCGATATTTTTATGTAATTCAGATATTATTTTATCAATTAAAAATTCAGTTTTGTATTTCTCTACAATTTTAATAAATGAATTTATGAATAAAAAAGTCAAACAGCATTACTGTTTGACTTTTAAGCATTCTGGACATTCGATATATTTGTATATATCTTTATATTGATATTTCAATTCGTATTAATATCCGTTATCATTCATTGAGCTTTGATTTGAGATATTTTCCCGTATAGCTGTTTTTGCATTCGGCTATTTCCTCGGGAGTGCCTTTTGCGACAATAGTGCCGCCTTTTTCTCCTCCTTCAGGTCCCAAATCTATAATATAATCAGCCACTTTTATTACATCGAGATTATGCTCGATTACAATCACGCTATTACCTTTTGATACCAATCTTTGCAATATGCCTATCAATTTTTTTACATCAGCACTATGCAATCCCGTGGTAGGCTCATCGAGGATATACACAGTCTTTCCCGTAGACCTTTTGGAGAGTTCTGTCGCAAGCTTTACTCTCTGTGCTTCGCCGCCTGACAATGTCGTAGAAGATTGACCAAGCTTCACATAAGATAGTCCGACATCGTTCAATGTAACGATTTTGTTGTAAATTTGAGGAATATTCTTGAAGAACTCACACGCCTCAGCCACCGTCATATCGAGCACATCATAAATGCTTTTGCCTTTGTATTTTACCTGCAAAGTCTCTCTGTTGTATCTCTTTCCGCCACACACTTCGCAAGGCACATAGACATCAGACAAAAAGTGCATTTCAATTTTCTTTATGCCGTCTCCCGAGCAATTTTCACATCTACCGCCAGCCACATTGAATGAAAATCTTCCGCTTTTGTATCCTCTTGATTTCGCCTCAGGCGTCTTTGCGTACAAATCTCTTATCGCTGAGAATACATTGGTATATGTCGCAGGGTTGGATCTCGGGGTACGGCCGATAGGGCTCTGGTCTATGCAAATTACCTTATCGAGCTCTTCAATACCGACAATATCCTTGCAATACATCTCATTGTTTCTGCTGCCGTTTAGCTTATTTGCAAGCACAGGATACAAAACTTCATTGACAAGACTGCTTTTTCCGCTGCCGCTTACTCCTGTAATTACCGTAAATGTACCCAAAGGTATATCGACATCTATATTCTTCAGATTGTTTTTATACGCACCTTTGACACTCAAAAACTTGCCGTTTCCCTTTCTTCTTTCTGAAGGCAATTCTATTTTTTCTCTGCCTGACATATATGCACCCGTAATAGATTGAGGACAATTCATGACCTCTTCTGGTGTGCCTGCAATGACCACTTCTCCGCCTTCTATACCGGCTTTCGGTCCGATATCCACGATAAAATCTGCCTTTCTCATGGTATCTTCGTCATGCTCGACAACTATCAAGGTATTTCCCATATCTCTCAATTTTTCCAAAGTCGCAAGCAATTTGTCATTGTCTCTTTGGTGCAATCCTATGCTTGGCTCATCGAGGATATACAATACTCCCATAAGTCCGCTTCCTATCTGAGTAGCAAGTCTTATACGCTGAGCCTCTCCACCCGACAAGGTAGCTGCTGTACGATTGAGCTGAAGATAAGTAAGTCCTACATTGACCAAAAATCCGAGTCTTGCCTTTATTTCTTTTATAATCTGTTTTGAAATAGTCTCTTCAGTGGGAGTAAGCTTTAGGTTTTCAAAAAATTCAAGCGTCATATCGATAGGCATATCGCATACTTCATATATATTCTTTCCGCCTACCGTGACACCAAGCACTTCTTTTTTGAGTCTTTTTCCGTGACATACTTCGCAAGGCACCTGCATCATGTATTTTTCAAGCTCTTGCTTGACATAATCCGAAGATGTCTCTTTGTATCTTCTCATGATATTGTTGGCTACACCTTCAAAATGCCTGTTGAAAACTCCTGATCCGAATGAAGAATTGTAGTTTATCTGCAATCTTTCATCATCGCCATAAAGCAAAATATTGAGTATATTTTTTGGCAAATCCTTTACGGGTGTGCGCAAGGAAAAATTATGTCTTTTTGCCAAAGCCATAAAAATCGATGAACTGTAATTGCTTACATCCATATTCCATCCGCTTACATCCAACGCACCTTCCGACACGGATTTATCCCACTTAATAAGCTTGTTGATATCCAAAGCACTTTTGAATCCCAATCCATAACAATCGGGACATGCACCGAAAGGAGAGTTGAAAGAAAACATACGGGGCTGCAATTCTTCTATGCTTATATCACAATCGGGACAAGCGTATTTTGTGGAATATAAACTAATTTGTCCGTCCACTTCTACTTCTACAAGCCCTTCAGCAAGTTTTAAAGCTGTCTCCAAGCTGTCTGTAAGTCGTCTGTTTATATCTTCTTTCAAGATAATTCTGTCCACAACGATTTTTATATTATGCTTTATGTTTTTATCAAGACTTACATCCTCATCGAGAATATTGTATTCGCTGCCGTCAATAATAAGCCTGCTATAACCGCTCTTTTTGTATCCTTCGATTTGCTTTGAGTATTCGCCTTTTCTTCCTCTTACCACAGGAGCAAGCACTCTTATCTTTGACCCCATTTTGTTGGCAAGCACTTTGTCGGCTATCTGATCTACTGATTGATGTACGATTTCTTTGCCGCACACAGGACAATGAGGTATACCTATTCTTGCATAAAGCAATCTCAAATAGTCATAAATCTCTGTGACCGTACCCACTGTCGAACGAGGGTTGTGTGATGTCGTCTTTTGGTCGATAGATATAGCAGGAGACAATCCTTCGATATAATCGACATCAGGCTTGTCCATCTGTCCCAAAAATTGTCTTGCATAAGAAGAAAGACTCTCCATATATCTTCTTTGACCTTCGGCAAATATTGTATCAAAAGCCAATGAAGATTTACCCGAACCGCTTAGTCCGGTAAATACCACAAGCTTATCTCTCGGAATCTTTATGTCTATATTTTTAAGATTATGGACTCTTGCACCTTTTACATATATATAATCTTGCATAATCACACCTATTATTTTGCTTTTTTGAGTCGCTCTTTGAGCTTTGCAATCTGCTCTCTGTATTTTATCGCAAGCTCGAAGTCAAGATTTGCCGAAGCGACTTTCATCGCCGTAGCGAGTCTTGCCAACTCCTTATTGATATCCTTGACGGATTTATCGTCAGTCTCTTGTATCTTTTTGGATATCTCCAATGTATTATTGATATCTTTTATAATTGTTTTGGGAGTAATATTGTGCTGTTTGTTATACTCCGTCTGAATCTGTCTTCTGCGGTTTGTTTCGTCAATAGCTTTTTGCATACTGTCCGTAATTCTGTCCGCATACATTATTACTTTTGCTTTACTGTTTCTTGCGGCACGGCCTATCGTCTGAACCAATGAAGTTTCGCTACGCAAAAAGCCTTCTTTGTCGGCATCCAAAATCGCCACAAGCTCTACTTCTGGTATATCCAAACCTTCTCTTAAAAGATTTATGCCTACCAACACATCAAAATCGCCTCGTCTAAGTCCTGCAATTATCTCTATTCTTTCCAGCGTATCAATATCGGAGTGCATATATTTTACTCTGAGATGCTGTTCGGTAAGATAAGCCGTAAGACTCTCTGCCATCTTTTTTGTCAGCGTTGTGACAAGCACTCTTGCTTTTTCTTCTACGATTTTGTTGATTTGAGATATCAAATCGTCTATCTGTCCTTCGATAGGATGAATTTCTACCACAGGATCGACAAGTCCCGTAGGTCTTATGAGCTGTTCGACAATCTGACCTGCTTGCTCCAATTCATAATTTGCGGGAGTAGCCGATACGCAAATCATTTGTCCCACTCTTTCATCGAATTCATTGAATTTCAAAGGTCTGTTGTCATAAGCAGAAGGAAGTCTGAATCCGTATTCGACAAGATTTGTTTTTCTTGCCAAATCGCCATTATACATGGCTCTAAGCTGTGGCAAAGTCATGTGACTCTCGTCTATAAAAAGAATATAATCCTTCGGGAAGAAGTCAAGCAATGTGTAAGGGGGTTGACCCGGTTTGCGTCCGTCAAAATATCTCGAATAGTTTTCTATGCCCGAACAATAACCCATTTCCTTTATCATTTCGACATCATAACTTACTCTTTCTTGAAGTCTTTGAGCCTCAAGCAATTTTCCTTGTTGTCTGAAAAGCTCTACTTGCTCAACCATATCTTCTTTGATTT
The DNA here is from genome assembly GCA_944381365.1 of uncultured Christensenellaceae bacterium. Lineage (GTDB taxonomy): Bacteria > Bacillota > Clostridia > Christensenellales > UBA3700 > RACS-045. Next base: position 70,089 of record CALWKW010000004.1, on the reverse strand, counting down.
GCTTGAGACTGTCATCCATCTTGTCTCTTGCCACAACATAGTGGCTTGCAGGGAAAATATTGACATGCTTTAATTCGCAGACAGCTTTCGATGTCAAGGGATCAAACTCGACAATTCTCTCTATGTCATCTCCCCAAAATTCTACTCTTATGGCATTGTTTGAGCTTTCCACAGGGAAAATCTCCACAATATCGCCCCTTACTCTGAATGTCGCTCTGCAAAACTCAATATCGCTTCGCTTGTATTGAATCTCGACAAGCTTGTCCAAAAGAGCGTCTCTGTCTACGGTCATACCTTCTCTCAGCGACACCGCCATCGAATAATATTCTATAGGTGCACCCAAACCGTATATACACGAAACAGAAGCCACCACAATGACATTTCTGCTTTCGCACAAAGCACTTGTGGCAGAGTGTCTCAACTTGTCTATTTCATCGTTTATGGACAAATCCTTTTCTATATAAGTATCCGTGCGTGGAATATAAGCTTCAGGCTGATAATAATCGTAATATGATACAAAATATTCTACCTTGTTGTCAGGGAAAAACTCTCTGAACTCATTGCAAAGCTGAGCCGCCAAAGTCTTGTTGTGAGCAATGACCAAAGCGGGTCTGTCGAGCTCTTTGATAACATTTGCCATAGTAAAAGTCTTTCCGCTTCCCGTAACACCGAGCAAAACCTGAGTACGGAGTCCGTCCTGCACTCCCTGAACAAGTTTTTCTATGGCTTGCGGCTGGTCTCCGCAAGGCTTGTACTTACTTTTTAAATTATACATAACAATCAAGTGTAGTTTAGCACAAATGTTCGCATTTTGCAAGTATTTGCAAAATAATTGCGACAAATTGAGGGGGCAATAAAATATTTTTGTCCTGACGATATAAAAATATAAAACTCATTTATACCGATAAACAAATTTGTCTTTTTTATCAAAATTATTGACAATATAAAATAAAAAAATCGCCCTAGGGCGACTTTTAGTATAAGCGATAAAGTTATTTGGTAAAAAGCATATAAAGAATTCTACCGATAATAAACGAGCCTATCGCTCCGCATATCGTCAAACCGATTTTCATCTTTATTTGTCGCTTTTCTTTTGCCATTTGGTATGCAAAATCATACCCCGGTTTTTGCAAGGTAATACAATAATAATCCTCGCCTTTCTTTTCTGTGGTAATCAATTCTACATAGCCTTCGCTTACCAAAGCTTTAAGGCAAAGATTGAGGTCGCTCTTTTTGAACTGCATAGTATAAGGTAAAGTACTCAATAAGTCATTTTGACTTATAAGACAAGTACCGTCTTTTTCGACAGCTTTCTGATATACAGATTTCATAAGAACTTTTGACTTTTTGTTGAGCATTTCTATCTCCCTAACCAATCAATTTTGCTATAATTCCGCCGATAAGACCGAAAATAAGTCCAAGCACACCGCCTGAAATGAGTCCGCCTATAAAACCGCTTGCGAAAGCATTGTGCTTTAATTCTTTGAGCTCAAATTTCTTGTTCTTTTCTACGGTACTTTGAGGCATAATGACAACGGTACTTCCGTCATCTCTTGTCTGCATATAGGTATCTTTCAAAAAAGCTTCGCTGTTTTGCGTGGACAAATCGTCATCATCCTGTTTTTTGGCAGAAGCTTTCATTGCCGCTTGCTGAGCAGCGATAGCCTGTTCTACAAGCACTTTGTATTCCTGAACGATTACCCTCGCTTTGTCCGTCAATGTAAAACAAACCTCTTCGTCATCCTTATATTTATAGACAACGCAGTTGTTTATTTTCAATTCATTCCAAGCTTCATCAAAATCAAAATCCTCGGGAGCCGAATCCCAAAGAGATTTCAATTCTGACCACTCGACTATTACATATTTGTTTTCAGGATACTTGTCGCAAAGCTCGGCAAGATATCTTGTGTTTGTATTGGACAACATCGGGCATACTCCTATCCATACAAAAATAACTTATATTATTATATATAAGTTATTTAATGCACTATTATTATTTTTCTACTCTTATTACATTTTCTACGCTAAGCACATTGGGCAAACTCTTGATTTCTTCGATAGCTTGTTTCATAGCGTTTTCCGTAGTCTTGTGCGTAATGAATATGATAGGTATTATTTCTTTGTTTTCGTCCTGACGCATTTGCGAAATGGAAACTTTGTATTTCTTGAATACAGATGCGATATCTGCTACTACACCGCTGACATCTCTTGCGTTGAGTCTCAAATAATAATCGCTTTCGAAGTCGCTTACTATCTGATCTTGTTTCATTACATTAAACATCTCACTGTATCTTGCGTGCTCAACTTGTCTTGCACAGAATACGATATCGCTCACGATAGCACTTCCTGTGGGCAAAGCACCTGCACCTCTGCCGTACAACATGATATCGCCCACTGCATCGCCTACTACGAATACAGCATTGAATGCACCGTTTACATTTGCAAGAGGATGGCTCTTGGGCAAGAATACGGGATGAACTCTGGCTTCAATCTTGTCGCCTTTTTGTTTTGCGATAGCAAGAAGTTTGATTACAAAGCCCATATCTTTTGCGATTTTGATATCTTCTGCGGTAATCTTTGTAATACCTTCTCTGTAAATTATATCAACAGGCACTCTCTTGTTGAAAGCCAAAGAAGAGAGAATGCTGAGCTTGTAGCTTGAGTCATAACCTTCTACATCGGCTACGGGATTTGCCTCTGCATAACCCAAAGCTTGTGCATCCTTGAGGACTTCCTGATAATCTGCACCTTCTTCGGTCATACGAGTAAGAATATAGTTGGTCGTGCCATTGATGATAGCCTTGATTTCCTGAATACCATTGGCTTGCATAGCCTGAGTCATGGTACGGATAATAGGCATACCGCCGCCGGTAGTAGCTTCGTAATAAAGACCTGCACCTGTCTTTTGAGCAGCCTTTTCGAGTTCGGGCCAGAATTTTGCAAACATTTCCTTATTGGAAGTGACAATGCTCTTGCCTGCCTCCAAAGCCTTAATGAGGAAAGTCCTTGCAGGTTCACTGCCGCCCATACATTCCACAACGATATCGACATTGGGATTGTCGCATATTTCATCCATATCTTTTGCGTGTATAGACAAATCGAGACCGAGATTGGTCAATCTTTCGGGAACTCTGTCCAATGCAGCAACGATATCTATATCTACTCCGTATTCTTCGGCAATTTGCTTTTTACGGTCGATAAGAATTCTGCAAGTACCGCCGCCAACAACGCCTAATCCAAGTACAGCTACGCCAACTTTTTTCATACAATTCTCCTTTTGTAGCACTAAATATTTATATTACAACTATTCTATAATATTTTTTTGTGCTTGTCCAACAAAACAAGCATTTTTTTGAATTTTTTGAGCTTTATATCAATTATTCATATCATAAATGAGTTTCAAGCCCTTCAAAGTAAGCGATCTGTCCACTACATCGATAATTTTTTCACTTTCGGCATTGATGACGATTTCGCTGAGTCCGCCCGTAGCGATAACTTTGACATTTTCCATCTTGCTTTCTTCTTTGAGTTTTTCGACAATATACTTTACAAGTCCCGTATATCCGTAGACCATACCTGCCTGAAGGGATGTAACGGTGCTTTTTGCAATGATGCTTTCGGGCTTTACAATCTCCACTCTGGGAAGTTTTGCGGTATTGTTGACAAGACTCTCAAGTCCCGAAATGATACCGGGGGCAATACATCCGCCCAAGAATTCGCCCTTTTTAGACACTACATTGAATGTGGTGGCAGTGCCGAAATCGACAATAATACAAGGTCCTCCGTAAAGTTTATAAGCCGCAACGCTGTTGACAATTCTGTCAGCACCGACTTCTTGAGGATTGTTGTATTTTATGTTGAGACCCGTCTTTATGCCGACACCCACCATAAGAGGTTTTTTGCCGAGATAGTACTCGCAAGCATGCTCTATCGTATAATTGAGAGAAGGCTGGACAGATGACATAATTATGCCGTCAAAATCTTTGAGCCCGATATTTTTTGTACCGAACAAGCTGGCAAACATTATGCCTATCTCGTCTGCGGTACGCACTACTTTTACGGACATTCTCCACGATTGTATGAGTTTGTCCTTGTGATAAACTCCCAATTTGATATTGGTATTGCCGATATCTATTACGAGCAACATATCTACCTCCGATTTTGCATTGTGACAAAACTTAAAGCCAATGCAATATGTTTTTAATTGTCTGATTGATTTATATCTGTTTTTCAGCCGAAGAAATGTCTGTATTTAAGGCTGAATCCGATTTTGTCGCATCGAAATTATCGCTGTCTTTTTTCTCAGAATTGTCTTCGACAATTATCTCCTTGCCCATAACCGTGGGAGGAATAAGACCTGCCTTTCTAAGTGCCATGACGATAGGCGGTACCAACAACGAAAACGATATTATCTCTATCACAAAATTTATACTGAACCAAGTAAGTATGAATTCTATGCTTATCATAGTGTTTTCAGAAAGCACTTTGCCGTTATAACACAATACCGCAAAAAGTCCGCACAAAGCCGTATTCGTAAATACTCCTACCGCAGTGCTAGCAGCTGCTATGGCAAAGTCTTTTGCATAGAGTTGTTTTTGATTGATAAGTCTTTTTTCTCCCGTCTGACTTATCACATACTTAGGTCTTAAAAAAGCTTTTCTAAGTCCGTATCCCATATAAAAACTTACTATTCCTATGGCAATTCTAGGCACCATGCACACCAAAGGATTTTGCCATACGGGAGCCATAAGCTGTCCGGCTTTTGTGGTGTACCAAGCTATTTGATTGACGATTGCCATCATTACGGCAAGTATAGCCGACATCTTGATGTCGTAGCCTTGCGTCACGATAAGCAAAGGAAAAATCATAAGTGCTAAAGTCACGCCTCCGGGGAAAGTGACAGGAACAAAACAAAAGAAAATCGTGAGTGCCAACATTAGTGCCAAAATGGCAAGATTTTTTGATCTGCGTGCGGTCGTGGCATTACCGTTTGAAAAATTTGACATAAAACACCTCGCTTGAATTCCTATAAAGGATATCCATCTTTTTGGTAAAAAATAAATTTTCGGCATACGGCCTATAAGTACCGTTGCCGAGTTTATTATACAATATAGCACAATGTTAGACAAGTATTTGGCATACAATTTTTGTATAGCTAAGTCTTTTCAATAAAAACTTCAAAATTTTGCATGTATTTCGCCAAAATTCTGACTTATTCATTTAAATATTCAAAACCATTGTATAGTACCCCACAATCGTGACATAGATATACCACACTATCTTTATCTGCCAGAAAATGAGCGAAAAGCTGTCTTCTTTTATGATAAATGCCGTAATGACAAACACCAGCAAAAGCATGAGCACAAGCAATACAAATCCTAAAACTATCTGGTTGAACATAAAAAATACTATACACCATATTACATTCAAAAACCCGAGAATCATTATAGGAATAACAATATATGTGCTTTCTTTATAATATACAAGTCTGGATATTACCGCTATATCGACAAGATATATGATACTCCACCCGATAGTAATCCATACGGGAGGCAAAGAAAAAGACGGCAATTTAAGCGACTTATAAAAATCTCCTATTTCCACAAAATAAGCACTGAGTGCAGCATAAATAAGCACCAAGCCTACCGCTATCGTAATACTCCACAACCATTTGACTTTGTTCATACTAAACATTATGAAAGTATGCACCGATTTATGCACATTTCAAAATATAAGGACATAAAATTGACACATTTTTTTTGTTGTGATAAAATCGAGATATGAAAAAATACAACTTTTTGACATGGTGGTTGTCCTTTTCGATAAAACCCCTGCCCTATAAAATTTTTAAAAGCATCATTACCCCTGTTATGTTTATAATCTGGGTAAGTTTTGTCGCAGTATTCACAGAGCTTTATTGGGACTTTACTCTTTATTGCTTTTTGCCCGTATTCATAATCGATACCGTATGGGAGATAATCAATTTTTCTCTTTATACAAAAAAATACAATCAATACATCTTAAATATTGAAGAAAATGATTTCGGCAAAAACGATACATCTTCAAATGCCTATACAAAAAAAGAAAATTAAAACAAAAATTTCATTATCATCGCACTACACAAAAAGAGTACCTTATGGTACTCCTTTTTTTCTTATGTAGTTCTGTTATTGTGGTAAAGCTTATTTACAGCAGCAACATAAAGCAACGATTACAGGAATGATACAACCGCAATCACAGCCCTTGCTTGTAGAACAGCTGTTTGCTGAACCGCCGCATCCGCCGCAGCAGAGCAACAAGATGATAAGCCACAAGCAGTTGAAACCGCCGTTTGAACATTCATTGTAATTCTGGTTGTTGCAACCACATTCATTGAAGTTTGTCATTATTATTTCCTCCATTGTTTTTGAAAGTAGTTTTTTCTACCTTCTTCTATTTCATAATAAGCGGGAAAAAATAAAAATGTGACTATATGTTTGACATCTATTGCCAAATTTATTAAAATATTAGGGTATTAAATTATTGTGCGTATGCACTCAAGGAGTTATGATGGCTAATTTGACTATGGACAAACTCGTTGCTCTTTGCAAGAGTCGTGGTTTTATCTTCGCCGGAAGCGAAATTTACGGCGGTTTGGCTAACACTTGGGACTACGGCCCTCTCGGCGTAGAACTCAAAAACAATATCAAGCGTGCTTGGTGGAAAAAATTCGTTCAGGAAAACACTCTCAACACAGGTCTTGACAGTGCTATCCTCATGAACCCTAATGTATGGGTAGCTTCTGGACATGTAGGCGGTTTTTCCGATCCTCTCATGGACTGCAAAAACTGTAAGACAAGACATCGTGCCGACAACCTTATCGAGGACTATATCGCTCGCAAAAAGCTCGATATGTCTATCGCAGGCTGGTCAAACGCACAGATGGAAAAGTATATCGCTGACAACAATATTCCCTGCCCTAATTGCGGAAAATGCGATTTTACGGGAGTAAGACAATTCAATCTTATGTTCAAGACATTCCAAGGCGTTACGGAAGACAGCACAAACACTGTATATCTTCGTCCCGAGACTGCTCAAGGTATCTTTGTCAACTTCCTCAATGTACAACGCACAAGCCGTATGAAAGTACCTTTTGGTATCGGTCAGATAGGAAAATCATTCAGAAACGAGATCACTCCCGGAAACTTTATCTTCAGAGTAAGAGAATTCGAACAAATGGAGCTTGAATTTTTCTGCAAGCCCGGTACTGACCTCGAATGGTTTGCATACTGGAAAGAATTCTGCAAGAATTGGCTCTTGGGTCTCGGCATAAAGGAAGAAAGCCTCAAACTTCGTGATCACGATCCCGAAGAATTGTCTCACTACTCCAATGCTACCACAGACTTTGAATTCAAATTCCCCTTCGGTTGGGGCGAACTCTGGGGTATAGCAGACCGTACAGACTTTGACCTCAACGCTCACGCAAAAGTAAGCGGCAAGAATATGGAATATACAGATCCCAACACAGGCGAAAAATATGTGCCTTATGTCATCGAGCCTTCACTCGGCGTAGAAAGAATGGTATTGACTCTTCTTTGCAATGCTTATGAAGAGCAAGAACTCGAAGGCGGAGACAGCCGTGTGGTAATGCACTTCCATCCTTTCATCGCTCCTTATAAGGTAGCTGTACTTCCCTTGCAGAAAAAAGCTTTGGGCGAAAAGGCCGAAGAGATTTATCGCAATCTTTCCAAGAAGTTCTCTGCTACTTATGACGAAAGTGCGTCTATCGGAAAAAGATATCGCCGTCAGGACGAAATCGGTACTCCTTTCTGCGTGACAGTAGACTTCGACACTTTGGAAGACAACCGCGTCACCGTAAGAGACAGAGATACTATGGAACAAGTAAGAATCTCCGTAGACGAACTCGAAGACTATATCGCAAAGAGAATAGAATATTAATCAATCTCAAGTCTAAACATATTGATAAAAAATCAAGGGAAGCAAAAGCTTCCCTTTTCAGTATTAAAATACATCATACCATAATTCTAAATATCTAACAAAAGGAGTAAATATGAGCATTACCATAAATATTTATTATTCAGGAAAAGAAGATAATGCCTTGAACTTTGCAAAAGAGATGGAATCGAGCGGAACAGCAAAGGCAATCAGAGAAGAAAAAGGGAACTTAAGTTATGAGTATTTTACCTCTTTATCGGACAAAAGCACTATTTTGCTTGTCGATAGCTGGGAAAGCCAAGAAGCTCTCGATATTCATCACTCTTCACCTATGATGGAAAAAATAACCAATTTGAGAGAAAAATATGACCTTCACATGAAAGTAAAAAGATATATCGACTCAAGCGACAATAATTCTGACGATAAATTTATAAGAAAATAATTATTATTTTTTATTCTATCGATGATTTTAAAATAAAAAAGAGACTCTTTTTGAGTCTCTTTTGATTTGCGTTTTTTAATTCTATCAGCCCCTTGTAGAATAGTTGGGAGCTTCCTTTGTGATATTGATATCGTGAGGGTGACTCTCTATCAAAGCTGCGTTTGTAATCTTGACAAACTGAGCATTGTGTCTGAGCTTTTCTATGTTTTCCATACCGCAATATCCCATACCTGAACGAAGTCCGCCCATAAGCTGGAAGATTACATCTGCGAGGCTGCCTCTGTAAGGTACTCTGCCTTCTACGCCTTCGGGAACAAGTTTTTTGACATTTGTCTGGAAGTATCTGTCCTTGCTGCCTGCCGCCATTGCTGCGAGCGAACCCATTCCTCTATATACTTTGTATGATCTGCCTTGGAAAATTTCTATTTCGCCGGGAGTCTCTTCTGTACCTGCAAACAAGCTTCCGAGCATTACTGCACTTGCACCTGCACCCAAAGCTTTTACGATATCGCCTGAGTACTTGATACCGCCGTCAGCGATAATTCTCTTGCCGAGTTTGTCAGCCTGCTCTGCACAATCCATTACAGCTGTAATTTGAGGTACGCCGATACCTGCGATAATTCTCGTGGTACATATCGAACCGGGACCGATACCTACTTTTACTACATCTGCACCATGCTCGATAAGAGCTTTTGTAGCTTCTGCCGTAGCGACATTTCCCGCAATGATAGGAAGCTCGGGGAACTTAGCTTTTACTCTTGCTACACAATCGAGTACGCCTTGAGAATGTCCGTGTGCCGTATCGATAGTGATAATATCTACCTTGCTCTCAACAAGTGCAGAAACTCTGTCCATGATATCCGCCGTAACGCCAACTGCCGCACCTGCAAGCAATCTGCCGCTTGAATCCTTGGCACTGTTGGGGTATTTGATAGCTTTTTCTATATCTTTTATTGTGATAAGACCTTTGAGATTGAACTTGCTGTCCACAAGAGGCAACTTCTCTATTCTGCGTTCTGCAAGAATTTTTTGAGCATCTTCCAAAGTCGTGCCTACGGGAGCTGTGACAAGATTTTCCTTTGTCATGCAATCACCGATAAGCTTTGACATATCTGTCTCAAATCTCAAATCTCTGTTTGTGATAATACCAACGAGCTTGCCCTCAACCGTAACGGGTACACCGCTGATTTTAAATCTACGCATAAGATTGTTGGCATCTTCAAGAGTATTGTTGGGGCCGAGAGAAAAAGGATTTGTAATTACGCCGTTTTCGCTTCTCTTGACTTTATCGACTTGTTCTGCCTGCTTCTCGATAGACATATTCTTATGAATAATACCTATACCGCCCTCTCTTGCCATGGCGATAGCCAATTCACATTCTGTTACGGTATCCATTGAAGCACTCAACAAAGGAATGTTGAGAGAAATTTTGTCGCAAAGTTTTGTAGACAAATCTACCTGATAAGGCAATACTTGAGAAAACTGCGGAATAAGCAACACATCATCAAATGTCAAACCTTCTTTTACGATTTTGCCCATTAATAATATCCTCCAAACTTTTTTATATTCTAAAACAATAAAAAAAATAAGTCAAATTATTTGGGCGGTATATGGCAAATTTTATCAAATTTATACCTAAAAGCTGCAAATTTATTTTATTTTTTGTTATGAATATAAAAATTTATGCCAATAATCTTTAGTATAGAGAAGCCGCAACGCATAATATTTTTTATCTTTATATATTTATAATTAATCAATATGGTAGAATTTTACCTTGTAATTTTGCCTTTTGTATGATAAAATATTATCTGTATAATGTTTTGGAGGTCAATATGATTGACGAGATAAAGACACTCATCACAAAGATGACACTCGAAGAAAAGGCAGGACTTTGTTCCGGTTATGACTTTTGGAGTACAAAACCTATCAAGAGATTGGGCGTACCCAGCGTAAGCGTTTCTGACGGCCCTCACGGTTTGAGAAAAGAAAACGATGACGACAAAAATGTGGGATTGAAAACCTCATTTCCCGCCACAGCTTTTCCCCCCGCTGTCAATCTTGCAAGCAGCTGGAGCGAAGATATGGCTTACAAACTCGGCGATGCTTTGGGCAAGGAATGTCTTGACCAGAATGTAAGCGTAATTTTGGGTCCCGGCATCAATATCAAGCGTAGTCCTCTTTGCGGAAGAAACTTCGAATATCTGAGCGAAGACCCCTATCTTGCAGGAAAACTGAGCAGAAAGTACATAGAAGGCGTACAATCCAATGATGTCGGCACTTCACTCAAACACTTTTGTGCCAACAATCAGGAAAAGCTTCGTATGACGATAAACTCGGTCGTGGATGAGCGTACTTTGAGAGAAATTTATCTGCCCGCTTTTGAAGAAGCCGTAAAGGCTCAACCCGATACCGTAATGTGTTCGTACAACAAACTCAACGGTACATATCTGTCTGACAACAAGCGTATGCTTACGGATATTTTGAGAGATGAGTGGGGATTCAAAGGTATTGTCATGAGCGATTGGAATGCTACAAACAATCGTGTAGAAGGTATCCGTGCGGGACTTGACCTCGAAATGCCCTCAAGCGGCGGCAATACGGACAAGCAGATCATAAATGCCGTAAAAGATGGCAGACTTGACGAAAAACAACTAGATGTAATCGTAGAAAGAATGCTTGAATTCATATTCAAAAGCTATTCAAGACTTCAGCCTGACTATGTGGCAAACTATGAAGAAGCTCACAATGTGGCAAGAGAGATTGCCGAACAATCAATTGTACTTCTCAAAAACGAAAACAACATTTTGCCTTTTGACAGCGATGACGATGATATCGCAGTAATCGGCGAATTGGCTCGCACATTCAGATATCAAGGTTCGGGTTCTTCGAGAATCAATCCTTACAAACTCGTCAATTTCCTCGATGCTCTCCAATTAAACGGCAAAAAATACGAGTTTGCTCCCGCTTATGATGTAAACACCGATAAGCTGGATGAAGCTCTCCTTCAAGAAGCCGTAAAAGTAGCAAAGAGCCACAAAAAAGTCTTACTCTTCGTAGGTCTTACCGATCAATACGAGAGTGAAGGCTATGACAGAAAACATCTCAATATTCCCAAAAGCCACAGCGATATCATAGATGTAGTCACATCTATCAATCCCAATACGGTAGTAGTATTGTTGGGAGGCTCTCCTGTCGCAATGCCTTGGATATACAAAGTAAATGCTCTTCTCAATGCTTATCTCCCCGGAGAAGCAGGCGGCGAAGCAATATACAATATCGTATTCGGCAAAGTCAATCCTTCGGGAAAACTTGCAGAGACTTACCCTATAAAACTCGAGGACAATATAGTATCTCAATACTTCCCTATGGGACCTAAAAATGTAGAATACAGAGAGTCGATATTTGTAGGTTATAGATATTATGACAGTGCCGACAAAAATGTACTCTTTCCCTTTGGATATGGTCTTAGCTATACAAAATTTGAATACAGCGACCTCAAAATCAATGACCTTACGATATCCTATACCGTAAAGAATGTCGGAGATAAAGACGGCTATGAGATTTGTCAGCTTTATATCAGCGATCCTTCCCCTATTGTCTATAAGGCAAAGAAAGAACTCAAAGGCTTCAAAAAAGTCTTTATAAAGGCGGGAGAAAGCGTTGTAGTCGAACATTCGCTTGACTATCGTTCGTTTGCTTTCTACAATACCCTAATCAATGATTGGTATGCTCAAAACGGCAATTACGATATTATGATAGGAGCATCGAGCAGAGACATAAGACTTCAGGGCGAAATTTATGTAGAATTCGATCAGACAGAAAAGAATGTCCCCGATTACAAAAATATATGCCCTAGCTACTATGCAATCGACAACATAAGCGAAATTTCTCAAAGAGAATTTTATGCTTTGTACGGCAACGATGTACCACCCAACATTCCTTCAAAGAGAGGCTATTTTGATTACAATACCACAATAGGCGAACTCAAAGTTTGTCTTGTCGGAAAAATGATAGTCAAATTTGCTCCTTCAGTAATTAAAAGTCAGGTTCCCAATGCCGACCTTACAACATTGCTTATGATTCAGCAAGGTATGGAAGAGATGCCTTTGAGAGGTCTTGTAGGCATTACATCGGGACTTGTGCACAACAAAGTAATAGAAGGAATGCTGCTTTGGGGAAACAAACATTATTTCAGAGCAATGAACAGAATGTTTGTGGGTATTTTCGGCACATTACGAAATATTACCAAAAAAGATGCGATAGCAAAACTTCGCCAAGAGGGAAAAGCCGTAAAAGTAAATGACCTCATAAAAGAAGTAAAACAATATGAAAAAGAGCAAAAAGCTCTCGAAAAAGTAAAAGAAAAGCAAGCGTCAAAACAAAATAAAATTATACAAAAGACAGAAAAGAAAGAAGAAAAGCTTGCCAAAAAATCTCAATCAGGCGGAAATGTAGCGATAAAGAAAATCACTTCTCTTTTCAACAAATCCAAAAAAACTAACAATACAAAATCAAAATAAAATTTTCAATAAATAATAATTAGAATGGCGATAGAATCTATCGTCATTTTTTTGCAATAAAAATCCTTTTTATATATTATTCTCTTATATCAAAGTCATAATCCTCGTACAAGCCTCATAAAATCTAGTAATCGAAAGCAAATTGGAGGATATATGAAAAAAATAATAAGATTGACAAGCATCATCGCATTGGTCATTATTATCGCACTTGTTTTTGTAGCATGCAAGGCAAAGAAAACCAATTATGAATTGGTATGTGAAAAAGTCAGCACATCTCAACAAACGCTTTATGTAGCCAATGACGAACACTTTGACATCAAACTTTCTACCACAAGACAGGAAGAATTGTTTATCGCAGACGGCAAAGTCGACAAACTCATAGATTTGACGATATTGACTATTGTCCCCAAAGATGCCGCAAATCTCAACAAAACTTATGAATACACCATTGCAGGCGAACAAGAAAAACTCACAGGTTCTATCGCAAAGAGCAAACTAGGAGCTATGCTTGTGGCAAAAGTCAGCGAAATAGAGAAAATCGGCACTCCTATCAGCATAACTATTTCCGAGGGTGAAAATGTCTATACTTTAGAGCTTCATGACAAAATGCAAGGTATCATAAGCAGCGAAGAAGCTTTGGAAAAAGGATATAATCATTTTAAAGAAGATATAGACTCTGCTCTTGCTACCGACACTTTTGACAGAGAAGGCTATGTCAAACTCATCACAAAGAGAGGCAGCACAGACAGCGAATATTATTGGTATGTATCTTTTATAAAAGATAAGAGCGATTATTGGTCAGCTATCGTAGATCCTTCGACAGGCGAAATAATAAGCAGTCGAAAGAATACTCCCGCTCAAAAATAATATCTTTTTAATTATTCAAAACAGCTGCGGGTAAGGTTTATATGATTATTAAAAACGATATGTGCTATCATATAAACTTATTATGATATAAATAATAAAAGCAAAACACCATAATAATTAGATAAAAATTACCAAAAAAATACCGCTTTATACTTTTAAAGCGGTATTTATATTATACTTTTAATTACAAATATTTTCAGAAAATTTTCAAGAATTGTTGCTTATTCCGTATATATCGGGATTGCACATATTCATACTCAACATCACAATCACCACTACCCAAAGAGCAAATCCGTAAATCATACTTGTTCTGAATGATTTTTTATACTCCTCGTTTTTTGTGACAAAGCACATTATCAATGCAAATATCGGACAAATTATTCCCGACAAAAAACATAAATCTCTGAGCGTATGCGATTTCATTGTCAAAGCTCCTCTGCTATCATCGCCTTGACTTTTACAAGTCTTACGATATTGCTTCTTTCGTTTTCATCGAGTTTCATTGTAATAAACTTGATTGTTTCTTCAAGCTGAGGAATCATGACATATTCGAGTGCGTTTACTCTTCGGCGGTTTTTCTCTATTTCAATGGCAAGCATATTGCAAGTTTTTTCTATTTCTGCAAGCTTTACCATTTTTTGCAATAGTCCTGACAAAACGCCTATCGAGCTGTCGAGTTCTGCCGTGACGGAAGCAAACGAATAAGGATATCTGTCCTTGCTTTCGCTTTCCTTCACTTGCATTACAGGTACGACAACACTCATTATGTTTTGACTGTCCATCTCGAGTTTTACAGTCTTTGCAGGCATAGCCACGGCTTCTTGAATTACTGCATCATCGCTTACTGCTTTTGCCACAATAAAAGTAGTGAGAGCTTCTGACAATTCTTTTTCTACCTGCTCTCTTAGAGTTTTGTTCTGTTTTGCAAATTCCATGAATCTTCTAATCATTTCATCGGATTTGTCTTTTAACAGTTTATGTCCCCTCACCGCAGTCTTAAGTCTCAATTTGAGCCTTTTGAGTTCCATACGGGTGGGATTTACTTGTAATCTACCTGCCATATTCTCTGCCTTTTATTGTTTTTATAAATTTGAACAATGTTCAGTTTTGCAACATTTTGTTTGTTTTGTGTCGATATCTCTAAAATGTCGCAATCTGAATATATTACCAGACGACAAATTATTTGTCTTGTTTTTCTTCTTGTTCTCTCTTTGCCTTGATAGGGTCATAATATTGCTCGAGATGTTTGTCCTTGATACGCTTCATTTCAGATCTGGGCAACAATGTGAGCAATTCCCAACCTATCTGCAAAGTCTCTTCGATGCTTCTATTGGTGTAAAAGCCTTGATTGATATATCTTTTTTCAAACTCTTCGGCAAAATAAGCATATTGTCTGTCAAGAGGAGTCAATGCCGCATCACCGAGAATTGCTGACAATTCTTTGCACTCCTTACCTCTTGCATAAGCGGCAAAAAGCTGGTTCATATTGCCGGAATGGTCGTCTCTTGTCTTCCCTTCGCCTATACCTTTTTGTTTGAGACGGCTGAGTGAAGGCAATACATCGATAGGAGGATTCATACCTTTTTTGTACAATTCTCTGCTGAATATTATCTGACCTTCTGTGATATATCCCGTCAAGTCAGGGATAGGGTGAGTCTTGTCGTCTTCGGGCATGGTAAGAATAGGTATTTGAGTGATACTTCCTTCTTTTCCGATAATTCTGCCCGCTCTCTCATACATGGTAGCAAGGTCGGTATAAAGATATCCTGGATATCCTCTTCTTCCGGGAACTTCCTTTCTTGCTGCGGATACTTCTCTCAATGCTTCGCAATAATTTGTGATATCAGTCATTATTACAAGCACGTGCATACCCTTGTCAAATGCAAGATATTCGGCAGCCGTAAGTGCCATTCTGGGGGTAGCTATTCTTTCTACTGCAGGGTCGTTTGCAAGATTGATAAACATTACTGCTCTTTCGATAGCACCTGTCTTTCTGAAGTCCTGCATGAAGAACTCTGCCTCTTCGTATGTGATACCCATTGCCGCAAACACAACCGCAAACTTGCTGTCGCTGTTGAGTACTTTTGCCTGTCTTGCTATCTGAGCGGCAAGCTCTGCATGAGGCAAACCTGATGCTGAAAATACAGGCAACTTCTGACCTCTTACGAGAGTATTCAATCCGTCAATAGCAGATATACCTGTCTGAATAAATTCGTTTGGATAATTTCTTGCGGCAGGATTTATAGGCTGACCGTTTATGTCCAATCTCTTTTCGGGAATAATCGGTGCACCGCCGTCTTTAGGATTTCCCAAGCCGTCAAACACTCTGCCGAGCATATCTTCAGATACGCTAAGTTCCAAGCTTCTTCCCAAAAATCTTGCCTTAGATGTGGACATCTGTATGCCTTGAGCTCCTTCAAAAAGCTGTACCAAAGCCTTATCTTTGTTGACTTCCAATACTTTGCCTCTTCTTATCGAGCCGTCTTTTCCGCTTATCTCGACGAGTTCGTTGTAAGTCACGCCCTCAACTCCGTCTACAAGCATAAGAGGTCCTACAATTTCTCTTATTGATTTGTATTCCTTTAGCATACTACTCTCCTTATTCTACATAAGCCAGCTTATCGAGCTGTTCTTTCATAGCTTTGTATATATCATCGATTTTGGATATTTCTTTTTCGGGGATATACTTCATTCTGCCGATTGCTTCTCTTGCCTGAATGCCAATAATATCGTCAAAATCCGCACCCTTTCTCAAAGCCTCTTGGCTGAGTCTATAACATTCCAAAATCAAATTGAGCATTTTGTATTGTTTTTTAAGGCTTGCGTAGGTATCTACATCGTCAAAAGCATCTTGCTGGAGATAGTCTTCTCTTATGGACTTTGCAGCTTCCATGGTGAGTCTGTCTTCATAACTCAAAGCATCCACACCTACAAGTCTTACGATTTCATCGAGGTTTGCTTCTTCTTGCAGAATAGTCATGGCTTGCTGACGGTTTTCATTCCATTTTCTGTCGCTGTTTTTGCCGTACCAATCGCCAAGTCTGTCAACATACAATGAATAACTTTGCAACCAATCTATTGCAGGGAAATGTCTTCTGTAAGCAAGTGAAGAGCTAAGTCCCCAGAATACTTTTACGATTCTGAGCGTAGCCTGCGTGACAGGTTCTGACAAGTCGCCGCCTGGAGGAGATACCGCACTGATAGCGGTGACTGAGCCGACACGCTCATCGTTTCCCAAAGCAGTCACGATACCCGAACGCTCATAATAACTTGCAAGTCTCGATGCAAGATATGCGGGATAACCTTCATCGCCGGGCATTTCTTCGAGACGGCTTGACATTTCTCTCAATGCCTCTGCCCAACGGGAAGAAGAGTCCGCCATAATTGCTACATTATATCCCATATCTCTGAAATATTCTGCTATTGTGATACCTGTATACATTGATGCTTCACGAGCCGCAACAGGCATATCTGATGTATTTGCGATAAGCACGGTACGCTTCATAAGAGCTTCGCCCGTCTTGGGGTCTACGAGTTCGGGAAATTCATTCAATACATCCGTCATCTCGTTTCCTCTTTCGCCGCAACCTACATATACGATAATATCTGCATCTGACCATTTTGCAAGCTGGTGCTGAACGACTGTTTTACCGCTGCCGAAAGGTCCGGGGATACAAGCTGCTCCGCCTTTTGCCACAGGAAAAAATGTATCGATAGTACGCTGACCTGTAATAAGAGGTGCCACAGGATACATCTTGCTCTTAAAAGGTCTGCCCTTTCTTACAGGCCATTTTTGATACATTTGTACTTTTATATCGCCTTTTTTTGTAGTGATTACGCATATATCATCGTCAATGGTATGTTGTCCGCTCTTTATAGATTTGATAGTACCCTCAACTCTGACAGGAACCATTATTCTATGTTCTACCACCTTTGTCTCTTGCACTACGCCTATAATATCGCCGGCGACAACATTATCTCCGACTTTTTTCTTAGGTACAAAATCCCATTTTTTCTTGTGGTCGAGAGCGGGCATATCTACACCTCTGCCGATTCTGTCACCGCTTGCCTCAACGAGTTTTGTCAAAGGTCTCTGAATACCGTCATATATACCTGAAATAATTCCGGGGCCGAGTTCTACACTCAAAGGGGCCTCAGTGGACACAACCTTTTCGCCTGTACCCAATCCGCTTGTTTCCTCATAGACCTGTATGGACGCTCTGTCATCACGGAGTTCGATAATTTCGCCGATAAGATTGTTTTCGCTTACTCTTACCACATCGAACATCTTGCAATTACGCATACCTTCCGCCACGATAAGCGGTCCTGAAACTTTGATAATTCTACCTACTTCTTGCATAATCAATCTTCCTTATTAAACAATATATCAGTGCCGATAGCCCTTTCTACATCGGCTTTTATTCCCTTCATTCCGTAACCGTTGGATTTTGCGGAAGTGGGAATGGGTATAATCGCAGGATATGCTTTTGTCTTGTATTTTGCGAGCAAAGAATCCATTTGCTCAGCAAGATTTTCCGTAACAAAAATTACGGCATAATTATTTTTGGCAAGCTGTTTTATGACTTTTTCGCCTTCTTCCTTATTGTCGGCACAAAAAGTCTCCATACTGATTGCCTTGAATGCAAGTATCAAATCTTTATCGCCTACTACTGCAATCTTGCCTTCACGCATACAATTCCCTCAATCTGACTTTGATAATATCTTTGTCGATATCGTTTTTCAACATAATGCAAATCATTCTCACTACTTTGATTTCTATCTTCTTTGCGACATAGAAGCCTGCAATAGGAGAGATAGAAAAAATATCGTTTCGTTTTTCTTTGAAAATATCGAGCAAGGTATTATCCCATATTCTTTCAAAAGCCACCATATCGCCTTCTTTAAGACAATCTGCTACTTTTGAGTATTCGGAGTATCTGATTTTTTCTATAACCTGAGCAATATCTCCGTTGAAATATCCAATATCGAAAAGTCCGCCTTCTATAAATCCTTCTTTGAAAGCCTCTGGATTTTCTGTCTTTTCTGCTCTTATAAATGAAGATATGTTGGACATATCGATATTCGTCTGCCAATACTTGCTTATAGCAGGTGCTTTGACCTTTTTGAGCATTGCCATAATCTCATTATAACAAGCTTTTTCCAAGGTCAAATCGATATATCTGGGGCTTGTATTGCCGTTGGCTCTTGCATTGTCGATATTTATGAGAGCCTCCTGCATAGTCTTGGACAATGAAGCATAATTGTCCTCATACACACATTCTTTCAAATCGGATATATCTCTCAAGCCTTTGGGCATGAGCATATAATCCACATCTTCCGTGTGCATATATTTACCTTTGACCAAAGCCTTAAGATTGTGGTAATCGTTTTTTATCAAAAAAGTTTCCATACCGCAATTTTTAGGCATTGCGTCAAGCATAAATTCACTTACTTTTTTGTCCTCTGCCTGCAAGAGTTTTTCATAATCTTTGGCATCGACCGTCAATGCTCCGCCGTATTGGCTCTCGAGCAAAACCTTTACTCCCTCTTCGAGAGTGTCGCTGTAAGCCATACGCACTATCTTCTCGTTTGACAAGAAAGTGTTTTCCATAGACTTTACTCTTGCATTGGAATAGACCAGATAATTGTTTGCCATATCTTATTTTTTGCTCCCGAACAAGATTTTGGATATCTTGCTTTCCATATCCTGCCTGATTGCGTTGAGTTCCAACTCGAGAGTGAGATTTTTGTCATAGTTTTTTCCCGACAAAATCACACCGCCCGCAAAATCTCCGTATTCTTTGCAAATTTCAAGCTTCTTGCCTGTTTTCTTCGCCAAGTCGGCAATGAATTTTTTTGTGATGACTTTTGCATCGTCTTCACAAATCACCACTTCATCTCCGTCTTCGGCACAAGAAGATATCATCTTTTCTATCAATCCGAGATAACCTTTTTTATCCTTTTTGATATCGGCGATAGCTTCATCGAAAGCCTTGTCTATCGTAGCTTTTTTTGCGTTGAGTACAAGTTTTTTGCAGTCAAGATTGGATACTACCTGACTACGCTCGAGAGCATCCTTGTACAAGTCGTCAGCCTTTGTGGCATTTTCGCTCTTGTACTTTTCCACCTCTCTCTTTGCTCTGTCAAGTGCCTGTTTGGCAGTTTTTTCCGCCTCTTTAATGTTGCCGTCCGCAACACTTTGGGCGTCATCCAATATTTTCTGGATAATTGTCTCTTTATTGTTCATATTATTCCTTATTATTTGATCAAGAACATTACACCCAAGAATGAAATCAAAAGTGCAAGCAATGCGTATGTTTCTACCATTACGGTCATGAGCAAGCCCTTACCTGAAGCTTCAGGTCTTTTTGCTACCATCGCAATAGCTGAAGATGCACACTTACCTTGGTATATACCTGATACGAGACCAACGATTGCCATAGGAGCACATACTGCTACCATACCCCAGCCTTGAGCTGTGGTCCATTCTGCGATATTGCCACCGAGCAAACCTGCCTTCATGAATACCATAAATGCTATGATAAGACCGTAGATACCCTGAGTACCGGGAAGAAGTTGCAAAAGCAAAACTTTACCAAACTTTCCGGGATCTTCACTCGTGACTCCCGCAGCTGCCTGTCCGGAAATACCTACACCTATTGCAGAACCGCAACCAGCCATCAATGCTGCCAAAGCTGCTCCTGCCATTGCTATATAAACACCGTTCATAAAATAACCTCCTGTGGTTTATATCTGATTATTAATTATATATTTACTCATTTTGAGTAATTGACTTGTTTTGAATTAACTTGCAAACTGCAAATTATGCTTTCTTTGATTGTTTTGACTTCTTTTGTCTGTCTTCGGGATTGCCTATTCTGTAATACTGCATCTGGCTTCCGAGAGGCGTAAAGAGCTCGCCTCCGCCCGTATAGAACTTGCCGAAAAATTCTACGAATTGCAATCTCGAGTTGTGTACATAGGCACCCAAAGCGTTGATAGAGATGTTGAAAGTATGACCTATGATACAGATAATTATCGTCACTATAACTCCCAAAAATTTGAGAGGCATCATACCTGATATTACAGAAGCAATCTCATTGAATACCATTGCGATAACGCCTGACGCAAGTCCAAGACCGAATATACGGGTATAACTCATCAAATCAGAGAAGAAATTGATAATTCCGTACAAGCTGGCCAACGCACCGCCCACTTTCTTTGCACCTTTCTTGCCAAAAGTACCTGACAGCATCAAAAGCACTACGCCTATTGCCACCAATACAATGCCTGCCGTCTTTGCCCATGCACCTATATAACTTGCTCCGAATATACCGCCTATACCCAAAGCGAGGAAGTACCAGCTGAACGCACTCGATATACCCCATACAGGCTGACCTTTTTTGATAAGAGCGACCATATTGATTGCCATACCGAAAAACATCTGCAAAAGACCTGTCGCCAAACTAAGCACGAGCAAAGGCATCGGGTCTTCGATAGGGTTGAACCAACACCATATACCATAATCGGTAGCACTCAGTCCGAAGTATGAGCCAAAAAGTATTCCCCAGATTGTCGTAGAGATACCGCCCATAAACATAATCTTTATAAGATTCATTTCTCCCTTGGGGGGCTTTCTCAATGCAAGGATAATACCTGTGCCCAATGTGAGCAAAAGTCCATATCCCGCATCGCCGAGCATCATACCGAATATGAGGAAGAAGAAAAACGCAACCGAAGGATTTGGATCGATTTCTTTATAGAAAGGTACGGAAAACATATTCGTAACGCTTTCATAAGGAGCGACAACACCGTTGCTTTCTACAAAAGTAGGAGGAGTCTCGCTTTCCAACGGCTCTCTGATTGTATAAGCAAGCGACAAAGGACACTCTTCGAGCTCTTTATCTACTCTTTCTTTTTCGCCTTCGGGAATCCAAGCTTCGAGATAATATGTCGACTTGGTGGCCTGTGTGCGATTTGCACTTTCGGCTTTTGCAATCTCTAAAGCAAAATAGTCATGCAATCTTTTTATATCATCGACAATATTCTCAAATGTCATAATTGCTTCGATAGCAAGACATCTTTGCTTTTCTATTTCTTCCAATTCTTTTTTGGCATTTATTTTTATTTGTTCGGGCGTAAGCTCGCTTGATATCGAACATACCGAAAATTCTATCTGACTCAAAACTTCTTGTATGTCATCTCTTTTTGCTTTGTCGATTACGATAGCTACGCCGTCAGAATTTCCTATGCCCTCATAAGTCTCATAGACACCGCCGAATTCTTCTATTTTTTTGAGCTCGGCAATTTTTGTTTTTACCACTTCGCCCAACAAAACGCTTGCAGTAGAAGTATCCTTGAATTTTGAAAAAGGAATATTCATATTTGCATAAGGCGACAAAGAATCAATTATATTGTTTTGCTTTTGAGTGTCTGCTCTTAATGCGATTATTTTGTCAGAAAATTCTTTGAGCTGATTGATCTGAGTAAAAATATCTACTTCGATATCTTTTAGATTTTGAAAATCTTCAAAAGTAATCAAGGGGCGAATCTGAAAAGGTCCCTTGCCCTTTACGGGGATATAATCGATTTTTTGTTCTTTTACAAGCTTTTGTGCAGTGGGCTTGTATGCTTTTATAGTCTCGAGACAAAACTCCAGCTTTGCAAGTTTTAACTTATAAGCATCTATATCATGCTGGATATCGGTAGCTGTCATCTTCTCGATTTTTGGCGTAGCGGCAACTTCTACACAACCCAATTTGTGCAGCTTTTTTATAAGATTGTTTCGCTCCGCAACATTGCCTATCAAAAGCAATTTTTGCATATTACTTATCATATTTACTCTTCAGTCCTTGTATTATGCAATCTACTATTTCTTGTTTTTTGTTTTCCAACAATTCATTCATGGCATCGGCTTGCTTTTGTGCTTTTGCCATATTAGCTTTATGACGCTTTGCTCCTTCTGCCTCGCCTTTTTCTATGGCTTTTTGCTCGAGTGCATATTCGTCATCTTTTGCTTTTTCTATCATTTCTTTTGCCTGTTTTTGGGCATTATTGACAATGTCGTTGGATTTGTTGACAGAATTTTTTATAATTTCCTGTGCTTTATCCTCGGCAGCTATTATGTTGTCAATCATCTCTTCTATCATAGCCGAAACTCCTGCAAAATTATTTGAAATACTTGTTTTCTATTGCGGTAATCTTGTCCACTCTCTTGCAGTGTCTTCCGCCTTCGAAAGGAGTGTCAAGCCATATCTGAACCATTTGTGCCGCAAGCTCTTTGCTCACTACTCTTCCGCCCATAGAAAGTATATTTGCATTGTTGTGCTGTGCACACATCTGAGCAGTAAACAAGTCATGGCACACCGCAGCTCTGATGCCTTTTACTTTGTTTGCGGCAATGCTGATGCCTATACCCGTACCGCACAAAATAATGCCTTTGTCTGCTTCGCCCTGCGATACCGCTTCGGCTACTTTGAGAGCATAATCGGGATAATCTACCGAATTCTCGTCATAACAACCGAAATCCACAATTTCGATATTGTTCTTTTTCAAAACTTCTTCTACGACAGGCTTCAATACTATTCCGCCATGGTCGCAACCTACTGCTATTTTCATATATACCTCACATGCGTATTTAAATTATTTTACCACATTTTTCCATTCAGTGCAATGTTTATTTAAAATTATATATATTATATACATTTTCCTTTTATAATATATCCTATCGCACTATAATGCCATATATTTGTTTTCTTCGCATTTTAATATGCAAAATACTATTGATTTTTTATCTCGTCAGACTGATTTTGGACATCGCTTTTCTCTTGTCTTAATTTATCGACAAGCCCGATTACTCCTTGCATTGCGTCTTTGAGCTGTTCGTAAACTCTCTGATATGCCGTCATATCTCCCCCGAACGGGTCAGAAATATCTCCTTTGTGAGTGATATCGTCTATACAATAGAGTTTGTCGGGAGCTACATAAGCCATTAGAAGGTTTTTGTGCTCTTTTGTCATTGTTATCACAAGGTCTGATTCTTCTATAAGTTTTTGAGTAAGAGGCTGAGAAGAATGAGTGAAAAATATACCCATATTTTCAATAATCGTACTCGTATTTGCACTCATCGGCTCGCCATAACCGCAATATACTCCCGCACTATCCACCTCGATATCTTGCAAGTTTTCCTTGTCGATTTTTTCTTGCAAAACAGCTTGTGCCAAAGGCGAACGACAGGTATTGCCTGTGCAGACAAACAAAACTTTCATACTCTTTTACCTCCGCTGGCTTTATTGACTCTGTTCATGACCGAACTCGCCACTCCTTCATCCCCGAAGTCCTGACATATAATAAAATTATATTTATCCTGAGCAGTGTGCATCGCAGAGTAAATATTTCTCATGACTTCTTCATTGCTTTCGCCAAGATTTATATATTCAAATTGATTGTTTTGATTCAATCTATCCAAATAATCTTTTCTTGCCAAAATCACAGGATTTTGTCCTGCATTTTTGCTTTCCTGATACTTTGCCCAAGCATGTTCTTCGCTTTCTGCTACTACCATGTCGCAGTCGGGAGCATAATGTTTGTATTTCATCCCGGGAGCTTTTGCCACCACTATTTTTCCGCTGAAAGTCTTGACTTCGCCAAGCACTTTGGCAAGCATATTCGGAGTGATAGCACCCGGACGCAAGATTGTGGGAATATCTGTGGTCATATCCACGATAGTGGATTCGATACCTACCTGACAGCTTCCGCCTTGCAATATCAAAGGCACTCTTCCTTGCATATCTTCATAGACATGTTCTGCCGTGGTAGGACTGATTTTTGTAGAAGTATTTGCCGAAGGTGCGGCAATAGGAACTCCGCATGCCTTTATAAAAGCCTGAGCGACAGGATGCGAAGGAAAACGAATGCCCACCGTAGAAAGTCCCGCACTTACTTCATTGGGAATAAGCTCGGATTTTTTCAAAATTACGGTAATGGCTCCAGGCATAAACTTTTGAATGACTTTTCTTGCCGAATCGCTTACATCTACGGCAAGTTTGTCGATATCTTTTATGTCAGCTATATGAACAATCAAAGGGTTATCCATAGGTCTTCCTTTGGCTTGAAAAATTTTACGGACTGCTTGAGCATCGAAGGCATTTGCTCCCAACCCATAGACGGTCTCTGTAGGGAAAACTACCACATCTCCGTTTTTTATGAGTTCTGCTGCTTTATCAAGTCCATTTTCTATCGTCAAAATTTCTGTCTGCATACTCTAAGCCTTCTTTTATCCCCAAACTTTCGCTTATTATTTACCCCTTTTGTTAAATAAAGCTTAACTTTTTTACCAATAGTTTTGTAATTGAAAAATATTTTTTAATTATTTCAAACACTTGCCTTTATAGCTTTTAAATTGCCATAAATCTTTGTTTCGCCTATGCCGGCAGGCAAGAATACCGTATCTCCCAAATCTACGGAAATACAACTTCCGTTTGCCATAACGGCACCGCTGCCTTCTACCACCGTAAGACTTACAAAAGAATTATCGTCCACATCAAAAGAATATTCTTCATCGCTTGTTATCTCACATACGGTAAAGTATTTGCATTTTGCCACCTGTCTTGTGTGCTCATCTATTATCACATCGTCAGCATTGGGCTTTACTACCTTGGAAGTGTCCGTAACCTCAAGAGCTTTTTCGATATGAAGTTCTCTCTTGTTGCCGTTTTTATCCACTCTGTCATAGTCATACAATCTGTATGTCAAAGAAGAATTCTGCTGTACTTCGCAAATAAGATTGCCGCCGCAAATAGCATGCACCGTACCCGAAGGGATAAATAGCACATCTCCTTTTTTGACTTCTACAAAATTCAAATAATCTGTAATCTTTCCGTCATTGAGAGCTTTTTCCAATTCTTCTTTGGATATAGGCTTTTTGAATCCGCAGTACACTCCGCTGCCCTTGTCGCAATCCACGATATACCACATTTCCGTCTTGCCGTATTCGCCTTCGTTTGCAAGAGCATATTCATCGCTAGGATGCACTTGTATTGACAAATCGCTTTTGCTGTCAATAAGTTTTATAAGCACAGGGAAAAACTCAAAAGCTTTTCCGTTTTTTCCGAGATATTCAGGATGAAGGGCGATTACCTCCGACAATTTCATATTGCTGAATTCGCCGTTCAGGACAATACTTTCTCCTTTTTCGTGACAAGACAATTCCCAGCTTTCGGCAATATTGTCGCCTGTGGTATGCTTGTTCCACTTTCCCATCAATCTTGTTCCGCCCCACACAGTCTGCATTGTTGCGGGCAATAGTTTTATAGGATAACTCATATTTTAGACCTCTTATTTCCTTTTTCTTTATTCAAAAATTTTTACTTCTCAAATTTATTCTTTGTCGAATATAGATGCGACATATTTAGCATTCTATAAGTCGCTTGGGGAATACCACTACAAATTCAGTACCGCTTCCGACTGCACTCTTGAGCGATATCTTTCCGCCGTGAATTACGGCAATTCTCTTGACAATGGCAAGTCCTAATCCTGTCGAACTTTCATTTGTATAAGTACGGCTGGTGTCCACCTTGTAGAATCTTTCAAACAATCTGCCCTGATGCTCTTTGGCTATACCGATACCGTCATCTTTGACTTTTATTTCTACGCTGTTGGGCTTTTCGCTTACGCTTACCCACACATGTCCGCCGTCTTTATTGTATTTTATACCGTTGTTGACGAGATTGGACACAAGAGTGGCTATCATTTTCTTTCTTCCGATAAACTCTGCTTTTCCTTCAAATGATAATGATACATTTTTGTTTTCTGCAATACCCTTCATATCGTTAAGGACATCTTCGCATACTTTTGCCAAATCAAACTTGGTGATTTCCTCATTATCCATATTGGCATCGAGTTTTGACAATTTGAGCATATCGTCAATTAGGGATTTCATTCTCAAAGCATTTGCATTTATCTCTTCGATACACTTTTGAAGTTGTTTTTTGCTGACTCCTTCCATCGTCATAAGCTCGCTATATCCGCTTATTGCCGTAAGAGGCGTCTTCAATTCATGAGAAGCATTTGCAAAAAATTCGCTTCTTATCTTTGCACTGTTTACTTCGAGCGTGACATTAGTAAATATCAAGATCATAACTTCGTCTTTTATCACATCGTCATCGTTTACGCTGCTGAAAGTAGCTTCCACACGGTAGATATCTTCGCCTATCTGAACTTCGTCCGTATAGTATTTTTTGTCTTCCAAAGCTTGTCTTAAAACCTGCAACAAGTCTTCGTCAGTAATAAGATAGCTCAAATCTACGCCTACCACATCTTGCTGTTTGCCGAAAATTCTCAATGCGGTAGCATTGTTGAGAACAATTCTTCCGCTCATCGATACGATAATTATGCCCTGATTTACGGACTGCAAGAGAATAGATGATTTTTTCTGCTCGTATTTGAGGTTCATAAAGTTTTTGGAAATTTCGCTTGCGATATCGTCTATCTTGGTAAGTACTGCCTTAAATTCAGGAAAATTGAGCTTTTCGGGAATTTGGCTTGGCGTATATTCGCCGTTGTTTATATCCACAAGTATTTCTTCGATTTTTTCAAAAGGAATTGTGGCAAATTTGACATTGAATGTCAAAGCAAGATATGATACAAAAATGACACCCGCCCATATAATTGCCGCCAATGCCACAACGATAAAATAAGGTCCGCTGTTGTAAATTACTTCAATCGAGCACATATAAACAATAAAGCCGTCTTTGAAGTTTTGATTTTCGACCTTGATAAGATAATTCATTGTGTATTTTGATTCATAAGGGTTTCCGAGGAAAAAGCTTTCCCCTTTTTCTATTGCCTTCTGAACTTGTCTGCTCTTAAGATATTCTTCCTGAAGTTTTGTATCTGCTCTTTTTATAATAACTTCATTATCGCTGTCAAATACAAGAATTTTATAAAAATCTTCTGTGGGCTCGTATTTAATAAATTTGTCGATAATCTCCTGCTTATTGTTTACTACTTTCAATTCATCGATAGCAGAGCCGGAGACTTTTTTAAGATTGCTTTTTGCGGTATTGATTGTAATGATATTGAACAGGAAAAATGTCATGGCAACGGTAACGAATATTGCTATCGTCATAATCAATATAATTCGTGCAAGAATTTTATTTTTCATACTTTATACCAGACAAATTCCCGATTTATTATTTTTATTATATTATTTTTATTTTCAAAAGTCAAATAGTTGAAAATTCACGAATCTCGCCGACATATACAAAATCTACAATATACAAAGTATATTGCATATACTGCAAATATCTAATAAATAAAACTTTCTTCAATCCGAAGAACAATTCTTAATTTAAAATTCAAGGCACAATCTTTTGGATTGTGCCGATTTTGTTTAAATTATACTTTAGAAAACTTATATCCCACGCCTCTTATCGTTGTGATATATTGTTTGTCGGTATAAGCTCCTATCTTGCTTCTCAAAGATTTTATATGCATATCGAGAGTTCGAGTTTCGCCCACATATTCATAATCCCAAACCTGATTGAGAATTACTTCTCTCGACACTACGCAATCAATATTCTTCATAAGCAATGTGAGAAGATTGTACTCTTTGAGAGTAAGGGGTACGATATTGTCGTTGACATATACGGTATGCTCTGCATTGTTGATTTTTATATCGCCATAACACAATATATCGTCATCGTTTTTCTTAGCACCTGTCTTTCTGAGATTTGCTTTTACTCTAGCAATAAGTTCGAGCATGCCAAAAGGTTTTGCAATATAGTCATCGGCACCGGCGTCCAGACCTCTGACTTTAATATTTTCATCGCCCTTTGCACTTGCGATAATTACAGGTATATTTTTTGTGTCGACATTTTCTTTGAGTATAGACAATGCCTTGAGTCCGTCCATTCCCGGCAACATAAGGTCAAGTATAATGATATCGCAACTTTCCTTCTTCAACGCCTCAAACATATCTTCGGCAGTGACAAAACTCTTGCAATCGAATTTGTCTTGGAAAGCAATTTCATACAATCCTCTTATACTGTCATCGTCTTCTACTACAAATACTTTGTATTCCATAGTTTTCTCCTTGTTATAAAAATAGCAAATTCGCCTTATGTATAAATTTTAACACAGCAAAATATACAATGTAAATACATATTACAAAAAAGCTATCTATATTTTTGAAAAACTTTACATAAAACCATAGGATTTATATTATATACATACAAATCATGGTTTTCGGCTTTTTAAATCGTATTTTTCTGCCGCTTTAAGCATTTTTATTCAAAATCAACTTCAAATCTTTTGCCGAGCATTCCTCTGTCTAGCAAGAATTTTTCAAATTCAGCTCCATATACAGTTATACTCGACAAAGCATTGGCAAAAATTTTGTCAAGTTCTTTGCTTATTTCCTTGCAATCGGGATTTTCTTCTTTTTGAATAAGAATATCCAAGGCAAGCGGATTTTTTGATATTTTAAACAAAAAATTCAAAAGACCTCTCACAAAAACATTCTGCGTAGAGATAAGATGCGTAAACTTTTTTCGTGATTTTAATATCTTTGATATTATTTTAGGAGTAGTCTGAAGATATTTTGCGGCAATCTCGCAGACCTCTTCATCCACTTTCTGATACTTGAGAAATTTTTCGCTGAAAGGATTTTGATTGTCTCTTAAAAGCAATTTTCTGTCATAATCGGCTTCGATTACAAAATGTCTTGCAATATTGTCTCTGTCGCACTTCCATATATAAGGATGCATAGCACTATCCAGAATAAAGTGCGTGAAAAAGCCCGCAAGATATGCTACATCCCTCTCGGGAAATAGACTTCCCTCTGCAATGCTTCTGTATGAATAAAAAAGCTCGTTGGCTTTTATTCTGTGGACAGCCGAGCCGTATTTTCTGATATTGTTTGACTTGTAAGGTTTGTAATAAAACAAAAGGTCGGCACCGCTTTGTCCCAAGTCATAAAATTTTCTGTTTTTTTCTACAATGCTTCTTAGTCTTTCGGGGAGTTTTGATATACATTCGTCAGCAAATACATAATGAGTGTATACCGAAGGCATATATCACCTCTTATTTTACGAGATCTCTCAGCAAGCTCTCGAGATATTCTTTTCTCTGCTCGCTGTCGCCGAGATCCACTCCGCATCGCTTTTTGATTACTTCGGTACGCAAGAAAGACTGCTCGAGAATATATATGACTCTGCTTGCGATAAGATAAGCTTTCTGATCATCATAGATAGGCTTGCATTCCATGATAATAGGAATATAAGCATCAATAAGTGCCGAGGTAGTATCTTCTACTGCCGTATTGCCCAAATCATAAATCAAAGCCACTTTGGATATATTGGGTTTTGTATAAAGATAATCAAATGTCATAAGGCAAAGATAATTGAGCTTTTCCTTAGGTTTCATAAACGCAAGCGATTGTCTTACCTTGTGAAATTCTTCTACAATGCCCATAATCATTTTCTTGACGCAGAGATTGATAAGCACCTCTTTGCTTCCGAAATGATAATTGATAAGACCTACGCCGATATTAAGTCTTGACGCAAGCTCTCTGATTGTAAGTTTTTGAGGATCATCGCCCTTTTCTTCGAGCACAGTGATTGCCTCATCGATAATTGCTTCTTTTGTAATTTTCATAAATCAAAACACTCCATCTTTTATAAGAACCATTTGAACATTGTTCAAATTTATTATATATCATACCTTATGATTTGTCAATACAATACGGCATTTTATCAAATATGTACAAAACGGGACAAATTTTCAACAAAATTTAATAAAAAAACAATGTGATTACACTTCGCTTACACAAAACTTACAAAAGCCGACAAATATATCTATAATATTGTGATATTTTAAAAATTAGTAAAATTTAAATAGATATTATGTATAAAAAATCAAAATATATTCAATATATTTAAATATCGACACACAATCAAAGTCGACAAAATATACTATTTTCGGTGGCAGAAACACTCACAATTTTCCTAAAGAAAAAAATATTAAAAAAATTTAAAAAAACTGCCACAAAAGTGTTGACAAACAAAAATTATAGTGCTATTATCTAGGCGAAAAAAAGGGAAACCTAATAAAACTTAATAGGAGGTAAACGAAATGAAAGCATTTTGGAAACTCTGGAGAGAGTATGTTGCAAAATATGGTATGAATATCAGAATGTTCTGATTCATCGGAAAATTGTGAGGGCAATGCGAAAGCATTGTATTTTTTTGCCCTTATCATATAACTTTAAGCATTATTTTATTTTATAAACTATTTTATTTTCTTTATATCTTTTCCGCTCCACTTTATTAAAATAAAAAATGCCCGACAATCCGAACATTATATTTTTTGTCTTATACAATAGATATATTATCTATATGGTTTATTATAATTTATTACCTAATATCCCCGTTGAGCTTTTATAAGCAAATGCACTATACACCGCACTTCCTTTGCACTGACAACCTATTGCCAATCCGCCGACAGATACTATTCCTATACTTATGCCGCCAATCGCCACTCCGCCAATACTAATTCCGCCTATTGACAAAAGCCCCAATGATATTATTCCTATACATAAAACACCCAAGGACAATATTCCGACAGAAATAAGTCCCATCGCAATGACTCCCAAAGCTACAATTCCTTCCGCCATAGTCCCGATTGCTATTATCCCTTTTGCCTTGTATTTTCCAAATCCAATATTTATATGCACCAAAGGAAGCCCTCTCACTTCTTTTTTGCTTTTATATTCGAAGTGAAATACATTTCCCCAAGGCTCACAGAATGACGAGTCTTTTTTGTTTTTGTATTCAGCATAAAAATCTGTCTTTTTTTGATTATCTTTTTCCATATATATCGCCTTAATATTTCCAAAACGATTATAGCAGATTATTCAATTTTTTTCAATTGATTGATATCTTTTAAACCCCCTTTTTCTTATAAATACTCAATATATCTTTTAGCAAAATATTGCAGTAATCTATATATAATGATATAATATAAAAAATAGAAGAGGTATATTATGATTCATTCAAACAACACTCAAAACGATTTTTACAAAAACCTTGACGACAAAATAAAACTTTGTATGCAAAAAGCTTTGGAGCTTGATGAAAATACTCCTTGCGGAAAATACGAACTCAGTGATGATGTCTATGTAAATGTAATGACTTATTCCCCTAAGCCCCTTGAAGAAATATCGATAGAGACTCATTCTCGTTTTGCCGATATTCAGCTTATATTGAGCGGTCAGGAATATATGGGCTACTCTCCCTTGGACACGCTTTCGCCTGTAAGCGATTATGATAAAGAAAAAGATATAAGATTCTGGAAAGGCAATGTGGCTCTTTTTCCTATGAGAAAAGGCGAATGGGCATTGTTTATGCCTGAAGAGCCTCATGCTCCCAGTCTAAGCATGACAGGCGGCAATGTCAAAAAAGCCGTATTCAAAATAAAATATAAGGATTAATAAAAATGAAAAAAGTCTTTGTTTTGTTTATGTCCCTAGTGATATCGATAGTAAGTGTTTTTTCGCTTGCATCTTGCTCTTCATACAAATCTTTGCCTGAAAACGCTACTCTTGAAGAGGCATTAAAAGATGGAAATTATTCTTTAGTATTTGAAGATAATTTTGACGGCTCGACTTTAGATTATACAAAATGGAAGGCGGGATACAATACTCCCGTACGCCGTGCAGGTTATTACGAAGACACTTCTGACACTCTCTTTGTAAAAGACGGAAATCTTACTATTCGCACTCTATACAAAGACGGACAATACGGCGAAGGCTGGTACACATCTTGGGTAGAATCTGCCACAAATCCGTCAAAAGGTCATGCCCCTATAAACTCAGATAACTATCAAGGCTTTTCGGCAAAATACGGATATTTTGAAATCAGATGTATAGTTCCCCCTTCAGAAGGAATATGGTCAGCTTTCTGGCTCATGCCTGACGAAGGCACAGGAATGTCCGCCGATGATGTTCAAGGTACAGGCTCTGACGGTGTAGAAATAGACATAATGGAGTCGCCTTGGATGTTCAATAAATCACAACAAAATCTTAATGTCCATGTGGTGCACGGCGATGGATATATAAATACCAAAAGCCAAAAATCTGACAGCTATATTATCCCTGATATGTACACATCTTTCCATACCTACGGAGTTATGTGGACAGACAAAGAATATATATTCTATGTAGACGGCAAAGAAACATGGCGTACTTCTCATACAGTTGATAACAAAACTTTGGGCGTGTCGCAAGTAAAAGAATATATGTTGATTACAGTAGAAGTCGCCGGCTATCAAGACAAAGACGGCACTATCCATACAGGAAAAGAGCTTTTGTCTGACGGCACAGAAGCTGACTATTGGTGCGGCAACCCAGACAATAATGACAAATCAAAGTATTACGATTTTATAATAGATTATGTAAAAGTCTATCAAATATCCGCTTAATAAAATAATATTTTCTTCAATATAATAAACATCCACCCGTCAAACGGGTGGTTTTTCACAATACGGGCATAGCCCTATGGTACTAGCCACGCCTAAATGGCGTACGTTAGTCTGCCACCTGCGACTTTTAGCGTTTCTGCTCGAACGGGTCAAAGGCTTCCGTTATGCACAACTATTCCATTGTCCTGTCTTCCTCTAATTGCGTTCTTATGTACTCCGCTATCCTTTCTTTATTTTTTCCTACTGTATCTACATAGTATCCTTTACACCAAAATTCTCTACTTCGATATTTACACCTTTCCATTTGCACAATTCTCGTAGAATTGCTCCTATCTCTAATCTTTTTTGACCGTAAAATACTTTTCTCCGATACTTGGGTGCAAAAAACAATATGATATTTGCAATTCCACTTCGAATGTGCTAAACTATTTATGTCATTCACGTGACACTGTACCTCCTTTGTATTAATTAGGTGGCAGACCTAACTATATACTAACACAGGAGGTACTTTTTCAGCACTCATCGGCATAGCCTCTTTTGAACCACCCGTCTAACGGGTGGTTTTCTGATAACAAAAAGGGGCGCGCGGCTTGAAGCCGCACGGCCGAAATGAAAGAGTTATTCTAAATTTTGCTGCCGCACCGCGATTGGATACTGCAATATCCGTGCGATACGACCCGTACTATGCCGCAATAAACGGCATTTTTACGCACGCTTTGCGCGCTGTTTTGCAACCAGCCTGCGGATAAGTTTTACCGCTTCCGACACGGCGATTATCGAAAGACCCATTGCAAATACTTTAAGCCAGTCGATGATGTTGAGGCCGTTGGTATCGAACACTTCGCCGCCGAACTGCGTGATTATTATCTGCAACACGAAGGTGCCCGCAAACACGCCGAGCATTATGTGGTTGTGCAGGAAGTTCCTGAAAATACTATTGTTGCCCAGCTCCCTTGCGTTGAACGCGTTGAACAGCTGGAACAGCACGAACAGCGTGAATATGGCCGTGCTCTCGTGGCCCGCCTCTATGCCAAGGAAGTTGAGTTCGGTCTGCAACACGATGATGAGCACCATATACAGGCCGTTTATTATTATGCGCGAGAGCATATCCTTTGAAACTATGCTTGAATTTCTCGGCGTGGGACTGCGGTCCATAAGGCCTGCGCGCATAGGTTCGAGGCCGAGCGTAACTGCGGGAGGGCCGTCCATAATAAGGTTTATCCACAGCATCTGTATGGCGGTGAAGGGGTTGCCTATGTTGAGCACCACGCAGATGAACACTATCAGCACGGACGAGAGATTTACAGTGAGCTGGAACTGAATGAAGCGCTGGAAATTTTCGTAAATTCCCCTGCCCCACTGCACCGCCGTGACGATTGTGGAGAACGAGTCGTCGAGAAGCACTATGTCGCTGGCTTCTTTGGAAACTTCGGTGCCCGTTATGCCCATAGCCACGCCTACGTCGGCGTTCTTTATGGCGGGCGCGTCGTTTATGCCGTCGCCCGTAACCGCAACCACGTTGCCCTGGGCTTTGAGCGCCTTTACCACGCGCATCTTGATTACGGGCGTGGAGCGTGCTATTACGCGTATCTTTTTGATGATTTCCGAAAATTCTTCGTCAGAAAGATTCTCTACGTCCTTGGCCTCGACGGCTATGTGGTCGTCGTCGAGTATGCCGAGCTGGGTGGCTATTGCCTTGGCGGTTATTATATTGTCGCCCGTGAGCATCTTTATGTCTATGCCCGCGTGGCGGCAGTGTTCTACCGCGGCGAACACGTCCGCGCGGAGAGGGTCAGAAATTACCACGAACCCGTCGAAGTGCATTCCGCTTTCAATCAAAGCGCGCTCGTCGGTGAAGTTATAGCTTCTTTCGAGAGTGCGGTGCGCAAGGCCGATTACCCTGCCCGCCTGGGCCTGGTAGCCTGCTATCGCCTCTTCGGCAGCCTTTCTTTCCTCGTCGGGCATAGTGCACATCGCCAGAATTTTTTCGGGACTGCCCTTGGTATACGCCACTTCCTCGCCGTTCTGTTCGATCACCGTCGTCATATTCTTGGTTTCGGAAGAGAACGGATAGCGGAAAATCTGCCTGTAAGCGTTCCTGACGCCCGCATATTCAACGCCCGACTTGTGCGCGGCAACTAACATTGCGCACTCGGTGGGGTTGCCGATAAATTCGGGCATATCGCCCCTGAAATGCACGTCTGCGGTGGAGTTCACGCAGAATCCCGTCATAAGCGCGCTGTCTGCGGGCACTTCCGAAGGCGAAAGATGGGTGTTGCCAAGCTGAACGTCGGTTACCGTCATTCTGTTTTCGGTGAGGGTACCCGTCTTATCCGAACAGATTACGTTGATGCTACCCACCGTTTCGCACGCGACGAGCTTTTTGACGAGCGCGTTCTGTTTGGACATCTTTATAATATTTATGGCAAGCGTAACCGCGACTATCGTGGGAAGACCCTCGGGCACGGCGGCAACAATCAGCACTATGCTGTCTATGAACGCATCGGAAAACAGCCTGAATATCTGCGAGCCGGAGAGGCCGTCGAAGCCTGCCACGAGCAGCCTTATCACCTGAATGACGAATATGAGCGCCGCGGCGATTGCGCCTATCAGCGTTATGAGTTTGCCGAGCTTTGCCAGCTTTTCCTGCAAGGGCGTGCTCGATTTGTCCTGGTTGGTAAGCTCGCGCGCAATCTTGCCGAATTCGGTGTGGTCGCCCACGCCCGTAACCACGGCCTTGCCGCTGCCGCCAGTTATGAAACAGCCCGAATAGAGCATATTGTGGCGCTCGGCGACGGGAGTGTTTTCGGCCTCGCACACAAAATCTGCATCCTTGTGCACCGCCATACTCTCGCCCGTCAAGGCGCTCTCGTCAGACATAAGCTGGGTGCTGTTTATAATTCTGCCGTCGGCAGGCAGCTTTGCGCCCGTTTCGACGCACAGTATGTCGCCTACAACCACCTCGCGCTGGGGTATCATAGTTACTTCGCCGTCGCGTATTACTTTGACCAGCGTATCCTCGCCGATTTTCGAGAGGGCCTCGAACGCCTTGGCACTGCGGTGCTCCATAACGACCGAAATGGCCACGGAAATTACTACGGCAACCACTATGCCCACGCACTCTATCCAGTCGAACTCGCCGCCCGTGCAAACCGAAACTATCTGCACGGCGATGGTTATGGCAAGCGCAACCAGAAGAATGATAAGCATAGGTTCGCACATCGCTTCCCAGATTCGGCGAAGAATGGACTTGGGCTTTTCGCGCGTAAACTGGTTTTCGCCGTTTACCCTGCGGCTCTCTTCCACTTCGGCGGCGGTAAGGCCCTTGTCGGGGTCTACCTGCTTCTGCAAAAGGACGTCGCGTGCAGACTGCATATACTCCTTCATTTAAATCCTCCGTTTGCTTTCTACAAAAAAAACCCGCAAGCCCTTTCGGCTTACGGTTAAAAAATGACCCCGTATAGCCTTATTAAGAGCGTATACGTGAGTCTGATAATTTAAGGCAGCCCAGGCATATTGCCACGATGTTGGGTACTGCCACGCGCAGCCCTGTGCGCGCCTACTACTCCCCCACGGGATTTAATTGCACTAAGATATTAACACATCTCCGAAAAAAATGTCAACTGAATTTCTGCAAATTTTTTATAAAAAATACTTAATTAGCGCCGCGCCCGCGCTTTCAATATGCGCAATTTCCGCTTCGACCTTCTTCTGCTCCTCGGAATATTTTTGGATGAAGCTGATACAGATATCTTCCGGCATTTTGTCTTTCAGCCTGTCCTCATAAGCAAGCTGCATCAGGCGGGATAATTCCTCCGTGCGTTTGCATTTAGCCTGCAATTCCTTCTTGGCGGATTTAATTGCTTTATCCGCAAGTTCGGCATTATGCCGGATAAAATCTTCGCGAATAGCCTTTTCGTCAAGGACAGCATTAAGAGAATATCCGCCTCAACGAGGCATTGTAAGAATAAGAAGTATTGACAACGCTTTGAATGAGTACAACAAAAAGCACAAGAAACAAGCCACGATAGATGATATCGAGGCTTGTATTTTTAGCGGAAAGGTTTTCTCATACAGCTATTGGGACAGAACGATAGTTAATTACGACGAGCTGGAAACAGAGCTTGAAGAGTATCTAAAAAACAGCAGAAAATGCTGATTTTATAGCAGCCATATAAACATTATAAATCGCGTCTGAAACTGCGTAAAAATAAAAAAATCGCGCATTTTAACGCGATTTTTTGGCGTGCCCACCGGGAATCGAACCCAGAGCAATGACTTAGGAGGTCATCGTTTTATCCGTTAAACTATGAGCACATTTATGAAAGTAATTTACCGATATAAAAATTATTTTATTTCAAATTTTATACCAGAATTTATACCAGTAGTGTTATTATCCACAAGATATTGATTTTATATTGAGCGAAAACACAATATGTTGTGGTTTTCAGTGGATGTGGCTGCCGCTTAGGAGGGGGCTGTTATATCCATTTAACT
Organism: uncultured Christensenellaceae bacterium; assembly: GCA_944381365.1. Taxonomy (GTDB): domain Bacteria; phylum Bacillota; class Clostridia; order Christensenellales; family UBA3700; genus RACS-045. The sequence continues at coordinate 32,349 of CALWKW010000004.1, read as the reverse complement.
AAGGAAGCATATCTTCATATCTTATATTAAATGTATAATTTAAAAATTTATTATATGCTATTTTAATGACATAAATATAATATAACATAGTTTTTTTTATGTCAATTCTTTGATTATATTAAGATAATCCAATAAGTAAATACAAAAGACAGGTCTTGCCTGTCTTTTGTATCTTAGGGGATTTAAGTTGTAAGAGATTTAGTCGTCATAATCTTCTTTTTCTATATCGCCGTATCTATAAATGTGTCTATAAGGATCTTCTTCTGTTCCCTTTCCCTCTACGGTTATATAAACTTCGCATATCTTGCCGTCTTTCATTACTTCGGCTTTGATTCTTTCTTTGCCGTTGACAATCTCGCTTTCATAGCCTACTCTGAATGTATTGCCGTTTTCTCTTGTCTCCATCTCTACTTCGCTTTCTCCGAATTCATTCTCAAATTCCAAGCTGAATTCTTTTACAAGCTTATTGTCGGCATATACTTTGTATTCAAACTTCTGCTCGCTTTCATTTCCTTCCTCTTCTATGGATTGCTCGAATACTACATATTCATTATCGCTTTTTCTAATAACCATTTTGTATGAGCTTTCGCTTTCTGTCTCGCCGTCATCCACTTCTGTTTCGTTCTCTTTGATGCCTTCAAGCTCATAAACATTTTCTCCGGATACAAGTATTCCGCTCAATTTAAATTCTTCTTCAAATTCAAAATCCTGTACTCCGCTTGCAAGTTGTCCTTTATGATCGTCATCGTCTTTGTCATACTCTGTCTTTTCGCTGAGCTTTTCCTGATTGAAATACATTGTATATTCATAAGGATTGCCGTGCATATCTTTTGTGACAATGGTCATTGAATATTGATATTCGCCATAGTACTCGTCTCCTGAAGCCAATACTTTTTCTGTAATGACGGGAGCATTTTCTCCCATATAGTTTTCAAGCACTTTGAGCTGAGCCTTAACTTCTTCTATTTCCTCATCTGTGAGCGTAGCACCTTTTTGAGGAGCATCGGCATTTGCCATAGCTATTTCTGAATTTTGCATTTCGTCAAGAATCAATGCGGACGAACTAGCTGATACTGCCACAAGATTTGCACTTTTTTCGCTTGTAGTATTATTATTGTTGTTGTTAAAGTTTATCACTCCGTCACAACCTGCAAACGCAACTATCATTGCGGCACATATCGCCAATGTCGTAAGAATTACAAAAATTTTCTTTTTCATAATTTCTGCCTCCCTTGTGTTTGTTTGTCTATATAACAATCTTGTTTTGATTTTTGCCAAATATTTTTCAAATTTTTCAAAAAAATTTTCGGAGGCCTTTTACCTCCGAAAATTTATATTAATTTATCAGTCGTCTATTTCATAATATTCTTCTAAAAACTCTGCTATTTCTTCTTTTTTGTCTTTAGGATTATTTTGGAAATCTATTTTGATTTCATCTATTATCTCTTGAATTTTTTCATTGTCATATCCTTTATCTTCAAGCATTTTGCTCATCAAATCAAAATATTCCTTTTCAGCTTCAATCCACCATGCGTCTAAAAATTCTCTCACATTGTTTCTGCCGCCCATTGACATAATTCTGCGATGTTCTTCTTTTGTCAGTCTTTCAGCTTCTTTTTCACTGATATTTTGATTATATATCAACTTAAGTTCAAAAATTTCTAGATAATCCTCTAATTCTTCATCAAGACATGAGCCAAGAGGTTTTAAGTTTTCTTCTTTCCATTTATCGAGAATATCTTCGGCGATATCGTCATCAAATCCAGCCTTTTCAAGTTCCTCTTCCCACAAATCTTCAAGCTCGTCAAGTTCTTCTTCTTTGCTTATATCATAAGCCATAAGTATTCTGTGAAGTTCGGCTATCGTTTTGTCAGAAAGTCCGTTGATATCTCCGTATTGAGCCACGATATCGTTGATGAGTTTTTGTTTTGCTTCATTAGAGTTGGACACCACTACCTGTGCACTACCACCTACGCTTTCTTCTATAAGACTTGTAATTTTGTTTATGGTCAACGATTCATTTTTTGAATTTTGATTGTATGCGATAATATTGACTATATCCGATACCGCCCCTACATAATTCAAATGTATTGCCGTAAGCACGATATCATTGCACACATCATACAAGTTTTTTCCTGCATAATTTTTCCCGAGCAGGACAATTCTCGCATCGCTGTTCAGTCCCGTCACTTTTTCGACAACATCGTTTTCGTCTGCGATAATCTCAAACGAAGGATTGATATCTATAAGCACAACCGTCTGTCCGTTTGTCTTGCCGACATTTGGATTATATGTCAAAGTAATTCCCAGCACCAAAGCCACTATTACCACGACTACACTTGCCACGGTAGCAAGACTTTTTATCAATACCGTTTTGGATTTTTTCTTTTGCTCATACTCTTTTTGATAATCATAAGAAGGCAAAACTTGACTTTTAAGCGATTGCTTAAAATCTTCATCAGGCAAAATTTCTTTGGCCTGAACTTTTAGCTGTTTTTTTAGCTTGTTCATATTTTACCTCCTTGCAAATTCCTTTTCAATGTTTCAAGCGAAACTTTTAGTCTGTATGATACGCTCGATATAGGCATATCCATAATCTTAGCGACTTCTCGTCTTTTATATCCCGCTATCACACACATCACGACTATTTTATAGTCTTCTTCGTCAAGTGTGTCTTGAGCAAGTTTTATAAGTCCGAAGCTGTCTTCTTCAGGCATACGAAAATCGCCGGATATATATTTGTTTTCTTCTACAAAATCAGTGAGTTTTTCTCGCTTTAGTTTTTTATACTCGTTGATGGCTATATTCTTTGCCATTGTAGTAATCCAAGCCACAAAGTTGTCATGCACATACCCCGATAAATTTTTGAAAACTTTAAGATAAGTTTCCTGCACTATATCCTGTGCGATAGATTTGTTTTTTATTATACCGTACACGACAAAATAGACTACTTTATATGTTTTGTCATAAATGTAGTCAAAGGCATTTTTATCACCTTGCAAAAATCTTTCTACTGCCTTATTCAATGATTTGTCTGTCATTCTTTTTATTATATAACAATCCTTATTTTATTTTTACCAACAATTTTATGATAAAATATCAAAAAATTTTTGTCAATATACTTGCTTATATATCACAAATTATTCTTACATATCAAAAAAAACCAGAATTAAGTAAGTTTATTAATATAAATAAAAGACAAAGCATACTTAAAATAAAAAAAATTAGGCAAAATGATAGACAGTAAACAATAATTATGATAATATATTAAAGCAATAGACTATGGCTCCATGGTCAAGCGGTTAAGACTCAGGCCTCTCACGCCTGCTACTGGGGTTCGAATCCCCATGGAGTCACCAAAAGAAGACGGCAAAAGCCGTCTTTTTTATTTATTTTTATCTTATTACAATATCCACATCTAAACATAATATATAAATATAATTAATAATCAATATTATATAAAGCAATCCGCAATTTATTGATGAAAACTTATTTTACTATATATATTACCTTATACTTGCCATAAAAAAAGCACCTTTTTCAAGGTGCTTTATATTATTTGATTGCTGTACCTTCAGGGACGATATCGTCTACAAAAATTACCTGACATCCGCAAGCATTGTTTGTCGCTGCGACCAACATGCCATTGCTTGTGACACCTGTAATTCTTACGGGTTTAAGGTTTGCCACTACAATTATCTTTTTGCCTACCAATTCTTCGGGTTTGTAATAATGCTTTATTGAAGATACGATTACTCTTTCGTCCAAGCCGTCAAACAATGTGAGCTTGTAGCAATTATTTGACTTGCGAATTTCCTGACACTTGATTATCTTGCATACTCTCAAATCTATTTTTTCAAATTCTTCGAGAGCGATTTCTTCTTTTATGGGAGCGACAGGATCGGGCTCGCCGTATTCTACTTTCTTTTCTTCGATTACTTCTTCGACTACTTTTTCGCTTTCCTCTTCTTCTTTTGTCTTGGGATATGAGAAGTCAAGCAAAGGCAAGTACTTTTCAGGTTCGATTGCGTATAAGAACAAATATAGTCTGGGACCTTTTTCCTTGTCTATCAAAAGCTTATATACATTCTTGAAGAATGCTCCCTGCTTTGTCTTGAGCTCTTTGTCTTCAGTGGTGAGATTGCGAACCTTTTTGGGAATAGCATACAAATCTGTCTGCAATGATGCAAGGTCATATCCGCCTTTTTTGATATAATCATACAATTCTTTGATTTCTTGTTTTTCTGTCTCGTCCAAAGAATCAAAGATTTGCCAATTTCTTGTCTTGCGAAGTTTGTTCATATCCTGAGGCGAACATTTTTCCAGCCAGAATTTCGCTCTGTCAAGTCTGTCTTTGAAATCTTCGTATTTATAAGGTGTGCCGAGTTTTTCAAATACAATCTCAAGCATAGGAATATTGAAGTCAACTACCGAACCGAGCTGTACAATAAGACTCATAGGAACAAGCTTTAACTGTCTTCCTTCTACGCTCGCAAGATCTATAATTGTCTTTGTCAATTCGTTTGCCGTATTGTTCTGAACTTCTGTATACATTTTGTCGAATTCAAAATATTGTCTCAAAATACCGTCATCGAGACAGAAGTTGAAAGCTTTTAAAGGCTCGTTCTTAGAATAAAGCCACAACAATACTTCAGGCTGATACAACTTCAAGAGTGTAGCAGGTGTAAGATTGAGACCGCTCGAACCTGACATTTTGCCTGTTGTAGCGTTGTTGTCGCTGATACCTATAAACTCATATCCTTGGAAGATAGGAGCTTCATAGCCGAAAATCTCTCTCGAGATATGCTTTGATGTGTCATAGCTTCCGTTGATGCTGGCATGGTCCTTGCCACCCGGCTCGAAGTCAACGCCTTCATAGCACCATCTCATAGGCCAGTCGATTTTCCAAGCAAGTTTGCAATTAAAATCTTTTGAGAAATCAAAATGTCCGTGATGACCGCATTTGCATGTATATTCTGCCTGAGTGCAATCATCGCTCAAGCTATCGATTTTTGTCATATCTTTTCCGCATACGGGACAATATATGCTCACGGGATAATAATTATCTCTTTCGCCTTCCTGAGCTTCCTGCGTACGGTGAGAATCGATTATATCAAAAATCTCTTTACGCTTTTTCAAAGCAAGCAAAACGCAGTCCTTATATTTTCCGCTGCGGTACATATCCGCCTGATGACGAAACTCCATCTTTATGCCGAATTTCTGCAAAGATTCTTCAAACTCTTTTTCAAAATACTCTGCATAAGTCTTTGCATCGCTGTCCTTAAAAGGATTGGGAACATCTACATAAGGACAACCGATATATTTTTCCATGTCGTCATTTACTTTTGCGACATTTACGGGGACTTTACGCAAACGGTCAAACTCGTCCCATGAGAAAAGAAGTTTTGTTTTTTTGCCCATTTTACGCAAAGATTTTGCCACAAAATAACTTGTCGCAATATCTCTGAAATTTCCTATATGAATAGAGCCTGAAGGACTGATACCTGCGGCACAAACATATTCTTCTTTGTTGGGATTTTTTTCTATAATTTTCTGTGCAATCTGTTCTGACCAATGCATAAATACACCTCGGTATGTTTTTATATTTCTTTGATATTTTAGCATAATATATATTTTTTATCAACTAAAATATTGTGCGATTGATTTAATATATAAATTATATGACAAAATAAAATTATAAAACTAATTATAAAGCTATGAAATATTGAGAATTTATCTAAATTCCTATTAAACAAAAATAATCCGCCCATAAGACGAATTATTTTTTATAAAAACTCAATTTATCTTTATATCTGATTTTTTAGCATATCAGAATTTTTTGTTGCGGTATGCCACAGGAGAAACTCCGACAATCTTTTTGAAACAAATGGAGAAATATTGCTGGTCGCTGAAAGACAATTTTTGAGCGATTTCTCCGATAGAAAGGCTGCAGTTGTCAAGATAAACTTTTGCATACTCTATTTTTCTCTCCAAGAAATAATTGTAAGGCGTAATGCCGAATTCTTGTTTGAAAATATGTATAATATGATTTTTTGAATAATTGAACTGAGCACAAAGACTTTCCAAAGAAAGCTCTTTTTCTACCATCATATCGAGAGTGTTTTTTATCTGCATTGCCAAGCTGTCTTTAGGAGCAGTGGTATTGCTTCTTATGGCAGTGAAAATTTCGAAAAGTTTGATAGAAACGCCGTCAGTAAGTTTTTTATAATCGTTTTTATAGTTTTTAAGATAATACAGAATGTCTTTGAAATAACTTCCTACATAACAATTCGAAAAGAGATAAGTATCTTCAGGAAGATAAAGTCTTACCATCTCTTCCATAAGCTCGCCTTCAAACTTAATCCAGATTTTGTGCCAGCCGTTTTTCTTGCTGGAAGAATATTTATGGTCACTTCCCTTTTTGAGGAAGAATACATCGCCAGCCTTGGGATAATATGTCTTACCGTTTATCTCAAGCACGCCTTCGCCAGAGATAATGTACTCCAATGCCATGATATCAGAATTCTTTCTTTCCTTGTTTATACAGTCTTCTTTTTGAGTCTCTCCAATCACTCTTATATTTACAGGTGATTTCTCGTCAATATAATTAGAAAAGTTGATAAAAAATTCTGCCATAATAAAAACCGTCCTATTCCATCCTATATTTTTGATAATATTAATATCAATTTTATATATATTAATATTAGCATGTTTAAGACAAAATAGCAACTTTATTCAAAATTTTTAGACAAAATTGCACAAATTTTATTCAAATTTAGGGAAAATTAAGCGGTTTTTTATATTTTTTAATTAAAAGTTTACATTCATAAGAATTTTTTGTATAAAATATTAAAGTGATATATTAAAATTTTTATTCAATATTGTTAAATATTTAATAAACTTTTAATTGTTTTTACTATTTTGTCCATATATTTTTAATTTATATACAAAATTTTAATATGATATTTTAAACATGAATAAAAATTTACGATTTTAAAATCAAATATCAGAATGGGAAATTTATATTATATCAAAATACAACCTTTGCAGGAATAAAATTTTTTATATTATTTATAGACTCGCTACCATACCGCCATAACAAAATAGTAGTTTGTAAAGTAAATATACTAATCACTGAATTTTTCATAAAAAAACAGGAGCGAAACTCGCTCCTGCTGTATTTATATTTTTATCATGTCAACAGCATTCTGTCATTTGCAAATTCGCCTTCACTGTTTTGTTCAAACTTCAAAAGCAAATCCTTGACAGTAAGATTCTTCTTCTCTTCGCCCTTGACATCGTAGATAATACTTCCGTTGTTCATCATAATAAGACGATTGCCATATCTTATCGCATCTTTCATATTGTGAGTAATCATGATTGTGGTAAGATTGTTGCGAGATGTCAATGTCTCTGTGACATTCAAGACTTTTTCTGCCGTCTTAGGATCCAAAGCCGCAGTATGCTCGTCAAGAAGCAATACCTTTGGCTTTATCAATGTCGCCATAAGAAGCGTAAGAGCTTGTCTTTGTCCGCCTGACAAAAGTCCTACTTTTGCTGTCATTCTGTCTTCAAGTCCGAGGTCGAGAAGTTTAAGTTGTTGTTTGAACTCTTCTTTTTCCTTTCTCGTTACACCCCAGCCAAGACCTCTTATTTTGCCTCTTCTGTAAGCAAGAGCAAGGTTTTCCTGTATTTCCATATTGGCAGCCGTTCCCATCATAGGGTCCTGAAATACTCTGCCGAGATATTTAGCTCTCTTAAATTCTTTAAGACGAGTGATATTCTGTCCGTCAAGCTCGATTGTGCCTTCTTCGGGAATATAAACACCTGCAATCATATTGAGCATTGTAGACTTACCAGCACCATTACCGCCTATTACCGTGATAAAATCGCCTTCTTCTACATCGAGATTAAGATTGATAAGAGCCTTTTTCTCATTTACGGTACCGATATTGAAGGTCTTGTACAAATTAGTTATTTTTAACATCGACATTGTCATTTCCTCCTATCACGGCTACACTAGCAGCTTCGGTATGTTCTTCTACATCTTCAAGCTCTTTAGAACCGTATTTTTCTGCAAACTTCTCTTTTGCCTTGGATATCTGTCTTTGCAATGTCTTTGCCTTTTTTACATCGCTTTCAGATTTTATAAGCGTAGAAAGATTTGTAATTTTATCAGCCAAAGCACTCTTTGCTTTTTCTGCCTTTTGAGCCTTTTTATCATCTCTTTTCTGAGCATAAGCAGCGTACTTAGGATACTTCGCTCTCCATTTTGCATCCAACTTCTTAGCCAATGCAATGCACTTTGTCTTTATCATAGGCAAACACAAAGCAATTACTACCAATACCGCAGTACTCAATTTGATATACTCTGTGGGCAAACCGAAATAATATACCAAGCTGTAAATTATACGATATATTATGCTGCCTATAGTCACACCAACGAGAGTCAAAGCAAAATTTCTGTTTGAAGGTATGATTGTTTCGCCTATAATTACCGATGCAAGACCTGCTACGATTGCACCCTGACCCATCGTCCAGCTTGCAGTACCTTGCTCCTGTGCTACCAAAGCACCTGACAATGCAATAAGAGCATTGGAAATCACAAGTCCTATAATCTTGGTATTATCAGTATTGATACCCTGAGCACGGCTCATTCTCTCATTTACGCCCGTAGATCTTATAGCACTTCCGAGTTCTGTACCAAAAAACCAATATACAACAGCTATAATAATAGCAATTATAATGACACCCATGATAAGAATTGCATATATAGACTTCATTCCGGGAATCCAGCTATAAAACAAAGGTACATTCAACAAACCGATAGAAGCTTTGTTGTTCATCGTGATGAGAGTAATCGAATACATTGCCGTCAAAGTAATGATACCCGACAAAATAGGAGCAATTTTGAGTTTTGTATGCAAAAGTGCAGTAATAAGACCTGCTACACCGCCTGCTATCAAAGCGATAAGACATGCAGGGATACCATTCCAGCCATATTGCTGAATAAGTACCGCTGCTACCGCTCCGCCCCAAGCAAAGCTTCCTTCACAAGTCAAATCGGCAAAATCAAGCAATCTGAATGATACAAACACGCCGATTGCAAGCACTGCCCATAGTAAACCTTGGTTAAAACCACCTAAAATCGTATTAAACATTATTTATCCTTTTTCAGATTAAAATATAATTTATGCATTTGCTTTATCGATAATGCTTTGGGGAATAGTAAATCCTATTGCCTCAGCATTCTTTTCACTTACAATATAAGTGTAATTTTCTGTCTGTGTTTTTACAGCGATTTCGCTAGCTTTTTTATTGCCCATAAGGATATCGAAAGCACTTTGAGCAGCGAGTTTTCCGAGATATTCATAATCTACACTCAATGTTGCAACACCGCAAAGCTCTGTCATGCCGCCTTCGCCGCAAACCATAGGAAGATTAACTTCCTTTTTAATATTCTCGGAGTGAACGGTAGCTGCCTCACTTGCAAGAACATTGTCGGTAGGAAGATAAACAATATCTGCACCCATTTTTTTCAGACCTTGAAGTCCGTTGCCGATATTTGCAGCTTCATCGATACCATATTCTGCGAATTTAATGCCCAACTTCTCACATTCTGCTTTTACCGCATCTTTCTGAACAACAGAGTTTGTCTCTTTGGATACAAACAAAACACCGATTGTCAATTCAGACTGTGCTATTGTATCAGCCATCAATTCTACCATAAGACCTACTTGGTCTGCAATAGGGTTGATATCAGATACACCCGTAACATTTACACCGGGGTTTTCCATGCTCTTTACAAGACCTGCATCTACGGGATCGGTAACAGCATTGAAAATTACGGGAATATCATAGTCCTTTGCTTTTGCTACTGCTGTCTGAGAAGAAGAAGTAGCAATAGAATATATCAAGTCAACATTCTTGCCTATAAAGCTGTTCACAATAGAAGTATTTTGAGAATCTTCATTGTTGGCATTGTTTTGCAAGAAAGTAATAGTTTTGCCTTCTGCTTCGAGCAATGACTTAAGTTCTGCACAAAAAGCACTGTTTGCTTTATCAAGAGCATCGTGAGGAGCGAGCTGAATTACACCGACAGTGAAATCCGTAGGAGGCTGACAAGCCATCAAAGATACGCAGCCCACAACTGCCAAAACAACAATCATAATTGCGATAATAAATTTTTTCATAATGTTCTCCTTTATTTTTAAGGTAAAACCCATATATTATTCATTTTACAAGTAAGTAAAGAAATTGTCAATAAATTTATTAAATATATATTTATATATACAACCGCTGATATATTATATTCTCATCCAAAACGATATTTTGTCTTATATTTGTTTATAAAGCCAAACCACAAGCTAGAATAATATAAAAATAATACCTTTAAATTGAATAATATCCCTCAATCGTTTTTCAAACCAAAAAAATTGTGATAATATAATATTGATATTACCTATAAAAAGGAGTCTTTTATGGATTATATGAAAGAGTCACTCAAAAAGCATTATGAGTGGCGTGGCAAAATTCAGATAGAAGCAAGAAGCAAGATTACAAGCAAAGAGGATTTGTCCCTCGCCTATACCCCAGGTGTAGCTCAAGCATGTCTCGAAATACAAAAAGACATTGATAAATCTTATGATTTGACAAGACGCTGGAACACCGTAGCGGTAGTGACTGACGGCACAGCAGTATTGGGACTCGGAGATATAGGTCCTGAAGCAGGTATGCCCGTAATGGAAGGAAAGTGCGTACTCTTCAAAGAATTCGGAGATGTGGACGCAATACCTTTGTGCGTAAAATCAAAAGATGTAGACGATATCGTAAAGACCATAGCTCTTTTGTCAGGAAGCTTTGGCGGCGTAAACCTCGAGGACATATCTGCACCCAGATGTTTTGAGATAGAAAAAAGACTCAAAGAATGCACAGACATTCCTATTTTTCATGATGACCAGCACGGTACAGCAGTCGTGACGGTTGCCGCAATTACAAACGCATTGAAGATTGTAGGCAAAAAGTGGGAAGATCTGACTATTACTTTCAGCGGAGCCGGAGCTGCAGGAACAGCCATTGCAAAATTATTGTTAAAACTCGGCGTAAAAGATATTTTTGTTTGCAACAGAAAAGGTATAATCTGCAAAGGCGTAAATGAGCCCAAAGGAAACGAAGAGCTTGCCGAAATCACAAACAAAGCTCGCCGTCAAGGTTCGCTCGAAGACGCAATGAAAGGAGCCGACATCTTTGTAGGCGTATCTGCTCCCAATATAGTGACTCCCGAGATGATAAAGTCTATGGCAAAAGATCCTATCGTAATGGCAATGGCAAACCCCGTACCCGAAATTATGCCAGACCTAGCAAAACAAGCGGGAGCAAGAGTTGTTGGAACAGGAAGAAGCGACTTCCCCAACCAAATCAACAATGTTCTTGCCTTCCCCGGAATATTCAGAGGTGCACTCGATGTCAGAGCAAAAGAGATAAACGAAGAGATGAAAATCTCTGCCGCAAAAGCAATCGCAAGTCTTGTGAGCGATACCGAACTCAATGAAGATTATATCCTTCCTATGGCATTTGACAAGAGAATCGGCAAGACAGTCGCTGAAGCAGTAGCAAAAGCTGCTAAAGAAAGCGGAGTTGCAAGAATATAATAAATTAATTTTAAAAACCAAAAAGCGGGTATTATACCCGCTTTTTATTTACCGCTTTTTTGTTTATCCGACAAACATCTTTTTTATGAATTAGAAATTGTAAATTATAAAGCCTGTTTTTCTGTCAGTTTTTCTACAACTTTAATAATATCTTCGTTGATAACAAGGTCTGCCCTTTTGTCATATCCTGTGACATCTTTATTGATAAGTACAAGTCTGTTGCCTCGGTAATAATCCACAAGGCCTGCCGCAGGATATACCTTGAGAGATGTGCCTATTACCAAAAGCATATCGGCGGAAGATACGGCTTGTATGCTCTTTGTCACCGTCTTTTCGTCAAGCCCTTCTTCGTACAACACTACATCAGGTTTTATTATATTGCCGCAATCGCTGCATCTCGGTATTCCTTTGCTTTTCAAGATATAGTCAATGTCATATTTTTTGCCGCAACCCATACAAGTATTGCGATATATACTGCCGTGAAATTCGAGTACATTTTTACTTCCCGCAAGGGTATGCAGTCCGTCTATATTCTGCGTTATGACGGCTTTTAATTTGTTTGAATCTTCAAGAGTTTTAAGATATAAATGAGCTTTGTTGAACATAGCGTTTTTATATATCATATTGTTTTTATAAAATTCATAGAATTCTTCGGTAGCATTTACAAAACAAGTATGAGATAAAAGCTCTTCGGCAGAATAAGAATAGCCTTTGCTTGTGGTATAAAGACCGTTTGCACTTCTGAAATCAGGTATGCCGCTCGGTACGGATATTCCCGCACCCGTCAAAGCAACGATATTGTCGCTTTGTGCTATCATATTATGCAAAATATTTATTTTGTCGTCAATATCTATCATATATACCTTCTTATATTAATTCTCTTTATAGAAATTCTATCATTATTCTCAAGAATATTCAATAAAAACCGTAAAGCTAGTTTATTGCCCTACAACAACAAAAGTCGGCTCGTGCCGACTTCTGTTGCTATGAAGTTATTAAAATGAAGAAAGATACATCTTCACACGATAATTCAATTAGTTTTTCTTGCCGTAATAAGCATTGAGATACATTTGCTTGATTTCCTTCATAAGAGGATATCTAGGGTTTGCACCTGTACACTGGTCATCGAATGCGTCCTCTACCATCTTGTCGAGAGTGGACATAAACTTCTCTTCATCGATACCGTAATCTTTGATGGTGTCTTTGATACCTACGGCTTTCTTGAGTTTGTCAATCTCAGCAATCAATGCTTCGATCTTTTCGTCATCAGTCTTGCCCTTCAAACCAAGCATATTAGCTACATCTGCATATCTCTTCTTTGCCTGAGGATATTTGTATTGAGGGAATGTACCCATCTTTACAGGATCGTCTACTGCATTGAATCTGATTACTTCGTCAATCATCAAAGCATTTGCTACGCCGTGAGGCAAGTGATGATATGAACCGAGTTTGTGAGCCATAGAGTGGCATACACCGAGGAATGCGTTTGCAAATGCCATACCTGCCATACAAGAAGCGTGAGCCATAACTTCTCTTGCTTCTGCGTCATGAGCTCCGAGTTCGTAAGCTCTGGGCAAATAATTGAAAATCATCTGAATAGCCTGTTTTGCAATACCGTTTGTAAAGTCGGTAGCCATAACTGATGCGATAGCTTCCAATGCGTGAGTCAAAGCGTCAATACCGGAAGCCGCTGTCAATCCCTTAGGAATATTCATCATAAGGTCAGCATCTACGATAGCCATATCAGGCAACAATTCATAGTCAGCCAAAGGATACTTTGTACCTGTCTTTTCGTCTGTGATAACTGCGAAAGGAGTGACTTCAGAACCTGTACCTGCGGTAGTAGCGATAGCGATGAATGAAGCCTTATCACCCATGTGAGGGAATGTATATACTCTCTTTCTGATATCCATAAATCTCATTGCAAGATCTTGGAAGTCTACTTCGGGATGCTCATAAAGTACCCACATGATTTTGCCTGCGTCCATAGCAGAACCGCCACCGATAGCGATGATTACATCAGGCTCGAAATCTCTCATAGCCTTTACGCCTTCGAGAGCACAAGCAAGTGTAGGATCGGGAGCAACATTGAAGAATGTGGTATGTCTGATACCCATCTCATCGAGTCTGTCCGTAATATTCTTTGTAAAACCGCTTTGATACAAGAAGCTATCTGTTACGATAAATGCTTTCTTCTTGTTCATTACATCTTTAAGCTCTCTCAAAGCAACACCGAGACAGCCTTTTTTGAAATAAACCTTTTCAGGTGTTCTGAACCACAACATATTTTCTCTCCTTTCTGCGACTGTCTTGATATTGATAAGATGTTTTACTCCTACATTTTCGCTTACGCTATTACCGCCCCAGCTACCACAACCGAGTGTGAGTGAAGGAGCAAGTTTGAAGTTGTACAAATCACCGATACCGCCCTGAGAAGAAGGAGTATTGATAAGCACACGGCAAGTACGCATTCTCTTTGCGAATTTGTCCATTTTTTCCTTGCCTGTTTCTGTGTTTACATAAAGTACGGAAGTATGTCCGAGACCGCCGTCATCGATAAGCTTAGAAGCCTTGTCGAGTGCATCGTCAAAGTTCTTTGCCTTGTACATAGCGAGTACGGGAGACAATTTTTCGTGAGCAAATTCTTCGCTTAAGTCTACGCTTTCTACTTCGCCTACAAGCACTTTAGCTGTTTCGGGAACATCGAATCCTGCCATTTTTGCGATTACATAAGCAGGTTGTCCTACGATTTTTGCATTGAGTGCACCATTGATAAGAATAGTCTTTCTTACGAGGTCAGTCTGTTGAGGATTGAGAAAGTATGCACCTCTGAATGCCATTTCTTCCTTAAATTCTTTATATACCTTTTCGAGTACGATTGTAGATTGCTCTGAAGCACAAATCATACCATTGTCAAAAGTCTTGGAGTGCAAAATCGAATAAGCAGCCATTTTGATATCTGCACTATCGTCTACGATAGCAGGAGTATTACCTGCACCTACGCCGACAGCAGGCTTACCTGAAGAATAAGCTGCCTTAACCATTCCGGGACCGCCTGTGGCAAGAATGAGGTCAGCCTCTTTCATTATCATACCTGACAAAGGTACGGAAGGCTCATCAATCCAGCCGATTATACCCTCGGGAGCACCTGCAGCGACAGCAGCATCCAAAACTACCTTAGCAGCAGCAATAGTACATTTCTTTGCTCTGGGGTGGGGTGAGAAAATAAGACCGTTTCTTGTCTTAAGAGCAAGAAGAGACTTGAATATAGCGGTAGAAGTAGGGTTTGTGGTAGGAATAACAGCAGCAAGAACGCCTACGGGTTCTGCATACTTTGTGATACCGAAAGCTTCGTCTCTTTCAATCACGCCGCAAGTCTTTACATTCTTGTAGGTATTGTAGATATATTCGGAAGCATAATGGTTTTTGATAACCTTGTCTTCCACAACACCCATACCTGTCTCTTCAACAGCCATTTTTGCGAGAGGAATTCTCATCTTGTTTGCAGCCATAGCTGCCGCAAAGAAAATCTTGTCGACTTGCTCTTGAGTATAAGTAGCATAGATAGCTTGAGCTTTTCTTACTTCCTCAAGTCTTGCAAGCAAAGATTGCTCATCGTTTACGATTTGAGTATTTGCCATTTTTTATATCCATCCTTTTAAAAATTTTTATCAATATTTAGTTTGTATCTTTGCCATAAATTCTATACCCTGTCATTTCGTCAAATGCAAAATCCATAGGGGTTTTTGAGGTAAGGATTTATGACAAAAATCATATTTGTTAAATTTTTAACAATTATTGTACTTATATTCTATATGATTTATTTATGTCTGTCAACAATTTTTATATACATTTTTCAAAAAATGTTAATTTTTTAACAAAACATAAATTATTTTGTCTTTTCGCACGATTTTTCTATATTTTTATCTGGAAAATCGCACAATGACAACAAGCATTAATATTATATTCGACAGATTTTTGCAAGGGGACATATCGACTGACAATTTTATCAATCGTCCCCTTTATCATCCAAGAGCATAGACGCACCTCCTTGAATAAAGCTTTTTTATTTATATCCTTTTATTTATTTGTTTTTTATTAACAGAGTTTGTTATTTTTTGGACAAAAATTAAGGACGGCTTTCGCCGTCCTCTGTCATTCATTGAGATAAGCATACGCTTTATCCAAATCTTTTTTTGTCCCTTCCTCATATTTTTCATAGGGAAAAGGAATTTTGAGTCTCTCATATTTGCTTGTACAAAGTTTTCTGTATGCCAAAAGTTTTAGCTCCTTTATACAAGTATATTTTTGCTTGAGTCTTTTTAATATATCTAGTTTTTCTTTGCTGTCATTGAGAGAAGGTACAAGCACATTGGTCATTGTCACTTCTTTGTCAAGCTCCTCGCATTTATCCAAAAACTTTAAGACTCTTTTGTCTACATCGCTTTCCTGATTTTTGATATCCAATCTTATACCATCGCATACTCTTATCAGTTCTTCGTCCAAGATAAGTCCGTTTGTTTCTATAATTGAGCTTATTCCCTCGACATGCAAAGCATTTACCAATGCTCTTGCAAATTCTGCCTGCAAAAAAGGCTCTCCTCCCGACAATGTCACTCCGCCGTTTAGGATATAATTTTTGTACCTTTTTATTTTGCGTACGAGTTCATTGAGTTCTGTCTCGGTGCCTTTTTCCGTCCAAGTTTCGGGATTGTGGCAAAATCCGCATCGCATATTGCAACCCGTAAAAAATACCACGCACCTCAACCCCTTGCCGTCAACAGCCGAGCCGTTGTAGACAGAATCTATTCTTGCCTTATAGTTCTCCATGATAAGTTCTCTTGAGTACTTCGAGCTGTTGATCTTTTGAGAGCTTGTGGAAGTTTACTGCATAACCCGATACACGAATTGTGATATTGGGATACTTCGCAGGATTTTCCATTGCCTCTACGAGTTTTGCTCTGTCAAGTACATTTACATTAAGGTGATGTCCGCCCTCTTTGAAATATCCGTTGAGCATATCAGCAAGGTTGTCGACTCTCTTTTCTTTTGTGTCGCCGAGTGCATTGGGAAGAATAGAGAATGTATTTGAAATACCGTCTTTGCAACAGCTATACTGAAGTTTTGCCACAGAATTCAAAGATGCCAAAGCACCGCTTGTCTCTCTTCCGTGCAAAGGATTTGCACCGGGAGCAAAAGGTTCGCCCTTCTTTCTGCCGTCAGGAGTGCTTCCTGTCTTTTTACCATACACTACATTCGATGTGATTGTCAATACAGAAAGTGTATGTTCTGCTCCTCTGTATGCAGGAGTATTCTTGAGTTCTTTGCTGAAGTTTTCAAGTACTGATACTGCAATACTGTCTACTCTGTCGTCATCGTTGCCGTATTTAGGGAAATCGCCTTTGATATCAAAGTCATATATCAATCCGTTTTCGCCGTAAATAGGTGTGACTTCTGCATACTTGATAGCTGACAATGAGTCTGCGATAACGCTGAGACCTGCTACACCGCATGCCATAAATCTTTGTACTTCAGTGTCGTGCAAAGCCATCTGAATCTTTTCATAAGCATACTTGTCATGCATTCTGTGAATTACATTGAGAGTATTGATATAGAGTCTGCACATCCATTTACTGTACTCGTTGAAAGCTTTCATTACTTCATCATAGTCGAGTTTGCCTTCAAACTTCTTGCCCTTGGGAGCTACTTGCAAACCTGAATATTCATCCATACCGCCGTTGAGAGTGACAAGCAACAATTTTGCCAAGTTGCATCTAGCACCGAAAAATTGCATTTGTTTGCCTACCTTCATAGCCGAAACACAACAAGCTATTGCATAGTCGTCTCCGTAGATAGGACGCATCAAATCGTCATTTTCATACTGAATAGAGTCTGTGTCGATAGATACCTGTGCACAGAATTTCTTAAAGTTTTCGGGAAGTTTATCCGACCACAATATCGTGAGGTTGGGCTCGGGAGCACAGCCGAGAGTATAGAGAGTGTTGAGCATTCTATAACTGTTTTTTGTCACCAAAGTTCTGCCGTCAAGTCCCATACCGCCTACGCTTTCTGTCGTCCATGTAGGATCGCCGCCGAAAAGCTCGTTGTATTCGGGAGTACGGAGTTGTCTGGACAATCTGAGTTTGATTACAAAATCATCCATGAGCTCCTGAGCACCTTCTTCTGTAAGAGTGCCGTTGTCGATATCTCTTTGAATATAGATATCGAGGAAGGTAGATGTTCTGCCAAGACTCATTGCTGCACCGTTCTGCTCTTTGATAGCGGCAAGATAACCGAAATACAACCATTGAATTGCTTCTTTTGCGTTTGAAGCAGGTTGAGATATATCATAACCATACTTCCCTGCCATACCCTTAAGGTCTTTCAAAGCCTGAATTTGCTGATGCAATTCTTCCAAAGTACGGATATTGTCTTCGCTCATATCGTTTTGTCCGTAGCGAACTTTGTCAGCCTCTTTTTGTTGGATAAGATAATCCACACCATAAAGAGCTACTCTTCTGTAATCGCCGATAATACGGCCTCTTCCGTAAGCATCGGGCAAACCTGTAAGGATAGCTGCCTTTCTTGCCTTACGCATTTCATCTGTATATACAGAGAAAACACCGTCATTATGAGTAGTGCTGTATTTGAAGTTTTCTTCTATCTTGTCGCTCAATTTATATCCGTAAGCCTCACAAGATTGTCTTGCCATACGCATACCGCCAAAAGGATTTACGCCTCTTTTGAGAGGTTCGTCTGTCTGGAAACCTACGATGATATCGAGGTCTTTGTCGATATAGCCTGCGTCATAAGCCAAAAGTCCCGACACATGCTCTGTATCTACATCAAGCACGCCGCCCTTGTCCAATTCTTTTTTGAGAAGGTCGTTTACTTTTTCCATTACCTTCTTTGTTCTTTCGGTAGGACCAGCCAAGAAAGATTTATCACCCTCATAAGGGGTATAGTTGAGATTAATAAAATCTCTTACATCGATTTTGTCTTGATACTCGCCTTCTTTAAAGCCTTTCCACTGTTCAAATTTCATATATATCTCCTTGTAATACGATTGTCGATAAAAAAGCCCAGACAGTAATATTATCTGCCCAGGTGGTCGGCGGTCTAGGTCATTGTTCCCCTGCGTTTGTCGCAAAATCCACCAGTCGCAATGGCCAAAATATTCAAGTCCTACTTTTGACAACAATATCTTGTATATTGTATCAATAGTATAGACAAAATATAGTGGCTTGTCAATAACTTTACCCTACTTGGCAAATTAATTTTTATAATCAAAATTTATAATCCGCTTATTTCAAATATTTTTCTTTTATACCTGAACAAAACGGAAATATTCTGACTTATTTTGTGTCAAAATTTTAACACTTTGCCAATTCGCAATAATCTCTTATAATATTTTCTGCATATACAGAAAATTTATCAGCACAACTTTTTATTGCGACTAAATTATAGTATAAAGCTTTTAAAAAGTCTACAAAAAATTATGTGACAAAATCACATTTTATTTGACAGATTCTGGAAATATGTAAAGTAAGCAGGAATTTTAACGGCACTTTTTGTTTTGTCAAATAAAAAAAGCGACTCGAGGTCGCTTTTTTATTGATATTTATCAAGGCCAAGTTCTTATCTAATTCATTTTTATAAATATCAATATTATTTTCGTTATAATACTTTTGACAAAAAGTCTTTGAGTCTTTCGTTCTGAGGATTGCCAAACAATTCTTTTGGCTCGTTTTCCTCGACTATCTTTCCGCCGTCAAGGAATAGCACTCTGCTCGCTACTTCTCTGGCAAATCCCATTTCGTGTGTGACGATGACCATTGTCATGCCTTCATCGGCAAGCTCTTTGATAAGTCCCAATACTTCTCCTACCATCTCGGGATCGAGTGCAGAAGTAGGTTCGTCAAAAAGCATTACTTCAGGCTCCATAGCCAATGCTCTTGCAATCGCAACTCTTTGTTTTTGTCCGCCTGACAATTTTGAGGGATATTCGTCCTTTTTATCCAAAAGACCTATTCTTTGCAAAAGTTCTTCGGCTTTTTGCATAGCCTCTGTTTTGCTCTTTAACTTTAGCTGTACGGGAGCAAGTATCATATTTTGCATTATTGTCAGGTTGTTGAAAAGATTGAAATGCTGGAATACCATTCCTATTCTTTGTCTTGCGACATTGATATTGAGATTGTATTTTTTTGAATATTCTCTCAATCTGCTTGTATAATTCAAGCCTTCATGCTTTTTGAGTCTGTCATTTTGCTTGATATCGACTATTACTTGATCTGCGATATCTTCAAACTCTTGTCTTGACAATCTGACGGCAAGCAATTCATAGTCATTGATATTTTCACACTCTGTGCCCAAAACTGCTTTCATTTTGCAGGTCATTTCTTTTTTAAAAGTCTTTGACTGCATTATGATTTGTCTGTGAAGATAAGGATCTACGGGAGTGACAATCTGATTTTCAAGCCATACTTCGCCGTATGTGGGATCTTCCAAAAGATTCATACATCTCAAAAATGTACTTTTTCCGCTTCCCGAAGGTCCAATAATTGCTATCTTTTCGCCCTTTTTGATTTCACATGAAATTCCGTTGAGGACCTTTAGCTTTCCAAAATATTTGTATATATTTTTTATATCGATAATAATACCTTTGTCAGTATTGGCAATCTCTTCATCGACAAATACTTGTTGAGGTTTTGTAATCAAATTTTTGCTATCTTCTGTCACTTGCTCTCAACCTCCTCTCAAGTAATTTGATAATCAATGTAATAATATACACTATTACGAGATAACAAAGTGCAAGCACAATATAAGGTATCAAATACTCATAGTTGGCTGCCGCAATGTTTTGAAATGCTTTTGTAAGGTCGATTACTGTGATAAACGAAGCTACCGAAGTTTCCTTTACCAAAGAAATAAACTCATTGCCAAGAGTAGGAAGTATGTTTTTGATTGCCTGCGGTATTACGATCTTTGTCATAGTCCTTCCATAACTGAGTCCCACCGCTCTTCCTGCTTCCATCTGACCTTTGTCTACCGACAAAATACCGCTTCTCATTATTTCGCATACATAAGCACCGCTGTTCATACCAAAGGTAATTATTGCCACAGTAAGTGCGGGCAAGCTGCCCAAACCAATAATAGGAAACAATACATAATAGAAAATAAGAAGTTGTACCACCACAGGGGTGCCTCTGAAAAGTCCGACATAAATATCTGTCAGCTTTGACAATACTTTTGCCCCCGTTCTTTTTTGAGGTACTACTTTCGTCACAGACAACATGGTACCAATTATAATACCTATTATCAAGCCCAAAACAGCGATAATGAGGGTATTTAGGAGTCCCTTAAATACCCTCTCATATCCTGATTTTGTGATAAATTCATTATAAAACACCTGCCATGCGGTCTTTATATCAATATTCATCTACACAATCCTTTTTTGTTATTTGCCAAGGCTCTTGATTATTGCCTCAACATCTTCTTTTGTCTTGCAATCGTCAAATGTAGTATCATTTGCTTTTGCGATAATTACCTGAGAAGCTGCATAATAGCTGTCTGTAAACTTAACAGTCTTAGCACGATCTTCGCTCCATGTCAAAGCAGCAGCACCGATATCGGCTTTACCCTGACCAACATTGAGTACGATAGAATCAAATTCCATTTCTACGATAACGAGGTCATATCCGTATTCGTCACAGAACATCTTCATGATCTCGAGGTCGATACCTACATAACCTTCACCGCTGATATTCTCAAAAGGAGGGAAATCAGGGCTTGTAGCAACCTTCAAAGGATTCTTTGCAGTAGAAGCGTCTGCGGACATGATAACATTTTCTTTGTTTGTACCTTCTACATAAGCATTTTCAAGTTCTTCGATAGCTGCCTTGTTGTCTGTCAAAAACTTGTTGAGTTTGTCAAGCAAGCCTTTTGTATCGTTGGGGTTTACAGCATAGCAGTATTCTTCAGCTGTCAAAGGAATATCGACTACTTTTACTTTTCCGTTCATTTTAGAAGTGATAGATTTTGCAGGAGCAATATCTGTGATTACATAATTAAGTCTTCCTGCTATCATATCCTGAACTGCCAAAGTAGCATTTGTATATCCCTTTGGTGTAAGATTTGAAAATCCTTCTGTATAATATTGTCCTGTGGTACCGTTCTGGAAACCTACATTGACATCAGAAGTATTTGTACAAGCCATAAGTGCAAAACAGCTTACACTTACCATTGCTACTATCAAAAGTGTCAACAAAACTTTTTTCATATTTATACCTTCTTTCTTTTTGTTTTTCTACATTCTATCATTAATGATTTGAATATGCAAGCATTTTAAAGCAATTTTATTCAAAAAAATTTATATTTTTGCAGTTTTTAAATAAATATTCTTGTTTTTATGCAAAAATTAATGTATATTTGCATATTTATTCATTTTCCTGCATATATTCAATTTTTATGCAAGATTATTTTGCATTATATAGTCATGCACATACATATTATCGCCCACATTTCTTTGTACATCTTCTTTTATTTCAAAACCGAAATGTTTATATCTTGCTATAGTATCGCTGTTTGCGGCATTGACATAAAGTATAATTTTGTTTTGATTTGCTTGGACTGCCTTTTGTCTTACAAAATTATACATTTGACTAGCATATCCTTTTCCTCTGTATTCTTCGAGCAAATAGAATTTGCTTAGATAAAAATAATCTTTTTTGTTTTCGACAGCCACAAAGCCTATTCTTTTTTCGCCATTCAAGACAAAATAATATTCTCCGCCTTCATTAATTTCGTTGCTTATTCCCTCTACTGACTGAAAACTCTTCAACATAGCACCGTTTATTTTTTCTCCGACAATAGGGTCATAATATGCTTTTAATATCTTTGTCGCCATATCTGACATGTCCTTTATTTGTTCAGAACTTTTTACAAGCTCAAAATCCAACTTTTCCATTTTTACCTTCCTTCTAAACTTTTATTTATAATATCACATTTTTTTAAACTTTTCAAATATTGGTAAATATTTGTATAAAAAAAAGAGCATTTCTGCTCTTTTTCTTTTAAATTTATAGTGTTAAAGCGATATGTAATTTGCCAACATATTTTTATATTCTTCTGCCATATCGGTTTTGATATTGTCTTTTGCGATATTCAATCTCAAAATATAAGACGACTTTTCGCAATTCACAAAATCTCTCATTATTATATTGATATATTGAAGGTTTTCGCTATTGTACAAATCATAGACATATTTATTCATATTTGCGTCATGCCCTTCTTCCATCTCTTCTATATCGCCTACCAATTTATGAGTAAGTTGTCCTTGCAATACAAACAATCCGCCGTTTGACTCTTTGTACATATCAATATATTTTGATATATGCTCTGACAAATATATTTCTGATGACGAAGTATTATATGATTTGATATAATATGAGTGCAATGCACTACCCTCTCTCGGCTCAGTATCCTTATCTCTTGATATCTGATAAGGACGATTCAATTCGCTTTGGTCTTTGCCTACAAATACAAGACATTTTCCTCTCATTTCCCCAACTTTAAGATTGTTGACAAAATCAATGGCACTTCCGCTCACATTGACAAGTTTGTCTTTTCCCAATGTATCTTCGAGCATATCAAAAACCATTTCATCCTTTCCACCATCCAAATATTGAAAATCCAATACGATAAATTCGCTGGGATTTTTAGTCAAAAACTTGTTGACATCATCAAGCACCTTTTGATATTTAAGCTCTCCTTTTGCAGTATGAAACATATAAAAATCATCATTGCTATACATTACTCTTGTGTCAAAATATCTGACGCCTTGCTTTAACTGATCATAATAATCTTGATCCTGCGTCTCAAAAACATTTGACATATCTTTTGTGCCGCTGTCATGGCTTCCAGGAATTACGAGTTCTTTTACAAGAGTATCGTCTTTTATCATTGACATCCAAGAGGACAACTCCTCAACAGCCTCGTTCTTATCCATAAAATTATTGTTATCGCAGCCATACAAAACACTTGTAATCATTATGCTCAACAAAACTATAAAAACTATCAAAATCTTAAATTTTGTATTCATTTTACCCTCCCACATATTGTACATAAACACTAATAATTATATATAATCAATGTTTTTTTGTCAATTTTATAAATCGTCAATATCCGACATTTATTTTCTATTTCACATACTTCTTATATTTACTTTTCCTTTAACTTTCTGCAATAAAAAATACTAGCCGATAACCCTTTAATTTTTATATATTTTTATTTGCAAATAATTTATTGTATCAGAATATCTAATACCATAATAGTATTAATTTCAAAATCATAGGAGCTTTTATTTTTTCATTATATCACGTGCGGACGAAGACGCCTTTTGCAAAAAAAAATAAGCGGCACACTCTGTGCACCGCTTTTTTTGCTCCCTACGGCTAGTCCCAAGTCTTCGGAGTGACGGGATTTGTAAGGAACGCAGTGACGGCTTAGCGAGATTTTCGAGCGTCACATTATTTCGGACTGTCCCATTCTCTTCGACATCAGATGCGGACGAAGACGCCTTTTGCAAAAAAAATAAGCGGCACACTCTGTGCACCGCTTTTTTTGCTCCCTACGGCTAGTCCGCAGTGGTCGGAGTGACGGGATTTGAACCCACGACCTCTTGGTCCCGAACCAAGCGCGCTACCAAACTGCGCTACACCCCGATTTTTGTATTTGTCAAAAATAAAATACAATTTCTTTATGGTATATATGATATCATACATATACAAAAATTACAAGTCAATTATTATCAATAAAAAACTATCCGTCCTTTATCAATATATTATTTATATAATATTATTATCATATTATCAGATATATATTTTCCAAAGCATGAGTCCTTTGCCGTTTATTATCATATACATCATACATATAAGACTATCAGACAATATCAATATCCCAAAAAAGATTACTATAATTTTTGCTTTATCAAATGATATTTTCTTCAACAAGTTCAAAAAAGGATTGTATAAGAATTTTAAAAATAAATACGCAATAGTGCCATATCCAAGAGAAGGAAACAATCCTGCGTATTGCGTGACAGTCAAAGCCCTCGAGCTATACCACCAAAGTTTTACTCCAAACAATTTTTCCCAAAGATTACCTACTATAAATTCACTTACAAACACTCCCACACACAAAAATACTAAAACCATTATATTTGAAAATATTTTAGTTTTCTTTGTTTTGGTTTTGAATATTTTTTTGCCGAAAACTGTCAAATCGTTTACATTTCCGATAAAGAATTGATAGGCAAACGGTATTAGTCCGTACGGCATTATAAAAGGCAGAATATGAAACCTTGCATCCATAAATCCGTTTGTGATAAGTTTTACTATATTTTCCATTACCCAACCAAGATTCGCAATAATTATACCCATCAAAGCAAGATAGACTATATCTTCCCCAAAAAAAGTTTTTCTTTTTTTAAAAGCTTCAATAGCAGATCTTTTATACTCAACCAAATCTTTGTTTTTCATTTATACCTCTTTTTTTAATATTTCCTATATAAATACTTATCTCAATGGAAAATAATATACAAAGTATTGATTAAATTTTGATAAAGCTATATGATTTAATTATTTTCAAAACCTAAAAAATATATTATAGCTAGCAATTTCATGCATACAAAAAGAGAGACTTTGCGTCTCTCTTTTTTGTGCCCGTCTTAAACGAAGCACCGTTCTGGTGCTGCTGACCGGACTTGAACCGGTATGGAGTCGCCCCCGAGGGATTTTAAGTCCCTTGTGTCTGCCTATTCCACCACAGCAGCTTTTTAGTTTATTTTTTAAAAAAATTGCTCTTGCTTTCGCAAGAGCTTTTTTGGAGGCACCACCCAGATTTGAACTGGGGATGAAGCTTTTGCAGAGCTCTGCCTTACCGCTTGGCTATGGTGCCTTATAATATATTGTATGTCTTAACTTATCAATTTGTGATTGGAGCGGGAGACGAGATTCGAACTCGCGACATTTGCCTTGGCAAGGCAACGCTCTACCACTGAGCCACTCCCGCATAATTTGGTGGAAACTATAGGGCTCGAACCTATGACCCTCTGCTTGTAAGGCAGATGCTCTCCCAGCTGAGCTAAGCTTCCATACAAATTGCTTATTTATAATATCAAAAAATAATTTATTTGTAAAGAGTTTTTATGATATTTTTTTATTTTTTAGAAGCTTATTTATTATTGACAAAAACATTACTATTATAAATTATATTGACATTTTAAATGTTTTATTATTAGAATTGACAAATTTCTAAATAAATAATATAATACTTATACATATGAGGGAGTAGTTGGCACAATAGTGTGGCAAGTCAACATACTGATAGCAATATCTGGCTTGAATTAAACAACGAGACTCGTGTACAGCTTTGCTATACATGAAGTCTTTTGAAGGTATAGCAAAACAGCTATACTTTTTTTATTGGAGGAAAAACAATGTTTCAATCTTTTGTAATGGGAATCGGACTTGCGATGGACGCTTCATGTGTATCTATGACCAATGGACTTACCGAAAAAAACATGAAAATTACCAAAATCATTTTTATTGCATTTTTATTCGGTGTCTTTCAGATGCTAATGCCTGTGCTCGGATATTTTGCAGGCGGACTTTTTACTCATTATATTCAAAAATTTATACCTTTGATTGCTCTTATCGTGCTTTCAGTACTTGGCGGAAAGATGATAATAGAAACATTAAAAGAAAGAAAGCACAACAAAACATCAAAGGTCATCAATAGTCAAGCTGAAAGCATTGCTGAAGAAACAACAGAAACTTCAGAAGATGTGATTTTAGATGAACTTCCCTCATCTGACGATAATATTCAAAGCACTTCAGAAGCGGCGTTAATAAATACTTCAGAATCTCAAGAGAACATTCGCAAAATCAAAGGCAAAGAAATATTTATTCAAGCTATCGCTACTTCTATAGACGCATTCAGCATAGGCATTTTGTATATTGAAGAAAGTGTAAAATTTGCAATGCTTTCCTTTATGATTTTTGGACTTGTGACAATAGCTTTGTGCATACCTGCCGTATTTATAGGCAAAAAGTTTGGAACTTTGTTCAAAGACAAAGCCGGTATTATAGGCGGACTTATACTTATAGCAATCGGTCTTAAAATTTTTATCGAGTATCTTGTAGAGACATTATGATAAAAATAAATATAAAAACAAAAAGGAGCTGTAAGCTCCTTTATTTTTTCAAATTTGTTTTGACAAACTAAAAGCAGGATATTATATATATCCTGCTTTATTGTTTTTGTTATGCCGAAACCTTGTAATTTATCGTGCAATTATCGGGATTGAATCCATCCACCCATTCATCAGGTTTTGCCGTATGATCAGTGGTAATTGTCATACCCGCACATCCTGCGAATCCGTTTGCTTCTATATATGTCACCGATGCAGGGATATACAAATTCTTTAACTTTGCTCCGTTGAGGGCATTTGCTCCTATGGATACAACATTGAATGTTTCGCCATTGTATTCTATTGTCGAAGGAATATTATAACTCTCTACATTTAAGTTAAAACCTCCGTCAAAACCAATAAGTCTTGCATTGTTGTCATTATAGAGAATATATTTGAATGTAGTACTTCTGCCTATTTCTTCGGCCTTAACCGTATAAATATACTTCACATTATAATATGTAGGCAATTCTTGAGCATTCGTGACAAGATCCCAAATACCCTCGATGCTTGTGATTTTGCTTATATCTTCAAAGCCGAGTTTTACATTCCAATAAGTAGCATAGCCGCTTATACCGGGGAGGTATATAGGAGCTTTTTCTACTCCGCAATAAATCGTAGCTGAAGAACCCGCAAAACACAACAAGCCTATCGTATCTACACTCGCAGGTATATAAATTTCCTTAAGAGCATTTGTAGCTACAAAAGCATAACCGCCGATTTCTTCCAAAGTAGAAGGCAAATTAATACTTGAGAGCAAGATATCCATATAGAACGCTTTTTCGTCTATTTTCTTAAGACCTTCATTAAGTTTTACGGTATTGAGCAAATTCATATTTGCCAAAAGCTCAGCACCTAGTTCAGTGACAGTATATTCTATGTCCAAGTATGTCACTTTTGCAGGCACTTCTACACTGGTAGCGAGAGTGCTTCCGTTGTATTCAGCAGCGACAGCAGTCTGGTCGTTCATAAATATGTAAGTAAAGTCGCCTACCTGCTCCATACCTATTACGCCCCAATAAATTTCTCTTGTGCCTTCATCGCTACCCTCATTGCTATTCCAATTCAAGCCCCAACCCGAAGGTACTTCACCCAACAAAGGTTTCTCTCTTTGAATATAAATGTTTGCACTTACTCCCGTAAACGCATAGTCTTCAACATCGCTTATCGTATCGGGTATAAATATACTTCTCACATTCTCAGCATTCTTAAATGCTCTGTAAGAGATTTGCGTAACAGCATAATCCACATTTGTTTTGTTTGCTTCATAAAGCGAATATGATATCTGAGTTTTTTCATCTACATATACATTCTCGACAAATGTAATCAAATCGAAGTTTACAGTTTGCTCTATGTAAGCACGAGCTGTGTTGTTGTTGACAAATGAATTTATGATAGCAAATTCATCTCTGCTCATTATATACTCATAGTCGCCTACCTGATAGAAATCGATAATATTATAAACAATTTCCTTATTGTGAGCGGTCATATCTCCGACATAGGAGGCTGCCCAATATCTATTCCAGCCATCAGGGGCACCTGTCCATTTGTTTTCTGATTGAACAAAAATTTTGATATTCTCAA
Source organism: uncultured Christensenellaceae bacterium (assembly GCA_944381365.1). Classification (GTDB taxonomy): domain Bacteria; phylum Bacillota; class Clostridia; order Christensenellales; family UBA3700; genus RACS-045. The sequence continues at coordinate 3,864 of CALWKW010000004.1, read as the reverse complement.
CACCCAAGAAAGCATAACCGCCGATTTCTTCAATAGTGCTGGGGATAAATATCGTATCAAACAAAGTATTATCTTGGAAAGCACCTCCATTTGTGCTCCAATCGTCATTACCTTTGATTTTTGTAATCTTTACACCGTTTGCAGCCTTAGGAACGACTATATTTCTGTTTGTTCCGTTGTATCCGGTAATCATATTGCCGCTGAATGTAAATCCATCCATTACAAGGTTTCCAAACAATGTCATAGGTCCTTCGACCGTACCGCTGAACAAGTTGTTGCAATCAGGATCCTTATACCAAGAATCGAAAGTATAACCTTCTCTTTCAATAGTCTTTGTGATAGAACTTCCATAACCCATTTCTACTGTTTCTATGAACTGATTTGTAGAAAGGTTGTAGAAACTTATCTGATAATATCTCAAATCATTTCTATAATTTGCTTCTATCGTAGTATCGCCTTCGATAAACTTCGTATTGCCTATCCAACCGATAAATACAAAGTCAAATTCTGCGGTAGATTGTTTTGTAGGATCTTCAGGAATAGGAGATTCGCTGCCGTACTCTACGCTGTATTCTGCCCACAATTCATTATCATTCATAAACTTGACGCTGTATTTTCTTATTGTGGAAGAATAAGTAGAATATACTTCCATATCGCTTTGTATAAAGGATATATCTTTATTCCAACCTGCGAAAGTATAATCATACTTGACAGTAGAATCTTTTGTCACAACAGGCACTTGATTATAGAATTCATTGTTTGAATCCAAAAGATTTGTGCCGTATGGTACGGTAATTTCAGCAACTACGCTATAATCGTTTCCTGTTTTGTCATTGTAGAAGATGACAGAATAATGCTGAATTTCTCTCAAATATACCGCCGTATAAGTCACTTCTCCGACCACTTTTGTATTGTTGACATCTATCTCAACAAAGTCCTGAGTATTTTCTACAATATCCGACTCAGATATACTCCAGCCAAGATATGTATAATCATATTGAGCAGTATCGTTTTTGAATGCAGCTATTTCAGGAGCAGTAGGATATGAGCCATACTCTACTTCCTGCGTTTTTATTATATTTCCGTCATTTACAAAGCTTACTATATACTTTCTGATAGTTTCTTTATAAATAGCATCTATAACCATGTCATAAGATATATATCCAAAATATTTATTCCAATCTATGAATGTATAATCATACTGAGCAGTAGAAGTTTTTTCGGTATTTTCAGGAACTTGAGCACCGAATTCATTGCTTCTGTCAGTAAGATCCGTGCCATAAGGCACATTTTCTATCGTGACTGATTGGTCATGTCCGTAATTGAATACAACGCTGAATGTACGCTCTATTGCCTCATACTGAGCATAGACCGTCATATCTTTTTTGACATGCAAAAGCGATTCACTGTCTGTCCAATCCACAAATTCATAAGTATATCTGTCATTTGCTTCTCTTTGAGGAGCCTGACCTTCATATACAGAAGTTTGATCAGTCTCTACTTCATCCACAAACAACAATTCTCCGTCCCAATTCACATACTGAACGACATATTTATGTGAAATTTTGTCAAACAATGCCAAAACAATAGTATTCTCTGTAATATTGTCAAAAGCTTTATCCCAGCCGGTGAATTGATAAGTATAGCCGTCATCTGTCACTTTAACAACAGTTTCTGGAGCGGTAGCGGATTGGCCGTAAAGAACAACTTGACTCTTTACGCATTCGTCATCTACCATAAATTTTACTTCGAATTGTCTTATATCTTCTCTGTATACTGCATTTACAACAATATTGCCTGTGACATACTCAAAGCTGTTGTCCCAACCGATAAATTCAAAAGAAGTACTTTCTGTGGGAGATTTTTGAGTATTTTCGGGAGCTATGGCTGATTGACCGTATTGCACCGTCTGTGTTTCGCTATTGTTGTCGCCGTAATTGAATACTACACTGAATTCTTTTATCTTTTGAGAATACTGAGCCACTACCGTGATATTTTCAGTCACATTATTTATAGATTGCGACCAACCTATAAATTCATATTCATACATATCCGTATCATCTCTTTCGGGAGTGCCATCAAATACTGCTGATTGACCATACCCTACCTCTACGGCATCGAGAATTTCGTCATTCCAATTCAAAAATGTCACAGTATACATAATAGGAATTTCTCTGAATACTGCGTTGACAACCAAGTCTGACCTTATATTGTCAAATGTTTTATCCCAACCTGCAAATTCATAAGAATTTACTTTATCGTCAGGTTTTATTACTTTTTCAGGAGCTTCAGCGGATTGACCGTAAACTATCGATTGACTCTTCAAAAGCATATCATCCATATAAAAGTCTACCGTAAAGCATCTCAATGTAGGATTGTACAAAGCATGAATGTCCAAATTTTCGCTTACACATTCAAAGCCGTTGTTGTCCCAGCCTATAAAAGTATAGTCATACATCTGATCGCTGTTTTTATTGAGCATGTCTCCGCTGGGAGCATGAGCAGTCTGACCATACTCTACTTTTTGAGTCATGACCTCATTGTTGCCATAATGGAAAGTGACTGTATATTGTCTTTTTACTTGTGTAAATTTTGCAATTAGCTGACAATCAGAGGTGATATTCTGATAATTCCCCTCCCATTTTTCAAAAATATAATCATATTCTGGAGTACTTTCTTTTTTAGGTTCAGCGATAATAGCAGTATCGGCATCGTTGCCGTAAACCACCTTTTGGGTATAAACCACTTTATTATCAACGACATATTCTACATTAAAAGTACGAAGTTCTTTATCATAGACAGGATAAGCATTATAATGAGATTTAGTAAGATCGCTCATATCGCAATCCCAACCTGCAAAAGTATATGTATATTTATCGTCATCGGGTTTTTGAGAAGCTTTTAAGAAGGAAAAATCCACATCGTCACGATTGAATTGTCTTTCTATAAGATAAGCTCCTGTATAGTCAAAGAATGTAATAGTTATGCCATCTACAATTTCTACCCAATATGCATAGACATTTAGCTTTCCGTTCTGAATATATTGCTCGACATCTTCAGCTTTTACTTGCTGTTGCCATACACCTTGATCAAGAAACCATCCTTTGAAAACATAGCCGTCCATCGAAGGCTGAGACTCCAGAATTTCTTTTGCCTCTTCTACGGACACGGCATTAGATATAACCTTGTCATTACTTATAAAATCAATGGAAATATCGTTCTTCTTTTGACAACCTGCAAAAGCAGTAATCAACATTACTGCAACAATCAAAACCAATAAAAATTTTATTGTCGTATTTCTCATAACCACTCCATCTTAATTAAATATTATATAAATCATTAATATTTTATTCTTTTATGACAAAAAAGTCAAATATTGTATATATATTTTATAACCTTAAATTTACCTTAAATATAATCGGCTTATTTCATTTTTAAAATAAATATATTTTTTTTTGCAAAATTATAACAAACAAACAAATAGTATTAATTATTTTTTAATAAATTTTTAATAAACAAATTATATAAAAAAACAAATATAGCACTATTTTGTCCATAAATTACATATCTATGATATATTATAAAAATCATACATGAGTATACAATTCAATTTTATACAAAACATATTACAAAATTTTTAAAGCATTTTGTGATTTAAATCAAAAACAGGTATAAGAAATTTAGAAAAAATTAAAATTTTTATTTTAATTTAGATAAACATTTTCTCAAAGAAAGATATTTCAAACAACAAAGATTGTATAGTCGCATAAAAGAAGGGAAACAAGGCAATCAGAGGAAGAAAAAAGACACTACGAAAATGTAGTGTCTTTAATTGTAACCGGCGACGACCTACTCTCCCAGGCC
>CALWKW010000003.1 GCA_944381365.1 uncultured Christensenellaceae bacterium | reverse complement strand
GGCCTGGGAGAGTAGGTCGTCGCCGGTTACAATTAAAGACACTACATTTTCGTAGTGTCTTTTTTCTTCCTCTGATTTTTTTATACATTTTTTTAATTAAAAAATATACCTAAGCTTTCCTCCGATAAGCATACCTATTCCTGTTCCTATAAATGCTTGGTAGTATGCCGAGAATAAAAACATAAAGAAGTTGAGCCAAAACAATGCTCTGCATAAAAATTTCAGAATAAAGCAGCTTTTGTTTTCTGTACGCACATCTTTATTATAGAAGTCTTTTGTATTGTCTGCAAAATTTATAGATAATACAGATAATAGTATGCCGATAGCAGAAAAGATGCCAAAGAAAAAAGTTATAGCTGATAGTATATCTAAAAATATCGAGATTTTTGTTGTGCGTCTTGCAGCGGCAATAAATTCTTCAGGATCGGCATTCTTTTGTGGATGATATTTTTCTATAAATTTTTCAAACCTTGTTTTAGAAATAGGAGTTTCTCTTTTTTTATAATAATATTTTGCGCTATTGCCCAAATCCATATCGGCCGGAATATTGCTGAATTTGTCAGTATTAAATTTTTCAAAAGATGATTTTGTATCTTCGTTTTCAATGCGGTCATTGGTCTCATCTGATGAAGAGATATCGTTTTCTAAAGACAAATCGTTCTCACTATTTTGCTTTTTAGACAAATCAATAGTGTTTTTATCTAAAGGAGCTGTCGAACTATCGGGAACTTGCTCAAAGGAAAGCTGATTTTTCAAAGCTTTTTTCTTTGTGTTTTTTTTAATATCTATCAAAACAGGCGTGCCGCAATTAGGACAGCAATCGCTGTATTTATCTATATCACAACCGCATACAGGACAAACCATAGCTTTCCTCCTTCATAATAATTCTATAAAATTGATATGGAATATAAATATCGTTCAGTTATATTATATTCAAAAATTTAATAATTGTCAATATCAAATTTTATATAAAAATCTAAATATTTATAAGAAATTTATTTCATATTGACATGAATTTTTTTATTTGATAAAATCAAAACGATTCTATGATATGAGTTTAAGGAGGGATTATGGAAAGCACAAAAAAGCTTTTGTTTTGCATTTTTATACCTGTTGTGGCCGTTTTGATAATCATAAGCATAATATTGATGATATTGTTTGTGCCTGTCAAAGGTAAGCCAAACGATAGTGAATATTGGTCAGAATATGATAAATTTGATATCAACAATTATGATTCTATAGAGGTAGAAGGAGATAATTTTAAAATATTGCAACTGACGGATTTGCACTATCATTTACCTCACATGACAAAAGATACGGATAATGTAGTAAAGACTTTGGTCAAAGAAAACAATCCCGATATGATAGTTATCACGGGCGACAGCGTAAACGGTCCTACAAATCTAATCTATTCACAACATGTAGCTGAACTTATGGACAGCTTTGATATACCTTGGGCGATAGTCTATGGCAATCATGATGACGAAGGCAAGGCTGATAAGTTTTGGATGGGCGAAAAGTACGAAGACGCAAAAAATTGTCTTTATCACAACGGGCCTTACAATATCGGCGGTACAGGCAATTATGTTGTCAATCTTACAAAGGACGGTAAGCCTTTTTACAGCTTGATTATGATGGACTCTAACAGAGTCACATATTATAAAGGGATTGAAGAGTTTGGTTCGTTCACTCCTTCTCAGGTGTCTTGGTATGAATGGATTGTGAAAGGACTTGAAGCAAGCGGATATGACAAATCCATGATGTTTTTTCATGTGCCTTTCCCTGAATATTCCGATGCTTACAATGAATGGGAAAACAGCGGGTTTGACAATAATATGGGAGCGGGCAGCAAAAACGAAGATGTATGCAGTTCTACCTACAATCCCGGAATGTTCAACAAGATTTTGGAAATGAAAAATACTACTCATACATTTGTAGGTCATGACCATGTCAACGATTATAGCATAAAATATAAAGATGTGATTTTGACATACGGACTTAAATCTTCAAGACAATTCTATTATCAAGAAGATATGATAGGCGGCACTCTTATCACAATAAAGAGCGATTCTAATGTGTCGATAGAAAATAAATTTGTCGAATTATAAGCTTAGTCAAAAACATTGATTTTATATCCTCCGAAAGGAGGATATTTTTTTGCCTTTTAGATATTTGATAAAAAAGCAAAATTGACAATACACTTAAAAGTGTATTATAATAATTTCAGAAAGTATAAAATATGTTTTGGGGGAGGTATGTTGATTAATATCAGTGTTTTTAAAAAGGTGATTTTTATAATCGCCATTGTTTTAATTTGCTTGGCAATTCTTTCACTTATTTTATTTGTACCCGTATCGGGCAAGGCAAATGAAAATGACTATTGGAAAATGACAGATGAATTTGATTTGTCCGCTTTGGATACGATAGAGGTCGAAGGCGAAGATTTCAAGATTTTGCAACTTACAGATCTACATTATTATATGCCGCACATGACAAAAGATACGGATAATGTAGTAAAGACTTTGGTCAAAGAAAATAATCCCGATATGATAGTTATCACGGGCGACAGCGTATTCGGACCTACAAATCTAATCTATACCGAGCATGTAGTAGAGCTTATGGATAGCTTCGGTATACCTTGGGCGATAGTCTACGGCAACCACGATGACGAAGGCAAGGCAGATAAGTTCTGGATGGGAGAAAAGTACGAAAACGCAAAGAATTGTCTTTATCACAACGGGCCTTACAATATCGGCGGTACAGGCAATTATGTAGTCAATCTCACAAAGGACGGCGAGCCTTTTTATAGTCTTTTTATGATGGATTCAAATACATATATGACTTATGAAGGCAAAAAAGAATATGCCTGCTTCGAGATGGGGCAGATAGCTTGGTATGAGTGGATGACCACCAATCTAATTAACAACGGATTCGACAAGTCAATGATGTTTTTCCATATACCGCTTGTTCAATATGCGACTGCTTATGACGAATGGGAAGAGAGCGGATTTGACGAAAACATAGGATTTGGCGAAAAGAGAGAAGATGTATGCTGTGCTCCTGTCGATACGGGAATGTTTGATATGATAAAAAAACTCGGCAGCACTACTCATACCTTTGCAGGTCACGACCATGTCAACAATTTTTCGGTAGAGTATCAAGGAGTAGTATTGAGTTATGGACTCAAATCTTCAAAACAATTCTACAATGACAAAGACTTGCTCGGCGGTACGATTATCACCATAAAAGGCGATAAGTCGGTAGATATAGAGCATAAATATGTAAAAGCATAAATAGATATTATCAAATTGTATTTTAAGATTGAAGGCACGACAGAATTTTTGGAAAGGCTGGCGTGCCTTTATCATATACTTAAAGTGAAAAGATATTTATGATAAACCTATTTTTAGGGATATTCTATATTATAATAAAAAAATAGACAATTCTTGATTTGTATGTTATACTCAAAAATAGGAAAATGTTGTGTGCATTTTTATGACAAAGGGGTATTATGGAAAAAGATAAAGAAAAAGATACACTTAAACTCGACTTTAAGCGTACTATACTTGTAGGCTTTGCATTCTTCGGAATAATGTGTTTTTGGGAAGTTTACGACTATATAATGCCGTTGATTCTCAACACCCGTTTTGGTCTCAATGAATGGCAATACGGACTTATTATGGGACTTGACAACCTGCTTGCTATTTTCTTGTTGCCGTTTTTCGGCTCACTGTCGGATAAAGCAGTAAATAAGAAAATGGGCAGACGAACACATTTTCTTTTCTGGGGTACGATATGTGCATCGATAGCCATTTTGATTTTGGCAATATTCGAATATATCGAATATCAGAAAATCATGGAAGCAGGCTATGGCAATATTTCAGAGCTTATAAAATACAATCCCGAGCTTGCCAACATTATCGCCAATATTGAAAACGGCACCGATTACAATGCTGTCATGGCAAGCGGTAATGTAGAAGCTATTCAGGCAATAAAACAAGCTCAAATAGCCATGGCAAGGGAAGTGGCAGGCAACAACGGTTGGATTCTCGCTTTGTTTATAATCTCATTGTTGCTTTTGTTGATATCGATGTCATCATACAGATCCCCTGCGGTATCATTGATGCCTGATATCACTCCCAAGCCTTTGCGTTCGCAGGCAAACGCACTTATTACCTTCATGGGCGGTGCCGGCGGTCTTGTATCTATCATATTGTATAAGATATTTGCCAATTCTAGTACGCAAAACTATTTTTGGTTGTTTTTGGCTACGGCAATAGTTCTTCTCGTGGTATTGATTATATTCAAGTTGACCGTAAAAGAAGACAGATATGTAGAGCTTAGAAAAATAGAAGAAGAAAAATACAATGTCATTGACGAAGAGGAAATAGAGGGTACAGAAAAACTTTCAAAAGGAAAAGTAGTGTCTTTGGTGCTTATTCTTCTCACAGTATTTTTGTGGTTTATGGGATATAATGCCGTTAAGTCGCACTTGTCTATATATGCTACGCAGACACTTGCTTTGGAGCAAGGCTTTGTAGGCACGATTACTCTTTTGAACGGACTAGGAGGAGCGATAGCTCTTTTGCCTGTCGCACTTCTTGCCAACAAACTCGGCAGAAAAAAGACTATCATAATCGGCGTGGTGCTTGCAGCTGTTGCATTCTTGCCTTGCTTCTTTATGAAAGCGACTACCCCAGGGGTAAAATTCTTGTTTCCCATGTGCTTCATACTCGCAGGCTTTGGTATGGTATGCGTAAATGTCAATACATTGCCGATGGTAGTAGAGTTGTCAAAAGGCAGTACGGTAGGGAAATATACAGGATATTATTATGCGTTCTCAATGTCCGCTCAGGCTGTCACCCCTGCTTTTGCGGGAGTATTTATGAGATATATGTCTCAAAGCGTAGTGTTTATTTATGCATCGATTTTTATAATACTTGCTTTGATGACTACGATATTTATCAAGCACGGCGACAACCGTCCGCCCAAAAAACAAAAATTGTTGGAGTATTTCTCTGACGAAGATTAAGGAGGCTCTATGGCAAAAAAGAAGACATCATCTAAGAGCAAAAAGACTTTTATTGCGATACTTACAATAGTCTTGGTAATCGTACTTATTACCGCCATTATATATATTAGCGTCAAAGGTATGTGGAAAGATATGTTCGATTATATCAGATTGATGATTAATCGAGAAAACAACACCGAGAATGAGCCCGAATTGGTACCTGACGGAACGCTTGAAGTAAAAGTGCTGGATATCGGACAGGGTGATTGTATTCTTATCACTTTCCCTGACAATAAGATTATGGTCATGGATGCAGGCAGCGAATTTGGCACAACATCGCCATGGAATACTCTTGACGGGGAACTTAAAGCTAAAGGCATAACCACAATAGATTATATGTTCCTTACTCATACAGACTATGACCACTCGAGAGAAGTAGCAAAACTTGCAGAAAACTATGACATAAAAAGTTTCTATTTCCCCAAAGCAGATCTCGATACAAGCAATACATGGAAGAATGCTTATAATGCAGCTAAAGAAGAGACTTATGTAGAAAGCGGGGAAACAAAACAAGCAGAATATCACGAAAATATTGGTCAGTTCAGAATAGAAACAACAAGCTGGAGAATGAAATGCTATTCTTTTGACGAGGAAGATTATCCTTCTATCAAAAACAGCTCATCAGCCGAAAAGAAAAACAGTGTATCTCCTGTCTGCTTGCTTGAATATGCCGACAGAACTATCGTACTGACAGGCGATGCAAACTTCGATACAGAAGAATATCTTTTGGCAAAAGGATATCTTGACGGAGTAGATGCAGATGTGTTGAAGGTAGGACACCATGGTTCAAAGAGTTCTACTTCTGACGAATTCTTGGATGTGATAGATTGTGAATATGCAATCATATCGGCAAGCGATGACAATGATTACGGACATCCTACACCCGAAGCTTTGCAAAGACTCGAGGATTATACAGACATAAAACCCGATGACGATTTCAACGGCTTTGCAGAGGTGTATCGCACCGACCAAGACGGAACTATCACCGTAAGAGTTGACGAAAAAGGAGTGTTGCAAATCAATTCAGAAAAAACTCCCGACAAGAATGCTACGGTAGGCGGTGTCTTCCAAGAGCAAGAAATCAATCAGTCTGGTGAAGTGGTTATGGCTTACTTCAAACAAGATTATTTTGAATACATGGCAGCTTAAAGCAAGCTTTTAAAAGGATAAATTATGAAATTCGATATAGAATTGGTAGGAAAAGTAGGTTCGATGGCACTCGTAAACAAGCAATGGGGTGATATCGATTATAATGCAATCGCTAGAATAAGCAGAGAGCTTCGCCCTGGTTATATTTGGGTGACCAGCGGAGCTACGGAAATAGGCAGAATAGACTACATAAGACGAAACGGCAAGGAAATCGAAGGCGATTACAACGATGTCAAGACGGATTATGCAGCCCAAGGTCAGACTATACTCATGAACAATTATCGTCAGTATATCGACCCTAAATACAGCGTAAGACAGATACTTGTCGAGCACAGACATTTCAATGACCTCGCAAAGAGAGCAAATCTCAAAAAATTGCTTTTGAGATGTCCTATGCAGAATGCTATACCTATCGTCAATTACAATGACCCTTTGTCTTCTGAAGAAATAGACAAGACCGAACTTCAGGAGCTTGCAAAGTACAGAGACGATATCGTGCATTGTATGGACAATGACGAGACAGCTTCACAGATAGCTTGTCTTGTAAAATGTAAGACTCTTTTGATATTCACATCCACATTGGGCATATATTCCAATCCCGGGGATGAAAGCACACTCATAAAGGAAATTACCGGCAAAGACAGCTATGAAGTCTTAGAGGCTGTCGCAGAGGCTCAGAAGCTTTGCAAGGGAAGTTCTAGAGTAGGAGCAAACGGAGCAATGGCAAAACTCGAATATATCAAAGCTCCCGTAAAAAACGGCACTGAAGTATATATCGCAAGTCCCAAATTCAGCATAAGCGAAGTTTTGAGCGGACAAGCTCCTTCGACAAAGATATTTGTCAGCAAATAAAAATGATTTTTTCGTTTGAACCTATATTTGACAAAAACAGCCGTGTCCTTATTTTGGGCAGTATGGCATCGGTAAAATCCCTCGAGAAGGGATTTTATTATATGCACCCTCAAAACAAGTTTTGGAAGACTATATCCAAAGTAGTGGGAAAAAATGTGCCTGAAGATATTGATGACAAAAAGAAGTGGCTTTTAGAAAATCATATCGCATTGATGGATATCATATACGGCTGTGAAAGAAAAGGCTCGCTTGACAGCGATATAAAAAACATTCAGCCAAACGATATTTCAAAAGTGCTCGATACGGCCGACATAAGAGCCATATTTTGCAATGGCAAAAAGTCTTTGAGCGTGGCAATGAAGACTTATCCCGACAAAGAGTTTTTTTATTTGCCATCGTCTTCGCCAGCAAATGCCGCCGCTTGGAATGAAGAAGAGTGGATGAAGATAAGAAAATATCTTTTTGATGATTGATATGTAGGTTTTAGAATTTATTTATATACAAAAATATCCCCTAAAATAGGGGATATTTTTTAATATTCAAAAAACAATTTAATCAATAAAATCGCTAAATAGAGATTTATATTTTTTTGCTACTTGCAGAAATTCTGCTTTTTCGTCTTGCAAATTTAAATTCTCTAAGCTGGCGATGACATGATTGATATTTGAATTATAATCATATCTCGAGCCAAGAGCTATAATACAGAATTCTATGACTGACGACATAAATTTTTCGTCATTTGTCATATTGTCGTCATAGCTTGACAAATAGACAGACTTTTCCCAATATTTTGAAGGAATTGCACTTAATTCTCCCAAGTATTTATAATCAATCTTTACCTTTGCGAGCTGACTATTCAAGTCGACATCAACATTTTCAAAAAACTTTAATTCAAAGCAAAGCGTCATCTTGAATCCGCTCGATATTTTATAGCCGTCATATACAGAAGGAAAATCGCTTTCCGATTCATCAAATTTACTTGTTTCGTATCCAAGCATTCTGTATGATTTTACTATATCGCTGTTGAATTCGATAAAAGACTTTACTTGATCCATTAGTATATTTGCTTCATCGGGATTGAGATCGTCCACCAAAAGTCTTTGAGCGTCTTCCAATGAGTGGATATATCCCCATGTGCCAAAGCCTGTTTTGGAAAGAGTCTCCATGTTCTGCAAAGAATAATTGTATCTATCTCCAAAACCTATACATGAAAGATATATTCCTTGTTTGCGATATTGGGTGACATAATCGACATCTTGATTAAAGTCGCCGTCAGACAAATACAAAACTCTGTTGTTTGCTCCTTCAATAAAATTTTTTTCTGCAAGTTTATAAGCTATTTCAAATTTTTCCGAATCGCCTTTTTTATCGTTTGCAGAAAGATTTTTGATATAATCGGATATCGAAGCATCTTTTGCGGAGAGTCCATTGAAAACTATGTTTTCTTTATCCGAATATGTTATAAGCGAAAGAATATCGTCTTCATTGAGATTTTCAAGCATAAGAAGAAGAGATTGTTTTGCAAGCTCGAGCTTTTTGTCGCTGTTCATAGAATTGGATGTATCGAGCAAAATTACAATATTGTTTTTGGTGTCGTCAGGAATTATTTTTTCCTCGGCACAAAATCCCAAAGCAAGTATTTTTTTTGACTTGTCATAGGAACAATCAAAGATATATGAATTCATATTCAAAAGCTCGCCTTCTGAAGGGGCAGTATAGTAGTCATAGTCAAAAGAATTGAGCATTTGGTCTATTTGAGCGAGCTTTGCCATATTCTGTGGCATAAGATAATAATTGGTAGAGTCATTCAAAATCATATTTTTGAAAAGTTGATAGTTTGCGGTATTCACATCCATATAAAAACTTTCAGAGCTTGACTCAGAGGTATAAATTAAGTTGTTTTCTCTCATATCGTATTTGCCTGCGATATTAGAAGAAGAAGTGTATTGAGGAATTCTGGGGTGCGAAAATGAAGGATTGTTTGGCAATGCAGCACAACCATTCAAAGCCACAACAAACAATACCGATAATATAATAATCAAAACAAAGATATTGGATTTTTTCATGTGCCTCAAATGCTCCTTTATTTTCTTTATTCTATACTACACTCAAAAAATAATTTTGTATCGAAAAAATGCAATTTTTTATTATATTTATTATAACACACAAAATTATAGCCGTAAAGATGTAGTAAATTAATTTGTTTGTTGACAATCTAAAATTGATATGTAATAATCTAAATATGCAATATGTAGATAAGGCGGGGATAAAAAGAGTAAACGATATTATGCTCTCTATCAAAAACGGTGATAGGGAAGCTGTGGCAATGCTCTTTGAATTGATATACAAGCCTCTTTATCATATTGCTTTTAAGTATTCCAGAAACAGTTTTACGGCGGAAGAATTGGTGGCGGAAGTCTTTGCCAATATCGATTATATCTCCAGCCGATATTCAAAAGGGCACAATGCCTTTAATTTTTTGTGCAAAATAATCAAAAACAAATATCTTAATATTATAAGGTACAACAATCGGCATGCCGAAGTGCGGCTTGAAGATAATTTTGTATATACCAAAAGTTCTTTGGACGACAGAGTGGAAGACATAACAATCAAAGACGCTCTCAAACAACTCGATATGGATGAATTCAGAATTATCAACTGTAAATTTTATCTCAATATGACATTCAGAGAGATAGCAAAAAACACGGGATTGTCTTTGGGAAAAGTACAAAGAATTTATAATAAAGCAATAGAAAAGCTCAAAAATTTTTTATAGTCGATACAAACAGAATGATTCGGTGTAGTAAAAGCAGAAGGTGAGTATGAACAAGAAGCAGAAGGACAACTTAATAAAAGCCTTGCAAGAAGTCAATGCTCCCGATAAGGAAGAATTGCTCGACAGAATTGAGCAAAAGAAAAACTTCCGAAAGGAGTATGAGAAAGAAAGCAAGCTTATTATGGCAAGAAGTTCAAACGCAAAATCAATGCGTAGACTTGTCACGGCTTGTATTGCGGGTGCATTTGTATTTGTGGCCGTAATTACGCTTGTCATAGCTTCTGTATTGGCGATGTTCAAAAGTGCCGCAAATTCTCCTTCAGGCGGAAACAGTTCAGTCGTAGACGGCACAAAGGATTATAGAAACGATTGGGATTTTAGATTTGACTATAAGCAGTCTTTTGACGATGTGGATATTACGCTTGATAAGTATTGCAAAGACAATAACCTTGAATGGATGTATGATTATCAAGACGGCTGGGTAGTGACAAAGACTCAGTTCACTCAGGACGAAAACTCATATAGAGAGTACTATAAAAACGGCGAGTATAATGTCGAAGTCACTATCTTTACAAAACGAAGCAAAATACCTGCCATAGATACCAGATACGAGCAATTCCTTAATTTTGAAAATCGCAAAACATGCTCAGACAATATAGTGTATTATGGTAATTTGGTTTTGGAAAATTCGCCTTATGAATATGTCTATGTGATTTATAAAGAAGATGCGGTATATGTCTTGTATGCCGACAAAGAGCTTTTCGGAAGTGTATTGAAGTAAAAAAGCTATAGTCTAAAGAAAAATAAGACATTATAAGCGACATCAAATTTATCATAAAAAGTATAGATAAGCTTTTTATTGAAGGTATTCTTATAAAAACAAACCGATAAACAAATCAATAAAATTAACAAAACAAAAATAAAAGCGGAACATTTCTGTTCCGCTTTTTTATATCTCTTTGAGAAATCAGTCAGCCAACTTCTTGTAGCCTTCGTATCTTTCCTTTGCTTCTTTTTCGTTGATAGCAAAGAGCTTTTCAGCGACTTGAGGCTTAGCTTTTGCGAGCTGAGCATATCTGTTTTCGCCGAGCAAGAATTCTTTGTAATCAGCAGTAGCTTCCTTGCTGTCGAGAGAGAAAGGATTCTTGCCTTGCTCTGCAAGGGTAGGATTGAATCTGTACAACTGCCAGTATCCAGCAGCAACAGCTTTCTTCTCTTCGATTTGGCTGTTTGACATGTTGATACCGTGGTTGATACAAGGAGCATAGCAGATGATGAGGGAAGGTCCGTCATAAGCTTCAGCTTCTTTGAGTGCATTGATGTATTGGTTCATATTTGCACCCATAGCAACTTGTGCTACATATACATATCCATAGCTCATAGCCATCTTGCCGAGGTCTTTCTTCTTTGTCACCTTACCGCCAGCAGCGAACTTAGCTACAGCACCTGTAGGGGATGACTTAGAAGCCTGACCGCCTGTATTTGAATATACTTCTGTATCGAGTACTACAACATTGATGTTTTGTCCCATAGCGAGAACATGGTCAAGACCGCCGTAACCGATATCGTAAGCCCAACCGTCACCGCCGAATGCCCAAACAGACTTCTTAACGAGGCAATCTGTATTCTTAGCGATATTCTCGAGGAGAGCTTTCTTTTCTGCGTCTTTTTCATTTGCCGCAGCATCTTTAATCATAGCCTTGATTTCATCGCAATGAGGCTTGTTTGCGTTTGCGTCATTGTATGTTTCCATCCAAGCGGTAAACTTGTCGCTAAGAGCCTTGTCAACGCCGAGAGCCATAACAGCTTCCATGTCTTCCATGAGCTTTTGTCTTCTCTGGTTTGTAGCAGTCAAAATACCAAAGCCGAATTCTGCGTTGTCTTCAAACAAGCTGTTTGCCCAAGCAGGACCTTCGCCCTTCTTGTTCTTTGTATAAGGACATGTAGGAGCAGAACCGCCGTAGATTGAAGAACAACCTGTAGCGTTTGCGATAATCATTCTGTCGCCGTAAAGCTGAGTGATAACCTTGAGGTAAGGAGTTTCGCCACAACCTGCACAAGCACCGGAGAATTCAAACAAAGAACGATTGAATTGGCTGCCGATAACGGTATCGCGAGCGATAGGAACATCGCTGGGATTGAGTGCGTCAGCAAACTTCCAGTTTTCTGCTTCGCCGTTTGCGAGAGCTTGTTCGAGGTCTGTCATAACGAGAGCCTTTTCCTTTGCAGGACAGATGTTTGCACAGTTGCCGCAGCCGGAGCAATCGAGAGGAGAAACCTGAATTCTGAACTTGTATTCCTTTGCCTTGGGATTCTTCATATCAACAGTAGCAAAAGTAGCAGGAGCGTCTTTGAGAGCTTCGGGCTTTTGAGCTACAGGAATGATAGATGCGTGAGGACAAACGAAAGAACACTGGTTACACTGCAAGCAGTTTTCCTTTACCCATACAGGAACCTTAACGGCAATACCACGCTTTTCAAACTTGGTTGTGCCTGTAGGAACGGTACCGTCTGCATGATCCAAGAATGCGGATACAGGGAGTTTATCGCCTTCCTGAGCAAGGATAGGAGAGATAATCTTTGTGAAGTATTCGTCATCTGTGGTAGGCTTAACTACTGCACCTTCTGTGGTAGTAGCCCAATCAGCAGGATAATCTATAGCCTTGATGTTTGCAATAGCATGGTCGATAGCAGCAAAGTTCATGTTTACGACCTTTTCGCCTTTCTTGGAGAAGGACTTAACAACAAACTCTTTCATGTGCTTGTCAGCTTCTGCATAATCAATTACATTAGCGAGCTTGAAGAAACATGCCTGCATTGTTGTGGAAATACGATTTCCGAGACCGATTTCGCTTACAACCTTGATAGCATCGATATTATAGAATTTGATATGCTTTTTAGCGATAGCATTTTTCATGCTAGCAGGGAGGTGCTTGTTCATGTCTTCAACAGTCCAAGGAGAGTTGAGCAAGAATGTGCCGCCTTCTTTGAGGTCGCTTATCATATCGTATTTTGTGACATAAGAAGGATTGTGACAAGCTACGAAGTCAGCTTGGTCAATGAGGTAAGAACTCTTGATAGGTGTATCGCCGAATCTCAAGTGTGATACAGTAATACCGCCGGACTTCTTGGAGTCATAAGCGAAGTATGCCTGAGCATATTTTTCTGTATAGTCACCGATAATCTTGATAGAGTTTTTGTTGCTGCCCACAGTACCGTCAGAGCCGAGACCGTAGAATTTGCAAGAGATAGTGCCCTTGGGAGCAGCATCGATTTTTTCTGTGACTTCGATAGAGTTGTTTGTGACATCGTCCACGATACCAACAGTGAAGTGGTTCTTGGGGTTCTTGCTTTCTACATTTTTGTAGATTGCATTTATCATAGAAGGAGTAAATTCCTTGCTGCCGAGACCGTATCTGCCGCATGTAATGTTGACATCTTTTCTGCCTGTCTCGTTGAGAGCAGCTACTACATCGAGGTACAAAGGTTCGCCTGCACTACCGCATTCTTTTACTCTGTCGAGTACTACGATATTCTTTACGCTTGCGGGGATAGCGTCAGCAAACATCTTGGAAGCGAAAGGACGGAACAATCTTACTTTAAGAACGCCGTACTTGCCACCCTTTGCGTTGAGGTAATCTACTGTTTCTGTCACGGCATCTGCACCGCTACCCATCAATACGATGATAGACTTAGCGTCTTTTGCACCATAATATTGATAAGGCTTGTATTCACGACCGGTGATAGCCTTTACATCTTCCATAGCTTCTGCGACAATTTCAGGAACAGCATTGTAATAGCTGTTGCAAGCTTCACGGTTCTGGAAGTAGATATCGGGATTCTGAGCGGTACCTTTCTGAACAGGATGTTCAGGGTTGAGAGCACGCTTTTTGAAGTCATCTATGTACTTAGCATACTTCTTGTCTACGAGAGCCTTGATGTCTGCATAGTCAGTCACTTCAATCTTGGAAACTTCGTGAGAAGTTCTGAAACCGTCAAAGAAGTGCATAAAAGGTACTTTAGATTTGAGAGTAGCGAGGTGAGCTACGAATGCGAGGTCCATAACTTCTTGTACAGAGTTGGAGCAAAGCATAGCAAAACCTGTCTGACGGCAAGCCATAACATCTGAATGGTCGCCGAAGATATTGAGTGCGTGATAAGCGAGTGCACGAGCACTTACATGGAATACGCAGGGTGTGAGTTCACCGGCAATCTTGTACATATTGGGGATCATCAAAAGAAGACCTTGGCTTGCGGTGAAAGTAGTGGTCAAAGCACCTGCCATCAAAGAGCCGTGTACGGCACCGGCAGCACCTGCTTCTGATTGCATCTCGACAATTTTCAATACTTGACCGAAAATATTCTTTCTTCCGGCAGTAGCCCACTCATCGCAGTTTTCTGCCATAGGGGAAGAAGGAGTGATAGGATAAATAGCAGCGACTTCGCTGAACGCATAAGCGATATGAGCAGCGGCTGTATTACCATCAATAGTCATTTTCTTACTCATTATAAAATTTACCTCCGTTAGGATTGTTTTTAATCTTTTTAATTATAATATATATACTTTGTATTAGTCAATGAATTTGGACAAAATTATAGCGGGAAATTGCTTTTAAAAGTTTTGTTTAAGCTGGCAAAATGATAGGTGTTGACGCACAAACATATTATAGGATATAATTAAAAAAACGACAGGAGAAAAGAATTATGACAGACAAAGACAAGAGATTTATGAAGGTGTATAGTCAGGGAATGATGGACGGCTGCGAGATATGGATAGATAAAGTAACGGGAGTGAATTATCTTTTTAAATTCTCGGGATATGCAGGCGGTATTACTCCCTTGTTGGACGCAAACGGAAAGCCTTTAATCACGCCTTTGGAAAGAGATGATTGCAAATCTTTTTGATTGATAAAAAATGGGCGATACAAAACGCAAAAGATATCGGGCAGGACTTCGACATCTTTTATCGCTCATAAGATAAAAGTATATTAAAATATCTATTTGTTTATTATTTTTTTGCATGTATTTTTTACAGGCAATAAATGTTTTTTTATTTATAAATCTGAATTTACATAATATATTTGTAAAAATTCTCTTGTTATGGTATAATATCTAAAAAATTATTACGATTTGAGGAGTTTGAAATGGCACGAGCCGTACTCTTAAAAGATGTTTGCTTTTCTTACAATGCCAATCAGCCCGATACGGTTGAGGCAATCAAGAAGCTTTCTTTGGAGATAGAAGAAGGCTCTTTTGTCGCACTTGTAGGACACAACGGAAGCGGAAAAAGCACGCTTGCAAAACTTCTCAATGGTTTGCTCTTGCCCACGAGCGGCGATGTGAGAATTTTCGGCGACTCGACAATGGACAATAAAAAATTGTTTGATATTCGCAAAAATGTGGGAATGGTATTTCAAAATCCCGATAATCAGATGATTGCTTCTATCGTAGAGGACGATATAGCTTTCGGGCCTGAAAATCTCGGTATAGAAAGAGAAGAGATAATAAGAAGAGTGGATTGGGCACTCACAAAAGTAGGTATGCTCGAGCACAAAAAGGGTACGCCTTTTAAGATGAGCGGCGGTCAAAAACAGCGACTTGCCATAGCGGGCGTGCTTGCTATCAAGCCCAAAATTCTTGTATTGGATGAATCTACTGCCATGCTCGATCCTCAGGGAAGAAGCGAAGTGCTCAAAGTAGCTCACGAGCTCAACAAACAAGAGGGAATGACCATTATTCATATTACTCACTTTATGGAAGAGGCATTGGGAGCAGACAGACTTATCGTCATGAATGACGGCGAAATTGCTTTTGACGATACGCCTCAGAATGTGTTCAGGCATTATGAAGAACTGAAGAATATAAAACTTGCCGTACCTTGGGATACTCAATTTGCCATATCCTTGGCAAAGCTCGGTATCGATACGGGCGAAATCACAAAAGAGGAGGATTTGATAGACAGCTTATGCCGATTGTTATAAAAAATCTCTCCTTCACATACAGCAAAGGTACGCCTTATGAGAAAAAAGCCCTTGACGATATCAATCTCACGATAAACGAGGGAGACTTTTTGGGTATCATAGGACATACGGGAAGCGGAAAAAGCACATTTATCCAGCACATAAACGGTCTTATAAAACCTCAGGAAGGCGAAATAGAAATTTTTGATATCAAACTTACTTCTCAAAAGCGTCCCAAAGTCAATCTCAAGGAGCTTCGCAGTCAGGTAGGTATGGTATTCCAATATCCCGAATATCAGCTTTTTGCCGATACGGTAGAAAAAGATGTGGCTTTCGGTCCCAAAAATCTCGGACTTTCAAACGAGGAGATAAAAGAGAGAGTCAAAGAGGCTATCGAAATGGTGGGACTTGACTATGAAAAGGTCAAAGACAGAGCCCCTTTTGAACTTTCGGGCGGACAAAAGAGAAGAGTAGCGATTGCAGGCATAATCGCCATGCGTCCAAAAATGCTCATACTAGACGAGCCTACCGCAGGATTGGACCCTTACGGCAAAGAGCAAATTCTCAATCTGATAAGACATCTCAAAGAGCATTGCTCGCCCACGATAGTGGTTATTTCTCACGATATAGACGAAATTACTAGATTTGCAAACAGGATTGTTGTTTTCAACGATTCTCATATCGTCTATGACGAGCCTATGCAAGAGCTTTTCAAACATTCAAGACAACTTCAAGCCATAGGGCTAGATATCCCCAGAGCCGTAAAAATAGCAAACGCCTTGAGATATAAGGGTATAAATATCTCTAATAATATAGTCACGGCAGAAGACTTGCTCAAAAACATTGTCGAGCTTTATAATAAAAAACATAATACGAATATCGATGCTCAAAAAGCCGCTTTCGATATGTATGACTTTTCGCATAAGTGGATTGCAAAAGACAACAAAGAAGGCGATGATTGTCAAAATATAAATGAATCTTCAGACAAACACATCGAAGAATCTCAAGAAGATAAAATTGACGACAATAAAAAAGATAATAAAGACGAAATTATCGTAAATCAGCAAAAACAAAAGAGGGACAAAAGATGAGAGATATTTCATTCGGACAATATTATCCCGTAAAATCTTTTATTCATTCATTGGATGCCAGAATAAAAATTTTGGTAACATTTTTGTTTATGCTTTCGGTATTTTTTATCGTGTCATATACGATGTTTGTGTTTATGTATCTGGCTGTCACGATAATAATCGCCGTATCGCATGTGCCTTATAAGATTGTCTTGAAAAGCATAAAAGGCATTTTGTTTTTGCTTATATTTACTGCGATAATCAACATATTTTTTACATCTTCGGGCAATGTGCTCGTTCCTATAAAACTTGGCAAAATTGATATGAGCATTACCGATCAGGGCATAAACTTTGCTATCAAAATGGCTCTAAGATTTACCCTTTTGGTAATCGGCTCGTCCATACTTACTTTTACTACCACTCCTACCGAGCTTACAGATGCTTTAGAGTATCTTTTAAAGCCTTTGAGCTATATCAAAATCCCTGTTCATGACCTTGCTATCATTATGTCGATTGCATTGAGATTTATCCCTGGTCTTATCGAAGAAACGGACAAGATTATGATGGCCCAAAAAGCTAGAGGTGCGGATATAGACAGCTCGAATTTTTTCAAAAAAATAAAAGCTATGCTGCCTGTTTTGATACCTTTGTTTGTCAGTGCTTTCAGAAAAGCTGACGAGCTTGCCGATGCACTTGACGCAAGATGTTATAATGCGTCATCGAAGCGTACAAAAATGAAAGTATTCAAAGTAAGAAAAAGCGATATTTTTGCATTTTTGGGTGTAGTGGCTTTTGTGGTAATTATCTTTTTGGACAAATACCTCGTGACTTCTTTGGCAGGAGCTCCCGACCTTGGCGGATTTAAGATAGAGGGACTTGATATTTTGATTTACAACTTCTTTAAATTGGCGGTATGATATGGCAAGATATAAGTTGACGATTTGCTATGACGGCGGAAGATATTATGGCTTTCAAAGACAAAACGGATTGCCTACCGTTCAGGCAGAACTCGAGAGAGTATTGTCCACAAGATTTCAGGAAAATATCATTGTCCAACCCAGCGGAAGAACAGATGCGGGAGTGCATGCTCTCAATCAGGTAGTGCATTTCGATACAGAAAAACAATTTGATACAAGCTCATTCGGTTATAGCATAAACACTATGCTACCCAAAGATATAGCAGTCAATTCTTGCGAAAGAGTAAGTGATGATTTTCACGCAAGATTCGATGCCAAGAAAAAGACATACCTCTACAAAGTCTGTCTGTCCAAAATTCATTCTCCGCTGAAAAGACTATATTATCATATATGCTTTTATGATTTGGATATAGAAAAAATGAAAAAAGCATGTCAGTTTTTTATAGGAGAGCACGACTTCAGAGCTTTTATGCTTGCGGACGAAGAAAAAGAAAATACCATAAGGACTATTTATGACCTGCATATAGATTGCGAGGGCGAAGACTTGTTTATCTATGTTACGGGAAACGGCTTTTTGCACAATATGGTACGCATTATCGCAGGCACTTTAATAGATGTAGGACGAGGCAGATTTGCCCCTGAAGACATTATACAAATGATAGATTCAAAAAGACATGTAATGACGGGAAAGACTCTCGAGGCTTGCGGATTGTATCTTTACAGCGTAGAGTACTGATTTTTTATTATAGATATATAAATAATAGTATAAAAGTATTTATATAATTTACCTAAGGCTTAAATTATATAAATAGCCATAAAATCAAATCAATACTAAATCACAAAACAATTATTTTCAAGAAATTATGCACAAAATCATGTTTGTATGCCACGGCAATATTTGTCGTTCGCCAATGGCAGAATTTGTATTCAAGGATATCGTAAAAAGAGAAGGTAAGCAAAAAGATTATCTTATCGTGTCATCTGCCACAAGCACCGAGGAGATTGGCTCTCCCGTACACAGAGGTACAAAAAGAAAACTTGCAGAATACGGCATAAGCTGTGATGGGAAGTATGCTGTCCAGCTCAAAAAGAGCGATTATGACCAATATGATATGTTTGTGGGAATGGACAGCTACAACATTGTCAATATGCTGAGAATTTTCGGCGGCGATAGTGAAGGGAAAATCCATTCCATGTTGGAATTTGTGCACAGCAAAGCCGATGTCGCAGACCCTTGGTATACAGGCGATTTTGACAAGACTTATGAGGATATAAAAGCAGGCTGCGAGGCATTGTTTGAATTTTTAGAAAAGTAAAATCGATAATGATAAGGTAAGTATAAAACTTAGGATAGATGAGATTTTAAAGGAAAAAGGCAAGTCAAAATATTGGCTTTATATGCAAATGGGATTGAGCTATCAAAACTTCAACAAGATTGTCAACAACCAAACAAGTGGCATAAAATTCAACAATCTTCAGTCCCTTTGCGATATTTTGGAATGTACTCCGAATGACTTGTTTGAAGAATATCACGATAAAGGCAAAAATGAATAAAACTCGCTTTATAAAAGGCGAGTTTTTTATTTTAAATAAATATTGATATAATCTATACGATATTAGAAAATAAAAAAATAAAGCAAAAGAAAAATACACTCAAGTTTGAGTGTATTTTCGTGGTGACTCCGACGAGAATCGAACTCGTGTTACCGCCGTGAAAGGGCGATGTCTTAACCGCTTGACCACGGAGCCAAAACAAATTTTGCTCATTTACTATAATATAAATATCAGAGGTTGTCAACTGATTTTGAAAAAGTTTAGAAAAAATTGTTAAAATTTTGTATTTTTCTTGCCTATTGCTTATCGGTAGACTATAATTGTTTGTATGAGATACGGCATTATCGATATTGGTTCTAATTCAGTAAGGCTTCTTGTCAGCGATGAAATGACAAGAGTTTTTAAAAAAATAAACACAACAGGACTTGGCAGAGGTCTTGCTCTTACGGGCTGTCTTCAAGAAGAAAATATGAAGGTCACGGCCGATGCGATAGAGGATTTTTTTGCACAGGCAAAAGATGAGGGCTGCGGGGAAATTTACGCATTTGCTACCGAAGCCGTAAGAAGTGCCAAAAATCGTCAGGCTTTTGTCGATATGCTTGAAAAAAGAGGAATATCGATAGATATCGTTGCCAGCCAGAATGAAGCAAAATTGGGCTTTTACGGGGCATATACAAAAGGCAAAGTGTGCGTCATGGATATAGGCGGAGCAAGCACAGAACTTGCGGTAGGAGACGAAAAGGGTATTTGTTTTGCAAAAAGCATGCCGATAGGTCTTGTACGCATATTCGATAATTGCCAAGAAGATTATAAGAAGATTGACGCATATATCGAAGATATCATAAAAGGATACGGAAAACTTCCTGAATATGACGAAATTCTTTCTATCGGCGGTACGGCATCGAGCTTTGTGGCGATAGCAGAAAATATGAAAGTAT
The DNA here is from genome assembly GCA_944381365.1 of uncultured Christensenellaceae bacterium. Taxonomy (GTDB): domain Bacteria; phylum Bacillota; class Clostridia; order Christensenellales; family UBA3700; genus RACS-045. The sequence goes on along the minus strand of CALWKW010000003.1, from coordinate 143,083 downwards.
ACAATCCAGATATCGTAGACAATTACAAGCTCAAAAAATCGGTAGTAGACAAGCTTACTGACAAAATTCACAATATGTCTATGGAAGACAGATTGAATATCAACGGATTGGAGCCCAAAAGAAGAGGAGTAATCGTAGGCGGCGGAAGACTTTTGTCAAAACTTATGGATTATCTCGGCAAGGATTATGTAATAGTCAGAGAGAGCGACAATCAGGAAGGATATCTCAAATACAAAAAAGGTTTGTTCAGATTTGAATAAAGATAAAAAAGAGTGAATACAATCAAATAAGTATAAAATTTTGCGAAAAGGGCAAAAAACTCTTGACAAATGACAAAATTTCAATTATTATTGTAAAGCATTTAATGAATATCGCGGGTTGGAGCAGTGGTAGCTCGTCGGGCTCATAACCCGAAGGTCGTTGGTTCGAATCCTTCACCCGCAACCATTATTTGCCGGTGTAGCTTAGTTGGTTAGAGCGGCCGGTTCATACCCGGCAGGTCATTGGTTCGACTCCGATCACCGGTACCACTAAAAGCCTAAATTGAACCACAAAAAAGGTGTGTTTGGTTTAGGCTTTTTGTTATGTTTTAACCAAGATACATCTCTATTAAAATATCGGTAATTGAAGGCTTCTTATTTTCCTTTTCTTGTACAATTTTAGTGTTGTATGAGCAAAATAAAAAGCCCCGACTTTCGTCAGGACTTTTTGATGTTGGATTGTTGAAGTATAGCTCTATCTTATCATCATATAATATTATTTCTTTTATCAGTATATTTATAAGAAGAGTTTTTTCAGCTTGCAGGGCTTGGGTATAATATTTCCTAATATCGCTTTCGGATATCTTTATTGATTTTTTGCTTCTTTCGACTAGTATTTTCCTTTCTAAATCTTCTTGTTGTTTTTCGAGTTCATGTAATCGTTTGTTTGTTGTGTTGGATATTATGCCGTTTTCAATGGCTGTTATCATATTATTCAAGGCTTTTTCTACGCCGTGTTGTTCATTTAAGAGCATTGTCAATGTTGAATTTGCTGATTCGTTTTCGTTTTGCAAGCTCATAATTTTAGCCACTATACTATCCATAATATCAGGCTTGCTTAATTCAAGTATTATAGCATTGACTATACAATCTTCTAATTCATCCTTTCTTATCTGAGATTTTTTACAACCGTTATTATGTTTTTTACCGCTGCATTTATAATAACGCTTTACCTCTCCGCTTCTTGCTGTGCCAGATTCTCCAATCATTGGTTTTCCACAATATCCGCACCGAATCTTTTTTCTGAGTAAATAAGGCACTCTTATGCTGCTTTTCCCATACTTATTTTTCTCAATCTTATGTCGCACGGATTCGTATATTTCTTTATCTATTAATTGCGGGTACATATTGTCTATCACCTCTTCTCCGTGCTTATATATACCTGAATATTTTTCATTACTCAACATTCCATATACAGTATTTATGGCAAAGGGCTTTCCTTTATATAGAATACCTTTTTCAGTAAGATTTGCTATTATTTCTCTGACAGATATGCCTAATAGATATTGGTTGAATATAAATCTAATTGCTTCGGCTTTTGTTCCGTCTATAACTATCTTACGGTTTACAACCTTATACCCGTAAGGTAATCCTCCGCCTTGGTATAATCCTTTTAGTCTTGTTTCTCTCATACCTCTTTTTACCTTTTGAGCAAGTTCGGCGGAGAAGTATTGGTTCATACCTTCGAGCAGACTCTCCAATATTATGCCTTCGGGAGTGTCGGGAATATTTTCCATAGCGGACAATACTTTTACGCCGTTATCTCTCAAAGTCTTTTTATGTATTGCTGTTTCGTACTTATTACGGGAGAACCTATCTAACTTATAGCAAATAACGTAATTCCATTCTTTACGACTGCTGTCTTTTATCATTCTTTGAAAGTCAGGACGATTATCGTTTGTACCTGTCATAGCACGGTCAATATATGTGCCAAGTATCAGAATATTATTCTTTTTAGCATATTCCTCACACACTCTCAATTGTCCTTCAATAGATTGCTCGGTTTGGTTATCTGAACTGTATCTCGCATAGATTACTGCTGTTTGCATTTGTGATTACCTCCTAATATTTTATTTGTATTTGCCTTTCGGCAGAGCGAAAATAAACGGCTGAGCAAAAGTCTTTATGTTTCTAATCTTTCTATTCTTTTTTGCAAGGGTTGCCACATAGCAATTCACTTTACCCTTGAGAAAAAATGCTAAGCCGTTTACGCTCCAATGGCGAAAGGTAAATCAATTCACTTTCGGCATTTTGGCTATGACCTCAGGACTTACTTTACCCATAACTTCGCCGTCTACCATACAGAGAAAATCGTCTGCAAGAATTGCTTTTTTATCCTCTATGCCGTACGGACAGAGAATATCTTCGTCCAATATGTCAGATTCAAAGTACGCAGGTAGTTTTCCACCATAAATAAGTTTTTCTCCAGACTTTTCTATGTACTTCATCAGATAAGCAATAGATTGTCTGACTTCCATAGGCGAACCAATCGACTCAAAATCGTTTCTGCCATAGCGTTCGAGAAAGTATGTGTTTTGATGTGCCGTTTGCATTTTACGGTCTGTTGTACTGTAATCTTTTGTTTCTATTATTTCTCCCACCATACCGTCGGGCGGGATATAGAAAATACCGTGAAAATGTAATCTGTTTGTATCTCCGCCTCTTTCCCATACGCCTATATGTTTCCAGCCTTTACGATTTACAAGATGTTTTAAGGTATTTCGTAGCGACTTCCTAAAACTTTCTTCCGTATGCAGTTTATCCGAAAACGTAAAAGTGCAAAAATAGCTCCACTCTTGCAAATAGGCTTTTCTATACAAACGAACTTTTCTTCGGATAGTATTTATCTGTTTGCGTTCACTGTTTCTGTCTATGTATTCTTTTCGAACCTTTTTGTCGGGGATAGTTTCTTCCATTGCTTTCTGTACATATTCTTTTCGCTCTTTGCGTGGGAGTTTCTGGCTTTCTTTATATGCGGTTTCAAATTGTTCTTTTTGTTCTATTTCTTTGTTGGACAAAGAGAAAGAAGATCGTCGTCGCTTGCGTCCTCGTGGAAAATTCTCTTTTGGTGTTGCGATGTAATGACTTCCGTCAAATGAAATTTTTGCTGCTCTGAATGACATTGTTTTTCCTCCTTTGTTTTTTATTGTTATATCTCTTGAACTCGCAAGGTTTTTGCGACTTCAAAAAACTTTTTAATGATTATATCTTCCAAACTGGACACCTAATGTCCGGTTCAGAAAAAAAGGCCTCCACTTATTAGCCACGAAAAAGGCAAAAGTCTACCCCTTAAATGCAAAATATTGCACAGATTTTACATTTGCGAAATTACCCCCTCACTTAGTAGCCACAAATTTAGCAAAAATGGACCCCCTAAAATAAAAGCCTCTACTTAAAAGGCACGGAAACAGCAAAAGTCAAGTCAAAAGTTTGAAAATTTTACATAAAAAATAAGACAACCTAGTTATAGATTGCCTTATAGAAAATTAGTGTTAAGTTGTTTATTAAAGTGTATGTACAATATTCAGATATTTATTTTGCATACTCTTTCTTCTTCGCCATATAGTAGAGGGATTAAGAGAAAACATTTTAGCCTGCTGTACAAAGCCTATACCTTGCATATAGCAATTTAGTGTTTCTTTTTCGCCTTTGTTAAGTTTTAGCTTTCTAATTATCTTATCGTATTTTGTATAATCGCCTTTGTATTCTTGCTCAAACTCTGTATAGGGTTCTTCGCTTTTATTCAAGTCTTCTATACTGCCTGTATATCTCTTAAGTTTCCATTCTTCATATAGTAAATGGCAAAGGTGTTTATAACACAATCTCTTTATTGTAAATACTTTATTACTCTTTTTATCTATGCAAGTATCGTATACGGATTTACCCATATAGTCTAATAAGAATAATGCAGCACTTTGTGCTAAATCATAGCTATCTGTAAGAATATAGCCCGGTATATCTTTGTAGTCTATATCTCTAGCGAGATTGGCATACATTTTATGTAGATGTTTATGCTGGCACATAAACTTTAACGATTGCAGAGCAAGTAATTCTCCCATACGCATTACATTGTCAGGAGAGATTATTTCCTCAAATACTTCATAACCTTTTCTGTTGTTTTTCATTTTCTTTACCTCCGAAGTTAATTTGCCTTTCGGCAGGCAGAAAAGGAGCATAAGACGATTAATGAAAAAAACAGCAATAAAAGTCAATATCCAAAAGTCAACGGGACAAAGAAAAATCCTTGCTTAATATCCAATATACAATGAATACCAAACAAGGATATTTCGACCGTTTACTTTTGAGAGGCATATGCGACAATGCCAAACGAAAAGGCAAATACGGAGGTAGAGAAAATGCAATATCTTAATAGACATTGCAATACAAATGAAAATAGCGAGAAGGCAAAAGCGAAAGGCTTGCACAAGCGGATCAGCGGCAACTTCGCTTGCCTCTCGCTTTCATTTTAGCAAGTCAAAGAGTTATTCAGATGTGTGCTTGTCTGGCGGAGCGAAGCGACGCCACTTGTCTATGACAAGCACACGTCGTGGTGCCAAATTTTATGTAATAATATTAATTAGTTCAGCTAAATAACCTTTAAAAATATTGACTCTTATATTAAAATCAATTATAATATTATATGATTAAAGGGGATAGAAATTATGGAAATAGTAATTTGTGACGATGATAAAACAATTCACGATACAATTAAATCATATCTTGAGCAATATTCTGAAGAAAATACATTAGAAAAAATAAATATACATTGTTATGAAGATAGTTATGAATTGTTGAAAAGTTATTTGGATAATAAAAATTCCAGTGTAGATATAATTTTTATGGATATCGAATTAACAAATGACATTAACGGTATAGATGTTGTAAAAATATTGCAAGAAAAATTTAATAATATTATCATTTTTTTTGTTACCAGCTATATTAGTTACGCTCCTGAAACGTTCAGAGTAGGTGCTTTTCAGTTGTTGAACAAACCAATTAATAAATATGATTTTGATAATGATTTTGGCAGAGCGTTAAAAGCATATATGGAGATGCACGATAATATTGTTATCAATTGGCAAGGGTGCACAAATGTTATCGAATTAAAAGACATTATATTTATTGAGGCAAACAGAAGGCATTTATTTATTCATACTAAAAAAAACATATTTGAATGCAAAGGGAAATTATCAGATTATGAAGAAAAATTAAAATTAAAAGGCTTTGTATTAACACATCAAAGTTTTCTCGTAAATATGAAATTTATCAAATCAATCAATATTGCCGATATACAAATGAAAGACGAGTCTACAGTTTTTTTAAGTAAACATAAAAGGAAAGATGTATTAAAACAATTTGCTAAATTTATGATAAAGGGATAAGCATATGTCGGTGCTGAAAAGTTTAACAGACGTAATAGGGGTTTTTCTTGAAATATTTATTATTTCTGGATTTTTTTCTATGTTTGCGAAAGCAAGATATTCCCCTAAATATATGGTACTGATTTACGGTTTTTATTTGGTTATTGTATCTGTATTATGTATTTTCGCAAAGTCAGAAGTAATTACTTTTTTGAGAGTATTGGTTTCGATTTTTGCAGTTTCATTTTTATATAAAACTAATTTATTTACGAGAATACTACTAAGTGTAGCTATCATTGTTATTTTATTGGTTAGTGAAGTGCTTACTGGATTAATATTGAAAAGCATGACAGATTTACCGATTGAAAAAATTCAGCAAAACATATTTTATTATTTAATTGGCACAGTTGTATCAAAGTTGTTTTTGGTGGTGTTGATAAAAGCAAGCGGATATTATATAAAACCACATGAAGTATTGCTATCCAAAATAATAATTGTTGTAATGTTAATTTTGCCAGTTTCCACTTTCTTTATAATTTTATCTATAAGTGATTATGCCGCGGTCGAACAAAGCGATAAAAACGAAATAACTTTGTTTATTTCAGTTCTTGGATTAATTATTGCAAATATGGCTTTAATATATTTGTTCGAATGGCAATTGAAAGAGGCAAGAAAAAGTAGTATAAGAGAAATTGAGCGCAATCAGATAAAAGCTCAAATAGACTATTATCAAAAGGTGCTTGAGGAAAAAGAAGAATATCGCAAAATTGTGCACAATTTTAAGAATGAATTGTTTGCTATACAGACATTAATTTCGAAGAATAAGAAAGAGGGGATAGAAAGGATAAAAGAACTCAGTAATTATATTGATAGAGAAGGCGAATATCATTATACTCAAAACGATTCTCTTAATGCTTTAATATATTCAAAAATCAACAAAATAAATGGTAATAATATTGCTTTTAATTGCAAAAGTACAATTATGTCGCAAAATAAGATAAGTGATTTGGATCTATGCATTATTATCGGAAATCTTTTGGACAATGCGATTGAGGCTTGTGAAAAATTGACAGACATAGAAAAAAAAATAGATTTAGAGTTGACGCAAAGAGAGGATTATTTGACATGTAATATTGAGAATACATACGACTCTACTATCAAAATAGTTGAAGGAACGTCAAAATCTGATAAATTAATGCATGGAATAGGATTGAAAAGTGTAGAAGAAATAGCGGAAAAATATAATGGAGCGGTTGACATTAGTAAAAATGGCGAGTTATTTTGCGTAACTGTAATATTGAAAAACTTGATTGAGTTGCCAAATGCGCAGGATTAACGACCGATTTTGCACATCGTATTGATATAAAATCTTCAAGAAGTTATTTTAATGTTAAGGAGACAGAAATGTTGTCAAAATTAGCTAAAAAAATGACTTCTTTTTTTATAAGTCGAAATTTAATAGAAGAAAGCAGAAAGGAAGTGTACGATTACAGTTTCGAGGTGCTTTTATCTACATTGCTAAATGGATTAAGCTTATTTATTATTGCCTTATTTAGTAATACATTTTTATATTCGATATTGTATGTTTTTGCTTTTATTTTGATGAGAGGATCTGCAGGCGGCTATCATGCAAAGACTCATTTGGGATGTTTGATTTTACTTTTAGCTACATATATAGTTTTTTTATTATTGATTAAATTTATATCTGGAACAATACTGTTCTATTTAACGATAATATTTTCTGTTTTTTCGCTGATAAGCGTTTTTATATTCGCTCCTGTGGAAAATATAAATAATCCTCTAACGGATGAAGAAAAAATAAAACTTGCCAGAAAGAGTATTGTTTATTCAATATTGATTTTATTAATAGCATATTCGATTATTTTTTTTGCAAAAGATATGAAATATAGTTTTAGCTTAATCTTTGGCTTGACATCGGTATGCTTATTTTTGCCAATAGGGGAAATATGGTTTTTGCGTCAATCAAAAAGAAGGAAATAGCTTTTGCGACCATATGTGTCTTTTAAATGCCCAGTTTTGAAATTTGCATTGAAAAAATAAAATTCTATAGTTATAGTAAAAAAAACAAAAAAATATAAAGGAGAAGAATTATGAAAAACGAAAACAAAACAAGTAAAATTAAAACTCTTATTCCAGACATGGCACTGAAATTGGCTAAAAAGTCGACAAAAGATGCATGTGTTTGGTGGTTTAATCAACCAAAAATTTCTGAAGAGTTAAAAAAACAAATTTCAGAAACTAAATAGCATTTGTTTTAGATACATCGGCAAGTAAAGGAGAGTTATGAAAAGATATTTTTTAATTATAATGGTATTATGTGTATTGGCGATAGCTTGTTCTGCAATGATAGCATGTAATTCATCAGAGGATCCGATACCTAGCAAATATACTGGAACATATAGCAACTATATGTATGGAAGTATAGAGTTGACGACAACAAAAGTTTCTTCTAATCAATTGTTGGTCCCCGAATGCAAAATGAATGGACAAAAGTTGGAAAGTCCAGTATTATCGTGGTTGCCAGTATCATTTGATTATCAAGAGGATATGACTTATTCTTTTACGGCAAATGCAACAGATAGTATTTCAGGCAAAAGTGGAAACGTAAGTTTTAACGGTCAAATCGTAGATAACTTGCTAACTTATAATGCTTGGCTATATTATACAGATGGGAAAGCTATAATATTATCGAAAGAAATATAAAAAGACTTGCCGATGTATTTGACAAATAGGAGGAGATTTATAAATGACAAAAAAATCGTTAAGCAACCTAATAATAGTTTTAGTGACATTAATTATCATAGTAATAACCATAATTATTATAGTATATTTTACACAAAATAAAGATAATAAATGGATACCTGAAGTACAAGGTAGTCATGTCTCAGAAATTGAGTATCAAAGTATTGATGGTATTAAAGTAGAAACATATGATGATTATAAAACATTTAAAAACTCTGAATTGGCCAATACATACATAATAAGTCAAAAACCCACCAAAGAGGAGAGATATAGCAAGGAATATTTTGATGACAGCAATTTGGCAGTTGTTAAATTTAATTACAAATACAGTAACGTAAAATTTTATATGACAGACGCTATTTTTTCTAATGGAGTTTGTACAATTAAACTTTTCGGGGCCATAAGCGAAGTAACTTCAAAAGAAAGCGATTCCACATATAGCTGTTATTTGGAGACAAAGAATTCAGTTAAGGACTTATCTTTCGAGTTGGTTATTGAAGAGTATCATTATTCTAATCAGGAACTAATTTTTATAGGAGAAGATAATAAACCGTATACTCCCGATAACTCCGCAGAGCCTATAGTTTATAAGATTAATAATAAAGAAGGTATAAAAGAATTTATTATGCAAGACGGTAGCATTTCTGATATGAATTATATAGTAACGTATCTTAATGCGTATTCCAATGAGTTTTTTAATGATTATTCGCTTCTTGCTATTAAATTACCTTCATCGGATTTTCATGAAAACTTTGTAAGAATTAGCCAATCTGATCAGGTCGAAATTACAAGTATATATACAAACCATTATAAATTTTTAAATCAAACCGAATATTATGCTCTGCTTGTATTGCCTGTATCTAAAACCATTGAGGTACAGGATGTAGTATATAAAGTCTACAATGAGTATGAAGATACTGTAGAAAGTATACGATTCGAAGAATCATATTCATTAATAAAGGTGGAGCTCGAATCTGCTAGTGTAGAAATATACAAGTCAAAATGAATATGCAAGAGATATTAAAAGGCACTAATTTAATAAAAAAGTACGGCAATCAAGTAGTATTGAATAAACTCTCCATTTCTGTAACAAAAGGAGAGTTTATAACCATTACGGGAAGATCCGGAAGCGGGAAAAGTACACTTCTTAAATGTCTTGGGAGTATGTTAAAACCAGATAGCGGGGAGGTAATATTAGATGGAGAAGATTTATATAAATTACAAGAAAAAAAACTTTGCCAAGTAAGGAATAATAAATTTGGTTTTATATTTCAAACTTTTGCACTTGAAAATAAATACACGGCTTTTGAAAATATTGAGATCCCATTAATTTTGTCAGGTGGAATTAAAAAAAAGGAAAGAATAGAGAGAATAAATTCATTAGCAAAACAACTTAATATTGATAATATACTCAATAAAAGTGCAGGAGGATTATCTGGCGGAGAAAAACAAAGAGTGGCGATTGCAAGAGCTGTTATTAATAATCCTGAAATTCTATTTGCAGATGAACCGTGCGGGAATTTAGATAGATATAATGGAGAAGTAATTATGGGAATTTTTAAGCAATTAGTTCAATCAGGTTTCACTATTTTGATGGTAACTCATCAAGAAGAGGATGCTTTGTTAGCGGATAGAATAATAAGAATGGAAGATGGTAAATTTTTGTGAAGATGGTCTATTTTACTATAAAAGAAATAAAATATAATTTTTCGCAATTTCTTATATACTCAGTTATACTTGCTGTATTGTTTTCAATTACAGGGGTTATGGCTTTTTATTGCAAACAGATAAATAGCAATTATTATGGACCGTTACAAGATAGCGACGGTTTTTCTTTAAAAATCGACAGCGATCTTGACTTATCAGAATTTGACAATAAAAATATTTACATTTATTCTACACAAGAATCAATGACCTATAATATTTTTTTAAAGGCAGAAGAACAGGATGTTTTTATTTATGATTATTCAGGAGGAGTAGCAATAAATATCTCTACATCATTTTCTCAAATTTTGGACAAATTAATTATACAAGGCAATGGATTCGTTAACAAAAAGGAATGCATATGGTTGTCAAAAGATATAGCAACTTTGCTTAATGTAAAAGTCGGAGATTCATTGCAGATCGTATCAGAAGATAAGCAAGACAAAAATTATATAGTATACGGTATTTATAACAGCATAATGTGGCACGAATTATTTGATAGCACTCCATCATTTGTTATAGCAATAAACAGTGTTGAATTTGAAACTTTTATAGCAATAACACATGAGTTGCAAAATTTAAAATTTTTATTCCAAATTATCCCATCTGAATACATTATAGACGAAAATGGGTTTTCAGATTACTTGCAAGGTTTAGAAATATTGAAGATTATGTTTAAAGTAATTGTGGTGTTTTTGTCATTAGGTACAGTCATTGCATTAATGTTGATGTTTTATACATATATACAACAGAATGAGGATTTTAATTTTAAATTGCAATATATAGGTTTGAGAAAAATAAATCAAATTTGTTACATAGGTGGAATATTTAGCATATTGGTAATGATTGCATCTTCGTTATCGTGTGTGTTGGCGTTTGCTTTTGACAGAATAATAAGGTATTGGAGCGTATCTATTTTGTCCGTGGAATTTGCCTCTATACCGATTTTGCCAATATTTGCTTTAACATTGATTTTGTCGATTATTTTAATTTGGATATTTACTCTTACTATGTTAATTATATCGATAAATATCAATAGGGAAATAAATATATGAAAACTATAATTTTTTCATTAAAAAATATAAGAAGAAATCCAATAAGAAGCTTGCTTTTCTGCTTTATTATAACAATATTAATGTTGTTGACATTATTGACTGTTACTATAAGTACAAGCATTAACGAAGAAATGGAAAATATTAAAAGAAGCAGGCTCAGCTCCAACATGGTTTATGCGTCATTGGGGGAAAACAAACTGGAAAATTATGGAATACACAGTGATGAATATTTGGAAAATATTAAAATGAATCATGAAAATTTTGCGGGTAAAATGTTAATTAATGGGGTTGGTGAATTCCATGTAATGACAGAAATTTACTATACAGAAGGCGGAAATATGCCTGAGGTTTTTGAAAAAGAATATAACTATATTGGAGGTAATGAATTATATCTCTATGGAAAGGCCGCAGGTAATGCCGATGAAATAGTTTTAAGTAAAGATATATTGTCAAAATGCGGATTTTTAGATATTGAAAGACTCATTGGAGAAAGAATATCATTTGTCTATGATAATAATGGACAAACCATTAGTCTAATAGAAAACGTCATAATCGTTGGTATTATCGATGATAAGATAAAAAATATCTCTTGGTTTGAAAGTTCTCAGGTAGGTGTCTGTTTTACAAAATTAAACGATAGAGTGGGGGGCAATTATATTTTTTGCGAATTAAAAGATAAGGATAACATAATCAATAAATTAAATAATTCTGGAATAGAAACATATTATCTAAATAATACTCCTAAGGCTATAGAAGAAGTTGAAAAAATAGGAGAGTTTATAAGTAAAGTTCTTTGTTTAACCGGTATTGTGTTTTTAACCAGCTATGTTCTTTTTCAAGTTGCAATGATAAAAAAAATTATTATGCAAAAAACGAATTATATCTTTGCTATGCGAGCACTGGGTTTTACGCGCTCGAATGTTATAGGTATATTGCTATGCGAATTAGTTTTTTTATCAATTATTTCCGTCATAATCGCTATTCCTATATGTTTAGGTGTTTATCACTTAATTACAAATATTCTACTCAATATTTTTGGAATAGGATTAGTATTGCAAGTTAATGCATTTTTTATAGGAATACTTTTATCTTTTATAATGTTGTTATTGATTATTTTAATGAATATATTGATTATAATAATATTTGAAAGGAACAAAGTTAATAACTAAATAATGACATAAATATTAATTAATTGACTTAAGAAGTGCCAAAGTTGTACAAAATTTGCCCAAATTTGCCTTATATATTGATTATATATAATGTGTCATATATTCTAAAAGCATAAGATTTAACAAAGGAAAATTTATTAAAATGGCTTTTCTTGCTATACGTTCTGTAAAGGAATTCGAAAATCTTATAAAATACCCCAAAAATACGAAAGATATCATAATCGATATAAAGTCTTCTCTTGAATTAAGAAAACTTGTAGAATGTTATAATCATATCGAGAATAGGGTAAAGGAATTATTGTTTTCAGATTCTGTAATTGTTAATATTTATATAGAACAAATGGAGGATTATAAAGAAAAGTTTGGTGATATATTTTGTTATAAAGAAAACAATATAAATAATATTAGAAAAGAGTTTTCAAATTGGATTTTTAGGTTTGTTAAAAGAGATAAACACGATTTAGAAAGAATTTTTAACGGATATATAAAGTTATCGGATAAAAAAATTTATTCAGATATAGCAGAAAAGATTAGTCTTATATTGGAATTAACTATTTTCAATATTGATGAATTAAAATCAGTTACAGAATTAATTTATAAAAACGCTAAACATAAAACCATTGTAAATGTGGCACTTAAAGTGAATTTGGTTGTACAAGAAACTGAAGATTTTTTAATGCTCGTTGAACTTAATAATCTGCAATTAAAAACAAAAGAATATTACGTTAGCTTTGAATACTCATTAAATTTTAGAAATTCATCTTATGATCTAATATGCGATTCTTCAAAGTTAGAGGATATGAGTAATTATTATAGTTATTATCTTAATAGTTTAAAGACTCAGAAGCCATTTGTTTTGAAATTTATAGACAAAACAAAGAATATTAATTTTGCTATATTAAATTCAGTAATTTTGTTATGTTATAAAATAAAGAAAAGTACTGAAGGCAAGCCTGTTTTCCTAGATATTTCGGTAACTCAAGATAACTATTTTAGGTTAATTGCATATTTAAACATAGCTATTAACGATGGGATTTTTGTTATTTGCAACAATAAAATTCTTATAAATAATCTAGAATACATTGGGAAGTTGCCACCTTTAGCTTTTATTGATAAAGAAGGCTTAAACTTGTTTCAGTCTCCAATTAGTCGTGAATTTTGGGATATAATTACTAAAGGAGCTAAAGAGGAAGACCTTATAACAATCAAGCCAGATTCATTTGAGGATTGTATTGATAATAAGAAGGGACGAAAATTTTGGGCATATTTTAGATTGTGTCAAAAATATTTATTTGAAGATTTTGAAGATAATCAATCAGCAGCGTATACAAAATTGCGTAGGATAGCCTACGCAAACGATGAGTTTTACAATAATTATATTTCACAAATACCTTTTTTGGCTGTTTGTATCTTTGCAATGTATGATAATTATTATAGAAATAATTTGCTTTTGAAATTTAAAACAGAAACTAAAATAAACAAAATAGGGATAAATGATTTAATTCTGTCTAAACAGGATTTGCAAAGTTGGGAAAATTATAAGTTATACAAACAGATAAAAAACAAATATGATATAAAAAATTTATTGCTGGACATTGATGATTACAAACTTCATAGCACTGTAGTTTCAACGCTTTTTGAATCAATTTCTATAGCAGAAGGTATACTGCAATTGTTGGAAAATGCAGTCATTCATGCGAATGGCGGAGTGTTTAGTATGCGAATTTTTGATAGAGCAAAGGGGATAATAAGTGATAATGTAAGAAAGCCTGAGCATATTGAATATTTAAATTCTACATACAAAGAGGAATATTTTGATTATATTGACACGCCGTTTTTTTTGGAAGTGTATATATCTGACTTAAATAACCAATCAGTACCTGAAAGTTTTTTAAAGAAGAATAGTTATTTAGATAAAGTTGATTTAAAGTTTTTCTTTAAACCTGACGACGGGCAGATAGAAGAGCGTAATAAATTTTATAGAATGAATAACGAAAATTACATATTACACTATGGACTTGAAATTTTCAACAATATTTTAACTGCCAGGAAGGGGTTATTATTTGTTTCTGGTTTTGGATTATATTACGATAATCTTGACGATGTATTTAAAAATGGTGTTTTTAAAATGTCGGTTTTTAAGTATATTGAAGAAAATAAAAATCAAATTGCTAAAATGTTAGGAATCGACATCAAAGATAACGATTTACTGAAAGATCAATATTTAAATATGATAAGAGAAAAAGTTCCGAATAAAAGTTTAAGTGGAACTTGTTATAAGATTTTACTGCCATTAAATCATTTTTATTCAAATCGGAGCAATACTGTTGATGACGAAATAATTATCAAGGAAGACATAAACAAGCTTAATAATGAAGCGCCTCTTTATATAATTTCTAAAGAAAAACTATTAACTAAGTTAAATAGTGACAAAGATAAAATTGAGAACATAAGAGCTGTCAAAAAAGAAATAGAAGATTGTGTGAGAAATAAAAACACTGGAATAGAAGATGATAAAGCTAGTTTTTGTATTAACTTTTATAGCAACATTAAGGATTACAATAGCAACAAATATTTTGAAACAATTATAAAAGGGATCTTATTATATGCAATAGATAGAAAAATGGCAATTGTGGGAAATGATATAATTATTCCAATTGCATTAATTAATCTTACAGATTTTGAATTATTAGAAGCAACAAGAATTATAGCAATATATTATTCAAAAAACTATGCAAATGAAGCAAAGAGTGATTTTGAAAACTTAAAAAATATAGCTATATATTTGCGATGTTATGAAAGTGGAAAAGAAATAATTTTCGACGGAAATAACCTGGATGAAGTAAAGGAAAAAGTATTAAAAATGGCACTTTCTAATGGTGCTATGTATAGTGAAATAACCACAATTGTGGAAATATTAAATAAAATACAAAAGGTTTGATTATTATGAGTAAAGACAATAAAAACTATCCTTTTCATTATATAAAATATCCGACGCTCGACCAAAAACAAGAAATGCCTTTTATAGAAGATGTAAAAAAGATTTTAAGTACTGATATGCAACAGAAGGAACAGTTTGGTTGTAAAATATGCAATTGTCATACGCATGCAGGCTCAAAGATTCATTTTACGGATTTTATAGAGGCAGAGCTATTGTTCCATAATAATTACTATAATCAACATTTTGCTCAATTGTCATTTCATAAATTAATTAAGGAAAAGGAAAAAGATTATAACAACAAAAATGTAGTTTTAATAAGTTACGAAAACTATTCTGAATTATATTTGCAAGAATTAAAGAAAATATTTATTGATAATCAAGTGAATCTGGGAATTAAAAAATGCAGTTATTGTGTTTACAAAACCAACTCTGTTTTAAATGCAGATGGTGCAAGAAATTCTGAAGTGGAAATTAAAAATTTAAAAATTCTGAAAAATGTTACGGACAGATTTGTTATTGAGGAAGGAAATGAAGAAAACACCTTTAATTTAAAAGATACGATCTGTATATTTATTGTGCCAATAAATACCACTCTTTCTACCATGGATAAAATGATTGCAAAATTTGTCGAAGATACCAATATTAAAGACAATCTTTCGGAATTAACTTGCAAATTTATTTCCCTGATAACGTTAGGAAACCAAGAGGGAAATGATTATTGGGTATACAATGATGGTTACTTAAATGCGGGCAATTGCTTTGAATATATAAGTAAGAGTCAAATAAATAATTTAATATATGTTCCGGTTAATTGGGAAAAAGCAAAAAATTGCAAAGAATGTTTCCCCCAAAACACTGAAGATGAGACGCCATTATTCGGAGTTAACAGAGGTTCAGTAGTACCTATGTTAAAATTAGGAATGAAAGATTATTTAAGACCGATTAATAACGACAAAGTAGAAGAAAATAAAGAGAATTTGAAAAAAGTATTTGAATTATCGGAGTTTTTAAGATATGAACACATAGTCAGAGGAGAGAACCATTTTCAATATTATTTTAATATAGAAAGATTTTTAGAAAAATATAAAAATAAAATTCAGGATGACTATTTAAACAAAGTTAAATTAGGGTTGAAAGACAATATCGACAGTATTGTATTTGACTTTATTGTTGCCCCGCGTCATCAGACAAACGCATTATGGGTAAGCACAGTAAATGAAAAAGTTTTTAATGGATTGGCTCGAATTATGTATTTTGATTCGGATAAAGAATTTAGAAGTAATATCAAAGCAAAATACAGTGATTTTATCTATTCTCTTGAAAATATTCAAAACAGTAATGAGGATTATAAAATACGTTTTCATTACGTCGATGATACTATTCATTCTGGAAGTACTTTTTTGCGTGCTAAAAATTTGATTGAGTCCTTGACTAGTGTTATAAAAGATACTAAGAAAGTATCTTTGTTTGATTCTGTAATATTATTAGTTAATAGGCTTTCTATAGATACCCAAAGGTTTTATTTACATACTGATAAATATTTCCAGTATGTAAATGTCAATATTTCTCCTATGCGTAGACACGATGATGCATGTACATTATGTAAAATTAAATATGACTATTACAAAATTAGACAAAGCTGTAGTTTGAATAAATTGGCCGATATATGTTCTGATGTTATAATAGGACACAGAGAAGTTGATATATTAGATAAGACATCTAATCAAGTAAAAAGGAATAAATTTAATATTTTTGAGAAAAGGCTCATATTTTATATAACGCATTATCTAATGGAGAGAGTGTCTAATAAGATAGTTATGGATCAAGGCGATGATAAGCCTATTGATATTGAATCAAATACAGAAGATATTATTAAGGTATTAGAAAAAGTATATTGTGATAATAAGAAGTGCACAAGTCAACATATAGAAAAAAGTAAGGATTTATCAGAAGAAAAATTTAAAATTATATGGCAAATCGCTTTTATCAAAGCTATTTCCAGGCCATTTTTTAGTTATCATATAAGGCAAAGACAGGCTGCCTTCAAATTTTGCCTACAAAAATTAAATAGAGTTTTGGAAAATCATAAAAGTCAATATAGTATCGAAGAATCAATGTTAGTCTTGACCCTAGTTAAAGCATTAGTAGATATGAATTCAAACTTTATATTAAGAGAGGACAACTTTAATAAATTAGTATATTTATCAGTATCAAATGCAAATAAGATGTTCTACCAAGATGATGAAGAATGGGATAAATATGTCAAATATAGATTATGGAAAAGCGAATCTGTATTACATTATTTTAAGAAACTTATTATGCTTTGCAGAGATACAACTAAATCTTTGAAACTTGAAGAACTTTTGATAAATAAGAGTTTTTGGGAAAGCAAGGACAAAGACTCTTCTGAGAATATTATAAATAAGGAACTTTATTTGGAAAATAATATAATTATAAAAGAATGTCTAAGCAAAGAATCAAATCTTGAATTGATATCAAATAATATTGACAAAGCAAAGGAAATGTATTTTTTGACCAATTTTTGGGAATTAGTTAATAAAAATGCATCGGGAAACAATATCCAAGAAATTGTAAAAAAATACAAAGTATTAAAAGATAATATTTATCTATTTTTTAGTAGCCATATAAGAGCCAATAATAATTTAGATCAAAATGTAAAAGAGTTGTTTGGAAAAGATGATGTAAAAGCGTTATGGTTTGTTCGCGACGCAACAGAAAAAAATAAATTATTTAAGTATTTTAGCCTTACCAAAGATTTAAATATAAGTAATAATTCTTTGATGGACTCGCAATGGGGGAAAATAAACTATAAACAGGTTTTTTACAGTGATGACAATATAACAAAGATTGATCGAGCTTTAAATACAAAGCAAGATATATATTTTTTAAAAGAGGAAGAGAATGAATCTAACAAATCTATAATTATTAGATTCAGTAAAAATAAAGAAATAGGTACAGCGCTTGAGAATAATGGAAAAACTGAGAATGAGCAATATCAGAAAAATATAGATGAATCGATTTATTTGCAGTTGTGGGGTTTTAATAAAGAAGAACAATCACATTGGTTTGTATTAAAGATTATAATGACATTGAGAGATGACGTTGCGAAAATGATTAGTAATATAAACCTGCAAGAAATGATTGAAGAATACAAATTAGATATGCAAAGAACAGCCTTATCAATTAATAAATCAAGCACACACAGTAAAGCAGAGAAATATTTTATGGCAAATCCCTGTACATTGGGAATCAATGATAATATTGATGAAGGAATGACAATAAATGAAAGTTTGAATACACTTTTTGAAAATCAAGAAGGTTTAGACTTTTATGATTCAGAAAATAATGTTATATGCGAAAAAGATGTATATGGTTTAATGATGAGGAATATTGGAAACATTAAAAATCTTGACCAAAAGAAATGGATTTTGTACGATAAATATTTTCAATTGTTAGCCGATGAAATAATTTCGTCGTTATATAGAAAAATAATCAAATATGGAGAAAATGAATTTCTAAACATAATTGATAAAACTAATTTAGATTTAAAAATAGCACTTAAACAATTATTCGGTTTAAAAGATAATCAAATAAGTTTAGTAATACACAAATTGGATAAAATAAAAGTATGTAATATAAAGTTTGATTTTAAATCCGATGCGACATTCTCAAAAAGGTTGGCAACTGAGACCAATATTGATAGCAATATCTTTATAATTCTATTAATGGCAATGAATGTGGTGGAACACCAAAAGGATAAAGATCAATATCAATTAAAAGTATACGTAAATGAAAAAGGTTTGCAATTTGTTAGCAATGCAGAAGATGAAGAGGATATCAAATACGGAAAAAGATTTTGGCACATTCCCCCGTGGGTTTTCCCTGCAAATGATCAGCATATAACATTGTGGACATTTATGCATCTAAAAGATTTTAAAGTATGTGTCAAACAAGAAAAAAAACAATTTATAGTAGAATTTAATTTAGGAGACGATAATTATGATAATAAGATTTTATGATGACACTTTAATATTGAAAAATCATGTTAACTTAGCAGAGTTATTCAAAAATGAAACCCTAGTTGAAGCCGTAGAGTATTGTACATTTTTTGATGGCAATAAAACTATTTATGAAATTAATAAAGATAATGCCTCAAATAAGAAGGGAGATCAATGGGCTTTTGATAATGAAAAAGAGTATTTGGTATTTATTGACACAAAATGGGAAAATGCAGATGAATTAGATGATGATTTGGGTATACCTAAACAGATTATTGAAGATTTAAAAAAAATGAAAACAGAAAAAATATGGGTATATACAAGATTTAAGATGGATGAAGCAAACGAATTATCGGAAAAACTCAAAAAGAAATTAAACAATTCTAAAATAGGAGAAGTCCAGAAATTCTATATAGCATATCCATACACGATTATCTATCAAATAAAAAGTGTTATAGGAGAAAAAAAATGAAAGATGGTTTTATTTCACAAGAGCAAGCGTCCGATATTTATCAATTGTTAGAACAAAACACAATACCCCAATATAAACTATATCATTATACTACTACTAAGGTTTTGGATATTATACTAAATAATTGCACTTTCAGGGCTTCTAATATATTTTATCTAAATGATGCATCGGAATATTATGCTGGACTCAAAGCTCTAGAGTCAGAATTTTCGAAGAAGGAAGAAACTAATAAGTTGCAAATTGTAAAAAATTTAATGAGTGAAAACGCTCAAGGCAAGTTTAATGCCGGCTTGTATTCAATTTCTTTTTCAGAATTAGAAGATTCTTTGCATCAATGGATAACTTATGCAAAAGAATCGGGAATAGCCATTGAACTTGATTGCGATAAAATATTATCTTCCCAAGATAAGTTATGGTATGGAAAGCAAGAAGATATTAATGAAAATACAATGAATAAACCCAACAATTTGAAATGGGAACCTTTAAGTGTACCGATAAAGTTGTTGTTGAGAAAAGTTGTTTATGGGGAATATAACGATGAAATGTTGCAGAATATAAATAAAACTGTATCTGATTGCGATGAACAATATATGTGGTTTGCATCATATTTTAAAAACCAAGGATATAATGCCGAAAGAGAAGTAAGAATGGTTGTTTTCCCTACCGAGTATGATAAATATCAAAGTAAAGTACAATATTTTGTCATGCCACATGGAGTGCTAAGACCATATATTAATGTAAAATTCGGATACATAATGAAAGATAGCAATAAATTTATTCCTATGATTCCAATAAAAAACATTATTATAGGATATTATGGCAGAAAGCAAACTGTATTTGATAGTGTAGTACATAGATTGGTATATGGAGAAAAAGATATAGATCCATATATGGGTAAAGGTTTTGAAGAACGCTTGACAGAATATTTGCAATTATTTGATGAATGGATTGTGAATAAATATAATAATATTGATGAAGATGTAAGGGAAGCAGTCAAAGAGATAATAAGAGATAAATTTAAAATAAAAAATCCTCAAGAGAAGAAAAAAGAGCAGAGTAATATTTATTATGAGATTTTTGATGGCTTTCAAAAGTATGCTGTTTTAACAAGCGAAGGAGTAATAATAAAGAAATCAAAGATACCACATATTTATTAATTATCGAAAGATAAGCACACTAAAAACAACTCAAAGAAGGAAAGACAAAAATTTCCAGATAAAAAATAATATAGTATTGGAAAAAACTTAATAAAAAATAAAAAGTAAAATTATTCGATTTTCTATTACTAGGCTCCACCATTTTGCGGCGTTGCCCACAGACGGCAATAAAAAATACAGAGGTCAAAGCCTCTGTTTTTTATGTCCGAAGTAGGCACGTCGCGCAAGTGTCGCTATAGTGTTAGACCGAAATAGTGACGCTCGCACGAGACGCTGCAAGCCTGCTCGCTAAGCCGTCGCTTCGCTCCTTGCAACTCCCCTCAGCTCCACAAAAATAAAGTCGAACTACTATTTTAAATAATTGTTCAATTTTCATAAAAAACGCAAGCTAAACTTTTGGTTCAACTTGCGTTGGTAGTGGCGTACCAAATAAAGATACGAATCACTAAGATAGTGGTTCGTATTTTTATTTTGCAAAAAATTAAATATTTTAAAAATTTTTGTTATTATATGTAGGTTATAATATGATTTTGCATATTGAAATCATATTTTGTGCGTGTTATAATTAGATATATGAACAAGGATAGGATAAAATCAGGGTTTAAGACATTGTTGGCAGAAATTTTTGTCGACAAATATAATTGCTTAGTTTGCGATGACGAATTGCCTCAGCCTACTCATTATGGTTTGTGCCAAGAATGTTTTGACAAACTTGAGTTTATAAAAGACAGAATTTGCAAAAAATGCGGCAGGCTACAACTTAATGAGGCTGATTTTTGTCTTACCTGTCAGCAGCACGAAAGACACTTTGATTTTGCCCGTTCATGCGTGGTGTACAATGATATTGCAAAAGAAATGGTTAGAGGTATAAAATTCGGGCACAAAAAGTACTATGGTAAATACTTTTCTCAATATCTTATAGATAGATACAAAGAAATGTATGAAAATATTGCCATAGATTGCATCATACCTGTGCCATTGACCAAAGAACGCAAAAAGGAAAGAGGATATAATCAAGCGGAGATAATGGCAAAACCTCTTGCTGAAGCATTGGGAGTTCCTATCGATAATAAATTGATAATAAAGACCATTTCAAATAAAGAGCAGGCGAAACTCACAGGCAAGGAAAGAGAAGAAAATGTAATAGGCGTCTATTCATTGGCGGAGAATGCCGATGTAAAAGGCAAAAACTATTTGATAGTAGACGATGTAATGACAACGGGAAGTACGCTGAGCGAGATTGCAAAAATTCTCAAAAAAGCAAAGGCAAATGAAATATTTGCACTTACTTTTGCCAGCACGAGATATAAATTGCAGGGCGAAAGCCTTGTGTATGAGGAGGATTTATATGAAAACTAGATGGTACAAGGATGCGGTAATTTACCAGATTTATCCTCGTAGCTTCTGTGACGGCAACGGGGACGGTATAGGGGATATAAGAGGTATTATATCAAAACTCGATTATATCAAAAGCCTTGGCGTGGATGCGGTATGGCTGTCGCCTGTCTACAAATCGCCCAATGACGACAACGGCTATGACATAAGCGATTATAGAGATATAATGGATGAGTTTGGCACGCTTGACGATTGGAAAGAGATGATAAACGGCATGCACGAGCGAGGCATAAAACTCATAATGGATCTTGTGGTCAATCATACTAGTGATGAGCACAAATGGTTTGTCGAAAGCAGAAACAAAGACAGCGAATACAGAGATTATTATATATGGCAAAAAGGCAGAGGAAAGAACGGTAAAAAACCGCCCAATAATTGGAAGTCGAGTTTTGTCGGACCTGCTTGGGAATATGATGAAAAAAGCGGAGAATGGTATTTGCATTTATTCTCAAAAAAACAGCCTGATTTGAATTGGGACAATCCCAAAGTGCGACAAGAAGTAGCAGATATCTGCAACTATTGGTTTGATTTGGGAGTGGACGGATTCAGGTGCGATGTCATCACTTATATATCCAAAAAAGAAGGATATCCCAATGGCAGTTCGTCTTATATAGTCGGACCTCATTATCATGAATATATCCATGAACTCAACGAAAGAAGTTTTTCAAGATACGATTCGATGACGGTAGGCGAAGCCATAGGCATTACTCCCGACAATGCGACAGAAAGCATTGACGAAAGTGTAGGAGAGCTTGACTCTGTATTTTCTTTTGACCACATGCAAATCGACTACAAAATGGGATTTTTGCCCAGCAAATTCGATTTGGTAAAATACAAACAAATTTTGGCAAGATGGCAAGGACTTCCCAAGACTTGTCAGCCTACGATATATCTTGAAAATCATGACCAGCCCAGATGTCTGCCAAGGTTTGTAGGAGATTATAAGGACAAGAGAGAGCAGGCTGGTATGGCACTTGCCACAGCGACATTGTTTTTGAGAGCGACTCCCTATATTTATCAGGGACAGGAAATCGGAATGACGAATTGTCATTTTGAGGAAGAAGAATTCAAAGACATTGCGTCATTAAGAGTTTTTGAACTTGTCAAAAAGATTTGTCCTTTGCTTATGCCTTATGTGAAAAAGGTAATGAACAGAAGAGCAAGAGATCATGCCAGAACTCCTATGCAATGGTCTGATAAAAAATATGCAGGCTTTTCGACTTCTGAGCCTTGGATGAAGCTAAATCCCAATTACAAAGAGATAAATGTCGAGGAAAGCGAAAAGCGAGAGGACAGCCTTCTCAATTATTATCGCAAAGCAATAAAATACAGAAAGGGCAATGAGGTAATAATAAAAGGCGGATTTGAGCTCATCTATCCCGAAGACAAAAACATTTTTGCTTATATGCGAGAGTACAACGGCAAAAAGATTATCGTCATCGTAAACTACAAAAACAAGCCTAAGAAATTCAGGACACCCGATAAATTGCTTTATACCGATTGCAAGCTGGTATTGTCCAACTATAAGGATTCTCCCGAAACCTTGCAAAACATGACTTTGAGAGAATACGAAGCTTTGGTATATGAACTAGACTGATTTTAATAAATGAAAAAGCGGAACTTCTAGTTCCGCTTTATTTTTGTTGTGCAATTATAAAAGATAAATTTATTGACTTATTATGCCGTTTTTTGAAGAGATTTTAATTGTCGCTTTTTATAATATCTAGAGTCGTATATTATGGTGCTTATTATAGTACATAATATAGAAATTGATATAAATATGAAGGTGAGAAACGCTCCTACAAATATTAAAAACAATTGAGAAAGACCTGTAGAGAAAGGATCGTTGTTGCAATGGATAGAATAAGTACCGTCTTTGTTGACAACGATTTTGCCTCCGTCCATCACGCTCGGATTTGCGACATAGTAGTTTATTTTGCCGTCAGGTGTATCGAGGATTAGATATTCTAACTTCAGTACAAAAGTATTGTTATCTTTGATATCATAATCATAATCTCCGAATTTATCTTCGATATCAAATCTGGATAGAGTATCTCCCTCTTGAGGTGCAAGACATATCTCGAAAAATGAGTTTTTCGGATTGTATTCTTTGCTGATAATCAAATAATCGGATATATCTGAGCATTGCTGTATTTGCTCTATTGCCTCAGTATAATTTGTATATGTTTTATAGACACGGTCTTTTGTGGTTTGGGCAAATAAAATACCTATTATTGTGCACATAATTATTAAGATAACACACAATGCACCACCGGAGATTTTGTTTATGGTGCGGAAAGTCTTAAAAGATTTTTTGTGTATTTGTTGTTCTTCTTCCTGTGATTTTTTTATTTTTATCTTTTTATCGGCATATATGAATATAAGAGCAATAATTCCTGCCACAGAAAAATAGAATGCCAAAGGGAATATATACATACTCAAGCTGATAGGCATTAAGTGTGTAATATATGCCATTATCATACTGCTTATAATGATGCACAAATTGGACATAGCAAATTTGTAGCGGATGTTTTTAAAATTATTTACTAGAGTGAAGTCTTGGGATAGTCTAAAAGTTTTGCAATTAAGAGCAACTCCTGTAATATATAATATAAGTACAGCACCTGCAAAAGGCAGAGCGAGCCATATATAAGATATGTGATTGTTTATTGTCAACGCAGTAAAAGTAGCCGTTGTCAATGTAAGCGGAATTATGAATATATAAAGCAATATATATACTGCATAAACTGCGTTCATTTTTTTCACTCGTGTGACAGCGATTTGAATATCATAGTTTTGTTTCTCGTCAATGCTTGTGATATCATTATGTGAAAAACTATCGCAAGAGTGCATAGGAGAATATTCATATATATATTGTCCTCTCTCAACAATTCGTCACACGAAACCTCGTATATATCGGCTATCTTAGGAAGCATAATCAAATCGGGCATTGTATTGCCTACTTCCCAGCTGCTCAATGTTTTGTTTGAGATATTGAGCATTTCGGCGACTTGTTTTTGAGTATATCCTTTTTCTTTTCTCAAAGAAGCAAGTTGTTTTCCTATATTGTTAGCCATACTCTTTCCTCCGCAGTTTCAATATAACATAATGGAAAAATCACTGTCAATAGTGTCTTAAAATTATAGAAGGCTTTGCAAACAAAAACAAGCGATTCTATGATTCATAGACAAGGTTTTTGACATAGATAGTATGAAAAAATATAAAAAATTTGATAAATATTTATGACACTATCGGGGACAAAGAGAAAGTTTGAGGGTAGATTGAAAGTTTGGAAGTTTGTCCCGTAAAAGCTAAAAACAATTCACAGGATTGTTTTCTATACGCTTTTACCAGTTAACAGCGATGCAGGCTTTTTACGAGCAGAAGCATAGATGTGAGTCTATGAGAGCATAAAAAAAGTACCACAAAATGTGGTACTTTTTTATGGCGCCCTCAATAGGACTCGAACCTATGACACTGCGGTTAACAGCCGCATGCTCTACCGACTGAGCTATAAGGGCTTATCTTGCGTTAAGCATATTTATATTAATGTAAAAATCTCCGATTGTCAAGAGTTTTTATTTAATTTTTTTAAAATGTTTGTATTTGTTCATTTATATTTATATTCATATAATTTCCTTAAAGTGTACAAATTATAATGTCTGATAAAAATATTCTATACGCATATACTTATATTATTAAAAATATCAATATTATGTGAGGTCTATATGTCAAAATCTTCTAAATCTTTGAAGCTCTTTACATTCTTCGGCATAATTTTTACTTTGACTCTTGGCACATTAGGACATTTTTTCTATGAGTGGTCAGGCAATAATTATGTAGTAGGTTTGTTTTTTGCCACAAACGAAAGTGTGTGGGAACACATAAAACTTGCACTCTTTCCGATGTTTTTGTACTTTATCATAGCAGGTGTTTTTGTCAAAGGCATAAACAACTATTTTGCAGGTTTCTTCCTTGCTATGCTGAGCGTAATTTTGCTTATTCCTGCGATGTTTTACGGCTATACGGCTATTGCGGGAAAATCCATTATAGCAATAGATATCGTAATATTTATTTTGTCGGTAATTATAGGTTTTCTTGTAGCAATGGCTATATTCAAAAGTCAATATATGAGGGCATTGAACTTTCTCTCGATTATAGGTATTGCCGTCATTATAATATGCTTTATGACTTTTACCTACAATCCTCCCGATTGGATAATATTTGATGACCCTACGAAATGATGAAATAAAAAAACAAGGTCTTGTGCCTTGTTTTTTTATTATCTATTAAAGCTTTGAATTCTGTATTATCAAATAGATTAATATAATATTTAATAAAACTTTACATATTTTTACAATCATTTTGTTGACAATAAATTTTTAAGTAAATATAATAGATTTGGACTTGGATAGTTAGATATCTAACTAATTTTTATCGGGATGTAAAAATGGAAAAAACAATAGGCTTTGAGCTAAGGTCTACAAGCAATCAACTTAAAAGACACATCAATTCTCTTCCCACCTTTCAACAAAATGATTTGAGGGGCGGATGCGGTTATGTACTGGGATTTTTGTATCTTCACAGAAACGAAGATGTCTTTCAGAAGGATATCGAGGAAGAAATAGGGATAAGAAAGTCAAGCGTGACTTCACTTATCAATACCCTTGAGAAAAATGGTCTTATATCCAGAGAACAGACCAAGTCGGACGGACGATATAAAAAAGTCGTTTTGACAAGCAAGGGAGTTGAGGTGCATGAAGAAGTGATAAAAGAACTCAACAGGACAGAACAAATTTTGAAAAGCGATTTGAGCGAAGAGGATATAGAAAAGTTTTTTGAGCTATTGTACAAAATCAAAGCAAATATAGAAAAAATTTAATTAGAATAAAATTTTTGTGAGGTATATATGTTAAAAATGCTGTCAAAGAGCATAAGAGAGTACAAAAAAGAGTCGATACTATCGCCTATTTTTGTTTCGCTCGAAGTGCTGATGGAATGTCTTATACCGTACTATATGGTCAAGATGATTGATGTAATCGAAAAGGACAATACATTGTCCAATATTTTGATTTATAGTGCGATATTGATTGTAATGGCAGGTTTTGGACTGCTTTTCGGTATGCTTGCAGGAAAGTATGCTGCTACGGCTTCGGCGGGTTTTGCAAAAAATCTGAGAAAGGACATGTATTATAAAATACAGGATTTCTCTTTTTCCAATATCGATAAATTTTCAGCCCCCAGCCTTGTCACGAGAATGACCACCGATGTCACCAATGTGCAGAATGCTTATATGATGATAGTGCGTGTAGGAGTCAGATGTCCTGTTATGCTTGTATTTTCGCTTATCATGGCATTTCTTATCAATCATAAAGTGTCATTGATTTTCCTTGCACTTATTCCTATACTCGGCATAAGTCTTCTTGTAATATTCAAGCTTGTTGATCCTATTTTCAACAGAGTATTCAAAAAATACGATGCAATGAACGAATCTGTTCAGGAAAATATCAAGGGCATAAGAGTAGTAAAGTCTTATGTAAGAGACAGCTATGAAAAAGAAAAATTCTCCAAGTCTGCCGAAGATGTAAGAAGAGATTTTGTCAAGGGCGAAAAGATAATAGCTCTCACACAGCCTATTATGCAGTTCTGTATGTGGGCAGCTATCACTTTGATTTGCTTTTTGGGTACGATAGTGGGCATTAAAAACGGACAAAACAACTCAAATGAAATATCCAGCCTTATCGTATACGCATCGCAGATATTGTCATCTTTGACAATGTTCAGCATGGTACTTGTAATGATATCTATATCCAAGACATCAACAAAGCGTATTGTAGAAGTTATGCTTGAAGAAAGCGATTTGAAAAATCCTGACAAAGACGCTGTCAAGGAAGTAAAAAACGGCGATGTAAGATTTGAGAATGTGACTTTTAAATACAACAAAAATGCCCCCGGATGTGCTTTGAAGAACATAAATCTCAATATAAAATCGGGTATGACGGTAGGTATTCTCGGCGGAACGGGCAGCAGCAAGACTTCGCTTGTCAACCTTATACCGAGATTGTATGACGCTACGGAAGGAGCTGTCTATGTCGGAGGAATAAATGTCAAAGACTATGACCTTGAATCTTTAAGAAATCAGGTAGCAGTAGTATTGCAAAAGAATGTGCTTTTTTCGGGTACTATAAAAGAAAACCTCAGATGGGGCAATCCCGATGCTACGGACGAGGAATTGATCAATGCCTGCAAACAAGCTCAGGCACATGACTTTATTATGAGTTTCCCCGACAAATACGATACATATATCGAGCAAGGCGGAAGCAATGTGTCAGGCGGACAAAAACAAAGACTTTGTATTGCAAGAGCTTTGCTCAAAAAGCCTAAGGTATTGATTTTGGATGATTCTACAAGTGCTGTTGATACAAAGACTGACGCATTGATAAGAAAGGCTTTTAGAGAAGAAATTCCCGATACTACCAAATTTATTATAGCTCAGAGAGTAGCTTCTGTACAAGATGCCGATATCATCATCACAATGAACAGCGGCGAAATAAGCGATATGGGTACGCATGAAGAATTGCTTGCAAGAAATCCTATTTATCAGGAAGTATATTATGCTCAGAACAAGCAAAATTCTCAGGCTGAAGAAGTAGAAGCCCCCGCTAAGATAAAAACAAAGGTACAACCTAAAAAGTCCCAAGGACAAAAAGCTGACAAAACAAAAGCAAAAACTTCGACAAAGAAGTCTTCAGCTTCCAAGGTCGGCTCTAAGAAGTCTTCTTCCAAAAAGGCCGTAGAAAAAGATGCGGCAAAGGAGGGCAAAGACAATGACTAAAAAAGCAATGATGAAAGCACAGAATAAAAAACCTGGTACTATGGCGGTATTGGGCAGATTGCTCGGATACATGTTCAAGTATTATAAAATTCAGTTTATAGCAGTATTTATCTGTATCACAGTAAATGCTATGGCGGCAATGAGCTCATCTATATTTATCGAAGCTTTGGTGGACGATGTAATTCTCCCTGGAATTGCAAACGGATATGAATCTGTCAAGACAAAACTCTTTACGATGATGTTTTTGCTTATAGGTATATATGTTCTTGGAATCATCTGTGGATTTATATATACAAGAATAATGGCATCGGTCACGCAAGGATTTTTGATGCATGTCAGAAAAGATATGTTCAACAAGATGCAGTCTTTGCCTATCAAATATTTTGATACTCACTATCACGGCGACATAATGAGCTGCTATACAAACGATACCGATGCTTTGAGACAGCTTATATCTCAAAGTATTCCTCAGGCATACTTCTCAATGATAGCAATACTTATGTTGTTTTTCACAATGCTTACTTCGAGTATATGGCTCACTCTTCTCATACTTTTGGGCGTAGCATTCATGTTGTGGACGACAAAGACGGTCGGCGGCAGAAGTGCAAGATACTTTATTCGTCAGCAAGCATCTATGGGTAAAGAAGAGGGCTTTGTCGAAGAAATGATGAACGGACAGAAAGTCATCAAAGTTTTCTGCCACGAGGAGCAATCCAAAAAAGACTTCGATGCTATAAATGAAGAATTGTTTAGAGATAGCGATAGTGCTAATAAATTCGGTAATATCCTTATGCCTACCATAAACAACATCGGACATGTACTCTATGTGTTGGTAGCGATAATAGGAGGTTTGCTTGTACTAGCAGGAATTCCCAATCTCAGTTTGAAGGGCTTGGATAAAGTAGGAATAGGTATGGGTGCAATAATTGCATTCTTGCAAATGAGCAGACAATTTACCATGAATATCGGACAGGTATCATCACAGCTCAATGCGGTAGTAATGGCTACTGCGGGAGCGGGAAGAATATTTGAGCTTCTCGACCAGCAGGCAGAACTCGATGAAGGATATGTCACGCTCGTCAATGCAAAAGAAGAGGACGGTCAACTTGTCGAGTGTGAGGAGCGTACAGGTATTTGGGCTTGGAAACATCCCCACAAGGCAGAGGGAACAATTACTTATGAAAGACTTGCAGGTGATATCGAGCTCAATGAAGTGGATTTTGGATATACCGAAGAGAAGATTGTCTTGCATGATATTACTATACATGCAAAGCCCGGTCAAAAAGTTGCGTTTGTAGGAGCTACGGGTGCGGGCAAGACAACCATTACCAATCTTATAAACAGATTCTATGATATCGCTGACGGAAAAATCAGATATGATAAAATCAACATAAACAAAATCAAAAAAGGCGATTTGAGAAGGTCTTTGGGAATTGTATTGCAAGACACCAATTTGTTTACAGGTACCATAATGGACAATATCAGATACGGAAGACTTGACGCAACTGACGAAGAATGTATTGCTGCCGCAAAGCTTGCCAACGCTCATGACTTCATACAAAGATTGCCAAACGGATATGATACTATGTTGACGGGAGACGGAGCAAATCTTTCGCAAGGACAAAAACAGCTTTTGTCAATCGCAAGAGCGGCCGTAGCAGATGCCCCCGTAATGATTTTGGACGAAGCTACATCTTCTATCGATACCCGTACAGAAGCATTGGTACAACAAGGTATGGACAGACTTATGGAAGGCAGAACGGTATTCGTAATTGCACACAGATTGTCTACCGTACAAAACAGCGATGTAATAATAGTGCTTGACCACGGCAGAATTATAGAAAGAGGCAGTCATGACGAATTGATTGCAAAGAAAGGTCAGTATTATCAATTGTATACAGGAGCTTTTGAATTGGAATAATCTAAATTCAATATCTAAAAAATAAAAGGATAAGCATTAGTGCTTATCCTTTTTTATTATTTAATGTTTTTGTTAATCTTTTTTAGAAGCATTGTCGTTGTTGTCTTTGGGAAGCAAATCAAAATCCTTGGAATGACTTGTGACTTCTACTGTGTGAGCGTCTTCATTTAATTCAAGAGTCTTGGGCTGTGTGACAACGGGTTTGATTTTACTGCGTTGTTTGTAGACGATTTCATGCATGAATGCTGGCGATGAGAGAAGAATTACACCTATTACGATTGCTACGATTATATCTACAAATACAAATGAGTTGTAGGCCAAAGAATAGATATATACATTGTTGTAGCCTGCATCTCCTGCATAAGCACCGAATGCGAATGCACCTGAGCAGAAGTGAGATAGGAATCTGAATACGCCTGTAAGTATCGCACCGAGCATAAAGGATACTTGAGGAGCTTTTTCCAAAGCTTTGATTTCTGAGAAAACGCCTGCAAAAGCTATTGCGGAGAACGCAACGGGGTAGTCAAGCAAGAATTGTGCAGGGTGAATGATATAAGGGTCCTGAATAGCTTGAAGTACACCATAAATTATGCCGACAAGAAAACCTTTTTTGATACCAAAGATATAAGAGAAGAGCATTACGGGGAGCAATGAAGCCAAAGTAATGCTACCGCCCTGAGGAAGCTTATAAACTCTTATGTAAGACAAAGCAAAGCTCATTGCGATACAAACTGCCGCAAAAGCTACCGAGCGGCTGTCAAACTCAAATGTGGTGTGTCTGCCTATTGCAAAAACCAAAGCTACCATTACTATAATAAGCATAATAGCAGTAAAATACAAAGGAACAGACTTGAAGAAATTTGAATAATATCCGTCATTCTTGATTTGTTCGTTGTAGTAGCTTCCTATCAATGAAAGACATACAATGGCTAATACAACGCACAATACTATCGATGCGATGATAAGAGCTTTTCCTAATTGTTGAGATACTTTGTTTCTGATATAAATCAAAAACATGCACAAAAACATTGAAAGAAACAGAACAAGGATTGGCCAGAACAATATATTGGGGATTTCTGTTCCGTCTACCAATGTAATAGCGAGAAGGGGAAGATTGTTCATAAAATACTCCTTTTAAATTTTATTTTCGCCGAAAATGAAAATAAAAAGCACCCAAACAGGGTGCAAAGAAATTTCTACGCTCTTTCGTTCAAGTATTATCTTGACCGATTCAAGTGGTATGATCTCAGCTTTTTACAGCACCCACGGCGAATGTTTTTGTCATAAAAAATATATATCAAAAATTTTTCTGTGTCAACAAAAAAGTAAACTTTTTGTATAATTTTATACAAAATAGTATATTATAAAAATATTTTGCGTGTACTTAAATAAAAAACTGAATATATTATTGATGATAAAATTGTCAATGGATATTAAATAAAAATGCAAAAAAAAACAGGTCGCCTAAGCGACCTGTAATTTTTTGTTTTAGATATTAGCCTCTAGCATTACCGAGTGAGAAAGATGTGAAAACAATCTTTGCTGTGATGCTTGCAGGGAGACCGATGGGCTTAGCTTCTTCGCCTTCACCAATCTTGATAGTATCCAAACCGCCGATTGTAGCATTGATAGTAACGCCGTTGCTATCTACGATAACGCCAGCACCGAGAGAGATTTGTTCTGTGATAGCTGTGTTCTTCAATTCTACAGAAAGCTTGCCAGCATCGAGGATGATGCATGCATTCTTGATGTAGCCAGCGATAACAGACATAACATCTTGTGAAGCACCGGAAGTACCTGATTCTGTACCGGAAGGTGTGCCGGATTCTGTACCGGAAGGTGTACCTGATGTGATGTCACCGGAAGGTGTATCAGTTCCTTCGCCTTCAGAAGGCTCAGTAGGATATTCTGTGTTAGGAATAAATGTCTTAACGAGGTCGATCAAACCGGAAAGTTCACCATCTTCGAGGATTCCGAGACCAGCGATACCGAGAGCGTCAGCCTTAAGTGAAGCAATTGTCAAGATATCGATGTCGCCATCATCTACGAGTTCCAACTTAATCAAATCTTCCTTTGTATCCTTGTTTGTAATTTGGATGAGGAAGTAATCGATAGCTTGGTTCAATACATTACCAACGAGGTCGATTGTTTCGTGTGTGTTAGCACCCTTGTCAAATGTCATATCTACAAGCTTTGTAGGATCAGCATCGATAGCCAATGTGATATCGTATGTGCCTGCAGGGATGTCCATGTTCATCTTAAATGCACCCAAGTCGATGTTTGCCTTTACAGCTTCGCTGATATAAACTTGACCTGTAGCTCTAGCATTCAAAGCGTTTACTTTAGTGTATTCGCTGTCATTACCGGGCTTTTGTTGTACCATAGTTGTTTCGGGAGAAATGAAGATGTCACCGGAAACAGTAGCCTTGAAGTTTTCTTTTACATTGATTTGGAGCAATGTGCCGCCGTTGTTTGCCTTGCTGATAATCAAATTCTTCTTATCACAAGACAAGTTTGCTGCAATACCTGCGAGTTCAGTGCTTTCGCCTGTACCCTTGAACTTAAAGTCGAGAGATATTACAATCTTAGGAAGAACTTCAGCAAGTTGAGAAGCCTTGAGGTCGATACCCAAATCTTCGAAGATAGGGTTCAATGTTTCATCGCTGATGAAAGAAGCAAAAGCACTATCCTTGTCTGTCAAGAGTGATGTCAAAGGCAATTCGATACGAATTGTAGAACCATCCTTGGATTGATAGCACTTACCGATAGAAGCTACCATTGAGAGAACTGTGTCAACGATAGTTGTGCTGATGAAGTCAGTGACAGCTGTCTTAGCACCTTCGCACCATTCGTTGTTGATTACGGCTTCTTTATCTTTGATAACTTCCTTAACATTCAAGCCCTTAAGAGCGAGTTTATTTTCGCCTGCTACAAAGTAAACATTGCTGGACTTGGACTCATCATAATAAACGCCGAGCTCAGTTGTGTCATCATTGTTGTTCTTTACAACAAAGCTGAGAGCATTCTTATTGTTGTCATCTTTCCAAAGAGCAAGTTTAGCTGCTACTGCAACATTGTAGCTGTTCTTTGAACTACCATATTCGGTATCAACATTTATGTTTGCAGCCATCTCAATATTGTTGAGAAGGTCGTAGTTTTCCATATTGTTGAGAGCACTGTACATTCTTTCTGTCATAGCAGAAGAATCGATTTCTTTCCAATCGCCCTTGTCACAACCTGCGAAACAAGCAGCAACTGTGGAGAGAACCAATACTACAACCAACAAGGAAACAATAATTTTTTTGTTCTTCATAATTGTAATAACCTCCTAGTTATTCATATATTTTAATACTTTAATTATAGGATAAATGAAAAAATGTGTCAATACTTTTTTTATCAAAACAGAGGTAAAACTTTTTAACCTATATAAAATATTATATATATAGTACGGATTATTATAAAATAATAAGAAAAATAATATTTTTTTATGAATAATATATTACAATTAGATATATCTTTCAAATTTCGACAAATAAATATGATTAAATTAATCATTATTTTTTAGGTTGAAGCATAGCAATGTGTCAAAACAAATTCTAGATATAAGAAAATTTTATTTTTAAAGAATATGTTGAAAAATTAATACTCATTTGCTATAATGAGAAAAAACAAATCGGAGAGAAGCAATGGAGAAGTATTGCGGAAAAGTAATAAACTGGGAAAAGACAGGCAAAAATCTCGAATATCTGAGAAGACATAATGTAAATCTTATCAAAAAAGTATGTGCATATTGCAGAAGTCAGGAGGACAGCAAGAATTATTGTGCAGGCGGAGAAAAATGCAAGACATGTACTTATGATATGGACAATCATATTTCCCGCAACGAACTTGCAAGTGCTGTCGTAGGCTGGTCGGACAGTCAGGTGGCAAATTGGGAGGATTCGAGATCTATTATATCCATTGAAGACATTTTTATATATTGCGAGTTGTGTGAGATGCGACTTGAAGACATACTTATTTTTGATTGATAGATAATAAAGAAGTAAAAAAAAGATAGGAGAAAATACCTATCTTTTTTATTGCATATTTTAATGATTAATAAAAATGTATATCAAACAGATATATTTTTTTTAAATCAGTCTTTAGACAAATCAGTCAAAGTATTTTGCTCCGATTGATTTTGGGATTGATTTTTATATTCATTGAGAAGTTTTTCATAATTATGAGAGTTGTCTTTTTTGTACAATATCAATGAAGCTATAAAGAATACGACAGGGAAGATTATTGCTACCGCAAGTCCTCCTTTAAGACCGAATCCCGAAGCATCGCTGATATATCCTACAAGGCTTGGTCCTATTGTACAGCCGATATCGCCGCCAAGAGCAAGAATGGCAAACATTGCGGTGCCGCCTCGAATTATGTTTTTTGAAGCGATATCCAATGTACTCGGCCACATGACGCTTACCGCAAGTCCTGTCACGGCACAAGCTATCAAAGATATAATGGCATTGGGACTTATTATAGCGATTAGATAAGTAAGAATACAAGCGATACCCGCAAAAGGCAAAGTTTTTTTGATAGAGAGTTTATCTCCGAAAAGTCCGTATATCAGTCTGCCTGCACCCATTAGAAGGGCAAAAGTAAGAGGACCGACAAGGTCGCCTGTCGTCTTTTCAAGTCCCAATCCTTTTTCTGCAAAATATGATATCCATTGTGACATTGCCTGCTCGCTTGCACCTGCACAAATTATCAGGATAGCAAAAAGATAGAGAAACTTGTTTGAAAACAATTCTTTAAGAGAGTGAGATTTTCCCTTTTGCTCATCCAATGAAGAGCAAGGGACAAACAAAAAGAAAATGCCGTTGAAAAGCGGTACGATAGCTAGGAAGATAAGGAGGTACCTCCAATTTTCTCTTCCGAAAAGATAGAGATAGATGACGCTTGTCAATACCACCAGCACATAGCCAAAACAATAGCAAGAGTGCAAAAGCGATATTTTTCCTTGACCTTTGTCGGGGATAGCTTCGACTATCGGGCTGGATACCACTTCCAAAATGCCGCAACCTACGGAAATTATTATAGTGCTTATGACAAGTCCTGCATAAGGTTGAGAAAAAAGATAGGGAAGTACTCCCATGAGAATAAGTCCCAAAACTATGAATATATGAGCAGAAAACATAGCTACTCTATATCCGATTTTATCTATAAATTTCACGCTAAGAGCGTCCATGAGGAGCTGAACGGTGAAAGTAATCGTAATAAGCAAAGTAAGTTTTGACAAAGAAATGGAAAATTCATTTTGAAAACTTACAAAAAGCAAAGGCGTGAGATTGACGCCTATTGCCTGAATCATGCTTGACAAACAGCATGATATAAAAGTCGAATTATAGCTTTTTAGCCGTTGCATAAAAAAAACCTCGCTTTATGTAGTCAACAATATCAATATATGCCTTTAAAAATCTTTTAGTGTATAAGTAAAACGGTGTAATGATTAAGTAAAGATATTTATTATTATATACTATATTATCATACCGCCGTTTACAGCGATTACTTGTCCCGTCACAAAAGAGGCTTTATCGCTTTGAAGCCAAACGACAGCATTTGCAATATCCTGAGCATTGCCTATTCTGCCGACAGGTATATCTTCTATAAGAGCGAGTTTGTCTTCAGGGGTAAGATTATTGTTTATATCCGTATCGATAAGCCCGGGGGCAATGCAATTTACTCTGATGCCGTTTGTACCCAGCTCTTTGGCAAGTGCTTTTGTAAAGGCTATTATGCCGCCTTTTGTGGCAGAGTATATGCTCTCGCAGCTTCCGCCGACTTGTCCCCACATAGAAGATATCATGATAATATTACCTGAATGTCTTGAGAGCATTATGTCGGCACATTCTCTGCAAAGGGTAATAGTGCCCACAAGATTTGTGTCGATAAGTTTTTTTATTTGAGCGTCTGAGGTGTCGATAAGAAGGCTGTTTAGTCCAATGCCTGCATTTGCGACAACGAGGTCAATTCCGCCATAAGTTTTTTTGACAAAATCCGTCATTTGCTTTATCTCTTTAGAATTTGACATATCTGCCTTATAGCTTATTGCCATACCGCCCAAATCGGAAATTGTATTGACGACTTGCTGGGCTTTTTCAGAAGAATTGAGGTAATTGACTATCACGAGATAGCCTTCTTTTGCCAATTCTATTGCACATGCTTTTCCTATGCCTCTCGAGGCACCCGATACGATTGCTGTTTTCATACAACTATTATATCCAATCGTTTGAAAAAAAGCAATGTTTAGTGTATTATATAATTATGAACAAGACATTTTTTGATTTTGATTTGCCAAAAGAAGTGGCAAAAGTATTAGAAGAGCAGAATATCACGACTCCCACGGACATACAGCAAGCCGTAATACCGCTTGTACAATCCGGCAAGGATATAGTGGCACAGGCTCCCACAGGCACGGGCAAGACGCTTGCTTTTGCTTTGCCTATACTCAATGCGATAGACAGAGAAGACAATGGTGTTCAGGCACTCATACTTTGTCCTACCAGAGAACTCGTAATACAAATTTGCGAGGTATTTCAGGGACTTGTGAAGTATTATGAAAGAGTAAGAGTAGCGGGTTTGTATGGCGGACAAAATATACAAAGACAGCTCTTTTGTCTTAGAAAAAAACCTCAGATAGTAGTAGGTACCCCGGGAAGACTTCTCGACCATATTGACAGAAAAACCATAAAGCTTTCAAGCGTAAGATATTTTGTGCTCGATGAAGCGGACGAGATGCTGGATATGGGCTTTAGAGGAGATATAGAAAAAGTGGATTCAAAACTCAATTCTTGTCAAAGATTGTGTTTTTCTGCCACGCTTCCTCAATCGATAAGACAGCTTACGGATAAACTTCTTGACAATCCAGAATATGTCAAGACTCAGATAGACGGAGAGGAAACTCCCAAGATAGAGCAATACTATACCGTCCTAAAAGACAGTCAAAGAGTAGGAGCAATGCTCAAAATCATAAAAGAGCATAAGTATGGAAAGATAATAGTATTTTGCAATACAAAAGTGCGTGCGGACAAACTCGGCGAAGCTCTTTTGGCAAAAAAACAGCTTGCTACCGTAATTCACGGAGATTTGAAGCAGAGCGAAAGAACGCAGATTATCAAGAGGTTCAGACAAGGTCAGCTCAATATGCTTGTGGCGACAGATGTGGCGGCAAGAGGATTGGATATAGACGATGTGGAGGCGATATTCAATTTTGATCCGCCCACAGACAGTGCTTTTTATGTTCATCGTATAGGACGAACCGCAAGAGCCAACAAAGAAGGCGTGGCATACACCTTTGTGGACAGCTCGCAGGTAGGATATATTCCCAGCTATCAGAAGGTAGCAGACGACAAATTGAAATATATCGATTTGGGAAATATCGCAGACAGCTATACCTTGCCAAAGGATTCTTCAAACAAGATGGGAGATTTTCATGACAATCAGTCAAGGTATTTTCTCAATGTAGGCAAAAAGGATTTGCTTGACAAGGATAGTCTTACAAAACTTTTGCTTAGCTCTACTTCTTTAAAAATATATGAAATCGCCGATATAAAAATAAGAGATACATACAGCTTTGTATCAGTGATAAAGGGCAATGAGAAAAAACTTTTCAGATTGCAAGGTATAATGCTCGGCACGAGAAAAGTGAATATTCAAGAAGCAATAGAAGAGGAAAAGCCTGAAGGCAAAAAAACAGATTTTAAAAGCAAAAAAGATAAAAAATACGACAAATCAAAAAGCGGTAAAAAAGATTCTGAGTACAAATCTTCTAAAAAGGACAAAATCTTAAAAGACGGAAAGACAAAAAAATCTTCTTCAAACAAAACTCAAAAGACATCAAAATCATTGTCCAAGAAAATGAGATTTGCCGAAGAATATGCAAGCGAGCTTGCTTATAGCATGAAGCGTCAAAACAAAAACAATAAAAAATAGTAAATAAAAGACTTTTGCCAAAAGCGAGAGTCTTTTTTTGTTGATAAAATTGACTTTTGTTTTGTCAAAAACCTTTGCGAGCGTATGCGTGCGTGTATAGTCTCTCTTATATATACAAACCACGCCTTAATTGATTTGTATATATAACAATAGAAATA
Organism: uncultured Christensenellaceae bacterium; assembly: GCA_944381365.1. Classification (GTDB taxonomy): domain Bacteria; phylum Bacillota; class Clostridia; order Christensenellales; family UBA3700; genus RACS-045. The sequence goes on along the minus strand of CALWKW010000003.1, from coordinate 104,119 downwards.
ATAATATAAATATAATATACCATTGATATGCGAATTTTTTTGTCCGTATTTTGCACTTTTTTATTATGGCGGACAATTCTTTTTTTTTAAACAACAAACAAAAAAGGCTTACTTTGAAGTAAGCCTTTTTGAATAGGTTTGATGCAAGTGATTAAGCTTTGAAGTTTCTCCACAAAGCGTTCATGGTATTGGTAGCATCGCCGAAATCGAGCATTACGGCACATCTGTCGATGATTGACTTTGTAGGGAATTGTGCTTCGAATGCTGCATAGTCTTCTTCTGCTACATAGATTGTTGTGTCAAAACCGCAATCTTCACCGAAGTAGTAAGAAAGGTCGATAGCATAATCTGTCACTTCTTCGCTAGCCCAGTTTTCCATGATATAATCATAAGTAGCCTTGGTAGCTACACCTGATGTATAGCCGATATAATCCATATTCTTTACAGCAATTTCAGGTTTGCACATAAAGTTTATCCAAAGGTTTGCAGCTTCATGGTTGCCCGAATACTTGGGAATGCACCAGCCATCGCTGAAGATATTGCTGCCTTCTTGGGGTACAAAGTATGTGAGATCTCTTGACTTGCCGAGTTCTTCCTGAAGTCCTGTCATTGCATATACGGCGTCTCCTGCCCATTGCAATACCATATCGATTTCGCCCTGAATGATTTGCTCTTTGCCTTCGTCATTTTCAAGACCTTTGATAAGACCTTTTTGTTTGAGCATCATTTCTTCGATTTTCTTTACGGTTGCACTGTCAGTAGCATTGAGTGCTTTTGCAGGTGTCATTGATGCGTTGAAGTAATCTGATCTTTCATTGAGAAGAGTATAGATAGAAGCACTTACATAAGTATCTCTCATAGAGTTTTTGAGCATAAACTTATTCTTGTAAGCTTCGTCCCAGAATACTGACCAGCCGTTTGCTTCTACATATTCTTTCATAGAAGAGTATGTGCCGTACTTGCTGTTTTTGTAAGCGGTAGAATCGTTTGCGTACAAAATACCCATGGTTCCCCACATGTATGTACGGCTGTATTGATTGTAAAGACCTGTTTCTTCGTCATAGTCATAAGTGAAAAGGCTGTTTTCGCCGGACATAACGAGAGGAGACATGTTGTTTCTGTAATCCTCAAGACCTTCGTATCCGTATTGAGAAATATCTTCAAGCTTTATGAGCAAGCCTTCTTTTATCATTTTTTCAATCATATAATCTGAAGGGCAGATAACATCATAATCGGCTTTAGCGGTTTTGATTTGAGTGTACATAAGTTCGTTTTCGTCAAACATATCGTACTTTACGGTAATGTTTTTGCCGGTGACTTCTTTGTAGTATGCCTCAAATTCTTCGATTACATCTTCGCCGATGTATTCTGACCAGTTGTAGACCTTCAAAATTTCGCTTCTGTTTTGACAGCCCGTGAATACTATGGGCAAAACAAGAGCCATTGCGAGTACTAATAGTATTGCGACTACAGTAATTTTTCTTTTCATAACAATACTCCTTTCATTAAATGGTTTTTGTTTTTTATTTTTGTTGTATATCATTTGCTTTGCAAATTGATTTTTTGATTTAAGACAAATGCTTTGTCAGGCTTTTTGTTCGCTCTTTTTCTTAGGGCTGTAAATAATCATTATAAGTACGAATACTATAAAGAATATTATCGAGAACAAAGCTCTTATATCGGGAGGGAGAGGATGTTTTCCGCTCTTGAGTCCGTAGAGAAGAGTGGACAATGTTTCAAAGGATGTGACATTTACTTTTGTGATTACGAAGTCATCAATTGACAGTGTAAACGCAAGCAAACCGCCTATTACGATACCGGGCATGATATCGGGCAATACGACTTTGAACATTGCTTTTGCGGGAGTGCATCCGAGGTCGAGTGCTGCTTCATATACCTTATTGTCGGCTTTTTGAAGTCTGGGAAGAACATTGAGAAGCACATAGGGAGCACAATAAGATGTGTGAGCGAGAATAAGCTTGAATGCTGTTTCTGCCCAAGTGCCGCCTGAGATTTGCAAGGTAGAAGCAAAAAGATTGAAGACAAGAGCGAGAGCGATAGCCGTGACGATTTCGCTGTTTATCATAGGAATCTGATTGACTGTGCTGTATGCCGCCTTGATTCTTTTGCTTCTGAAAGCATGAAGACCGATAGCTCCCAAAGTGCCGAGTATCGTAGACAACAAACTCGTGAATACTCCTACAAACAATGTGTTTACGATAGCTTCCTGTATTCTTGCAGAGTTGGAGCCTTGACCTGTAAAGAGGTCGATATAGTTTTGGAATGAAAATCCGTTCCAACCGCTGAATGAGGGCGTATCGGTAAAGGAGAATACTATCATCCACACGATAGGGAGATAGAGAATAATAAGCACTATGCCTATAAATGATTTTACGAGTAATTTTCTTACCATAGTCCGCCTCCTTTTTCGCTATCCTTGTTGAATCTGTTTGTGATAATCATGGATATGCCGAGAAGTATCATAAGGGCGAGCGAAATAGCACTTGCCATATTAAGGTTGTATGCCTTCAGGCTGTAAATGAAATCACCGAGGAGCATAAGTTTGCCGTTTGAGAGAATTTCTGTCACGGCAAAAGTGGTAATCGAGGGAATAATAACCATTGTAAGTCCGCTCAACACACCGGGGAGGGAGAGGGGAACGGTAATTTTCCAAAAAGCTTTTGTAGGTGTAGCACCGAGGTCGTTAGCTCCTTCGATAAAGCTTTTGTCGATTTTTTGTATTGTCGTATAGATAGGCATAATCATAAAAGGCAAAAATTCATAGCACAATCCGAAAATGACTGTTCCCATACCCATGGGAATACCGAGCACTGTGAATACCGCCTTTGTGGACATCATTCTCAAAAGGAAGTTTACCCACATAGGAACAAGGAAAAGTCCTATCAAAACACCTGTACGGTTGAATTCTGCTTTTGTGAGATAGTATGCGATAGGATAACCTATCAAAAGACAAATTACCGCTGTCGATAGCCCTGCAATTATAGAGTTTTTGATTACCTTGCCGAGAGCAGGTTCTTTGGCAAGATCTTGGAAGTTGCCGATAAGGTCCAATGCTCCTTCAGCGTCCGTAAAAGCATATACGGCTATCATTATGATAGGCAGGATGACAAACAATGCCATAAAAAGTGCATAGGGCGTAGCCAATAATTTTTTGAACATTTTATGCCTCCTTTGTTGTGTCTTTATCCTCGCTTACTGATTCGGGGGTAGTCTCTTTTTTAAGAAAATCGCAATCTACGAATTTGAATTTGTCAGGCTCTATTTTGATGCCCACTCTGTCGCCTTTGTCCCACAGATATTCGGTGTCGGCATAAATATGGTCGCCTTGGTCGGTTTTGATATCTACGAGATAGTGGTTGCCTTTATAAATCATGCTGTCCACATTTCCTGCGAGGGGAGCTGCGTATTCGTCATCGGTCATTTCTATATTGTAGAAGTTGAATTTTACTTTTGCTTCATGACCTTTCAGGGTATATTCTTCGCCGTTTATTTTGAGGATATCGTTTTCTTCGTCATATTCGCAATTCTCAAAACAAGCAGAAGGAGAAAATTCATAAGTTGCGTCAAGTATATCGAAAGTGGTGTTTGATAAGAACTTGACAGGGAAGGTATTGTCGACATGCTCTTTGTGCATTATCTGTATGTTTTCAGGAGCTACATACAAATCCACTTCTTTTCCCACAGGTGCTTCTACCGTGCTGTGGATAGTGAATTCATAGCCGTTTGCAAGACATACCATCTCATAATGCACGCCTCTGAACATGCTAGACTGAATTACGCCTGAGAGCTGTCCTTTTTCTTTTTTCTTGATTTCGATATCTTCGGGACGAATTACTACATCGACAGGTGTATTTTGTCCAAAGCCTGCGTCTACGCAATCAAAATCCACGCCTACCATGTTGACCTTGTAATCGTCAAGCATAATACCGTTCAGGATATTCGATTCGCCGATAAAGTCTGCGACATAAGCGGTGCGAGGCTCGTTGTAGATATCGATAGGAGTGCCTTCTTGACAAATCATACCGTCTTTCATTACGACTACTGTATCGCTCATTGTCAAAGCTTCTTCCTGATCGTGTGTGACATATATAAATGTTATGCCGAGAGTGCGGTGCATTTCTTTGAGTTCGATTTGCATCTCTTGACGCATTTTTAGGTCTAAAGCTCCCAAAGGTTCGTCAAGCAAAAGCACTTTGGGCTCATTGACGATAGCACGGGCGATAGCTACTCTTTGTTGTTGTCCGCCGGAGAGAGAATCCACATCTCTTGTCTCATAATCGCTGAGTCCTACGATTTTGAGTGCTCGTCTTACTTTCTCGTTGATATAATATTTATATCCGTTGAGAGTCTTTGACTGCTTGCCTTTCTTTGTGATTTTGTCGATAGTTTTCTTTACCTTGCAAAGTTTTACATATCCTTTTTCAAGGTATGAATAATAATCTTTGTCTGCGATAGAAAAATCGGGTACGCCTGTTGCGGGATCTACCAAGAAGTCTTTGAGCTTGACTTGTTTGATTGCCTTTTCGCCCGTCTTTTTGGTGTATTCTACATCAATCTTTTTGAGCTTGAGACCAAAAGCAATGTTGTTGAAAACATTGAGATGAGGGAAAAGAGCATACTTTTGGAATACCGTGTTTACAGGTCTTTTGTGAGGAGGAAGTTTTGCTATGTCCTTGCCTTCAAAAAGCACCTTTCCTTCGGTAGGTATTTCAAAGCCTGCTATCATTCTCAAAGTGGTCGTCTTTCCGCAGCCGGAAGGTCCTAAGAATGTGACAAATTCTCCCTTTTTGATTTTAAGGTTTATGTTTTTGACTACGGTCTTGGTGCCGTATTGTTTTGTGAGTCCCTGAAGTTCGATTATGTATTCGCTCTTGGGCTCTTCTACTGCTTTTTTCTTGGAGTCCTTGAGAAGTTCTTTTATAAAGTTTTCCTTTTTGGGTTTTTCCTGCTTGGGTTTTGCTTGTTTTGCGACAGGCTTTTTGGCAGGTTGTTTGCTTTCCTTCTTTACATTTTCTTTTTTAGCGGTTGTTTGTTTTTTGATGTCTTTTTCCATAGTGTCTACTCCCGAAATTAGAATGTAGGAGGGCTTGATACCCAAAGTATTGTAGCGACTTCGCCTGATTTATTTTCTATAAAATGTCGTTTGTTGCTTGTAAAATAAAAAGAATTACCTTTTTTTATCGAATATGATTTTTTACCTATATGAAGAATGGCTTCTCCCGAGAGCACATATCCGAATTCTTCGCCTTCGTGCGGCATATCCACGGTGGTGCTTACATTTGGCTGAAGAGTGAGAAGTATCGGCTCCATCTCGTTTTTAAGGCTGTTGGGAACAAGCCATGTAATAAGTTCGCCGTCATCTTCTTTTTCAAAAAAGTCGTTTTCGTCAAAGACGATTTTTTCTTCTGTATCCTCGTCAAAGAATGATTTGAGATCACTGCCGAGTACGGCGAGTATATCCGTAAGGGTAGCTATCGATGGCGAGGTAAGATTGTTTTCGAGCTGAGAAATATATCCTTTCGTCAGTTCGCATCTATCGGCAAGTTCTTCTTGCGTAAGACCGCATTGCAATCGTAATTGCTTGAGCTTTATACCAAAATCCATAGCGTTTTCTCCTTATAAGATTTTTCTTTTTTCGTGCTCAAAAACTTCTGTCTTGACTTATAAAAGTACAAAAGATAGCGGAAGTATTGGCAAGTTTAGTATTTCTAAACTTAATTTTTATGAAGTTTTGTGGCAATAAACATTGAGTTTAGAATTATTAAACAAGTGTATTATAGAGTTTATATACATCTTTGTCAAACAAATTGAATATAATTTTTACAATTTTTTTATAAAAATTTTTACAAAAAAAGATTTGCCTGTTTTAAGACAAATCTTGTGAATTTTTGATTATTAAATTATGATTATTTTGATTGATTTCAGTATTATATACTGAAAAAATATATTATTATACTTATATTATTATATCGATATATTATCTGAAGATAATGCCGTTTTCGGTAAAGCCGTCAATGATGGCAAGACTTTCTATTCTGTATCCTTGTTCTCTCAGTTTTTTGCCGCCGTCCTGAAAACCTTTTTCTATCGCTATCGCACAGCCGACAAGTTTTGCTCCGCTTTGATCTACCAAAGATATAAGACCATTGAGAGCGGCACCGTTTGCAAGAAAATCGTCTATGATAAGGATTTTGTCATCTTTGCTTAAAAATTCTTTTGCCACTCTTACATCATAATCTCTTCCGTGAGTAAAAGATGTGATAGTAGTGTTGTAGACATCGCCTGATATGTTTTTGGTAGCATTTTTCTTGGCAAATACCATAGGAACATTGAGCTCCATAGCTGCCATGATTGCTATTGCGATTCCCGAAGATTCTATCGTAAGCACTTTTGTGATTTCTTCGCCCTCATAAAGGCGTTTTATTTCCTTGCCCATCTCGTGCATAAGATAGGGATCTACCTGATGATTGAGAAAGCAATCTACTTTGACGATATTGCCTCCTATCAATTTTCCTTTTTTCTCTATGTATTCTTCTAATAGTTTCATATCGGCACCTGCAAAAAATTATAGTTCAAGTTTACAACTTATGAAGAATTATGTCAAATAATTTGTCAATCAAAAGCAATATCCATTTGATATTATCTATACAATAAACAATCTTTATAATTATATATAAAAAGCTAGTATAAAATGATAAAAAAAGATTTTTTGAAAAAATTATTATATTTTATGGACAAAATAGTACAGTTTTATATACAAAACCTATAATTCGAGTAAGTTTTAAATATTTCATAAATAAATATTATGCTTTGATTTTATTATATTTAGAAAAAGATAAGTTTTAAATTTTCAAGGCAAGGTTTTTATAAATGTAAAAGATTTTTTATTTTATAGACAAAAAAGCCTTTGTATGATAAAATATATTAGAATTATATTTAAAAGCGGAGAGATTATGAACAGAAAAAAAGTGTTTCTCATCACGATGACTGGAATTTTGGCGGTAGCCTTGATTATAGGTGCGTCATTCGGCATATATTCTTTGGCCGTAATTTTCGGCACTACCTCGATTACGCTTGATACAGAAAAGACATATCAGACAATGGAAGGTTTTGGAGCTTCTTCTGCGTGGATATATCAATCTTTCGGAGCCGTAGAAGACGAAGAAATAAAAGAGCAGGCTATGGAGATGCTCTATGGAGACAGTGGACTTTGTCTTAATACTTTTAGATACAACATAGGAGCAGGCGGCAGCGAAGTCTATGAATATGGCGACCCTTTGCGTGGCTCGAAGAGTTTTTTCAAGACTGAAGTGGCAGAGGAAATCTTGGATGGCAAAAAAGACTATTCTGCATTCAAAGATATCAATAATTATGATTTTTCCAAAGACAAAGAGGTCTTGGATTTGTTTGAGATGGCTCTTGCAAAAGGCAATATAGATAAAGTCGTATTCTTTGCCAATTCTCCTCACTATACCATGACTTTAAACGGCAAGGCTCATGGCGAAGAAATCCAGCAAAACAATCTCAAAGAAGAATGCTATGAGGCTTTTTGCGATTATTTGATTGTAATTACAGATTATATCTATAAAAATGTTATATCAAAATACGATAAAGATATAGAAGTTGTCATAAGTCCTGTCAATGAACCTCAATGGGATTGGGGCGGAGATGGGGCATCTCAGGAAGGTTGTCATTATGACCCCAAGCCTCTTGCAAAATTCTATCAGCAATTTTATACATCGCTTTCAGAGTATAATAAGAAAAATTCTACAAAATTCGAGATGGATATATTCGAGAGCGGAAACTATAAAATGATAGGCTTGTCAGATACAAAACTCAACGAGTATATGCAGGAATTCAAAAAATATCCTTTCTTTGAGTCATTGACAAATATCTCCGTTCACTCTTACGGTACGGATACAGACAAGTTTTTGCGTACTCTTTTTGATAATTATATGGACAGAAATTTTGACGATTTGAAAGTCAGCGTGACAGAGTACTGTGTATTTGAGGGCGGAGTAGACAAATCCATTGATATGGGCTTGTATTCTGCCAAGGTAATTTTGCGTGACCTTGCCATGATAGATGCCGTAAGCTGGAACTATTGGTTGTCCATATCTACTTATGATTATGAAGACGGACTTATCTATTGGAACAAGGACAGTGATGGCAAAGATATTTTGAATGCCTACAAGAGATATTATGCTATGGGACACTTCTCGAAGTATATCCCTGACGGTAGCGTAAGAATAGAGGCAAGTTATAGCGACACATTGGGCTTTAACGGCGTAGAGTGTGTGGCATACCAAAGACCTGACGGCAGCATAGCAATGGTAGTAATCAATGACAGCGAAAGAAGTCACAAGATAAATATCAAAGGCGGATATAAAAATATCGAAGAAGTATTGACGACAGAAGAAGAGAATTGGAAGACAAGCGAATACAAAAACGGCGGCAGTATCACAATTCCTTCAAAGTCAATAGCTACATATATCTTTACAAGTTCTCAAATCAGTGCGTGATAGCATAAAATCGATAAAAAATTTGTTTAAGACAGGCATTTATATAGATTATATATTATATTGATATATTTATATAATTTACCTAAGGCTTAAATTATATAAATAAATGCCTATAATACACAACCGATAATTTGGAGGGAAAAATGGAAAATAAAGAGCTCAAAGAAGAAGAGAAAAACGAAGAGCAAGTAAAGCAAAATTCTTCTGAAGAAAATGCGGCTTTTGGCGTAGCAAACGAAAGTGCTATTGAAAATTCAGAAAAAGCACAGAAAGAAGTCAAAAAATCCAAAAAGAAAAAAATCACGATTGCAATATCTGCCGTCCTTACGGCGGTAATAGTACTCGGAATGTTTTTTGGTATTTATTCGCTCGCAGTGATTTACGGAAGCACTACTATTACATTGAATACAGAAAAGACATACCAGACGATGGAAGGCTTCGGAGCTTCTTCTGCATGGATATATCAGGACTTTGGCAAGCTCGACAACGAAGAATTGAAGTCTCAGGCAATGGAAATGCTTTACGGCGACAGCGGTCTTGCTCTTAATACTTTCAGATACAACATAAGCGGCGGCGGAGCAGAAGTCTATCAGTATGACGATGTTTTAAGAGGCGGAGAAAGCTTTTTTAAGACGGATGTGGCAAAGTCTATTATGGACGGAACAAAAGATTATTCTGAATTCAAAGATATCCAAAACTATGATTTTACAAAGGATGCTGCGGTTCAGAGTTTGTTTGAGGAGGCACTCAATCTCGGCAATATCGACAGTGTAGTGTTTTTTGCCAATTCTCCTCACTATGCCATGACTGTAAACGGACTTACTCACGGCACTACCGAGCATTTTAACAATCACAAAGAAGATGCTTATGAGGCATTCAGCGATTATCTTCTCATTATCACAGATTATCTCACGAAGACTTATATCCAGCCTGTCGAAGAAAAATTCGGCAAGGATATAAAAGTGTACATAAGCCCTGTCAACGAACCTCAATGGACATGGGGCGGTCCTTATGCTTCGCAGGAAGGTTGTCACTATGACCCCAAGCCTCTTGCAAAATTCTATCAGCAATTCTATACATCGCTTAATGCTTACAACAATTCAAACGATACAGATTTTAAGATGGATATTTTCGAGTGCGGAAAATATATGATGGTTGCGTCTTCTGCAAATGTCAACGAGTATATGACAGAGTTTGAAAAATATCCTTTCTTTGACAGCATTACAAATATTTCCGCTCACTCATACGGTGCAGATACTTCTAAATTTTATCGTACGCTTTATGCGGATTATATGGATAAGTATTATAGTGATTTGAGCATAAGCATCACAGAATATTGCGTGCTTGAATTCGGCATTGACCCTTCTATCGATATGGGCTTGTTTTCTGCAAAAGTAATCATGAGAGATCTCACAATGCTCGATGCGGTAAGCTGGAACTATTGGTTGTCCATATCCAAAGGCGACTATGAAGACGGACTTATCTATTGGAACAAGGACAGTGATGGCAAAGATATTTTGAATGCCTACAAGAGATACTATGCTATGGGACACTTCTCGAAGTATATCCCTGACGGTAGCATAAGAATAAAGGCAAGTTATAGCGACACATTGGGCTTTAACGGCGTAGAGTGCGTGGCATACCAAAGACCTGACGGCAGCATAGCAATGGTAGTAATCAATGACAGCGAAAGAAGTCACAAGATAAATATCAAAGGCGGATATAAAAATATCGAAGAAGTATTGACGACAGAAGAAGAGAATTGGAAGACAAGCGAATACAAAAACGGCGGCAGTATCACAATTCCTTCAAAGTCGATAGCTACCTATATCTTTACAAAATAACCTCTTGCCCTCAGAAATACGCTGAGGGCTTTTTTGTCTTTAAGCTATCACAAAATTAAGACGAATTTTATAAAAATAAAAAAAAGACAAAGAATAAAAAAGAAAAATAAAAGTCTGTTGAATTGTATAATTATTATAAAATAATCGACTTAACGGCAAAAGCCTTGAAATACAACAAAAAAAGTGCTAAAATTATTTATGTTTGAAAAAGACAAGCTTTGTCATAATAAGATTGTATAATAATTTTGTGCGTAAAGAATACGCATACAAGAGGTGATATAATGTTGAAAATCGATATAATATCGGGTTTTTTGGGTGCGGGAAAGACTACCCTTATCAAAAAGTTGCTTTCTTCGGCTTTAAAAGGTCAAAAAATCGTGCTTATCGAGAATGAATTCGGCGACATAGGTATTGACGGCGGATTTTTGAAAGAAGCAGGAATACAGATAAATGAAATGAACAGCGGCTGTATTTGTTGTTCACTCGTGGGAGACTTTAAAAAAGCTCTCAACAAAGTTTATAAAGAATATGCTCCCGACAGAATTCTTATCGAGCCTTCGGGCGTGGGCAAGCTCAGCGATGTGTTAAAGGCTGTTTTGTCGGCAGAACTTCCCGACAGTCAGGTATCGTCATTGACTACCGTAGTAGATGCAAAAAAGTGCAAGATGTATCTCAAAAATTTCGGTGAATTTTATAAAAACCAAATTATGGAAGCAAAGTGCATCATATTGAGCCATACCACGGGAATTGACAATGATAGACTTCAGTATTGTCTCGATATGGTAAAAGAGCTCAATCCCGATGCAGTGGTAGTGACTACTCCTTGGGAAAATTTGACGGGCGAGCAGATTTTAGAAGCTATGAACAATATATCTTCTCTTGAGGCAGAACTCAAGAAAATGCAAGAAGAAGAAATATGTCCCGTATGCGGAAAGCCTCATCATCACCACCATGACCATGACGATGACGAGGACGAACATCATCACGGAGAGTGCTGTCACCACCACGACCATGACGATGACGAGGATGAGCATCATCACGGAGAATGTTGTCACCACCACGATCATGACGAAGACGAAGATGAGCATCATCACGGAGAGTGCTGTCACCACCACGACCATGACGAAGATGAAGACGAGCATCATCACGGAGAATGTTGTCATCACCATCATCATCACCACGGACACGATGCGGACGAAGTCTTCTCCAGCTGGGGAAAAGAAACCGTCAATGTCTACACTGAGGACAAAATCAAGGAAATTCTTAAATCGCTTAACAGCGGAGAGTATGGCACTATTCTCAGAGCAAAAGGCATTGTTGCAGGCGAAAACAACCAGTGGATACATTTTGATTTCGTACCCGAAGAAGAAGATGTCAGAACAGGCAGCAGCGAGGTTATCGGCAGAATATGCGTAATCGGATGCAAGCTCGATGAAGAAAAACTTGCAAAGCTTTTTTTGATTAAGTAATAAAGTAGGAGAGATATGGAAATACCGGTATATTTGTTTACGGGTTTTCTCGAAAGCGGAAAGACCAAATTTATACAGGAAATGATGACGGACGACAGATTCAATGAAGGCGAACGCACATTGTTGCTTGTATGCGAAGAAGGCGAAGAGGAATACAAACCTCAATACTTTGCAGGCGGCGGCGGAAATGTCTTCATAGAAAATGTCGATGCCGAACAACTCAATTCAAGCATGCTCATGGTATTGGAAAAAAAGCACAACATATCCAGAGTAATCGTAGAATACAACGGTATGAGCGAGGTAGGAAAATTCTTTGACGCAATGCCTGATAATTGGGTAATAGCTCAGACTCTCATGCTTGCAGATGCCACTACTTTTTTGAATTATAATGCCAATATGCGTCAGCTTACATTTGACAAAATGCAGGCAAGCGAGGCTGTTATTTTCAACAGATTTGACAATTCTATGAACAAAAACGAATTTCATAAAATTGTCAGGACGGCAGGCAGAAGAATAGATATTCTCTACGAATACAAGGACGGACATGTCGAGCCCGATAATATTGCCGATCCCTTGCCATTCGATATCAATGCCCCTGTCATAGAAATCAAAGACGAAGATTATGCCGAGTTTTACAGAGATTTGGTAGAAGAAGGTCAAAAGTACGAGGGCAAAGTCGTAAAATTCAGAGGAATCGTGGCAGTAGACAACACTTTGCCAAAAAATACAATGGTAGTGGGCAGACATATTATGACATGCTGTGAGGCGGATATATTCTATGGTGCATTCGTATGCGAATATACACAGGATATCCAGCTCAAGAAAAGAGATTGGGTAATGCTCACGGGCAAGATTCACTTCAAAAAGCATTCTGTATATGAAGGCGTAGGCCCCGTCTTTACGGCGATAGAACTCACAAAAACAGACAAGCCCGAGCAGGAGCTTGCGACATACAACTAAAAAACAAAACGGAGAAAACTATGCAAAGAGTAGCACAATTCGAGAAGGTATCCTTCGCACAATTCGAGAAGGATTTTAAAGATACATATCAGGACAAATACGATGTCAAAGCTGTATATGAATCCATAAAATTGCCAAAGAGAGCGACATCAGGCTCGGCAGGTTATGATTTTTACGCACCCGTAGATATCTTGCTTGCCCCTTCAGAGACGGCAAAAATACCCACGGGAATAAGAGTAAAAATTCTTGACAACTGGGTGCTCAAAGTATATCCCAGAAGCGGACTCGGATTCAAATTCAGACTTCAGCTCAACAATACCGTAGGTATCATCGACAGCGATTATTACGGTTCGTCAAACGAGGGACATATCTTCATAAAGATTACCAATGACACAAATGAAAACAAGAGCGTGAGCATAAAAGCAGGAGATGGCTTTGCTCAGGGAATATTTGTGGAATACGGCATTACTTTTGACGATGAAGCGAGCGAAAAAAGAGACGGCGGCTTTGGCTCGACAACAAAAAAATAATAGTCAAAAAATAAATATATAGATAAATACAAAAAATAATATCGTCTATAAATTGTGAAATAAAAAAGACAACTTTTTTGTTGTCTTTTTTGTTTTTTATTATAAGTTTTTATAAAAAATACTGTTGATAAAAGCAAAATAAATATTGCTATATTCTATTTGCACAAAAATTTTGCCCACTCAAAGTCCTTGTCTTTGTTTTCTTTTTCTAATAAAATCAGTCTGTCGGTGTATTCTTGTAATCTTTTTTCTACAAATTGAGGACAATCGTCTATGCCGTATTTTCTTATGATAGCAGTCAGCTCGTATATAGGAAAACCGATAGCATGACCTTTGGCATGCACGCTTCCGCAAGCTTGACCTATGGCATGACAAAGTGCTATGTCCTCGGGGCAGTCAAGTCTTTTTGCAAGAGCATGACAATTAAGAATTTCTTTTTTTGCCTGAGGCATTTTTATTTGTCCTGCCGCCCACAATTTTGTGGCTTCGAGACAACATGAGGGAGCGTCTTCTTCAGGATATTTTATCTTGAGATAATCTACGGTTTCCTTTGCAAACGACAAAGCCCACAATACGACTATTCTTTTGTTTTTTAAAGCCAACATATCTTGAAGATTTTGCAAAATATCGCTTGACTTTGAAAATAATATTTGTCTTTTTTTCTTAATGTTTTGTTTTACTTCATCTATCCAATACATAAAAATTCTGTGACGAGCAGTAGATATATGTCAATTTTGAGAATCTTTTGACGAATCGCCATTTTCTGATGATTGTGTTTTGTTTTTTAAGATAAGGTCTATATAAGGTTGATTAGGATTGGGTTTTTCAGGCTTTTGGGGTTTTGAATCCAATAAGTCCAAAAGATATTGTACATCTTCGCCCATTATCTTGTTTCGCTGTATTTTTACATCTATTGCTATATAGCATATCGCATGGAAAATAAGCGATGTGATAATAAGCATGACGGGCAGAATTACCGCTACGATTATGCCGGGGACAATTCCTATATAAAAGAGAAAAGCTCCTGCGACAATACTTGCTACAATCAAAAAGATTATGATTTTTTGTATCGTGTCTACAAACCCAAAAAACTTGTCGTCTGACTTTTTGAACATATTTTGCTCCTCAAAGATATCGTTTAATTCATTATATCATTGGTTATAATCTAAGTCAATCTATAAAAAATGCTTTGTATTCTCAAAAGATATTTAGCTGTATCCTTTCTAATGGACTAAACATATCGATATAAAAAGAGAAGTACTTTCAAAAAGCACTCCTCTGAAGGGATATAGATAATAATCATTTTTTAGATTATGCGTGAAGTACTACTTCGCCTTTTTTGAGCGTAGCGGGTACATCTATAACACGCTGATTGCTTGAGCCTTTCCAATAGAGTTTGGGATCAAGAAGTTCGATTTTGAATTCTCCGTCTACCAAAACATCAAGATAGGGGACAATAGGCAAATCCTTTATCTCTTCCCACAAAAATCCTGTATAAAGCCATATTGTCTTGTGAGGATATTTTTCTTTTATTTCCTTGGCAAGCTCATAGACGGGTTGTCTGTTCTGAGGGTGAAGGGGATCTCCTCCCGAAAAAGTGATACCCGATATATATGATTGGTCCAGCTGATCAAAAATTTCTTGTTTTTCGCTATCTCCGAATTCAAGACCGCCGTTGATGTCCCAAGTGATGGGATTTTGACATTCTTTGCATTTGTGAGTACAGCCGGCTACCCAAAGTACGACTCTGAGGCCGTCTCCATTGAGCATGTCGTCCTTTGTAATATTGTGATATCTCATAATTACATACTCTTCCTGTCTGCTATTTCTGCCATCTTTGCGGCATTAAGTCTTGTGTCGCCTTTTACTCTGGAGTATGAAAGATAGCCATTCATCCTCTCGATTTTTGTGAGGTTTTTGCTTCCGCACTTAGGGCAGACATCCATATTAAGTTCCTGATGACCGCAATCATCGCAGTATGCCAAAGACAAGTTTACGCCTTCATAGAAGCCCATCTTCATTGCTCTTCTGATAAGAGCACGAATAGCGTCTTTGTTGTAGTCAATAGGATATTTTACATATTGAATTTTTCCGCCGTTCATCAAATTCCAGAATCTGCCTTCGAGATTTTGTTTTTGAATAGGGGAAATATCTTCTGTAACATGGCAGTGGAAAGAGTTTGTGACATAAGGACGATCGCTGACATTCTTTACTCTGCCGTACATTTTTCTGAATTGCTCGATTTGAAGACCGCAAAGACTTTCTGCGGGAGTGCCGTACAAAGCATAAAGCACATGGTCTTCTTCTTTGAATTCATTGACTTTCTTGTTGATATATTCCATTACCTCGAGAGCGAATTGTCCGTCTTCGGCGATAGATTTTTTGTTGTGAAGTTCCTGCAACTCATTGAGGGCTGTGATACCGAATGAAGCGGTAGCAGCTTTGAGCAAAGGAGCAATCTTGTCGCTGTATTTGAGATGTCCGCCATAGAAACCGCCTTCGCAGTAAGCAAGAGGGTTTGTAGAAGCTCTCATTTCGCCGAGATATTCATAAGTACGCAAATGGAGCTGACGGATAAGATTGAGATAATAGTCAAGCACTTCATAGAAGTCTTTGGATTCTTGTTTTGCTTTTGCATAAATCATAGGCAAGTGCAAGCTTACGGCACCGATATTGAATCTGCCTACAAATACAGGCTTATCGTTTTCGTCAGCAGGGTACATGCCGCCTCTTTCATACCAAGGAGAGAGGAAAGCACGGCAACCCATAGGAGAAATTACTTCGCCGTATTTTTTATAAATGCTTGCCACATATCCGTCACCTGTCAAAGAGAGCCAGTCGGGATACATTGTCTTTGCAGAACATTCAAGACCTGCCTCGAATACATCTTCGAGTTCCTTGCCTTCGCCGTGGAGATTTTCGTCATACAAGAATACGATTTTAGGGAAGAGTACAGGCTTTTTGCATTCTTTTTTGCCTTGTCCGCCTTTTCTTACTTCGAGCATGCAGATATTTGCCATTTTGGCAAAACGGGAAGTACCGAGTCCGCCTGTGATAGTAATAAAAGGATAGTCGCCTCTAGATGAAGCCACGGTATTGAATTTGTACTCCCAGCCTTGGAAACCTTGAAGCATATCTTTTCTTACATCCTTGACTGCTTCTTCTTCGGCTTTTTCAGGGGAAAGTCCCAAATCTATATATCTGTCATATTGTCTTTTGAAAGTCTTTTCTGCATAAGGCTCGAGGATTTTATCTACCTGAGGTACGGTAAAACCGCCATATTGCTGGCTTGCGGCAGAAAGTACGATATCGCCGATTACATCGAAAGCGACATCGAGAGTCTTGGGCTCGTTGTACCAAATGTTGCCCATTTCAAAGCCGCCCTTGAGTACGGTAGCTACATCAAAAAGACAGCAGTTCATAGTATCACGGCGGGCAGACATATCGTGAACATAGATATATCCGTCTCTGCAAGCCTGAAGTTCTTCTTTTGTGAGGAAAAACTTTTGATACAATTCCTTGTTGAGCTGATTAAAAATCAAACTTCTCTTTGTAGAAACCAAAGCACTGTCGGAGTTGGAGTTTTCCTTATCGCCGATGTACATGATAGCTTGGCTCTTTTTATAAACTTCGTCAAGCATGTGAACGAAGTCTTGCTTATAGTTGCGGTAATCCTTATAGCTTTTTGCTACGGCAGGATTGAGGGACTCGAGAGCATACTCTACAATGTTGTGCATTTCGCTTATGGTAATAAAATCCTTGTTCATCGCAGCGACTTTCTTGTTTACGAAATCGCAGATAAACTGAATGTCTTCATCGCTGAACTTTACCAAAGCACGGAAAGCCGATTTGTTGACAGCAGTGACGACTTTCTGAACATTGTAATCTTCTCTTGTTCCGTCTTTTTTAATTACGTACATAACATCATCTCCATTGAATTATTGCAAAGTAGATTATAGCACAAGTGATTTGCAGATGCAATATAAAAATGAAAAAATTATGAAAAAAATTTGTATAAATTTGCTTGACAAACCACAATATATTGTATTTTTATAGGAAATTTTTTACAATATAATGTGTTATAACTCACAATAATAAAGCATCAAATCGACACATACGGGCAATTTATAAACTATAAATAATCTTAAGCTATTCAACCTTAAAAATATCAGCCTAAATATCTCTAGAATATATTGTGGTGTTTTTTAAGGAAAATAAAACAGCATTTTAAAAGATTGATAAAAAATTAACGATATTTATACATTTGGTTATAATTTCACCATAAATCATATATCCATAGGCAATATTTTGTATTTTGTCATAAATCTTTGCTTGTAAAATTCTGGTATGAGATTTTTTTATAAGTTGATTAATAGGTGAAGTATATATTATAATCAAGATATGGATTTTAGATATGACAATAATCATATCGCATTATCTTCGGACAGGGCACATCATATATATTATATAATAGTCTATAAAATATTTTATCAATATTATTTGCTATGATATCAATATTATTTGCTATGATAATTATGTAATTATATATATAATATTTATCTTATCAAAATGTATCGAATAAATTATTTTAAATATTTTCATAAAATTAAAAAAAATTACAATAAACTGCA
Source organism: uncultured Christensenellaceae bacterium (assembly GCA_944381365.1). Taxonomy (GTDB): domain Bacteria; phylum Bacillota; class Clostridia; order Christensenellales; family UBA3700; genus RACS-045. Next base: position 86,142 of record CALWKW010000003.1, on the reverse strand, counting down.
CTTTAATTCTGTTTATTAGTTAAAAAGAGGTTGTTGTGACGGATAACGAAGTATTGGATCAGCTTCTTTGCCGAATGAAGTTTGGCGAAGAAAAAGCTTTTGAGGAATTGTACAAAAAGACAAGCCGACAAGTGTTTGCCTATGTTTTGTCCATAGCAAACAACTATCATACCGCCCAAGACCTCACTCAGGATACATACATAAAAATAAGAAAAAATGTAGATAAATATGTATCGGGAAATGCTTTTGCGTGGATTATGCAGATAGCAAAAAATACGGCTTACAACGAACTTGCAAAATCCAAAAAGGTAATAGCCACTGACTTCGGAGAACGGACAAAGGCGGGCGGGAGCTATACAATAGACGAAAACAATGTTCCCGTGCTGGAAATAATAGGGACGAGGCTAGAAGATACGGATAAAAAAATACTTCTGATGCATTTATCGGCAGGATTTAAACACAGAGAGATAGCAAAAGAATTGGATATGCCCTTAGGAACGGTTCTTTGGAGATATAACAAAGCGATAAAGTTGTTGCAAAAAATAATTAAGGAGGAGTACGGACTATGAAAAAAAGCCAGATTCAGAATTTACTGAATGACAGTTTAGACAAAAAGACGCCAAAGCTGACAAAAAAGATATTGTCCGCTCCTATTAATACAAGCGACAATGCCTTGCCTGTCACATCCAAAAACTATGTCAAAAAACGCAAGAGCATAATATCGTGGGTTTCTGCTGTCGCTTGCGTAGTGCTTGTGGTAGTAGTGGCAAGTATTTGCGGAGTGTATTTTGCAAATATAAATGAATCAAAGCCTGTCGTGACAATGCAGACGACTTGCTATGAAGTCAACATAAATCCCAGCATAATAATCACTGCCGACAAGGACGGTAAAGTCTTGCACATAGCTTCTCAGAATGAGGATGCAGATGTGGTTCTTTCAAGTAGTGCCTTTGCAAATTACAAAGAAATGACGGCAGAGGAATGTATACAAAAATTCATAGAAGAATCTGCAAAGCTCGGTTATCTTGACTTCTCGTCAGGCGAAGACGATATAAATATCAATATCATCAACGGCGAAGGCTCTGACAAGTTGAGTAAACTCGCAAGCCAGCTGGAAAGTAAAGTGCAGAATTATTTGAGAGAATCTGATATCTTAGCTTATGTGAATGCTACGGCTACGGCAGTCAAAGAATTTGTCGAGCAAAGAGGCTGGACTTTTTTGGACAACAATCTTGACAATTATCTAGAGCTTATAGAAAGCGAAAGCAAATACACTTGTTCTGACAGCGTAATCGAAAGTATGTTGCAGGAGCTTGAAGAGAGCATACAGCTTTATCTCGAGAGATTGCAAAATATAATAGACCTATTTGACAAGCTTGACAAGCTCAATATGGATATAAAAAATTCATGCGGAAAAGATTATTGGGAATGCAAACTCATCGAAGACAGTCTCCTCTTGTCAAAAGATATCGATGAAAATACCCGCAATCTCATTGCTCAGGCAGATACCGTGATAGCGGAGCTTGGAAATTACGATATTACCGTGACAAGCAGCATTTCATTGCAATGGCAGATGCTCGAGTACGATATAATCGATATGATAAAAGACCTTTATGAAAGACTCAAAGAAGATTTGTCAAATTCTCTTATCATCGATATGTTGATAGATACCATAGAGTCAATCGACCTCGGATTCGATTTGGATTTTTATAAGGGAATAGAAGAGGATATCAAAGCTTACTACAACGAGGTAGTGCTTGTACTCAAAAATCTTTATGAAGAAAGAATAGAAAAGTTTTTTACGATATTCGAGGACAGACCTTCGATATCCGACAAGGATTATGACGAATATCTGTCTTCAAAAAACCAATAGGTTGTCGAACAATAAATCCCCACTTGAAGATAAGACGGCATTTTGCCGTCTTATCTTTTTTGCGACAAAATCTTGATTTTTATCGCCAAATTAGTTTGTCATAAAATTATCAAAAACATTGACATTGAAAGTTTTGGAGAATATAATATAAGCGTAAAGAAAAGGAGGGGTTTTTCTATGGCTCAGAAAAAATCAACAGGTAAAAAAATCGAAGACAGATCTGTAAGATCAAACATGAATGCTTTGATAGGCATTTGTGCATGCGTGGCACTTATTCTTGCTATTGTAATTTTCGTAATCAACTCAATCGTTAGCGGTTTGAAACTCGAGAGTGCCGGAAAAGTAATGGGTATTCTCAATCTCGTAAAAGACATTGCATTAGGTCTTGTAGTATGCTTGTCTGCTTATTATTATGCTAGAAGCAAGAAGACAGAATTCAAGGTAGTGGTTTATGTTTGTATAGGTATCTATGTAATCATGGCTATCGTAGGTTGTGTAATCAGCCTTTAATGGATAAATAAAAGACGAACAGGGCAGGGGGATGAGTTATCCCCCTGTTTTTGTATGTGCATATTATGTTGTGATATATAGATAAGTTTTTTAAGTATTGAAATTTTAAACAAACTGCTTTTTTGTAAGGTATCAAAGACTATTTGAAGGGGCATAAACTTGACGGACAATCAAATTTGGTTTATATTTATATAGTACAAATACATATTTGCCTATATAAAATTAAGGAAGAAATATGCAAAACAAGACAAACATAAGATTAAAAAGAGTAAAAGAAAGACTTAAAAATATTGTTTTACCTGTTATTGCTTACGGCGGTCTTGCAGGTATTATATCGGGTATTCTTGTCGGATTTTTCAACTTTTTTGCAAGATATCTCATTGAGTTTTCACAAACAATTTATGAGGGAGTAATTGAGCATCTTTGGGCATTGCCGCTGTTTTTCTTAGGACTTGCGGGACTTGCCATGCTTATGGCTTTATTGCACAAATATATCCCCAATGTAAGAGGAAGCGGTATTCCAAATGTCGAGGGCAGCGTAAGAGGTTCGCTGTCATATAAAAGCGGAAGGACGCTTTTCGGTACTTTTGCAGGAGCATTCATGAGCTATGTGGCAGGCTTGCCTCTCGGCAGCGAAGGTCCAAGCGTGCAAATCGGTGCCATGACTTCGCAAGGTATCACAGAACTTATGCGAGCAAAACTCACTTGGCGTAGATATGTTATGGCAGGCGGTGCCGGTGCAGGTATAGCCGTTGCGTTCAACGCACCTTTGACAGGTATCATATTCGCTATGGAAGAGTGTCAAAAAAGATGGTCGCCAATCACTTTGCTTTGTGCGTCTTCTGCCGTAATTTTCGGCACGGCTACTTTCCGTACGATGGGTATGATAATAAAAGACCTCAAATGGTCGAGTACCACTACGCTTTTCGATATAGAAAATCTTTTGCCTTTGGGCGACTTGGCAGATGTGAGCAAGTTTGGCGAATTTGCAGGCGTCATGGGACTATTGGCATTGATGGGAATAATTTTGGGTATTCTTGCGGTAGGCTTTAACTTTTTGCTTGTAAGGTCTCAAAGACTTACCGATAAGTGGGTAAAGCAATTTCCCTATTGGGCAAGACTTCTCGTGGCATTTTTGATTACCGGCGTTTGCGGTCTTATCTTTACAAAATATTTCGAGGAAGGCTTTTCCTTTGTAAATACCGGTGGTCATTCTCTTATCGACAATCTTTGTCACAACGGAGTCAAGTATTCGATACTTCTTTTGCTTGTCATTATCGTGGTAAGAATGGTGCTTGTGCTTTTGTGCTTTAATTCGGGTGCTACGGGCGGATTGTTTATACCTATGCTTGCTATGGGTGCCTTGTCGGGTGCAGTGATAGGAAAAACATTCATTGCCATGGGCATGAACGAAGGATATTTCCCTGCTATGGTGCTAATATCCATGACGACATTTTTTGCCGCAAGCGTGCGTGCTCCTATTACGGCGGTAGTGCTTATAGTGGAATTGTCGGGATACAATTCTGATTTTCTGCCTACCACGATAGCTATATTTACGGCATTTTTGGTGGCAGAAATTATCGGCAATACTCCTCTTTATGACAGCTTGCTCGAAAGACTCAGAGAGCAAAATAATAAAGACGAAAAAGTCGTCAAGAGAAGTTTTGGAGTTGTCATCGAACACGGTGCATTCGTGGCAGGTCGCAGAATAAAAGATATTATCTGGCCTAGTGACGGACTTGTCACAGAACTCGTAAAAGAAGACGGCGAAAGTATTGTTCCTGACGGCGAAACAGTCATGGAAGAAGGCGATAAACTCACTCTTGTGGTAGAAAGTACCGATTATAAAGATACGGTAGAGTATATCTCGCATCTTGTCAAAGGCAATCTTTTGACAGAGGAAGACGGCGACAGTAAAAAAGATGATATCGATTCGGATAATACAATCGACAGCAGTATGGTTCAAAAAGATGCTGACGACAAGCTCGATGTATCCGATAAAGACAACGACTAAATTTGAATTTTTAATAACAAAAACACAAAATAAGGGCTTTTTGCCATGCGAAAAGTCCTTATTGAATGGAGAAATATGAGTGTATTGACAATCAAAGGATTATCGCATGTATTCGATTCAAAGACATTGTTCAACGATGCCGACCTTAGCATCAACAACGGCGAACATGTAGGTATCGTAGGTCTTAACGGTGCGGGCAAGTCCACATTTATGAATATTATTACGGGAAGACTTTCGCAGGATGCGGGCGAAGTAAAATGGCTCAACGGTATAAGGTGGGGCTATCTTGATCAGCATGCGGATATAGACAGAAGTCAGTCCGTAATGGAATATCTTAGGTCTTCTTTCGGCTATCTTTTCGATCTCAATCAAAAGCTCGAAGAATTGTATGCAGAGATGGCGACAGAAGAGGATATGGACAAGCTCGATAAACTTGTAAACCGCTCGGCAAGCATGCAGGAAAAACTTGACGAAAGCGGATTTTATGACCTTGATTCTCAGATAAAAAAAGTAGCCAACGGTCTTGGAGTAAACAACTTCGGATATGATACGACAATCTCTCATCTTAGCGGCGGACAAAGAGCAAAACTCATGCTTGCAAAACTTTTGCTCGAAGATCTCGATGTCATGCTCTTGGACGAGCCAACAAACTTTTTGGATTTGGAGCAGATTGAGTGGCTCAGAAAATACCTTGACGGCTTCAAAGGTACATTTATACTTATCTCACACGACACCTCTTTTCTCAACAGCGTCTGCAAAATTATCGTCAATATAGAAAACGGTATGATAAAGAAATATTGGGGCAATTATGACGAATTTTTGCTCCAGCACGAGCAGAATGCAAAACAGTATGCAGACAGCTATGAAAGACAGCAAAGAGAAATCAAAAAGATGGAAGATTATATTGCCCGCAACAAAGCAAGAGCAGCTACGGCAGGCATGGCAAACAGCCGCAAGAAAATGCTCGACAGAATAGATGTCATGCAAAAGCCTGTTTCTTTTGAAAAACCTACTTTTGATTTTCCTTATACTTTGCTTGTCACAAAACATTTGCTCGATGTCAAGGATTTGCAGGTAGGATATGACAAAAAAGCAATTCTTCCTCCCATATCATTTGAGATAGGCAGCACTACAAAATTGTGGCTGAGAGGTACAAACGGACTCGGCAAAACCACAATTCTCAAGACGATAATGAAAAGATTGCCTTCGATTGGCGGCAGCTTTGTCTTCAATCCCAACGCAAAAGTCAATTATATCGAACAGGATTTGGTATTCAGATCAAAAGAAATAAATGCCATTACATTTATGAATGAGACATATCCCAAGATGTCTCAAAGGGATATACGCACGCAGCTTGCCAGAGTAGGCATAAAAAACGACCTTGCCACAAAATCGGTAGGCAATTTGTCGGGTGGCGAACAGGTAAAAATAAAACTGTGTGCTTTGATGCAGAAAGAAAGCAATATCCTTATTCTTGACGAGCCTACCAATCATCTCGATGTTTCGGCAAAAGAAGCACTTTTTGAGGCTTTGGAAAAATACGAAGGAGCAATTATCCTCGTCAGTCACGAACCTATGTATGCAGAAAAACTCTGCAACAAAGTATTTGACATAGAATTTTAAGAGGGTATTTCTCATTGCTATAAACAATTTATTCAAAATACATTGTTTGAGTTGACTTATCTCTATAATTTAAGTAAAATTATAGTAAACAGAAACAACAAAAGAGGAAATACTTTGGAAAAATTGCTTTTGTCGAAAATTTTTGTACCTGACATAAAAAGTGTTGAAAAACACTCTTTTTCCAAGCGTATTTTTATGGAAAACACCACAGAGAGTATTGTTTATAATCACAATATTGCTCACGGCGTCTATTCTATGTATCAACATAATCATTGAAAATTTGTGACAGTATATTCTATACTGCCACTTTTTTAATATTTTTTTGGAGGATAACAAAATGAAAAAAAGAATTTTAGTTGCTATTTTGGTAGTGGCTATGGTTGCTTCTTTGGCAGTAGTTTTCGCAGGCTGTGATAATGCTCCAAAGACATTCAATCCTGATGGTGTATTCAAAATAGGAGCTATTTATATCAACAGTCAAAATGATAACTCAGGTTATACCTATGCTCACCATACTGCGATTAAAAAAGCTATGGCAAATCTTTATTTGGATGAAGATAGGCTTGCTATCGTAGACAATGTGCCTGAGGAAGACGATGCTGTAAATGCTGCTATCGATACATTAGTAGGACAAGGTTGTGATTTGATTATCGGTATTTCATTCGGATATATCAATGCTATGAATAATAAAGCTAAAGAATATCCTAATGTACTTTTCACACATGCTACAGGATATATGTCCAACGATACAAACTTTAACAACTACTTTGGCAGAATTTATCAGGCAAGATATCTTGCAGGTATTGCAGCAGGTCTTAAGTCTTTGGAAATCAAAAACAACAAGATTGGTTATGTATCCGCATACACCACAGCTTATGCAGAGACAGCAAGCGGTATCAACGCTTTCGCTATGGGTGCAATTGCTGCAAATCCCGATGCAAAGGTATATGTAAAGAAGCTTGGCTCTTGGGGCAACGAAACAATGGAAAAATCTTTGGCTGAAGCTTTGATTCAGGAAGGTTGCGGCGTTATTTCTCAGCACTGCGACAGTGCACAACCTCAAATTGCTGCTCAAAATGCAGAAGTATTCGGTTGTGGCTACAACTCTGATATGACAGCTCAGGCTCCCGATGCTCACCTTACAGCTACTGTATGGCACTGGGATGTATATTATCAAAAAGCTATCTTGACAGCTATGGGCGGAATGGAAAACTTCATGGAAAAGATGGGCAAGGATTACTATGCTGGTCTTAAGGAAGGTCTCGTAGGCGTATCTCCTCTTTCCAAGAACTGTGCAGCAGGTACCGACAAAGCTATCGAAGCTGTTTCTAAACTTATCCTCAGCGGTGAATGGGATGTATTCAGCGGTGTTAAGCTCAGCGTAGATGCTCAAGGAAAGATAACAAAGACAAATGCAGATCTTAAGGATTGCAATGGTAATGTTATTGTAGAAGCAGGCGGAAAGTCTGTTGATGACAGCGTAATCAAGAGTACTATGAACTACCTCATCGAGGGTGTAATCGGCGACTACGATATCAAAGAATAATTCGATTTAAAATTTTAGAATAATATAGTTTATTCACAACTATACTACCCGAGAAATCGGGTAGTATAGCAAATTTTTAAGAGGATAATATGGCACAAGAAAATTATGCTATACAATTAAAAGGTATTACCAAGACTTTCGGTAGCGTTGTGGCAAACAACAATATCGATTTGGAATTGAAAAAAGGCGAAATCCTAGCTTTGCTCGGCGAAAACGGCAGCGGAAAGACGACATTGATGAATATGTTGTCAGGTATTTATCGTCCTGACAAAGGTCAGATATTTATAGACGGAAAAAAGGTATATATCGATTCTCCCGAAGATAGCAAGAGATTGGGGATAGGTATGATACACCAGCACTACAAGCTCATTGAAAAATTTTCGGTAGCGGACAATATATGGCTCGGTTATCATCAGCCGGATGAAAAACCTTTGTCTGAAAAATCCGACAATGAGGAGTCGCTTGATAGTGAAAACGATGTTCAAATGACTTCCGCAAATAAAAGCGATAATAATTTTGAAAACAATTTTGAAGTAAATTCTTCAGAAAGTATAGATAAAAAAGAAAAGTCAAATAATTTCAAGAATTGTCTTGACAAGACAAAGAGATTTTTTAAGATTGTAGGAAACAAAATTTACAATTTGTCAAAAAAAGTTTTTCTTACAAATTCAAGATATAAAAAGATAGAAGACTTTGCCAAAGAATACGGATTTGATATCGATCCCAAAAAGAGAATTTGCGATATGGCCGTCAGCGAAAAGCAGACGGTGGAAATCGTAAAAGTTTTGTTTTACGGAGCAAAGGTGCTTATCCTCGATGAGCCTACCGCTGTATTGACAGAACAGGAAATTCAAAAACTTTTTGCCATTCTTCGCAATATGAAAGAAAAAGGCTGTTCGATAATAATCATTACGCATAAGCTCAATGAGGTTATGTCGATAAGCGACAGAGTTTCTATCTTGAGAAAAGGCGAATATATCGGCACAGTTGAGACAGCAAAAACAAACGAAGCTGAACTTACAGAAATGATGGTAGGCAAAAAAGTAGATTTGCATATCGACAGACCTATCACTCACTTTGATGAAGATATGCTTGTGGTGGACAATATTGTCGTAAACAACTCAAACAATATAAAAGCTATCGATAAAGTATCTTTCAAAGTAAGAAGAGGAGAGATATTGGGTGTGGCCGGTATTTCGGGAAGCGGTCAGAAAGAGCTTTGCGAGGCAATCGCAGGTCTTGAAAAAATCAAGTCGGGCAGCATCACATTTATGGGACAGACCATATCAGGCAAGAGCCCTTTGGATATAATCAATCTCGGCATTACAATGTCGTTTATTCCCGAAGACAGATTGGGTATGGGTCTTGCAGGCACATTGAATATTACTGACAATATGATGCTCAAGACATACCGCAACAACAAATTCAATCCTTTTGTCGACAGAAAAAAAGCAGGAGAAATGGCAAAAGGCGTAGTAGAAAAGCTCGATGTTCAGACTCCCGATACGGACAAAACTCCCGTAAGAAGATTGTCGGGCGGAAATGTACAGAAAGTTTTGCTGGGAAGAGAAATAGAGATGACTCCTCAGGTAATAGTTACGGCTTATCCCGTAAGAGGTCTCGATATCAATTCTTCCTATCTTATATATGATATTCTCAACAAGCAAAAGCAAGACGGTGTAGGAATATTGTTTGTGGGCGAAGATCTCGATGTAATGTTGCAGCTTTGCGACAAAATAATGGTTCTCTGTCACGGAAAGGTAACGGGTATTGTAGACGCATCGATGGCCACAAAGGAAAGACTCGGACTTATGATGACGGGCATGTTTGCAAGCGAAGCATTCAAGGACAAGCCTGAAGCAGTCATCGAAGACGGACAGCTTGGCGAAGATAACAAAGAGATTGTCGATACAAAGGTTCAAAGTCAAAATATTCTTGACAATGAGTCTTCAGAAGATATAAAAGATAACCAAAATATCTCAAAAGACAGCATTGAAAAGACAGAAAATACAGAAGTGTCTCAAAAAGAAAAAGATATATCGGAAGAAGTAAATGATAGTCAGAACGAGAAAAAAGAAAATCTTTCTGACAATGCTCAAAAAGAAGAGCAAGCCGAAAAAGAAATAAGTCAAAAATCATCAATCAGATCGACTTCACAAAAAAAGACATCGACAAAAACCACTTCTTCTAAAAAGCCTGCTGCTTCCAAATCTTCGTCAGCGAGCAAGAATACAGGTAGCTCTAAATCTACAAGTACAAAAACTGCAAGTGCCAAATCAGAAGCAGCAAAGAAAAGCTCATCGAAGAGCAGCACTTCAAGTACTTCAAAAAAACCTGCTCAAAGCAAGGCGAAAAGCACTTCATCGAGCACGAAAAAGACAATTAAAGACAATACTTTGACAAAGGAGGCAAACAATGACTAAGCAAGTAGATTATTCTCTCAAGCACAGAAGCGAGCCTTTGTTCAGAGTAAGCAAAAGAAACGGACTTGAAAAATGGAAGATTGCTTTGCTTTATGTGGGAGCAATTCTCGTGGCTTTGACATTCGGTGCGATTTTGCTTCTTTGTCTTAAGGTAAATCCTTTCAAGTTTTATCTCGATACATTCACTTTGGGACTTATCGGCAATGCTATACCTTTGAAGATTATAAGCAACTTTATCAATTCATTTGTGCCTTTGCTTATTACATCGCTAGGTTTGTCGCTTGCTTTTAAAATGAAGTTTTGGAATATAGGCGGCGAAGGTCAATTCATTATAGGAGCCTTGGTTGCAGCATCTATCGGTATAGGACTCGGTGATAAAGTCAACGGATTTTTCCTTGTAATACTCATGTGCCTTTTGGGCGGAGCTAGTGCAGGTATTTACGGACTTATCACTGCCGTATTCAAAGTAAAATTCGGTACAAACGAAACTTTGCTTACGCTTATGTTCAACTATATCGCATTGTATTTGCTCATATTCTTCGGACAAACAAAAGCAGGCTGGAACATACTTCTTGACCCCAACTCCGACAGACCTATGTTTGTACAGATACCTGAAGCAGCAAAAATGTGGTCATTCAGTGTAGGCGGACTTACAATAAATACTACTCTTATTATAGGAATAGCTATTGTAGTATTGCTCTTTTTCTATTATAAAAAAACTAAACAAGGTTATGAAATCGCAGTAGTAGGCGACAGCCACAATACAGCAAAATACGCAGGCATGAATGTGTCAAAAATAATTTTGCGTACTGTATTCTTGTCAGCATTTATCGTAGGCTTGGCAGGAGCTTTCAAGGTAGCGTCTTCTTCATTCAGACTTAGCGAAGCAATCACAGACGATGTCGGCTGGACGGGTATAGTGGTAGCATGGCTTGCCCAGCTCAATCCTTTCGGCATATTGCTTGTATCGTTCTTGCTTGCGGTATTGCAATTCGGCATTACCTCGTCATCAGCTTCTTATTCAAATCTCGATGCGAATTTCGCAGATTTGTTGCAGGGTATAATATTGTTTGTGGTACTTGCTGTACACTTTTTGATAAACTACAAAATAGTAGTAAACAAGACCAAAATAAATGCCAAGAAAATGGCAGAATTGAAAGCCAAGGGGTTTGAGATTATAGACCTTACGATTTCAAAAAACGATAAAAAAAGCGAGATAGTCTCAGACGAATCGACAGCCTTAGAAAATTCTGAAGTTTCTGAAAAAACCGAGGCATTAAAGATTACAGATGCAGAAGGAGGTAATGAATAATGGAATTGTTTGCTATGTTTATTGCAAGCGTAATAGTATACGGTATCCCTCTTCTGTATGGCACGGTAGGTGAAATTATCACCGAAAAGTCAGGAAGCCTCAACCTCGGTGTCGAAGGTATAATGGCGGTTGGAGCCATTATAGGTTATTTGGTGGGCAGCAAAGCCGACAGCATGTTTGTGGCAATGTTGTTTGCCTTCTTGGCGGCGGCTTTTATGGGCTTGATTTTTGCCGTTTTGACTGTCACGCTCAAGGCAAATCAGAATGTGACAGGTCTTACAATCACCACTTTCGGACTAGGCTTCTATTTCTTTATAGGAAAAGCAGTCGGCTCTGATTGGAAACTTCTCGGCGGAAACCTCAAAGAAGCTTATGCAAACATCGATATACCTTTGCTTTCCAAGATACCTTATGTAGGCGATATGTTTTTCTCTCACAACATTTTCGTCTATCTCGGTATAATAATAGCAATAGTGGTATTTATATATCTGTTCAAGACAAAAGCAGGTCTTAAGACAAGAGCAATCGGCGAAAACCCTGCCGCAGCAGATGCCGCAGGTATAAATGTAAATCTTTATAAGTACCTCAACATTATTATAGGTGCGGGAATAATGGGACTCGGAGGACTTGCGATGGGACTTAAGATGGACGGCTCGTTTGAGGGTAGCAACTGCTGGATAAACGGTTATGGCTGGATAGCTATCGCACTCGTAATTTTTGCAAAATGGAATCCTTTGATTGCAATTGCAGGCACATTTGTCTTTGGATTTTTCAACAGCTTGCAGGTATACAGCGGAAGCTTTGCCACATCTTATCCCAATGCGTTCGGTTGGCTTGCGTCAATACCTACAGAATTCTATAAGGCATTGCCTTTTATCATAACGGCTTTGGTACTTATAATATCCTCTATTCGCAAGAAGAAAGTTCCTGACGAACCTACTGCAATGGGATTGAATTATTATAGAGAAGACAGATAACAAAAAAAATTCGGCTGAAAATCACAGCCGAATTTTTTTATCGATATTTTATCATTGATTGCTGTCAAAAAGTCGGATAGCGATAAAAAGTATCAAAAGATATATGTCGTAAATAATTTTATAAGAGATTTGAATATAATCCGCTATTTACAATATCTTTGTCAGGTGCTATAATAATATAGATAAAAAATTTAAAAGGTATTTTATGATAAAAATTCTTGTCGTGGAAGACGATATCAAACTTAATAAGCTTGTCAGAAAAGCATTGGAAGATAATGGCTATGACGCATATATGGCACTCAATGCCAAAAGTGCGATAGAGATGTTTAATGAAGACCATTATGATTTGATAATATCCGACATAATGATGCCCGTCATGGACGGGTATGCTCTTGCTGAAAACATTAGAGCAGTAAACAAAGACATACCCATACTATTTATGACAGCAATAGATGAATTCGATGCCAAGAAAAAAGGCTTTATGCTGGGTATAGACGATTATATGGTAAAGCCTATCGACACAGAAGAATTGGTGCTTAGGGTAGGTGCTTTGTTAAGGCGTACACAGATTGTCAGCGAAAGAAAACTTGTGGTAGGCAATACTCAGCTAATTTATGACAGCCTTACTGCCGTGACGCCCGAAGGTGAGATAGAACTACCGCAAAAAGAATTTTATATTCTTTACAAGCTTTTATCATACCCCGGCAAGATTTTTACGAGAAGTCAGCTGATGGAAGAATTTTGGGGAGCGGACAGCGATTCGGCAGAGCGTACTGTCGATGTGCATATTACGAGAATAAGAGAAAAATTCAAATCGAGCAATGATTTTGAAATTGTCACGATAAGAGGACTTGGCTATAAGGCCGTGAAAAAACAAAAATAACAAAAAGACTTTTGTCTAAAAGGAAAGTATGAAACAAAAACCCAAAAAAGAATTGCTTTTAAAACTCAGTATAGCAAGTTTTATCACGATAATCGCAGCTTCTGTGATTTTTTCAGGATTATATTCTATTTTGCTTTCTTTGGAGGTAAAGATAGAAGACTTATGGTGGACGGTAATTATCGCCACGATATCGAGTATCATTATAGGTATTACGCTGTCTACGATAATGAACATTGCATTTTTAAATCCTATCAATGAATTGTGTGATGTCACAAAGAGAGTGTCAAACGGCGATTTTTCTGTAAGACTCAAAGAAAGGACAAAGAAAAACGGCGAAATAAAAAAAGACGAGATGTCCGTATTGACGCACAACTTCAACATAATGGTAAACGAGCTTGACAAAAACAAAGTTTTAAGAAGCGATTTTGTCACCAATATATCTCACGAATTCAAGTCGCCTCTTGCAAATATCAAAGGTCATGCCGAATTAATAAAAAAGTGCAAAAGTCCCGAAGACATAAAAGAGTATTGCGACAACATAATAGAAGCCGCAAACAATCTCACTACGCTCACATCAAACATATTGAAATTGAGCAAACTCGAGAACCATGTTATTTTGGAGCCGAGCGATTTTAGAATTGACGAGCAGGTAAGGCAAGCAATAATACTTTTGGAAGACAAGTGGGAATCAAAAAATATTAATCTTAATATAGATCTAGATGAGATAAGTATTTTTTGCGATGAATCGCTTTTTTTGCAAGTATGGCTCAATCTTATCTCCAATGCAATCAAATTTACCGATGATGGCGGTGATATAAACATTATACTCAAAAAGTATGAAAAAGAAGTTGTCTTCACAATAAAAGACAGCGGTATAGGAATGTCTGAAGAAGTCAAAGAAAGAATTTTTGACAAATTTTATCAGGGCGATACTTCGCACGCAAAAGAAGGCAACGGACTCGGTCTTGCCCTTGTCAAGAAGATACTTGATATATCTCACTGCAAAATAGAAGTTTTGAGTGAAGAGGGAAAAGGTTCTACATTTATAGTGAGAATACCTCTTGATTGAATTTTGGAAAAATCATGAAAAAAATTTTTTTGAAAATCGTTGACAAACAATGACATATAATGTAATATGGTGATATACAAATAAATACTACAAACCGTTGATAAAGAAGAGTAACTATATGTAGTAGCTTTACAGAGAGTTGCAGGTGGTGAGAGGCAGCGAGCTATGTTATAGCGAATGGGCTTTTGAGGGCAGAGTAATGTCTGACGGAATCCCCTCGTGAGTGGGAAAATGTGTGATGGCACATCAGGGTGGCTTACAAGCAAGATATTCAATCTTGTCCCTTTATGAGGACAAGATTTTTTTTATTCAAAAACAAAAAACTACCTCATGATTGCCCAAAATCAATATAGAAAATAATTTTGTACAGATTTATAAATATTAAAATTTATGGAGGACAGAAAAATGACTAAAATACCTTACAGATTTTATCTTACAGAGGAGCAATTGCCCAAACAATGGTATAATCTTAGAGCAGATATGAAGTCTCAACCCGACCCTCTTTTGAATCCCCAGACGCTTAAACCCGTAAAGGAAGAGGATTTGTATCCTATTTTCTGTAAGGAATTGGCTCATCAGGAATTGGACTCTACCACAAGATATATAGATATTCCCGAACCTATAATGGAGATGTACAAACTTTATAGACCTTCTCCCTTGTGCAGAGCATATAACCTCGAAAAAGAATTGGGTACTCCCGCAAAGATATACTATAAATTTGAAGGAAACAACACTTCCGGCAGCCACAAGCTCAACTCAGCACTAGCTCAGGCATATTATGCAAAAGCTCAAGGATTGACATCAGTGACCACAGAGACGGGTGCAGGACAATGGGGTACTGCTTTGTCAGAAGCTTGTTCTTATTTCGGACTCGGACTCGATGTATTTATGGTAAAAGGCTCTTACCAACAAAAGCCTTTCAGAAAAGCCGTAATGCAAGTCTTTGACGGAAATGTAATCCCCAGCCCTTCCAATACTACGGAAGTAGGTAGAAAGATTTTGCAAGACAAACCTAATACAACAGGTTCGCTCGGATGTGCAATATCAGAGGCTATCGAAAAAGCTATTACCACTCCCAATTGTCGTTATGTTCTCGGCAGCGTACTCAATCAGGTGCTTTTGCATCAGTCTATCATAGGTCTTGAGAGCAAAAAGGCTATGGAAATTCTCGGTGAATATCCCGATGTAGTAGTAGGCTGTGCCGGCGGCGGCTCCAACCTCGGCGGTCTTATCGGAGCATTTATGCAAGACAGACTTAGCGGCAAGACAAATACCAGATTTGTAGCCGTAGAACCTGCATCTTGCCCTTCTTTGACAAGAGGTAAATACGCTTATGACTATTGCGATACAGGAAAGATTACGCCTTTGGCAAAGATGTACACGCTCGGAAGCGGATTTATCCCTTCTGCAAACCACGCAGGCGGATTGAGATATCACGGTATGTCTCCTATTTTGTCAAAGCTTTATCATGACGGATATATAGAAGCTGTATCTTATGAACAGACAAAGGTATTCGAAGCAGCCGTAAAATTTGCTAAGTGCGAAACAATCTTGCCCGCTCCTGAATCCGCACACGCAATAAAGGGTGCAATTGACGAGGCTTTGAAGTGCAAAGAAAGCGGAGAGGCAAAGACAATTCTCTTCGGTTTGACGGGTACAGGATATTTTGATATGACTGCTTACAGCGATTTCCTTTCAGGCAGAATGACAGATTATATTCCCAGCGATGAAGATTTGCAAAAAGGCTTCGATTCATTGCCTAAAGTAAACGATTAATAAAAAATCAATAAAAAAAAGACGCATGAAAATGCGTCTTTTTTTATTAAAGAAATTTTTTTGACGGGCAAATATATTCATTAATTAATAGATTATATAAATATAAAAATCAGAAAATTCAATACATAAGATATATAGATTGAATAAACATCAAATATACAATTCTATAATTTTTTTTGAAAAAATAGTTGACAATTAAGATACACGGGCATATAATCATAGTAGAATAAACATACCCCATAGGGGTATATGGAGGTAAATATGGATTGCAAGCATGAAGGATGCGATTTGACAAAAAAACTTACTGATAAATTGAATAGAATCGAAGGTCAGGTAAGAGGAATAAACAAAATGGTGCAAGAGGACAGAAGCTGTGAAGATGTGCTTGTTCAGCTGGCTGCGATTACAAAGGCATTGGAAGGTGTGGCAAAGGACATACTCAATCATCATATCAATCACTGCGTGACAGACAGTATAAAGAACGGCGATACATCTGCACTCGAAAAACTTGCTACATCAATAGAATATTATTCAAAAATATAGGTGACTTATGAAAAAAATAAAACACAACAATATGATAAACAATCAAGAATCAGAAGGGCAGCTTCATCAAGAAAACAAATGTAATTGCCATGATATTTGCGATGATGAGGTCTTGAATAATCATTGTGATTGCGACAAAGACGGCGATAAAAACCACAAAGAGCACGCAAATTGTTCATGCAATCATCATGAGCATGAGCACGGACACTGTGAAGAACATCGCGGACACAATCATGACTGCTGTCATGACCATGAGCATCACGGACACAATCATGAACACGGTTGTGCATGCTGTGATGATACTCCTATAAAAATAAATAAAAAACAAAAGATATGGCATGTGGACAAAAAACAGCTTGTTTTAGTGATCATGTCAGCTGTTTTGCTTGTCATAGCTTTTGCATTGGAGCATAGCTTGGGCAAAAAGGCATTCTGGGGATATTTGCCTCTTTATATTATAGCATACATTCTTGTAGCATCTGAAAGCATTATAGAGGGCTTTAAAGGATTGCTCAACAAGGATATATTCAATGAAAATACTTTGATGAATGTTGCTTCCATTGGAGCTTTTTGTATAGGCGAATTCGAAGAAGGCGTGGCGGTAATGTTGTTGTACACAATAGGCGAGATAATACAGGGCATATCCGTAAGAAAATCCAAAAAGAGTATTGGCGAACTTCTGGATATAAAAGTAGAAAAATCCTTGAAGCTCGAAGATGACGGCACTAGCATTATGGTAGATACTTCTAGTCTTGCGATAGGCGATAAAGTAATAGTAAAAGCAGGCGAAAAAGTGCCCGTAGACGGCAAAATAATAAAGGGAAAATCCTCTTTTGACTATTCAAAACTTACGGGCGAAAGTATACCCGTAGAGATTGAAGAAGGACAGGAAATTCTCGGCGGAACACTCAATCTTCAAAGTGCGGTAATCATAGAGGTAGAAAAAGAAGAAAAAGATACTACCGTCAGCAAAATATTGAGACTTGTAGAAAATGCACAACAAAACAAGCCTAAAGCAGAAAAGTTTGTAAGAAAATTCGCAAAAATTTATACTCCCGTGGTATTTGCGATTGCGTTGTGCATAGCAATATTTGCTCCTTTGATAAAGGATTTGGGATTGACATATTCGCAATCGATAGCAAAAGGACTTGTATTTTTGGTAATATCTTGTCCCTGTGCATTGGTCATTTCTACACCTTTGACATATTTTGGCGGTATAGGAAGTGCTTCTAAAGCGGGCATACTTGTCAAGGGCGGCAATTATCTCGAGATGCTCAACTCTATCGACAGCGTATGTTTTGACAAAACAGGTACATTGACAGAGGGAAAACTCGAAGTCGTAGATATAAAATCAGATGACAGCAAACTTTTAAAAGAGGTTGCAGGTGCATGCGAAAGCATGTCAAACCATCCGATAGCAAAATGTATATCAGAGTATTGCGACATAAAAGAAAGAGCAGAAGAAAGTCAAGAGATAGCAGGCAAAGGTCTTGTATGCAAATATAAAGGCAAAAAAGCCTTGCTAGGCAATGATAAGCTTATGTCGGAGTACGGTATAAATGTCGAAGAAAACAATAGCGTGGCAAGCAAAGTGTATGTGGCTTATGACGGCAGATACTTGGGATATATCGCACTTGCCGACAAAGTAAGAGAGGGCTCAAAAAAGACAATAGAGCTTCTCAAAAACAGAGGCCTCAAGACAATTATGCTCACAGGCGACAACGAAGCTGTGGCAAAAGAAGTGGCTAAGGAAGTGGGAGTAGAAGAATATCATGCTTCTCTTATGCCTCAGGACAAATGCGAATATGTAAAAGCCAAAGTGGCAGATGGCAAAAAAGTAATGTTTGTCGGAGACGGCTTGAACGATGCTCCCGCAATAAAGCATGCAAGCTTGGGCGTATGTATTGGCGGTATGGGAAACGATGCGAGCGTAGAAGCCAGCGACATGGTGCTTATAGGCGGAAATATCGACAGACTTGACAATGCTTTTAAAGTCGCAAAAAAGACAAGAAAAATCATAATTCAGAATATAGCAATGGCACTCGGTCTTAAGTTTGCGATAATGGTAATTTGTATGTTTGTGTCGCCGATTATGTGGCTTGCAGTAGTGGCAGATGTCGGAGTTTGTATTTTGGCAATCTTCAACAGCATGCGTACCTTGAAGATAAAGGATAAGCACTAAGATGTATAAAAAATGTCTTGATGGATAAATTATTCATAGGGCATAAATCGAATTATATCAGACAGCCAAAAGCCCGATATTATGAAAGAGCTTTTGGCTGTCTAAAAATTATTCAAAAAATTGCAAAAACAGACAAAAAAAGTTTTGACAAAATAATCTTTAGTGTTATATCATAGTCAAGGATAAGCTTGATATAATCAAAAGTTAAAATTGAATATAAATTGAGTCAAAAGCCTTTAAAAGTTGTAAATTTTTACTAAAATTTTTCGATATAGGTTGACTATTGATTATTTGACAAGGTATAATACTAAAGGTAAAATATGAAAGATTATAAAATCGTATGTTCATTGTCTGCAAAAGATAAAAAGGTATACAAGGCAGAAAAGGATAACAAAATTTATATTCTGAAAGAATATACAGACGAAAGCAGTGCATTAAAAGAGGTCGAGACGGCAAAAAAAGTAGCTTTGACCGGATATGCTCCTCAAGTAATCGATTATGAGGGCAACAAAGCTGTATATGAATACATAGAAGGCGAAAACTTTTATGACGCATTCAGAAATGCTACAATGACTGATAATAAACCTGCTATGGAGTTGCTTGCCAATAGACTGTCGATATTCTTGCAGATAATGTATTCTTTTACTAACTGCGTGATGAAAGAAATCGATTTTAAAAACTATATTATAAAAGATGGCAGAGTTATCGGCATAGATTTTTCAAGCGTGGACAACGGTATGCCTTATGAGGATATAGCAAGTGCAATCTCTTATGCTCTTCTCAACAGCGTAGGCGAGTATTATGATTGTTATCCTTTTATAGACAAGCTTTTGGATTGTTTCCAGCTCAAGATGATTGATATAGTCAACGAGCTGAGTGCATCTTTGAAAAAGCGAAAAGAAAAATCCAGAGATGGCGGAGATATCGAGATGATGATAGATTCGCTCACACAATTTCAGGAAAACGGAGTAGATTGGCACAAGCTGATCTAGTTTTAAAATATACAATCTAGGAGGTATTGTAATATGAAATTTGCAGAGAGATTGAAGGAACAAAGGTTGCGTAATGGATACAATCAAGAGTATTTGGCAAAATACATGCAAGTATCTCAAGTAAGTATCAGCAACTGGGAAAGAGGAGTAAAGGAGCCTAGCTATCAAGCTCTTATCGACCTTAGCAATTTGTTCGGCAAATCGACAGATTATATGTTGGGACTCAAAGATAATGAGTAATAATCTGGAAATTTGAACAAAAAATTGTAATAAAAAAAAGAGGGTATAGCCCTCTTTTTTGTTTATACAATATGTTAGGCATTAATGGATTTTATAATCAAAGAGTTTTGTTGTAAAGTTTTTGAGCTTCGCAAGTCATTGTGCCGTCCTCGTTGTAGACGATAAGTTTGTCAAGCAAAAGACCGTGAGGAGAGCATTTTTTGCATTTGAGAATAAAAGTATCGGCAGGTTTTGACCATTTGGGATAAATGAGAGTGAGATGTTTTGGAGTGAGAGAATACTCTGAAGCTTTTGCGATTACTTCCGCCATTCTTTGTGTCTTGTGGATGATATAAAATTCTCCGCCGTATTTCAAAATTTCACTCGCACATCTCAAAAGATTTGTCAAATCGCAAGTGGATTCATGCCTTGACAAAGCAATTTGCAAGGCTTCTCGCTTTTCTCCTGAACTACTTGCAAAATAAGGCGGATTGCAGACTACTATTTCCACGCTTTCTTTTCCCAAAATATCGGGAGTGAAAAGTATATCTGTATTGATTATATCTATTTCGTCTTGCAAATTATTGAGAAGCACATTCGACTTAGCAAGCTCTGCCACTTCTTTTTGAAGTTCTATGCCGACAATTTTTTTTGCGGGAGTTTTTGCACTGAGAAGAATGGATATCACCCCGTTGCCGCATCCGAAATCTACGATAGTATCGTTTTTTTTGCATCGTACAAAATTGGCAAGCAATACGGCATCAGAGGTAAAGCAGTATCCGTCAACAAATTGTCTTATTTTCAGCCCCTTGCATTCGAGGTCGTCTAATCTTGTATTTTTTTCGTCCATAATAATATAATACTATAAAGTCAAATTTAAGTCAAAAATTATTAATATACTCTCTGTCTATTTACTTTTTTGTATAAATAGGGTATAATATATTTAATCATAAAAGGAGGTACTTTTGTATGAAATATGTATGCAATGTTTGCGGTTGGGAATACGATGAAGAAGCAGGTGCTCCCGATTACGGCATTCCTGCGGGTACAAAGTGGGAAGATGTAGAGGATGATTTTGTCTGCCCTTTGTGCGGAGTAGGCAAAGACGAGTTTTCTGCTGAATAATATAAAGAATGTGAAGAGACGGTTGTCAGTTTTTGACAGCCGTCTTTTTTATTTAGAAATAAATTAAAATTTTTTTAGTTTTAGAAAGTTTGATAGTTTGTATATTTATAGATTTTATTTATACAGATTATTTTTAAAAAAATCATTTAAAAGTGTGTTTTTTTGCCATATAATTATTTAATAATATAAAATGCTTGTAAATAATGTAAAAATATTATAAAATTATTAAGTATTTATTTTTTTATACTTCAGGAGAATTGAAAATGAGAGAGAAGTGGCCTTCAAGATTTACTTTTATTTTGGCTTCTATCGGTTCTGCGGTAGGTCTCGGAAATGCTTGGCGTTTTCCCGGTCTTGCAGCTAAACACGGTGGCGGTGCGTTTTTGTTTGCTTACATCATAGCAATGGTAGTTATAGGTATGCCTCTTTTGATGATGGAACTTTCTATCGGTAGAAAGATGAGAGCAGGTTCGCCTATTGCTCTTAAGGGATTGAGAAAAGGCGGAGAATATATCGGCTGGGCAGCTACTGCCAATGCTTTTGTAATCGTCACATATTATGCGGCTGTTTTCGGCTGGGTAATCATGATGGCATTATTGAGCTTTAAGTTTGCTTCTATGACCGGTACTGCTACGGGTATTGAAGAGGCCAAGGAACTTTGGCAAAACTCTATCGGCACGACATGGGGTACTTCATTGTTCGGACAAGGCAGTCAGATTCCCCTTTTGCTTCTTATCTGTCTTGCTATTGCTTGGCTTGCAATTTATTATTGTATTAAGGACGGAGCAAGCTCTGTGTCAAAAGTAGTAAAATATACGGTGTTTATTCCTGTAATTTTGCTTGTTATCCTCGCTTTGAGAGGCTTTACGATGGGCAATACAGGTGCAGCGATGAAAGCTTTGTTTGTACCTGATTTTAAAGCTTTCGGCGAGCCTACAATTTGGGTAGACGCTTTCGGACAAGCTTTTTACAGCCTTTCGATTATGATGGCTATCATGATTGCTTACGGCTCTTTCCTCGATAATAAGTCGAATATCGTAGAAGACGTAATGATTATCGCAGTAAGCGACTTCTTGACAAGCGTGCTTTCAGGTATAGTTTTGTTTACTACCATGTACGGTTGCGGTATGACGGTAGACGATATGTCCGCTTCCGGTATTTCTACTGCATTCCTTATCTATCCTATGGCTATCGTACAGCTTACAAATGTGGGTTGGATAAATGCCGTATTCGGATTTATCTTCTATATGATGCTCATCACATTGACTATCGACTCGGCATTCTCTATTGTCGAGGGTATATCGGCAAGTATTTCCGACAAATACGGTATCAGCAAGAAAAAGACTACCGTAGGAATTATCATCGTTGCCGCAGCGATATCTGTCATTTACACCACAGGTTCGGGCGTGGCATGGCTTGATATTGTCGACAACTGGACCAATCAATACAACTTGCTCATCGTGGGCGTACTCGAATGTGTACTTGTAGGCTGGTTCTTTAAGCCCAAGAAAGTGCTTAAGGAAATCAACAAGAATACAAACAAAGTTAAGATGCCTGCATTTTGGTTTTATTCAGCAATCATGGTAATAGCTCCTGTTGCGTTGTTCGGACTTACTGTATGGAATATCTATACTCTTGCAAAGAATGGCGGCTTGTACGGAGGTTATCCCGTATATGCTAATATCATTGGCTGGGTAATCACTTTCCTTGCTTTTATGTCAGGATTTATTATTCAGGCAATCACAAAATTCAATCCCAGACTCAAAGCTCTTGCTTGGCATGCAGAACAAAACTTCAAGACTTGGGATGAGCTTGACAAGATGGAAGAAGATGAAAACAATCAAGCTGTAATTGAAGAGATTGAGAAGGTTGAAATTGAGCAAGAAGAAGCTCAGGAAGAACTTATCAAGTCAATAGAAGAAGTGGCCGATAATGTTGAAGAGAAAACTCCCAAGAAAAAGACGACCTCAAGAAAGACTTCTTCAAAAAAAGCTAAGGAAAAAGCTGAAGAAAACAAATAATATCTTTAAATAGACAAAAAGGACGGATAATATCCGTCCTTTTTTTGTTATCATAAAACAAAACTTTTGACAAATGGATGATTTATCTAAAAAAAGGAATTAATTAGGCAAAATATTTATTGATATAAAATATAATTATTAAAAAACGCAAATGCCGATACAAATTGTCTTTTTGAGTGTAGTATAAATGCAAAAACCTTTTACCGATAAGGAGGGAATGATGGCATATATAAAGTTAAAAGACATATCCAAGATATATGCAAACGAAAACAATTCTGTTGTCGGCATACGAAAAATCAATCTGAGTTTTGAAAAAGGCGAATTTGTCGTAATTACGGGCAAGTCGGGAAGCGGTAAGACGACTTTATTGAATGTTATCGGCGGGCTTGACGAATTTGACGAGGGTGAATTGTATTTTGAAGGCAATCCCACATCGCATTTTACAAAGAGCGAATGGGAAAGCTATTCGTCAAAAAACATATCTTTTATTTTCCAAAATTACAATATCTTAGAAAGTTTTACAGTCCTTGAAAACATAGAATTTGCTCTTACCACGATAAAGGATACAAGGATTAGAAAAGAAAGAGCCAAGGAAATTGCAAAAAGAGTAGGGCTTTTTGATAGACTCAACATAAAGGGAAGCAAACTTTCAGGCGGAGAAAAACAGCGTACCGTAATAGCAAGGGCTATCGCAAAGGATTCGCCGATAATTCTTGCCGATGAGCCCACGGGAAATCTCGACAGCAAAAACGCACAAAGCATATTGAGACTTCTCAAAGAAATAAGCGAAGACAAACTTGTCATTGTCGTGACTCACAACTATGAAGACATAAGAGAATATGCCACACGACATATCAGAATTTTTGACGGACAAATTTGCAATGACAATACTTTTATAGAAGTAGACGCAAGCAATTATAAAGAGCCAAAAGACGATTACAGATGCGAAAGAGAATTTGTATTCAAAAATCGCATCCCAAAAATCAAGTGCGAAAAAGGACAGAAAAAGTATGACATTAGAGATTCTGTCTTGCTCGGCATAAAAAGATTTTTATCTCGCCCTAGACAAAATTTTGTCATAATATTGATACTTTTTGTCGCACTGACGGGCATATTGCTGACCATATCTTCGGTGGACGGATTTAATGCTCCTGCTATTAATTTGTATGGGGCAAATATCAATCCGATAGAAGGAAGGGTGTTGATTGGAGGGGGAGATGAAGGCTTTTCGCACGAAAAAGCTCAAATGCTTGCCGATAAATACGGGGCAAAAAAATATTTGTTCAATGATTATGTATTGGACCACAGAGTGTCCATGGTCAGGGAAGATTCTGTCAATAGTATTGGTTATGGCATATCGGGATATTTAAAGATTTGCGACAATCAAAGACTCAAAAAAGGCAGATTGCCCCAAAGTCCTGACGAGATTGCTTTGAAAATACCTTATACTTATGCAAAGGAATACAAAATAGGCGACAAAATTATATTTTTTAACAGATCATTGGCATGCACTATTGTGGGTATAGATTATTATGTGGGCGGAAGAAATCAAATAGAGTTTTATGTCCAAGAAAAGACTTTTGAGATTTATTCGCAGTACACAAGATATTTTGAGCGAATATCTTATGTAGTATGGGATAATGAAGAAGCTGCCGATGACGAGGGAATTCTTTATCCCGTAAACCCTGATGTGGCGGACTATAATTATGTGCGTGTATACATTGATTTTTCTTATGAAGGCAAAGTCATAAAGACAAACTACATAAAAGCTGACGGTACATACGGAGTGAATATATATGATCATCAGGATAATTTGATATTAAGATTATATCCCGAGTATGCTCAAAAATTGGATTATCCTTATTATTATTCAGATAAAGAAACAATCCTTATATTCAGTCAGGAGGCTTTCGAGGAAATATACTTGTCTCAAAGCGGACAAATATCTTTGTTTTTTGAAGATGACGATAGTGCTCAAAACGCAATTTCCAAAATGACAGAAGACGGATATTTAGCACTTTTGTCCACAAAACTCGGAGCATATCAAAACATCATAATAAAAGATCTGATTGCAAAATTTTTGATATCCTCGGCAATAAGCATCGCTGTCACGCTATTGTTGTCGCTTGTAGTGATATTTACTCTCATAAAGATTTTGTCGATAAGCAAAAAGGATGTCGTGATATTCAGAACTATGGCAATAAAAAACAATGTGGTAAGACTGTCCACATATATCCAACTTATAATGGATTTTATAATAGCACTTTTGCTTTCGGCAATTGTGATAGTAGTCTTGTATTTTGCACCGACAGGCTGGGCGATACCTTTCTTGGGGGTAAGAGCTGTTGCGATATTGCTTTTGTGCGTATTGGTATTGCTTTTGATTTTGGCTTATACCTACAACAAGACTATTTTTAAAGAAAAAATAAAGAAAGGTTTGAGGAGGGTAAACAAATGATAAAAATAAATAATCTTCTCAAAATTTACAACAAAAATAAGATACATCAAACCCGTGCCATCGATGACATGACGCTTTCACTTCCCGAAAAAGGACTTGTGGCGATATTCGGAAAGAGCGGTTCGGGCAAGACAACTTTGATGAATGCTTTGGGAGGTCTTGACAAATTCAACGGCGGGGAGATTGTAGCGGACGGAAATGTATATAAGCATTCTGTCGAGGACAAATACAGAATAGAAAATATAGGATATATATTCCAAAATTATCTTCTTGACGAAGGACTCAATGTCTATGAAAATGTAGCTCAAGGCATAAAGGTGCTTGGCATAAAAGATGAAGACATAATCTTTGACAGAGTAATGACGGCTTTAGAGAATGTGGGCATGAGGAAGTATTATAAAAGAAAAATCAATACTCTCTCCGGCGGACAACAACAAAGAGTGGCGATAGCAAGAGCGATAGTAAAAGGAGCAAAGATAATTCTTGCAGATGAGCCTACGGGAAACCTTGATGAAATAAACACAAAAAACATAATGGAAATTCTCAAGGCATTGAGCGAAAACTCTCTTGTAGTGGTGGTCACGCACGAAGCGGATTTGATAGAAAAATATGCTGACAGCGTGATTGAGATAAAGGACGGAAAGATAGATAGCATAAGCGATGGCACAAAACTTTTTGACGACAATTCAGACAAGACAAAAATCTTTTTGAAAGACAAAGACAAAAAAAGCATCGACATAGGACAAATATCGATAGATTATTATGGCGAAGAAATGCCGATGTATCTTCAAATCGTCAATGAAAACGGCAAAATATATGTTGCCACAAACTTCAAAGACATAAAACTTTTGCAAAACAATGACGAAGTAAAGTTTGTGGACAAAACAAAAGAAGAATATCTCACCGAGAAAAAACAAAAGACTTCTTTGGCGATAGAAAAATTGGGAACTTTGGAGTCTAAGAAAGCAGGCAGGGTGTTTGACTTTAAAGAGTCTTTTAAAAAAGGAGTAAAAGATACTTTAGGCAAGACAAAAAAGAGATTTTCATTTTTCAGTATTATTATCACAATGGCTGTTGTTGTGCTTTTGTTTGTGATAGGAGGGTTTGGCAAAAACTTATATTTGTATGAAAACGCAGGCAGCGATTACAATCCCGAAGTCTTGAAATTGAATATAGAAAATGCTTCTTCGGTAGAAGAAATAAAGAGTTTGGCAAAAGAAAAAGGGTATGAATACGAATACAGCTATCTTCAATATCGAGCAATGTCTTTTGATGTAAGTATAGGCGGTTTTGAGTCATTTACAAAATCTTCTACAATGTATTTTGATATGCCTTTGAACGGAATAGATGTGGCAAAAAATCGAGAATGGATTTTGGGAGATAAAAGCAAATTGGACGATATAAATTATATCGCCATAAGCAAGGGATTTGCCGATAAAATTATAAATGCTTACAAAATAAATATCGGGCTTGAGGGAATTGGCTATGACATAATTTTCAATACTGCCATTAGCTATTCAGGTGATGGTAATAATTTGAAAATAGCAGGCATAGTCAACGAACAGGAAAGTTATGTTTATATGGATTTGGCACTGTGCTATCAAAGTGTATTCGATATCAGTCTAGATACAAGATGCGGTGTCGAGGCAAAAGACGGAGAAATCATAGTCTCAGATAATATAAAAATCCCTAATGACATAATTGCAATATACGGCAAGGTCTACAATGTCGTATACAGCGACAAAGTGCAAGATAAAGCTCTAAACAGAAAAGAATTGTTGGCTCTTGCCGACAGATTTGAAGGGAGCAGAATGATTATATTCATTACCGATGAAGCGGAAGAGTTCAGAAAAGGCCTTATCGAAGAGGGATACTCGGATGTCGAGACAAAATCTACTTATGAAAAAAGACAAAGACAACTTTTAATGAACTACGAAATGAAGCAAAGTGCTGCTTTTCTCGGTATAACAAGCACAATTATTTTCATTGAGGTATTTATAATGTTTTATGCCGTGCTGGCATCGAAAATAAAAGAGATAGGACTTATGAGAGCAATAGGCGTATCCAAGAAGAATATACTTTTCAGATATTTTGTTGAGTCCTTGGCGGTGGTAGCGATATGCGTATTGCCTGTGTATATAGTGATAGGCTTGCCGATAGTTTTGTTTTCGATGGGAAAACTTTTGTATATTCAATGGTGGCTGTATCTGTTGTCGTTTTTGCTTACAAGCGGCGTTATAATATTGGCAGGGATATTGCCTGTGGCTATATATGTACAAAAGTCTCCCGTAAAGATTTTGTCCAAATACGATTTATAAAAGAAAAAGATTACCTATCCAAGGTAATCTTTTTTATTGTGTTTTATTGTATTGAAAAAGTCTTCAAAACATGCTATCATTGACTTATGGCAAAAAGACTTATTTTATTGATAGACGCAGACGATACAATCCTCGATTTTAACCGCAGCGAAAACGAAGCAATCATAAAGCTTTGCAAGGATTATGACTTTTGCAATGGCAAAGAAAAAGAATTTGCTTTGGATTTTAAAAAGACAAACAGGCGTATGTGGGATATGTTTGAAAGAGGAGAAATCACGAGAGAGCAGATTTTTTATACGAGATTCGAAGAGCTTTTTTCAAAGTACGACATAACAGGCAAGGACATAATAGAGATAGGCGATGCTTACAGAGAAAATGTAGCCATGAGCAAATGTATAATCTACGGAGCAAGAACTTTTCTCGCAAGCATTTACAAAAACCACGATTTGTATTGTATCACAAACGGAGTCACACGCACCCAAAAATTAAGACTTAAGAATACAGGACTCGGAAAGTATTTTAAAAAGCTTTATATATCGCAGGAAATAGGCTTGCAAAAACCTTATAAAGATTATTTTGATTATGTGCTAAAAGATATCGGCGATTGCGATATAGAAAATACATACATTATCGGCGATTCGCTTTCGTCCGACATACTCGGCGGGAAAAACAGCGGTATAAAGACCATACTTTTTAACAAGGAAAACAAACAAATAAAAGACATCGTGCCCGATTATTCGGTAAAGAATTATACTGAGCTAAAAAAACTTATAGACATTTTGTCTGAATAAAAGGATAGCTATGAGAGATTTTAAATTTTCTATACCTACATCTATAAATTTCGGCAAAGAAGCATTGTCCAATCTTGTAGGAGAACTTGAAAAAATCAACGCAAAAAAAGTCATGATTTGTTATGGCTCAGAGAGAATAAGACAAAACGGGCTTTTGGGCAAAGTAGAAGATATGCTAAAAAACGCAGGCATAAGCTATATTCTCTTCGGAGGAGTAAAGGCAAACCCCAGATATTCTCATGTGCTTGACGGGGTAAAACTTGCAAAAGAATTTTTGCCCGATTGTATGCTTGCCATAGGCGGAGGAAGCGTAATCGACACAGCCAAGGCAATAGCGATAGGTGCGGTAAACGATGGCGACCTTTGGGATATATGGTGCTATAAGATAAAAGAAAAGACAGCTTTGAAAGTGGGCTGTATTCTTACGATACCGGCAGCGGGCAGTGAAACAAGCGACAGTGCCGTGCTTACAAACGATTATCTCATGGACAAGAGAGGCCATTCAAGCGACAAGTTTGTCTGCTGTTTTGCCATAATGAATCCTGAGTATGCGTTGACTCTTCCCAAATATCAGATAGCTTGCGGAGTAGTGGATATTATGATGCACACTCTCGACAGATATTTTTACAAACCTCAAATCCAACAAAACTCTATGACAGATAGTATTGCCGAGGCATTGCTGAGGAATGTCATCGAATACGGCAAAAAGGCATATACGGATTGTGACTATCAAAGCATGAGCGAAATCATGTGGGCGGGAAGTCTGTCTCACAACAATCTGACAGGACTTGGAGGCGGAAGAGAATTTGCCGTGCATCAGTTGGGACACGAGCTTAGTGCGATGTTTGATGTCGCACACGGAGCGAGTCTGTCGGCGATGTGGGGACATTGGGCAAGATATGTGCTCGATAAGGATGTCGACAGATTTATAAGATATGCCAACAGAGTGTGGAATATAGAAGGAAATGACAGATTGACAGCACTAAAGGGAATAAAAGCCACGGAAAACTACTTTAAAAGTCTCGATATGCCCGTAAGTCTTGTCGAGCTTGTAGGAAAACAGAGCGATGATACACTCAAAACTTTGGCACATAAATGCTCTAGAAACGGCTCGAGAGTGGTGGGAGAATTTTCCAAGATGAGTGAAGATATTCTTTATAGTGTATATTGTCAGGCAAATAAATAAAGACAAAAAATAAAAATACTCCGAAGCTATCGGAGTATTTTTTATGGTTGTAATAAACTTATTATTTTATCAAAATATCTTTTTTGGGGTTTTGAAATCAAGCCCTATTATTTTCTTTTGATGACTTTAAGAGTCTTTTCTACGATATCTTCTGTCGTGAGATGGAATTTTTTGGAAAGATAAGGCATTTTGCCTACTTCACCGAATTCGTCCATTACTGCTACGCTTTCCATAGGAACGGGGCAGTTGTTTACTACCACTTCGGCTACCGCAGAATAAAGACCGTTGTGAGTATTGTGGTTTTCAGCCACAACGATAGCACCGCTTTCTTTTGCGTTTTCGATGATAGCGTCTTTGTCGATAGGCTTCCAAGTAAAGGTGTTGAGGACGCCTACTTCATAGCCCATCTTCTTGAGCTCTTCGCTTGCTTCTATCGCTTTTGATACCATTATACCCGATGCGATAATAGTAGCGTCTTTTCCTTTTGAAATTTGCTTTGCCTTGAACAAATCAAACTTTTCGCCTTCGCTATATACAGTCTCGGCTTTCTTTCTTTGAAGTCTTATGTATGTAGCACCTTTGTAGTCGATAATCTGAGGCATGAGAGCTTTGAGCATAGTGCTGTCGGTAGGCTCTACGCAAAGCATCTGAGGAATACCTCTCATAATGCCCATGTCTTCCAAAGGCATGTGAGTTCCGCCATTGATTTCTGCACAAATACCGGGGTCTGTACCCACGATTTTTACATTTTGTTTGCTGTATGCTACGCTTATGAATATCTGGTCAAAACATCTTCTTGTGGCAAATGTGCCGAAAGAAGAGCAGAAGGGGATTTTTCCGCATGTCGCAAGACCTGCCGATACGCCTACCATGTTTGCTTCAGCAATACCCACATTGAAAAATCTGTCGGGATATTCTTTTTTGAAAGGACCTGTCTTGATGCAATTCATGAGGTCGGCTTCTACCACTACTATATCTTTGTTTGTCTTTGCTGATTCGACAAGAGATTGACAATAAATCTCTCTCATTTCAAAAGTATCTTGCATCAGTCATTCTCCTTTTGGCAGAAATTACGCCATTGTTCTTCAGTGATTGACATAGAGTGACAACCATATCCTTTGCTGGATACCCAATCTACGCCATAGCCCTTTATGGTGTCCATAATGATGAGCGAACATTTGCCCTTTGTGTTGAGAGCTTCGTTGATAGCATCTTCGAGTACGGGGATATCGTGTCCGTTGATTCTCTGAGTATGAAGATTAAAGGCATTGCCTTTTTCTGTAAGAGGCTCGATTGAGTTTATGTCCTTGGTCATACCGTCAATCTGCATGCCGTTGTTGTCGATAAAAATCACGAGATTGTCGAGTCCCATATTGCCTGCATACATGAGAGCTTCCCATACCTGACCTTCCTGAGATTCGCCGTCTCCCAAAATACAGAAAACCTTATAATCCTTTTTGTCTATTTTTGCAGCGAGAGCCATACCTATGGCACAGCTGAGACCTTGTCCGAGCGAACCTGCCGTCATATCTATACCGATAGTCTTGTTCATATCGCAGTGAGAAGGAAGATTGGTGCCGGGCTGGTTGAGAGTCTTGATTTCTTCGATAGGGAAATATCCCTTGTCAGCGAGTACGCTGTAAAGAGCGGGGCCTGCGTGACCTTTGCTGAGGACTATTCTGTCTCTGTCGGGATTTTTGGGGTTTTTGGGGTCAACATTGGCGATATCATAATAAAGTACCGTCAAAAGGTCGACAATGCTCAAAGCTCCGCCGATATGACCTACGCCGAGACGACCTATCATCTCAACGGTAAGTTTGCGGATATCCAAAGCTTTTGATTGAAGAGAATTCAACTTTTCGCTGTTCATTACAAACTCCTTAAAGTATAATAATAGCTTTTTTAGCACTCTTATTCTATCACTAAATCAATTAAATAAAAAGTGTTTTTGCCATAAATTTTGCCAAAACATAAAATAATTTTTATTTTATTCTCATAAATACTTATATTTCGATAGATGCCGACACATAGCAAACAAAATTTTAAAAACACAGTTAAATTCTTAACAAATATGTTTTAAATCGTAAATATTGGACATACTAAAAAGAGTATTTTGACATCGAGGAGGTAAGAATGAATCCTTTTGAACAAAAAGCAATGAGCATAGAAAAATGCTTTTGCAGTCTAGAAAAACTCAATACAAAATCCTATGACAAAGAAAGCGTAGAGCCTTATACAAAGCTGAGAGCAATTCTCATGAACGGTACAGAATTTGAAGCGGTAGGTTTTTCGCACAGATTTTCGAGGACTTGCGACAACAACGAAGTAAGACGCAATCTCGCTGCTTTAAGAAGAAGCGAGGCCCAACAGCAAAAGCGTATTGCTTGCTTGAAGCCTCAAAACGAAAATCAGCTCGAGCATACCATAGGATATGAGCATCTTGCAGTGGATTTGACGGCAGAACTTGCAAGACGAGAAAAAAATCAATATGTAAAACAAGCCCTTGATTTTGCACTTTTAGAAGACTTCGATCATCTTTACAGATATGCCGATTTGCTTGAGATGGAGCAAGGAGTCAAGGCTCAAAGACTTGTGGGAGAATATGCAGAAATCATGCCAGGTCGTCCTACGATTGCCGAGCACAGACACCCTTATGACAGCATAAAGTATCATATTGTCAACAAAGACAGCAATACCTCTACAATCCTCAATACCATGATAATCACCGCTGCCGAACAGCAGACGATGAATTACTATATGAATATCGGCGTTTTTTATGACGGCTCGCAGCTCGGAAGAGAACTCTACAACGAAATCGCTATGATTGAAGAAGAGCATGTAAGTCATTACGGCTCGCTTCTCGATACAAATGTTTCGCCTTACGAAAGTCTTTTGATGCACGAATATTGCGAAGCATATCTTTATTATTCTTGCTTTATGGGCGAAAAAGACGCAAGAATCAAAGCTCTTTGGGAAGAACTTTTTGAACAGGAAGTATGTCATCTTCATATCGCAAAATATCTCTTGCAAAAATACGGCAGAATGGATTGGCAAGAGGTCATACCTGACGGAGAATTTCCCGAGCTTTTGACTTTTTCTTCTCAAAAAGATTATGTGAGAGAGGTACTTTCCAGCGTCAATATTACAGCTGACAGAGAAAATTATATCGATGTAAAAGACCTCAAAAACGACAGCACTTTTTATGTCTATCAGAATATCGTCAATCCCAAGAAAAAACTCGTGCCTTCGCACAGAGTCATTGACGACTATATCTCTAAGAAGGGTATAGACTATCGATATCAAATCGCTGAACATCCGGTAGAGCAGCTTAGAAACAGACAAAAAGACAATACCTCCGTAGGCCTTATGTAAAAGCCGTAAGTCAATCGGCTTTTATCAAAACTTCAAAAAAATTCTAAAATGCGAATATGTGCATATTTGCTTTTGAAAGGCTGTAAATATGCACATTTTTGCATACATAAAAGTGTATATATGCACAGATGTACATAAGAGCAATTTTGCATACCATGATTTTTCATCAAATCCCTAGTCTTTGCCCTAAAAGCATGTTTGCAGGGCTTTTATCGGTTTTATCCTTATTCGGACAGGACAAATATTTGTTTTGCTTGCTTTTGTCGTGCGTATATGCTAAAATAACAACGAATTAATACACATTACAATCAATGAGGTAAAAAATGTTACTTAGCAAGTTGGTTTGCGAGCGTACCAAAGACGCTCCTCAGGACGCAAAAATCAAGAGCCATATTCTTTTGTCGAGAGCCGGATTTATCAAGCAGGTAGCCGGCGGTATATATTCTATGACAATGCCTTGTCAGAGAATGAGCAAGAAGATTCAGAATATCATAAGAGAAGAGATGGACGCCATTGACGGACAGGAAGTGCTTTTCCCTGTCGTAATGCCTAGAGAACTTTGGGAGCTTTCTGACAGATACAATACCATCGGCAGCGAAATGGTAAGATTCAAGGACAGAAACAACAGAGATATGCTTTTGGGTATGACTCACGAAGAGGCAGCCGTACATCTTGCAAATCATATCGTAAGCAGCTATACTCAGCTTCCTATGATGATTTATCAGATACAGACAAAATTCAGAGACGAAGCTCGTCCCAGAGGCGGTCTTATCAGAGTAAGAGAATTTACTATGAAAGACGCATATTCTTTCCATACCACAAAAGAGGACTTGGAAAAATATTATTACAGATGCTTTGACGCATACAACAGAATTTTCAAGAGAATAGGTCTCAAGAATTTTATAGATATCAAGTCTGATAGTGGTATGATGGGCGGAAGCATAGCTCACGAATTTATGTTGCTTACCGAAGTGGGCGAAGACAGCATTGTACTTTGCAACGACTGCGATTACAGAGCAAATATGGAAGTGGCTGAAGGCAGAATAAACAAAGCCGAATGCGAAGTAGAGCCTTTGACAGAAGTATTTACGGGCGAGGACAAGACTATTGACGAAGTATGCACAAGACTCGGCAAAAAAGCAGAGTTTTCTTGCAAAGCCGTAGTATATGCCGTAAAGGGAAACAGCGAAGAAGTGGTGATAGCTTTCACGAGAGGCGATCTCGAAATCAACGAAGCAAAACTCAAAAAGGTAATAAAGAGAGATATCGTGCCTTATGACGGCGGCGTAAGCGAAGTCATTGCATGCGGAAATATCGGACCTTATAATATTGACAAGAGCATCATTACCGTATATGACAAATCTTTGGCTGAGGTAAACGCACTCATAATCGGTGCCAACAAACCTGAATATCACTATACGGGTTTCAACTTCAAAAGAGATATGCCCGATGCAGAGTTTTATGATATATCCAAAGTAAGAGCAGGAGACACTTGTCCTGTATGCGGAGGAAAACTCAGAATTGAAAACGGTATCGAGATTGGCAATATATTCCAGCTCGGCACAAAATATACAAAGTCAATGGGCATGACTGTGGCAAACGCAGACGGCTCATTGTTCAATCCTATAATGGGTTGCTACGGAATAGGCGTAGGCAGAGCAATAGCATCTATCGCTCAGGAATCGGGAGACGAAAAGGGACTCGTATTGCCTATGTCGGTAGCTCCTTGGCAAGTACATCTCTGTCCTTTGAGAATTGACAATGAGGAAGTGGCAAACAAGGCTTATGCTCTCTATGACGAACTCAAAAAAGCGGGAGTAGAAGTATTGTTTGACGACAGAGATACGGCGGCAGGAATAAAATTCAACGATGCTGACCTTATGGGTATGCCTATCCGTGTGGTAGTTTCTCCCAAGAGCTTGGCGACAGACGAAGTGGAAATCACTATAAGACGCACAAAAGAAAGTCAGAAATACGCATACAGCGATGCCGTAAAGGTAATCAAAGATATCATTGCCGAGCAGATGAGCGAACTCAACGCATAAGATTAAAATCCTTCGATGAAAGTCGGAGGATTTTTTTGTATTTAAGACAAATGAGAAAATAAGCTTTAAGTTGACTAAGCAAAATAATAATGATAAAATACAAGTATGAAACAATGTCCTAAATGCTCAAAAGAAGTCGACAAGGATATGGTGATTTGTCCTTTTTGCGGCGAACCGCTTTTGAATACCAACAAAAAAAATTTTGAACTTCTCAACATCCACTTGGTAAGATTTTTGATGTTGATATCCATTGTATTGCCGTTTGTGGGGGCGATAGTAAGCATCGCCATGAAAAAGAATTATCCCGTATTTTCCAAGGTGCTTTTGAAAAACAGTATGTACGGATTTATAATATGGGTAATGATAATATTGTTGGTACTTATATGTTATCTTGCGATGTTTTCGATGGGCGTAGGTTATATGTAAAAAATATTCAACAAAAAAGCACTCTTTTAAAGAGTGCTTATTTTTTATTCAGATAAAATATATGGATATCGCATACAGACATTGTGCTAAGAAATAGCTCAAAATGATATAGAAATCATAATTTTTATGGAGCTTTGCGGAAGGGGCAAACCAAGACAATCCTAATACGATATCAGATGATATAAACAATACGCTTGCCACAAGAATTATCACGGGGAAAGCCACATCGTCTCTTGTGATGATAAGGTTTACGGCAGATACCAGAATAAGGTTCAGTGCAAGGAAATATATCGTAAGGAATACATTCTGAAGAGTATTTGTCTGTACTTTTTTTGTAAGTGCCAATATGAGATAGATTATAGGCATTATCACTACAAAAGGTATTAGATAGAGCTTTAAATCAGAAATGGAAAGGAAATTGAACATATAGCAGATATGTCCCAAGAAAAAGAATGTGACACCTACATACTGAACAAAATCTTTTCTTTTGGGAATGACGAGAATATCATAAAGACATAGGAAAATATCTCCCAGCATACCCAAAATCAAGCCTATGATTATGGCAAGAGCATATTGAGTGTTTGTAGTATCGGACAGATAAAAAGATAGAATACCCAAGCAGACAAAACACAGCGAACCGCAAGTCTTGAACAGCAATTCGTATTCAAGATAATTCTTGTTGCGGGAATAACTTTTTAATATTCCCATTATAAGGCATACCGCCATCAAAACTCCCAACATTACTACCATAATTCTATTAAACATTAATTATAAAGCTTTGTCAATAGCAACAAAAATTTGCGGTATTTTCTCAACAAAAACTAAATAATTTTTGTAAAAATCGTTATAAATAACAAAAAATGCCTCACAAAAAGGCATTTTTATAGATTTGTTTTAATAGCGTTTTAGTATTTGTTTTTTTATTATTTTTCGGCTTTTTTCATTACTCCGTAAAAGTGAGATATATTCATGTCCATAGGTATGTTTTTGCCGTGCTGTCCCAAAAGATACCATTCTCTGTGTGTGCCGTGGTCGGGAGCATAACCTATCAAAGAATTGTGATTTTGCCAATGCTCCTCAATGGCTGAGCCGAGCATTTCCATAGAAGCGGAGTAGTGGTCGATTGCCTTTTGCGAACGCTTTGAATTGGGGTGAGAGCGGTGCATAACATCGTCAAACTCCTGATTATATACGGCGATAAAATCATATTTGTCTTCTTTTATGATTTTGAGAGTGCGGGCAATAACTTCGTTGTCATAATCCTCGATATAGTAGTCCATATCTCTCTCATTAAAAATTCTTGCCATGCTTGAATTTTTTACAGCCACTATACAAGGTTTTTTGCCGCTTCTTATAAGTGCATCAAAAATTGAATCGATTTTGATGACAGGCTTTGTATAACTTTGAATGCCGTGAATTTCGGGGGATGCACCTGTGTACATGCTGCCGAAACATACGGGAGTCTTGGGAGGGAAGACTGTAAGAAGTTTTTCCTCATAGGGAGCATACTTTTTGACTTTGTCGAATTTGTCTTGGTATTTGAGATAAGTCCATTCGCCTATTGCGTCAGGATTGTACATAAGCACTCTGTCCAAAGGTGCGTTTGAGGTGTTTTGCATTATGTATTCATACAAATCGTCCAATACGCCTTCGCTGTGCTTGGGTGCAGGAATATCCATTGCCTTGCACAAAGTACCTGTAAGATGAGTGAGTTTGTTTGTGTTGAAATCCTCTCTGTAATTCATCAGCCAAGCTCCTTGAGAAGTGCTTCTCTTTCTTGTTTTTCTTCCTCGGTAAGAGTATCGTTTTCGCCTGCTCTTTGTTTTTCGAGGAAATATTTGATTCTTGTAAGTTTTTGGTCATTGACCTTGTATTTGAGTGAAGCCCAGATGCCCAAGCTTATCATTACAAGTACTGCTACGGCAAACATAATTCTTATAGCCATAGTGATTTTTGTAGGGAACTCGATTATACCGCCTTCGGGATTGGATGCAACTTGCTGATTGTAAAAATCGCTGTAACCTACGCAAGCAAGCACGATAAGCACAAGGCTTTGAGCAAGAGCCGTACCAATCTTTCTGATAAATGTCATAAGACCGCTGTAAGTACCTGTATCTCTTACGCCCGTTTTGAGTTCTGCCACATCTTGTGTGTCTGGGAAGACGAGCCAAGGCATCATCTGAGCACCGCCGAAACCTATACCCATAATACAAGCACAGATGATTAAAAGCCAGCTAATGTTTGTATTTGTGGTATTGGGGAATACCGCAAGACCGATAGCACCCAAGATATAGAAGGGAAGTCCCCATCTGTAAGCAAACTGTTTGCCTTTTGTATTCTTAAGTTTCATGTTTATAGGGTAAGTGACAGCCGCCATGACCATCATAGGAGCTACTATAAAGAGCGAACTCATCGTCATGCCGAAGATAGTTATTTTGGGCACTACTGCCGTGACATAATAAAGTACCAAAGCAGAGATGAAGTCATAACAGCCAAAAGCCATAATATACATCATAAGGTGGTATCTGTAAGACTTGTTTTTAAGCGGAACGGCATAACTTTTAAAAGAGAACGAGCTTTTAACGGACTTGTCGTAAGGTATTCTTTCTTTGGTGAATATACCCGTAAGACAAGTGCAAACGCCGAAAATAACTCCGCACAAAACGGCTACGATAAGGAAGAAACCTGCTTCGTTTATTCTGCCGTACATAGAATCTGTATTTGTAAGGTATGCAGAATATGCTTCGGTAGCGGCTGCGGGAATAATATAGAAAAGTCCCGAGGCTGCGACAGAGAAAAGAAGTTTTATAGAATTGGCTTTGTTTCTTTCTTTGAAGTCAGAAGATATTTCTGCACTCAACGACATAAAAGGAACCTGAGAAATTGTGTTTACCGTACAAAGGAGAAAATATCCAAAACAAGCGTATGCGATTCTGAGACCTTGATTTTCGATATTCTTTGCCCAAGGCAAAAACATTATTGCAAAAGCGACAGGCACCAAAGCTCCGCCGAGAATAATCCATGGACGGCGTCTTCCTATTCTTGTACGGGTATTGTCTGAGATGACGCCCATAAGCGGGTCAGAAATAGCATCCCATACTTTTGACACAACGATTATGATAGCCGCATAAATTTCTGCGTTTTTTATGCCCACGAGAATAAGGTTTGTCAAAAAGAAAGTGAGCACTACGCCCAAAAGAGCCGCATAGCCTCCGCCGTAGATTTCACCGCAGCTGTATGCGATGATTTCCCATTTTGACATTTTGGACTTATTGCCATTTGAAGTGTTTTCCTCAGGCGAGGAAACAACATTAACATTTTCTTGATTATCTTCCATAATAAACCCCTTAAATGTTTGTTGAGATGTTAAGTTTATTATATAAAATCAAAAGAGTTGTGTCAACTTGCATAAAGCTATTTGGGATATGATATTGTTATTTTACAATAATACATTGTTTTTACAAAAAAACATCTTGCTTTTTATCAAAAAAATTCCATTATGTGGCAATAAAAAATCAAAGAAATCGCAGATATAATATGATTATAATATAAATATTAAGATATACGATTATTGACAATTTAATATGCGTGTAGTAAAATTACAATAATCAAAAGGAGATAAAAATGATATATACAAGCGTAGATCAGTTGGTAGGCAACACACCTTTGTTCAGACTCGACAAAATAAAAGCAAAATACAATCTGAAGTCGGATATATATGCAAAGCTCGAGTTTCTCAATCCGTCAGGTTCGATAAAGGACAGAGCATCTTTATTTATGCTCAATGACGCTATCGACTCGGGAAGACTCAAACAAGGCGGCACGGTCATCGAGCCTACTTCGGGAAATACGGGTATAGGACTTGCGATGCTTTGTGCAGTAATGGGATTCAAAATGATAGTAGTCATGCCCGAAAC
The DNA here is from genome assembly GCA_944381365.1 of uncultured Christensenellaceae bacterium. GTDB lineage: Bacteria > Bacillota > Clostridia > Christensenellales > UBA3700 > RACS-045. The sequence goes on along the minus strand of CALWKW010000003.1, from coordinate 46,541 downwards.
AATGACTGTGGAAAGAAGAAAACTCATATCGGCATACGGAGCAGAGATAGTGCTCACAAAAGGAGCTTTGGGTATGGCAGGCACTCTTCAAAAAGCAGAGGAACTTCATTCTTCTATCCCCAATTCTATCATCGCTTCTCAGTTTGACAATCCTGCCAATGCCATGGCTCACATAAAGACTACGGGAGAAGAAATATGGAAGGAGCTTCCCGATAAGGTAGATATTTTTGTGGCAAGTTTCGGCACGGGCGGCACCATAAGCGGTATGGGAAAATTCTTGAAAAACAAAGACAAAAAAATAAAAGTCGTAGCAGTGGAGCCTTCTTCTTCGCCTTTGATTACAAAAGGATTTGCAGGAGCTCATGCTATACAGGGCATAGGTGCCAATTTTGTACCTACGCTTCTGGACAAAAGCGTCATTGACGAATTTATGACGGCAGACAATGACAAGGCTTATGAAAGAGCGAGAGAGCTTGCTGAGATAGAAGGTTTGCTTGCAGGCATATCTTCGGGAGCAAATCTCGATGCGTGCATAAGAATAGCAATGCAAGAAGAGGGAAAGAATATCGTCACCGTTTTGCCTGACAGCGGAAGCAGATATCTTTCGACAGAATTATACAAGGCATAAAGGAGTAGTGTATGGACAACATTAAGTCTTTTGAACTCGACCACAACACAATGGTACCCGGTTTTTATTGTCTCGGCGAGGCAAACGGGGTATATACCTATGATATGAGATTCAAGTATCCCAACAAGGGCGACTATATCTCCTATGCCGCATTGCATTCTATCGAGCATCTTTTTGCCGTAGTAATCCGCAACAGTCGCATAAAAGACAAAGTGGTATATTTCGGACCTATGGGATGCAGGACAGGTTGTTATTTATTGCTTTACGGCATCAAGGAAGAAGAAGCAAAAAAAGTCACGATTGAGTGTCTTGAAAAATGTCTCGAGCTCGATTATGTCCCCGGCACAAAGCCTATCGAATGCGGAAATTATAAAGAGCATAATCTAGAAGAAGCTCAAAAAGAAATAAGGGCATATCTTGATGTATTGACAAAAAAACAATAAATATAAATTTTTAATATGCAATAGAAAAACGGCGTAATACAATGACGCCGTTTTTTATTTTATGATTGCTTTAAATAAATCAAATCTTTCTATACTTTTTTGTCTATATCTGAATTGACACTTTCTGAAGACTTTTCATCTTTCTGATTGGACTCTTGACAAACAGACTTAATCGTTATGTCTTTTTCATTGATAATCTCCGCGACTTGAGAAGAAGGTAATTCTTCTTTTTTTATCAAATTCGAGAGATGTTTAGATTTGTTTATAGCTCTTATTTTTCTTTTGATAACTTTATCATAATTAAGGCTGTTGCCCATGGTATCAGTCACCTCATTGATTACCAAGAAGGCTTGAGGGTCGATTGAAGAAACGGTAGATTTCAGTTTGTTTATTTCAAATCTGTTGACTACGCAAAAAAGCACTGTTTTTTCTGATTTAGAATAATATCCTTCAGCTTTTATAATTGTAAGACCTCTTCCGAATTCGGCAGATAAGTGCTCGGCAATCTCTTCTTCTTTTTCAGTAATGATGTGTGCAGATTTTGCTTTGTCAAAACCTTCTATCATAAAGTCAACCGCTTTTAGACCTATCGCATAAGCTATTATGGAATAAAGAGGAGCCGTAAAGCTCTTTGTGATAAATCCGGCTATAATATAAAGAATTATATTGAAAATCATTACGAAAGTACCTACGGTCAGTCCTATTTTTTTTGCAAAGAGTACTGCAAGTACTTCTATGCCGTCTATAGCACCTGAAAACCTTATCGTAAGTCCGCTTCCTATACCCGAGATCACGCCACCGAAAATCGAGCACAAAAGCATATCTTTGCCTGCGATAGGCGATCCTTCTGAAAAGTCAATAGGCAGTACGGATTGAAATAAGAATGAGAACAGAGAATATATGCTGATTGTATATAGGGAATATATAATAAAGCGAGCTCCAAGTTTTTTTGTGCCGAGCAAAAAGAAGGGGAAATTAAGAATAATCAAAAATACACTCATACTAAGCGGAGTGATTTTAGACAATAAGATAGATGTACCGGAAAAACCTCCGTCATATAGATTGCATGGTGCAAGAAATAACACTACTCCTACTGCATTTATAATTCCTGCGATGGTAAGAAAAAAGAAATAATACCATTTTATGCCGAGAGTAGTTTTTAATTTGCTGTCTTTTGCGTTTTTCATAGTTTATAATATTCCCTGAAAATTTAACAATATGAAATATTATATCACATTATTTAGAATATATAAACTAAAATCGCGACAAACTTCTGCAAATTTAAAAAAATACATTATTTTGTATGATTAAAGGATATTTAAAAAAAATAATTACGCTTTTGGCGTAATTATTTGTATCTACTTTAGGATTCTACTTTATATCCTATTCCTCTCAATGTCTGAATAATATTTGTGGCTCCCGCATTGGCGAGTTTTACTCTTATTTCTGCGATGTGCATATCCAATGTACGGGTTTCGCCGATATATTCGTCTCCCCAGATTTCCTTAAAAAGTTCTTCTCTAGGTATTGTTCTGCCGTTTGAAGAGAGCATATAGGCAAAAAGCTTGTATTCTTTGGGAGTAAGTCCCAAGTCCTTGTCTTTGTAGAGTATTCTGAAATTGTTTTTGTCAATGACAAAATCGCCTTGATGCTTGACAAGCAATTTGCTTCTTCTAAGACCTGCCTTTACTCTTGCAAGCAATTCCATTATAGAAAAAGGCTTTGCCATATAGTCGTCAGCACCTTTGTTGAGTCCTTTGACAAAACTCAATTCGTCTGATTTTGCAGATACCACGATGATAGGCACTCTTTCGTCTCTTTCTCGGATTTTGGATATAATGGTATATCCGTCCATGTCGGGCAACATAATATCTACGATGATAAGGTCGGGTTTTTCTTGAGAAAAGCTTTCAAAAAAATCTTTTCCGTTGCCGAAAATTTTGGTTTTGTACAAATCTTCGAAGGCACTTTCGTACACATCCTGTACGCCTTCATCGTCTTCGATAATATACAACAATTCGTTCATATCAATTTCCCTTGTATGTTTTTTTATATCAAAGCTATCGCTTTTTCTAAACTTATTTTACTACAAACAACAAACTTATACAAATATATTTATCCCGTATTTTGTCTAAAATAGTATTGATTTTTTGTGTAATATCAAAGCATATTTTTATTAAAAAATTTTATTTTTTTATATCATATTTAAAGGGGTTTTGTAAAATCTTGCTCGCTTACAATTTTTTTACAATTCGCTTACAATCTACTGCTTGAGTGCTTTTTTTGCCAAATCTATAATTGAATTGTCAAAAATAATAAGAGTGGAGAATTCTATGTCAAATTATGTAAAAGGTAAAGAGAAATTCGGTTATGGATTTGCTGCGGTAGGTAGCTATATGGTTGCCAACATCGTGTCTTCCTATATCAATTATTATCTTACCAATATCCTTTTGGTTGCACCTGTGTTTATTCTTGTGCTTATGATTCTAGGCAGGTTCTGGGATATGTGTACTGACCCTATGATGGGCATAATTGTCGACAAGACAAATTCTAAAAAAGGAAAAATGCGTCCCTATATTCAGATAGGTGCTTATATCATCGGCGTGACTACCGTATTTATGTTTTTCCCTATGGGCGGTTCGCTGATATGGAGAAGTATTTTTGCCGCTGTAATGTATATCGGATTCGGTATGGCTTATACTTTTGTCGATGTTCCCGCAATGGGTATGTTGAGCGTTGCTACTCCCGATAAAGACGAGAGAGCTTCGCTTTTGTCTTATTATGTTGCGGTAGGCTCTGTGGGCGGACTTTTGCCTGCGGCAATGCTTTTTGTATTGCAGTTGTTTATTCCCGAAAAGTGGGTTTATTTTGTAATTTCATGTATCGTGGGCGTAATCACTTTTGCCGCTTATACTTTCCTTTATAAAAACAGCAAGGAAAGATTTGCTACACAGACAGAAAAAATCAAAATCAAAGATATGTTCAAGGTTGTTGCCAAAAACAAACCTATGACGCTTGCTTTGCTCACATCCATGCTTGCTTCGGCAAGATATATGATAATGGTTATCGCTATTTACATCGCTACCTATGTAGTGCAAATCCCCGGACTTACTTCAGGTACCGTGCTTTTGTTGTTGTATGCAGTGGTAGGCGTAGGAATGTTTGGCGGAATATTGCTCACTCCTGTGGCTTATAAGAGAATAGGATACAAAAAGACGGGACTTATTTTCGGAGCAATCGGAGCAGTGGCTCTAGGTGCCAGCTTTGCGGTAGGATTTATCAATATATATCTTGCGTTGCCGTTTATGGCAATCGGCGGATTGGGACTCGGTGCTTACAATACTTTGCCTTATCCTATGGTAGGCGACAGCCTCGATTATCTCGAATGGAAGACAGGCGAGAGAATGGAAGGAATATGTTTCAGCCTCAACTCTTTCGTGACGAAATTCAACAACGCAGTAGGTGCTTTCGGCGTAATGCTCGGACTTATTCTTGTCAATTTCAAACAGCCCGATCAAGCAGGAGCAATCGAAGCTCAATCAGAATTTACGACAATGGGTATGTTTGCTATGGCGACACTCATACCTGCAATAGGATTCTTGCTTTCGCTTATCCCTATGGCTTTGTATGATTATACAGGCGAGAAGAAAAAGATGATTCTGAAAGAACTCGAAGAAAGAAGAGCTTTGAAAGCTGCATCTCAATCCGAAAGTGTGGATAATGACAACAATATCGACAACAACAATACAGGCGATAATCAAGACAACGATTTGGACAATACTTCAAAGATTGACAAAACTCAGAGAGTCGGAGTTACAGCATGAGAATAAAAAGTACTATACAGAATTTAAACTTTTCTGAAGGACTTAAAGTAGGCATAATATCAGATTCTCAGTTGTCGCCCTTTGCCAATGACAAAGTCAACACATATCAGAGCAATCTTTTCAAATCGCTTCTTACCCTCAAACAATATAATTGCAATGTCATACTCTTTGCAGGCGATATTTGCAATATGGGAAGCAAGTATGCATACAGAAGATATAAGGATTGTTTTAAAAAAGCTTTTTCTGACAAACAGCCTCTTGTCATAAGCATAATGGGCAATCACGATTATTATTCGAGAGTTTTCCCGAGAAGACTTTTTGAAAAAGAGCTTGGTCAAAATCCTTATACCCACTATGTTCTCAACGGCTTTCACTTCATAGGTCTATCTCCTGACTGTATGAGTATGTATAAAGCCTATTCAAAAGCAGGCAAGTGGCTTGACGCTCAGCTAAAGATTGCTTGTCATGACAATCCCGAAAGACCTGTTTTTGTCATCACTCATCATCCTCCTCAAGACACAGTCTACGGCAGTGATGATTGGGGAGATAAGACACTTGACAGAGTTTTTTGCAAATACAAAAATGTAGTGGATTTTGCAGGACATTCTCACTATTCTTTGCTTGACGAAAGAAGTTATTATCAAGGAAAATACAGAGTTTTCAATACTCAGTCCGTGTCATATATCGAGCTTGAAAAGGGCAAGAAAAACGGCAGCGTTCCCCCTGAAGCACATGTGGCACCTATGGGCTATGTACTTGAATTCAGCGAAGATAAAATAGATGTCTTGAGAGTCAATCTTCTTACAGGAGAAGAGCAGCTCAAAGACAAAAGATGGTCAATTCCATACGACACATCATGTAAAGAGCAAAATCAAAACGAAAAGAAATTGCCTTCTATGTCAGATGGCGAAGGCAAATGGTACAGCGAAGACGATAAAGTATTTGTCAATTTTGCAAAAGGCAAGGACAAAGACTTTGTGCACAGCTATAAGCTTGTGTTCAGCGATGGCGATATTCAGTACTATTTCAGCGACTTTTATAAGGGAATAGAGAATATGTCAAACTATCAGAATTTGAGAATATTTGACAAAGAAAAAGGAGAGTATGACATAAAAGTCTATGCCGTAAATTCTTATGGAAAAGAAAGCCTCGATTATACTCTCATAAAGAATGTGACTATTAAGCAAAAAGATAGCTACAAAAGAAAATTAGCCCCCGATATATGGTATTGATTGCCATATTATATTTTATACTTTCTACATGGGCAAGAGTCGACCTATTCAGGTCGGCTTTTGCTTTTCAGATTTGGAAAATAAAGAGTATTAAATAAGGATAAAAAAACAAAAAAGCAGTTGATAAAACAGAATATTGCAAATATAATATAGATAGATATCAATATGATAGAGGAGCTTATGTCGGATAAAGAAAAGATATTCAAGGCATTGGGAGACGAAACCAGACTCAGCATTTTCAATATATTGTGCTCCGGCAGTTGGACTTATAGGGTTATCCTTGTCATAGGGAGGAACACTTACTGTGTTAGCAGTAGAATTACCACCAATAGTACTTGTTTGTTGGATAATATTATGTTTCATTTGCTGAGAAACTGCTGCTAATCTATTTGACTTATTCTTAAGCAAATCAATATTTTCTGCTATCGATTTACTTTGCACTGAAAAAGCTCGTCTTATTTCAACAGATTTGTTATAAATTAAATTGTCTGAATATTCAAATGTTTTATCTGTCAAAATATCTTGAAAAAGTTTACCATTTTTTACAAAATAAGCATTAGGTCCACCATAGTATTTGTTGACCTCTATATTTTTATAAGGAAATTCTCCTTGTGTAGCATACTCTACTATTTATAATGTTTCCTCAAGTAATATTACATATCCCTTAGAACCTATAAAATCAATATAGATATAATCTATTGAACCATCGTAATTATATAAATACCCCTCATCTTCTATTTCGGTATCTGATATAATATCGCTAAGAGTGTGCAAATTGCTCATTTGTATTGTGGATTGCATTGCATAAACTTCAGTATCATGATTTCCAAGAGCTACGCATACACCAATTGCAATAATACAAATAACTAAAACTATAAAATTTTTGTATTTCTTTTATAAATATCCATAATTTCCTCCTCAGTAATGTTTTATATTTAGTTTAGTTTTATATTTATTTTATAAGCAGGAAGCTGGGGTAGTCTTATCGCCAAAAATCCTGTATCGGAAGTTTTATCCTCGTTTTGTGTTTCTTTTACTATTTTATTCAAAGTTATATCGAGATAGCCGTATTCAAATTTTACATCTTTAAGTGAATATTCATAAATGTTTTTATCGTCTTCATCTTGCTTGAAGAAATAAAGCACCAGCATTTCTTTTTCTATATCGAAATTGTTGTAAAACTTTTTGAATGCTGACACAAATTGTTCATGATTTTGTATGTTGTAGGTAAGAGTGTCAGGATATTGAAGTTCTGAAATGTTGTTTTCTTTATACTTATCTCTTAACCAATCAAGGTCGGCATTATAGAGAGTAGTATTAGATTTTAAATCGCCTTTCCATGTGTAATAATATTTTTTATATTCAAATTCAAACTCGAATTTTTTTACATTCATTTTGGGCATTACGAAAGCCAAACATAAGTGAGTAGGTTTGGTAGCATCTGCATAGGGGTCGTCACTTATGAGCAACTCAGCTTTATTAATGCAAATATCAAAATATATATTTTCTTCTTTTTGAGTAATATTATTTAAGCTGTAAAAACGCAATCTTTTACCATTATCTGCAAATATATTATTGGAGGCAAAGAAGTGAAGCACAAGCATTTGTTCGTCAAAATTTATCTCTGTCGGAAACTCATTAAAAGCTTTGTCAAAATCTTCTTGATTGCCAATGATATTCGTGATTGTAGAAGGGCAATCGTCTGCACCATTAAGCGGACTCGTTCTGTTGGCATATTTATATTCTTCCGTCAACCACTGAATAGCTCCGTCATAGAAAGCAGTGCTGTTTTTTAATGTGTTATCATTATTCTCTGTCAAATCGTATTCGATATCTAACAATTTGGCATTTTCGTTTGAACATGCTATCGTAAGGCACATTATTGATATAAGAATGATAAGAATCAATATTTTATTTTTCATAACATCCTCCTTTTTTAGCAATATAATATTATCGTTATTCAAATTAAAGTATAGTTTTAATAAAAAAATCATAAGGGGAGTATATTATCTTGTGATTTTAATTATTCCTCGCCACTACCTCTTAAGAAATGACCATCTATATTTTATATAATACAAACCGCTTATGCATAGCTTTTGTTATATTGTACCAAACTATCGGTTATCTGTCAATATAGCTTTTGATTATTTTACATAGACATTTTAGAGTAAATAAAGGCAAAAGTTTATATATAAGTATAGATTTTAGGCAATTAATTTTTAGGTGATAATTACATTTATTTTCAAGATTATCGTATTTGCAATTGTATTTCATCGTGTTTGTAGCTAAAACATAATTAAAAGGTTGACAAAATTAGTCCTATATAGTACTATATTGATACGAGACTAACTCGCAATTTTATATCCTATTATAAAAAGATTAAATTACTTTTTGACTATACAACAATATTTCTATCGAATAAAAGCTTTTATTATTTGATTAAAAAATATTTATTTAAATAATAAAAATCAAAAGAGGTGATACGACAGATGATAATCAGGATAAAAGACAAAATTAAAAACTTGAATATAGTAATAGGCTGTCCGATAGGTTGCAGGTATTGTTATGCACGCAATAATTGTCGCAGATTTCATATCACAGAGGTTTTTTCTAAACCTGAATTTTATGAAAACAAATTGAGACTTTTCAATACAAAAGAGCCAAGAGTATTTTTGCTTACAGGTATGAGTGACCTTGCATATTGGAAAAAAGAGTGGCTGGAAAAAGTATTGAAAAAAGCAGAAGAAACTCCCCGCAATATATATTTATTTTTGACAAAACGCCCAGAGCTGTTGGATATATATACAGAGCTTGATAATGTTTGGTTTGGAGTGACGATCACTTGTGCCGCAGAACGCAATCGTGCAGATTTGTTAAAAAGGAATGTTAAGGCAAAGCATTATCATCTAACATTCGAGCCGCTTTCTGACGAAGTAGGAGAGATTGATTTAGACGATATCGATTGGGTGGTCATAGGCACAGAGACAGGGAATTGCAAAGGAAAAATATCGACCAAGAAGAGTTGGGCAAAAGGTTTGGCAAAACAAGCTATGTCAAAAAATATTCCCGTATTTATGAAGGAAGATTTGTTTGGAATACTCGATGAAGAAGAGATGACACAACAATTTCCAAAGGAGTTTAAGTTATGAAAGAAAGACAGGGTGGTTTTTTAATATCTAAAATAAAGGTTCTAGGTGGGCGAAGATTTGAAAAGATATTAAAGGAAAAAAATATCGATGCATTCAATGGTGCACAGGGCAAAATTTTGTATGTCTTATGGCAAGGCGGAAAGATGTCTTTCACAAAAATATCTAAAAATAGCGGACTTGCTAAAACTACTCTTACAGCTATGCTTGCTAGAATGCGTGAACAAGGACTTGTTTGTATTGAAGAAAATTCAGAAGATAAAAGGAGTGCAATGGTCAGCCTAACGCAAAAAGCAGCCGAACTCAAAGAAGAATATAATGCCGTCACACAAGAGATAGAAAGTATATATTACAAAGGTTTTTCTGATGCCGAAACAGAACAATTTGAAAATTATCTCAGGCGTATTCTGAAAAATCTGGAGGGAGAAAATGGATGACAAAATTATTTTAGGGCAATTAAAAGTAAATTCAATTTTTACAAAATCAAACTTGCCGATTGCGGGATATTCTGTTAATCCCTATGTCGGCTGTACACATGCTTGTAAATATTGTTATGCCAGCTTTATGAAAAGATTTACCGGACATACAGAGCCGTGGGGAAGTTTTCTCGATGTAAAATTTTGGGATAAGATAAAAAATCCCAAAAAATATGACGGACAAACTATGATTATCGGCTCGGTTACGGATGCTTATAATGCTCAAGAAGAACAATTCAGACGCACTCGTGCATTTCTAGAAGAAATGCAGGGAAGCAAGATCAATCTTATAATCACTACAAAATCTGATCTCGTGGTGCGTGATTTGGATTTGATAAAGACCTTTCCTTCTCCGCTTATAAGTTGGTCGATAAATACGCTTGATGAAAACTTTAAAAACGATATGGATAAAGCCGTATCCATAGAACGCAGAATAACGGCAATGAAAAAATGTCACGAACACGGTATTCGTACTACTTGTTTTATTTCTCCTATTTTTCCTGAAATTACCGAGGTTTTTGATATAATAGAAAGGATAAAGGATTTTTGTGATTATATTTGGTTGGAAAACTTAAATCTCAGAGGCGGTTTTAAAGCAGATATAATGAATTATATAGCAGAAAAGTATCCAAATCTTTTAGACTTGTACCAGCAAATTTATAATAAGAAAAACAATGATTATTGGAAAGCTTTAGATAAAAAAGTAGCGGAATATTCACAAAAGAATGGTTTTATGTATGTAATAGACAAAGAACCATTTTTGATGAACCCTACTGAAAAGCCAATAATTATAAATTATTTTTATCATTCTCAGATAAAACAAACAGCCAAAAAATAATTGTTATTGTATTATGATAAAAATACTCGCTAACTTTATCGGATAGCATCTTGTTGAGCGTCACTATTTCGGTGTCTTGAGGTAGTAGCAGTCAAGACAGCTTCCCAAATCTAAAACAGATAATTTAACTAATCAGATTAAAATAGTACCGACAATAGGTTATATCAAAGATATATACCTATTCGTTTGGTCGGTATGACGAGCGACCGATATTTAAGCTGAGTATTTTTGACAAAAAAATACTCGCTACCTTTATCGGGTAGCGAGTATGTGGTGTAATAGAATGTTTATTTTGTTTGGTAATACTGGGTTTTCATTAATAATATTAACAGTTTATTATTTTGTTTCTCCGCAATACATAAACCCTGCAAAAGTTACTTTATCCCATAAATCTTTTACAAGTATTCCGTTTATATTTGCTTTGGCAGAAAACTCTTCTCTCGTTTTATATTCTTGTTGAAAATCTTTTGAACAAAATACAATCGTCATATCTTTGCCTTTCAGAAAGACTTCATACATAACGCCGTCATACTTAAAAAGCATTTCACTATAAAAATAAAGTCCGTTTAGGAATTCTTCAAATGTCGCCTTGAACGGCAAACCTTTTTTGTATTGCTCTCTCGCTGTAGTAGGGGATACCAGCATAGGATAGCTTATACCAAAATCCTTTTCAAACGCTTCTTCGTCTTCACTGAACTTCCATCCGCAATTAGGGCATTCGCCGTTACCGTATTGGTCTTGGTATGCCGCTTTTCCGCATATCGAACATTTGACGATTTCATCTTTCACATAGGGATCGTCATATTCAAAATACTTGAAATCTTTTGGATTCAATCCCGATACGTTTAAGTGTTTTTTCTCCCATTCATATTGAATTTGATCCATATCAGAATCACTTAGTTTTTTGCTCATAAAAGTGCCCACTTTAGTTGAAATTTTTAAGCATCATTAATACGATTTAATTATAGCATATCCTTATCAATATTTCTATAGTTTTTAGAAAATATGATTTTTTTAGCAAACAGTTGTCACAATCTAATGTGTTTTATATGTAAAAAAATTTGTAAGATAATGCGCAAGATGTAGATATCTATCGAGGTTTTATCAAGGACAATCAGCAAGAATACTAAGGTGCTATTGAGCTATACACAAGATATCTATATCAGTAATATTCTAGGGCACTTTAGAAAAATAATTTTACCATAACAGTCGAGGCTAGCTTAGTTTGTATGACTAGCATGATAAATCTAAGAGCAAAATCAAAGTCTTTTAGAATTTAAGTGCTATCATATAATTTTAATATCAATAAATTTGAAATTATAAAACAATGTGGAAATATAGAATATTTGCGTTTATAATATAAAATTTTGTCGAATATATAAAAATAAAACAATATTTTATACCTGTATTATTGAATAAATAATACTTATATGCTAAAGTATAAATAGTTGGATGTGTGGAGGAAAATATGGATTTTTTATTTGACAAGAAAAACATAGTTTTTATTGATAGTGAAACTTCTTTGAAAGGTGAAATAGAAGATTTAGGAGCAATTAGGGGAGATAATGAAAAAATCCATACACATAGTTATCGAGAATTTTCCGAATTTGTTACAAATTGAAGAATTAAATTTTCATATTTACTATTGATGATATAAAGGACTGTGGATTTGGAGTTGGAGCAACAATTACTGCACCTGATGAGTACTCAATTACAATTAAAAATCTGCAAGAATCTTATAATGACCGTGCTTATGTGCGAAAAGCTATAAAAATATATAAAGAGATAATCGACAAATTAAAAGACGATACGGAAAAAGCCAAATTATATTCCCTTTTGGAAGAAAATCACTGTATATATTATTACACAGCATCAAAAGACGCTATATTAAAATTAGATAACTATGTCCGTCCTTTATATAATAAAATTTATAAGCCTACAAAGCATAAAAGAATAGTAAATTTAATCAAGGCATTGATTCCAGATTGGTGAACGATTCTAATATGAAGAAGCTTGCGGAAGTAAATATATATCCCTAACCTTTGGATACAAGGATGCCTGTTTGTTTTGAGATAAAAGTCGATTGATATTTCGTATGGACAAAAAAATTATATGAATATATAATTTAATTGACAGACGATATATGTAAAAAGATAAAGGAAGAAAAAGATGAACAGTTTGATTTATTTCAGACCTGCGAAATTCTGGCACGAGGCGTTGCCTTTGGGTAACGGCAAAACAGCCGTGATGGTTTACGGCGGTAAAAGTAGCGAAAAACTCTGTTTCAATGACGCTACTTTTTGGTCGGGCTATCCTCAAAATCACGACAGAAAAGATGCTTTTGAAAATTTGCAAAAAGCAAGGGAGTTGATTTTTCAAGGCAAAAATTCTCTTGCTAGTCAATTTGTAAAAGACAATTTATACGGCAATTATTCGCAGGCATATATGCCGCTTGCCGACTTGAAAATCAAATTTACAAGCGTTAAAGACAGCAAGAATTACAAACACAGTCTTGATTTGGAGACAGCGCTTTTTCAAGCAGAGAGCGGTCAGTTGAAGCGCACTAGTTTTGTTTGCTGTCCTGATAACGTTGCTGTTTACAGGGCGGAAAGCAAGGAAAAATTCGGTTTGGTCATAAGCGCAAGTTCGAAAGTAAAACACAGAGTGAGAGTGAGCGATAAAAAACTTATCGTGTACGGCAACGCTCCCGACGTAGCTTTACCTAATTATTTGAGAACCAAACTTTTCCCTATCAGATACAACGAGAAAAAGGCAATGGCGTTTTGTCTTGCCACTTGTTTGGATACCGACGGCAGAGTGATTTACGGCGATAAAAGTATAAAGGTAACGGGTGCTGGTTATGTAAATATTTATTCTGTCACAGGCACGGGATTTTCGGGTTATGACAAAATGCCAGTCAGCGATTGCGAAAAGGTAATATCCGATACCGTGAAAAATCTTAAAGTTTACGATTATGAAAAGGTATTGCAATCGCACATAAGCGACTATAAGGCATTGTACGACAGACACAAGCTTGTTATCGGCGAAAATTCGGATAAAGACGTACTCTCTATGCTTGAAAAAGCCAAGAGCGGAATGGCTGAGGCGGAATTGATAAGCCTTTTGTACAATTACGGAAAATATATGACGATAGCCGGCAGCCGTAATTCTCAACCGCTTAATCTGCAAGGACAATGGAATCACAGCGTCAGACCGCCTTGGAGCAGTAATCTCACTACTAATATAAATTACGAAATGAACTATTGGCACGCTAGTACCGTAGGTTTGCAGGAGTGTTTGAAACCTTTTTATCAAGCTACCAAAGAAATTGTCGAGAGAGGACAGAATACAGCAAAGGTAAATTACGGAGCAAAAGGATTAGCCTGCAATCACAATGTCGATATCTGGCGCAATACTTCTCCCGTGAGAGGCGACGCCGAATATATGTATGCGCCCCTGTGCGGAGCGTGGATAGTCAACGAGACGGTAGAGCATCAGCTTAACGGCGGCAAGGGCTTCGACAAAGACACCTTGTATGCGTTGGAACAGAGCGTATTGTTCATTCTCGATTATCTTACAGAAAAAGACGGATATCTCGTTACCTGTCCTTCAGCGTCTCCCGAATTGAGATTCAACGCAAGCGACGGTACGGCAAGCGTTGATTATGCGGGAGCTTTCGAAATGTCAGTGATAAGGAGAACTTTCTCGTATGCGCTCGAAAGTCCTATGTCGGAGGATATCAAACAGAGGATAAAAGAAGCGGTGAAAAAACTTTATCCTTATCAGGAGTGTAAATTCGGACTTGCAGAATGGCATAAGGAATTTGACTTTAACGAAAAGGGGCACAGACATTTTTCTCCTCTGTACGGCGTATATCCCGGGAAGACGGTAGGATATTATAAAGACAAAGAACTTTGCAAACTCAACTACAAACTGTTTAAAATGAGAACGGACAATTCTCATTCATCTATCGGTTGGAGCGCGGCGTGGGCAATATGTCTCGCGGGAAGATTCCACGATAAGGAAACAGCAGGAAAAACCGTAAACTGTATGCTTGCTAAATCCATATTGAAAAATCTCTTTGATTTTCATCCGCCCGTATTTTTTCAGATTGACGGAAACTTCGGATTTGTAGCAGGCATCAACGAATTGTTGGTATACGAGGAAGACGGAATAATAGAATTGTTACCGGCGTGTATAGACCAACTTAAAAACGGCAGCGTAAGCGGACACATAGTCAACGGAATAAGATTAGACTTTGAGTGGCAAAACGGTCTGGTGATAAAATTCAAATCAGACAAACCGGTGAGATTGAGAAATGTCAACCTATCGGAAAACGCGATTTTGGAAAACGCAAAACTTGTTTAAACGAGAAAGGATAAATTATGAGGATAAAAGTAAAAGAAAAAGGTATCGTATGCGGCAAAGACATAACCGAGGAATTGCAGCAACTTTTTCAAGAGCTTAAGATCATAAAAGAAGAAAAGATATTGGAATTTGAAAAAGGCGAGTATTTTATATCGTCGGACAATGCCGCTAAAAAGAAATTGTACATAACAAATACGATAGGTGACAACGAGTGGGAAAATGGTGAGGAGCCTCACCTAAACACCGTTGCCGTATTGATAGAAGAGATTGACAATCTGATTTTTGAAGGCAACGGTTGCACTTTTGTACTTGACGGTCAGATGACGAATGTATCCGTCATAGGTTGTCAAAACGTTACGCTCAAAGATTTTGCTATCAAGACTTTAAATCCCGATTTGCACGAATTCAGGGTTTCAGATAAAAAATACAATTATATTGATTTCAACATAGATGCAGAAAGCCGTTATGTATGCATTGACGGCAAATATTATTTTGCAGGTAAGGATTATTGCGTTCCGTTCAACAATAAAGCGGCTTCGGCTTTTTGGATAGGACATATCGGCACGGATAATCCGGATAAGATACGCCGCGTTAGTCATCCGCTGTTAGGTTCGTATAAAATCAAGGAACTTTCTTCGAATTTGTTCAGAGCCTATTATTTGTTTCCTAAAAACTACAAAAAAGGCGACAGATTCTATTGCTTTGACGTCAGAAGAAAGTATGCGGGAATTTTTGTGGACAACTGCGAAAACGTAACGCTTGAAGGAATTAATCAATACTTCAACTATTCCTTGGCAGTCGTATGCCAGAACAGCAAGGATATTTCCATAAACAAATGCAGATTTGCCCCTCAGGCAAACAGCAGCAAGTTAATGGCGTCGGTTGCTGACTTTATTCAGATTTGTATGTGCAGAGGCGTAGTGAATATCAAGGATAATTATTTCAAAGGTTCGGGTGACGATTGTCTGAATGTACACGGTATCCATTTTCCTATAGTATCGCACGAAGGAAGGAATATGACGGTCAAATTCGCTCATCTGCAATCTCACGGATTCAATCCTTTGAGAGAGGGGGATACGGTAAAGGTCGTTGACCCCAAAACTCTTACGGGCAGGGACAGAGCGAGAATAATCTCTTCCGAGCTCATAGACGAAAAAACCTTACGACTTGAACTTGACAGCGAAATTACCGCGCCTGTCGGTTTCGTCATAGAAGACATTGACGCTTGTCCTGGTCTTAATTTTGAAAACAATACTATGAGCAGAATCATAACACGAGGAGTACTTGTAACTACAAGCGGGAAAGTACGAATTTCCAACAACAAATTTATCAATACGTCAATGCACTCGATTCTGATATCCGATGACGCAAAGAGTTGGTACGAAAGCGGCAACGTGCAGGACGTCGTCATTGAAAACAACTATTTCGGCGAGTGTCCTATGTACAACGTTTTCGTCAAACCCGAAAATGCCTTTCACAGAGGATATGTACACAAAAATATTACAATAAAAAACAATACCTTCGACAGCGGCGAAAAAGGAGGATTGTATTTTAAATCGACTGACAACATAGTCATCTCGGACAACGTCTTCAAAGGCGCAAAAAGAATAAAATCCAAAAATTCCGATATCGTAAAATTGCAATGAGGTAAATATGAAACAACTGTCTTCTAAATCGAAAAAAATAATTATTGCCGTTACGGTTTGTGCGGTGGTTTTGGCACTTGTCATAGCAATACCTAATATTTATCTTACACAGATAGGAAAGCAAACACAGACGGGTACTCCCGCCGGATACGAATGGAGTGCGCAAGATACTTTCGACACACAGAACAGAAGTCTTGCAGAAAAAATTCAAGCCTGGGGGAAATCATTATGAACAAACTGATTTATCAAAGCCAAAAAATTCAAAAAACTCTTTACTGTCAAAACGGTGTTATCGAATCTGTCGAATACCGCAATCTGTTGACCGGCAACGTCTATTCTTCAAACAGCGAGGACGTGTCCGTAAAATACAGACGCGGTTGCGACAAGAAAGCAAAAGTTGTGACGAAGGCTGATATGACGTTGCAAAACGCAGACGAAAAGGGATATAAGCTTGTTTGCAAAGACGGCAGTTTTCTTTTGGAAGTTTCCTACATATCGGGCAAGCAAGGCGTATTGTATAAAAAAATTGTTCTTAAGGCAAAAGAGGATATATTTATCGAGTATGCGGATTTGCAGACTTTTGATTGCGGTAATATAGCGTTTGTGTGGCAAGCGCCTTATGCGGGAAAGACTTATTTGCCTCAATCTATCGCAAGACTGGGACAACCTTTGTATTTGGGCGATATGTTTATAGGCACCGAATCCCCCGTAGGCGAGAATGCGATTGGGGCGGATAAAGCGTATTGCAGATACAATACGGGCAGAAAGCTTTCTGAGGTATGCGAGAATTTGGTTTACGAATTGCCTATGCAGATAGTAGGCGTGGGCAGTGCCGACAATTTTGTGGCAATGAGAAAAGCCTTTTTTGAATATATCGAGAGCATATCCAGACCTTTCAGATTGAGACTTCAGTTCAACAGTTGGTATGACAATATGCTAGATATAACGCCAGAGAGGATAGAAAAATCTTTCAAACAAGTATACGAAGGACTAAAAGATACGGGACTCAGACCTTTGGATTGCTACGTTGTTGACGACGGTTGGGCAGAGTATAAGAAACCCGTATTTTGGGAATTCAACGACAAATTCAAAGACGGTTTTGCAAACGAAGCCAAACTTACTCAGTCTTTGGGAAGCAAGTTCGGGGTATGGTTCGGCCCGAGAGGAGGATACACTTCGCAGACCGTAAAATTCGCCAGACTTCTCAAAAAAATAGGCTATCACGTCAATACCAAAAGCAGAGATATATGCACGGCGGACAAGCGATATATATCCGATTTGTGCGATAAAATGGCAGAGTTTTGCCGCAAGTACAACGTAGATTATTTTAAAATTGACGGCTTTGCGAAAGAGCCTTGTAAAAAGAGCAATCACAATCATATCAAGGCAAAGGGCGAAGGGCTTGCTTTCTATACTTATTTTTGGGAAGAGTGGATAAAAGGCTTTGAAAAAATCCGCAGAGTTCAGCCCGACGTTTGTTTGAATATCACTTCTTACGTGCATTGTTCGCCTTGGTTTCTCAAGTGGGTGGATTTTATATGGATGAACAACGCGTCCGATATGGGCTATGTCGGCAAAGGCAACGACTTGTCCATGTGCTTGAATTACCGCGATGAGCGCTACCGTAATTTCTACGAGGACAGACAATTGCAATTCCCCGCCTGTCATCTCTACAATCACGAGCCTTGTTACGCATTGAGAAACTACAATGTTTCCCGACCTTGGCAAAAGAATAAACCCGTCGTCTATACCGACGAGGAGTTTGCCTTATATCTCAAAGCGTGCATGATGAGAGGCAGCGGAATTATCGAGCTGTATTTTTCTCCCGCTATGATGAATAAGAAAAAATGGCAGACGACTTGCGATATTCTAAAATGGACGGAGAAGAATTTCGAATTATTGAGTACCTCGCAGTTCTTCGGAGGAAGACCCGACAAAGGAGAAGTTTACGGTTATTATGCGTGCCGTGACGGCAAATATATTATAATGTTGCGCAACAGCGGCGACAAGATAATACCATACGAATTCGATTTGCTAGGCATAGGCAAGATACAAGGTATACTCAAGCCTTTCGAGATTAAATTTATTGAGGAGATATGAGAATGTTTGAGATAAGAAAAGATTCGTTTTATTTGGACGGAAAACCTTTCAGAGTTTTTTTCGGGAGCAATGCACTATTTCAGAGTTTTGCCCGAGTATTGGGAAGACAGACTCAAAAAGCTCAAAGCGTTGGGTATGAATTGCGTGGAAACGGTAACTTGCTGGAATTTGCACGAGCCGGAAGAAGGTGAGTTCGATTTTGGCGGAATGCTTAATATAGTCGAATTTTGCAAGACGGCTCAAAATTGCTTGTTTTTAAGCGAAATACCGTATTTGTGGTAAGAAAAAATCCTAAACCGAATTTAGGTGTTCGATTTAGGATTTTTTTGGCGGGCTAGGTCACTGGGCGTTTGAACATATTTGCTGTTTTTCAATGCGGTTTCGGTGTCTTCTAAAGTTATATCTTCAATATTGTTGCCGCCTTTTATATTGAAGTAAATATAAGTGTTATCATCGCTTATATATACTTTATAGACAAGATTATCTATCAATCTGCGCTTAAATTCAATATCATTTATATCTCCTTTGAGGATTATTTTGACGAAAGAAATGATGTCAGATTCGGAGAGTTTTTGTCCACGTTCAAGAATTAGTTGAGCTTTTAATTTTTCAAGGTCAGACAGCAATATTTCACATTCTTGCATTCGCTTTTCAATGCGTTGCTTTAGAAGGGGATTTTTAGCCTCAATGAACGCATTGGCAGCAGAGTCGGCTTCTTCTTGAATATCAGCTATTCTTTTGCGGATAGATTTAATTTCACTTTCATTCGTTCTGGAGTCATAATATTTTAGTACATCTTTTGCAATAATTTTCAAATTGCTTTCGTTAGATAAAAAAGATAGAACATTCTCTACAACATATTGTTCGAGAGCGTTTTTATTTTCTATACAACTCCTGTCCGATTATTTGGGCAGTTTTTATAAAATCATCTTGTTGATCTTCTGGAATTTTTATTGGTAGTCTTTCTGTGCAATAGCCTAAATCATTTATGCAGAATTCATCTGCTGTTTTTATAAACATCAAAAAAGAAGAGTTGATTTCCAAAGCATTTTTACGAATGCCGATCATATCGGTTTTCAACAAAGAATCCCAATCAGAATCAAGTATTGTAAGCATTTCACGCTTCCAAAAATCCACTTTGCTTTCATTTTGATTTATGTTAAATTGACTTAACTCAAAAGTATTGTCAGGTATATTGGTATAAGATTTTTTATTGGAAAGAGATTTGTCAAGGGTGTTTTTTACAAAAACCTTTGCGGTAATCTATGAATTTATTTTCTTAAATTTCTTAATAAAAGATAGGCAAACGTCAGTGAATCTAAATTTCCATGTTATAAAAGAGAACTTGAAACGCTCAAAATTAAAATTAGTATAAACTTCCCAATTCAGCCTTGACTTCTTGCAGGTTTTCCTATATAATAAAAGAAAATTATTCAAAGAAGGGAAGAAAGACTTACTATGGACAACGCCGACAGTAGCGACGCTGGTCGAAGTAACAATAACTATAAATTGAATAGGTTTTATATATAATAGGCATAACCTGCGTCTAATTGTTAGCAGCAGGCTATGCCTATTTGTGTTCTTTTTTGCTGATCACCGCTGAAAGGCGGTCAGAATATAAATTTTATCAAAGAAAGGAGTGATTGATCCATCATGGATAGACACAGACAGACGCCTTGGCACGCACTGAAACTTACGGAGGTTTATGAGACTTTACATACCTCCGAGGAAGGATTAAGTGATGCCGAGGCTGCCGAAAGGCTGGAAAAATATGGGCGCAATGCATTGCGCTCGAAACCGCCCAAAACCATTCTTCAAATGCTGAAAGCGCAGATCATTGACCCGATGGTACTTATCCTCATCGGCGCATCCGCTTTTTCCGCAATTTTGCAGGAATGGACGGAAGCGGCGGTAATCTTTGTTATTGTAATCGTCAACGCTGTCATTGGTATTGTGCAGGAAAAGAAGGCACAATCCTCTTTGGAGGCGCTTCGCAACATGAGCGCTCCAACGGCTAAGGTTCTGCGTCAGGGGGAGGAGAGCGTGATTCCTGCCAGCGAGCTGGTAGTGGGCGATATCGTGATGCTTGGCGATGGAGATATGGTTCCGGCGGACTTACGCCTGATAGATTCCGCCAATTTGAAAGTGCAGGAGGCTTCCTTGACAGGCGAATCCGTCCCTTCTGAAAAGGAAGCGGAAGATTTGCTGCCGGAAGACTGCCCCCTGGGCGACCGTAGTAATATGGCATACACCTCCGCTATTGTCACATACGGACGGGCGACCGGCGTTGTGGTAGCCACCGGCATGGATACCGAGGTAGGCAACATCGCCGGTATGCTGGACAATCAGGACGATACGGATACGCCCTTAAAGCGAAAGCTGAACGCAGTTGGTAAGACATTGACCATTGTTGGACTAATCGTCTGTGCCCTGATCTTTGCCATCGGTGCTTTATATCAGCGCCCGCTGATTCCGCAGTTCCTGGTTGCGATTTCGCTGGCAATCTCTATCATCCCGGAAGGTCTGCCTGCTACAGCCACTATTGTAATGGCGCTGGGCGTGCAGCGTATGGCTAAGAAAAACGCACTGATTCGTAAATTGCCCGCAGTGGAAACCCTGGGTAGCGCCACCGTCATTTGCTCCGATAAAACAGGTACGCTCACACTCAATAAAATGACGGTAACACACATTGCGGTCAACGGAGATTTTGAAAAAGGCACAACTACCCCGGTTGAAAACGCTGCCAACCAGCATCCCGCGGTCTATAAGGAATTGGTTTATGCAGCGGCTCTCTGCAATGACGCCAGCCTTGACCCTGATAGAAAGGGAGAGATCATCGGTGACCCCACAGAGGGTGCGCTGATCTTTCTGGCACAGGCGTTTGGAATCGACCATGAAGCCCTCGAGGATGATTATCCCCGCCTTTTTGAGCAGCCTTTTGATTCTGAGCGTAAGAGGATGACCACTGTTCACCGCATCAATGAAAAGTGGATTTCTTATACCAAGGGTGCGGTGGATGAAATGCTGCCCCTGTGTACTCACATTCTGACTTCGGAAGGTGTGCGGCCTATTACGGAGGCTGACAAAGAAAACATTACAAAACTTTGCCTTTCCATGTCGGAGGGTGCCTTGCGTGTGCTTGGCTTTGCCATGCGCACCCTCATGGAGCTACCTACAGATGATGATGAGAATGTAGAATATGACATGACTTTTGTGGGTGTAACCGGAATGATCGACCCGCCCCGAAAGGAAGTGGCCGATTCCGTGCGTACCTGCCGTCAGGCGGGCATCCGAACGATTATGATCACCGGCGACCATAAGGTGACAGCCCTTGCCATTGCGAAAGAGCTGGATATTTACCGAGAAGGCAACACCGTCGTATCCGGTGAGGAACTGGATACGATGACGGATGACGAATTGGACGATGCGGTAAAAACAACAACCGTCTTCGCCCGTGTATCCCCTGCGGATAAACTGCGTATCATCCAAAGTTTGAAACGCACCGGTGAAGTAGCGGCTATGACGGGTGACGGCGTCAATGACTCCCCCGCCCTGAAAGCAGCGGACATCGGTGTTGCGATGGGTATCACCGGTACGGATGTGGCCAAGGATGCCGCCGACATGATCTTGCTGGATGACAGCTTTACCACGATTGCTTATGCCATCAAGGAAGGCCGTCGTGTCTACCGCAATATCCAGAAGGTAATCCAGTTCCTTTTGGTTGGTAATATCGCAGAAATTCTAACCTTGTTTGTTGCAACCCTGTTTAACTGGGATGCACCCCTTCTGGCCGTTCACATTTTGTGGGTAAACCTTGCCACGGCTACCTTGCCTGCCCTGGCACTGGGTGTTGATCCGGCCAGCAAGAACATTATGAAGCATAAGCCAGTAAAATCGGGCACTCTGTTTGAAAAAGATCTGGTACGCCGTGTTATTATACAAGGCATCTTTGTGGCGGCCATGACCACCTGCGCTTACTGGATCGGCGCAAGCATGGGCGGCCATGTGACCGGTCAGACAATGGCGTTCTGTGTACTGGCCTTCTCGCAGATGCTTCGCGCTTTTAATCAGCGCTCCAATACGGAGCCTATCTGGGTGCGGGCAGAAGGGATCAATCCTTGGTTGATCGTTTCCTTCGTGGTATCTGCTCTTCTGATGGCGTGCATTCTGCTTGTTCCTGCGCTGCAAAATGCGTTCCGGTTGACCTTGTTGGATGGCACACAGTGGCTAATCGTCATTGGGCTGTCCCTTATGTCAATCCTACAAGTAGAAATTGTAAAGGCCATTAAAAAGCATATTCATAAATAAGCAAAAAGGCGGAGGGGGCACCCTCCGCCTTTTTTGAAAGAGATAATTATCTGTATATATTACTGGAGGTGAAATAAAATGGATACTGTGGAAATTATCAAAGCGGTAGTTTTTGGTGTGGTGCAAGGAGTTACGGAGTGGTTGCCCATTAGCAGTACAGGACACATGATTTTACTGGATGAGTTCCTCCAGCTTGATATGACACCGGAGTTCATGGAGATGTTCTATGTAGTAATCCAACTTGGTGCAATTTTGGCTGTACTTCTTCTGTTTTGGAGTAAGCTTTGTCCAGTTTCGTTTCATGGTAAGCCCCATCTGAAAAAGGATGTTTTAGCTCTGTAGCCAAAGATTATTGTAGCTTGTATTCCTGCCGGAGTTATCGACAGCAAAAAATAATACGAACCCGTTTTCAGAGTTCGTATTATTCACTAATGGCGGAGATGGAGGGATTTGAACCCTCGTGCCGGTTGCCCGACAACTTGATTTCGAGTCAAGCTCGTTATGACCACTTCGATACATCTCCGTATTTTTTATTGAGTTTTTCTAAGCATTATTGAGTATAACACATATATTTGCTTTTTTCAAATATTATTTGAGTGTTTTCCTGCTTTTTTTATTTTGATAATATATTTCGAAGGCTTTACTTTATATTATTGCTTTTTTGTTTGAAATATTAATTTTGGTTTGGTTAAAGATTGGCAAAGATATTGATTTATTGTACTTTTTATATTATAATTAATGTATGTTGGACAATAGTATTTTATCGAAAATAAAAAAATTTGACAAGCTTGCCTTGGCTATAAGCGGGGGCAAAGATTCGATGTCTTTACTTTTTTATTTTTGCCAAAATATAGACAAATCAAAGTTTTTTGTAATTACCGTGCATCACAATTTAAGAGGCGATGAGGGAAGAAGAGATAGAGATTTTGTCATAGACTATTGCAAAAAACACGGTGTCGAATGTATGGCATTTGAGGAGGATATACCTTCATTTTGCTCGCAAAACGGTTTTTCGGTAGAGCAAGGTGCCAGAATAAGAAGAAGACAGATTTTCAGTGATATAGTGGCAGAGCATAAGGCTCAAAGAGTCGTTACGGCACATCACTCGAGCGATCAGGTAGAAAGTATTCTTATGCACATATTCAGAGGCAGCGGCATAAGAGGACTTTGCGGTATGAGTTTTGATGACGGATTGCTTTTAAGGCCGCTTTTGTACACTGATAAAAAAGAGATAGACGATTATGTAGAAGCCAACAAAATACCTTATGTAGAAGACAGTACGAATTTTTGCGTGGATTATACTCGCAATAAATTGAGAAGAGAAATTATACCTCTCATAAAAGAGGCTTACGGCGGACTTGATAAAAATATCTTAAGGCTCAGTCAAAGAGCAAAAGAAATATTTGATTTTATTGACAATCAAAGCCAACGCTATAAAATAGATAAAAAAGAAGTATTTATACCGAGCGGAGTTTTGCAAGGCGAAAAGGTAATTGCTCAGCATACCGTAATAAATGCCGTGGACAAAATAAGCACAAGAGTGGATTTGACGGTAAAGCATATCGATGCGATAATCGCTCTCAACAAAAAACTTACTGGAGCAAGTATAGACTTGCCATTCGGACTGAAAGCATATAAAGATGACAGCGGAGTGGTGCTTTCGAAGATAAGCGAAAGCAAGCTTGAAGGCAAGATAGAAGGCTATGGAAGATATGTGCTCGGAGATAAAGTCCTTGTTTTGTCAAAAGACAAGACCAATCTAAGCAAATTAAAATGCGATATGGACAAGCTTGACGGTGCAGTAATTCGCAACAGGAAAGACGGAGATATCTTCAAAAGATACAAAGGTGCGACAAAGAGTCTCGGGGATTATTTCACGGACAGTAAAATTGCAAAAAGACTGAGAGACAATGTCATAGTTATTGCAAAAGACAATATTGTTTTGCTCCTGCCGGAATATGAAATAAGCGACTATGTCAAAGTAGATGAAAACACAAAAAATATAGCTTACATCAATGTTGAAAGTATATAAGGATACACTTTAAGAGGAAATATGGAAAGAATAAAAAAGATACTTATCGATGAAGAAAAAATAGCAAAAAGAGTGGAAGAACTCGGCAAACAGATAGAAAAAGATTATCAAGGAAAGACTCCCGTGGTGGTGGCTATTCTCAAAGGCTCGATTATTTTTTACGGCGACCTTGTGAGAAAAATTAATTTGCCGATGAGATTTGATACTATGTCGGTATCGAGTTATGGTGCGGGTACGCAATCGAGCGGGAATGTCAAAATCAAAAAAGATTTGGCAAGAGATATAAACGGCGAAGATGTGCTCATTATAGAAGATATTATCGACAGCGGAAATACAATGAAAGCACTTACGGCATTGCTTGAACTCAGAGGTGCCAACAGCATTAAAGTATGTGCCTTTCTCGACAAGCCTTCGAGAAGACAGGTGGACTTTAAAGCAGATTACATAGGTTATGCAATACCTGACGAATTTGTGGTAGGCTATGGACTCGATTATGATGAAAAATACAGAAATCTTCCTTATATAGGAGTTTTGGAAATAGTAGAAGATTAAGAGGTGAATGTTGTTTTCTGAAGAGCAGAAAGAAGAATTGAAAAGTATAGCAAAATATTTTCCTTGCGACAAGCCTTTGTATGCAGTGGGCGGCTGTGTAAGAGATTGTATAAGAGGTGTGGAGTTTTATGATATAGACTTGGCGGGTGCGTTGAGCCCTGAAGAATTGTCAAAAGCTCTAAAAAGTTCGCCTTTTGAAGTGCATAGTGCTTCGCCTAGACTCGGCACAATGATAATAAAAGGCAAAAGAAATTATGAATATACGACATTCAGAATAGACAGCTATCCCCAAAACAGCGGCGAACACACGCCTTGCAAGGTGGAGTTTACTTCAAATTTAAAAGAAGATGCTTGCAGAAGAGATTTTAAGTGCAACGCAATATATTACGATATCTTAGCCGACCAGATTATTGATCCTCTTGACGGCAAAGACGATATAAAAAACAATAAATTATCAACGACAGTAAATCCTAAAAAGGTTTTGTCTGAAGACGGACTGAGGATAATGCGACTTGTGAGATTTGTGTCTGTACTCGGATATGATATAGATGAAAACACTTACAATGTTGCAAAACAAATGGTCAAAGGGCTTGCCGACATAAGCGTGGAGAGAATAAGAGACGAGCTTGACAAGCTTTTGGCGGGCAAATTTTGCGGCAAGGCATTAAGGCTTATGAATGAAATGGGTATATTGAAAATTATTTTGCCCGAACTTGCCGAAAACGACAAAGTAGCTCAAAAGCCTCAATTTCACAAGTACGATGTACTAGAGCATGTTTTCAGGGTTACGGAAAATTGTCCTCCCGACATAAGGCTTGCGGGATTGTTTCATGACATAGCAAAAGGAAAATGTCAAAAAGAAGAAGGCAATACCTATATGCACGCAAGCGTAGGTCAAGCCATGACAAAAGACATAATGACAAGATATAGATATCCGTCAAAACAAATCGATAAAATAACAAGACTTGTAGGCGGACACATGTTTGATGTCAACGGCAATGCGAGAGATATCAAATACAGAAGATTCATAGCAAAAAATTTTGATATAATCGATGATATGACGGCTTTGTTTGATGCAGACAGCATAGGCACGGGATATTATGATTTTTCTCGTACGGCAGTCAAGACAAGAGAGATATATCAAAAGATGCTCAAAGAAAATGTAGCATTCAATGTGTCGATGCTTGCTATAAGCGGAAAAGATTTGCAAGATTTGGGTTATAGCGGAAAGGAAATCGGGGAAGAGCTCAAAAAATTGTCCGAGATGAGCATAGACGGTATTATACAAAATAATAGACGGAGTATGTTGAAAGAGGCAAAAAGACATGCCTTAAAGAAAACAGGAGATAAAGAATGAACACAGAAGTCATACTTATGATAGTTTGTCTTGTGATGACGGCGGCAGTTTTGTCAATGGCAGTTGCCATACTCGTCAAGTCGGCAGGTAAAAAGAATAAGGGAAGCAACAGCGAGGTATTGGAAGAACTTGAGAATACAAACAACAACCTCAACGAAGTAAAAAATCTTGTCAACGAGCATACTACACGAGAAAAAGACAACTTGGCAAATATTTTTACTACGGCGTTCAATGCTTCGAATAATACATTGATACCTATGTTGGAAAGCTATATGAAAAGTTTTAAAGCCACTTTGGATGACAATCTGAAGATGACCAAAGAACAGCTTGACAACATAAGAGGAGAAATGAAATCCGCCACGAGCATGATGCGTGACGATACCACAAAATCTCTCTCAAACATGAAAGAAGAAATAAACAACTCGCTCAAAGATGTGAGAGAAGATACGGGAAAAGTGCTCACGAATATGAAGGGCGAAATCAATTCTTCTCTCAAGGATATGCGTGCCGACAATGAAAAGCAGCTTGCGAGCGTAAGAGAGAATAATGACAAACAGCTCGAGCTGATGAGAAATACGGTAGACGAAAAATTGACCTCAACACTTGACAGCAGAATAAAGAATGCCTTTGAAATGGTAAATGACAGATTGGATAAGGTACAACAAGGTTTTGGCGAAATGAAAGATTTGTCTACAAAAGTGACAAATCTCAACAAGGTATTCTCCAATGTCAAGACGAGAGGCGGTTGGGGCGAAGTAGCACTCGAGAGTTTGCTCGATCAAATATTGTCGCCCGAGCAGTACAAAAAGCAAGTGCAGCTCAGCAGGTCTTCTCAGGAAGCCGTGGACTTTGTAATCGTTATGCCTGGGCATGACGGCGAAAGCGTATATTTGCCTATCGATTCAAAATTCCCTCTCGACAAATACACTCAGCTTGTAGAAGTAAGCGAAGAAGGAGATAGTGAAAAAATAGACAAGGCAAGAAAAGCTCTTATTGATGAAGTGAAGAGAGAGGCAAAGAGCATATCGTCAAAATATGTCAAACCTCCCGTCACGACAAACTTTGCCATAATGTATTTGCCCACCGAAGGACTTTATGCAGAAATCATAAAAGACAGCGTGCTTACGACAATGCTCCAGAATGAATATAAAATTACTGTATGCGGTCCTACGACTATTACTGCATTGCTCAACAGCTTGCAGACGGGATTTACTACATTAAAAATTCAGAAGAAGAGCGGAGAAATCGTAAAAGAACTTCAGAGATTCAGAAAAGACTTTGAAAGATATACCGAACTCATTACCAAGATAAAACGAAACGCAAGAATCGTTGTGGATACGGTAGAGGATGTAGAAAAGAAAAACGAAAAAATAATAGGAAGATTGAGAAAAGTGGGCGATGAGTTGCCTTCGCCCGTTCAGGAAGAAAACCTTATAGAACAAGTCGCTGAGACAGAGGAGGAAGCGTGAAAATAGATTTGCATATTCATAGCATATTGAGTGACGGAACAGACTCTCCCAAAGCTATTGTCGACAAGGCAAAAGAAATCGGGATAGGAGTTATGTCCATCACTGACCATGATTGTATCGGTGCGATCAGCCAAGCAAAAAGCTATGCCGAAGAAAAAGGTATTCAATATATAAGCGGTGTGGAGCTTTCGACTTTTGCTGTAAGCGAGATACATATTTTGGGCTATGGTTTTGATTCAAACAATTCACAGCTTTTGGAAAAACTAGATTATTTTGAGAAAAAAAGAAAGGAAAGAGCGGGGCTTATACTTGACAGACTTTTTGATTTGGGTATAAAACTTGACAGAGAAAAATTGCCTCATAACAGTGCGAGCGTAGGAAGATTGCATATTGCAAAGCTTATGGTAGAAGAAGGATACAGTGCGAATATTCCGGAGGCATTTGACAAATATTTGGGAGCAAACAGAAAAGCTTATTATCCCTCAAAAAGAATTACTCCCATGCAGGGCGTGGAACTTATAAAAAAAGCAAAAGGCTTTGCAGTAATTGCACATCCTTTAAGATTTTTACAACAAGGAAAGTTAAGGACTTTGATAGAAGGATTAAAGCCTTTCGGACTTGAAGGCATAGAGGTGTACTATCCCGTACACGATGAGGCGACAAGCAAGACATTGAAAGAACTTGCCAAGAGATACAATCTTATCGCTACCGGCGGAACGGATTATCACGGAGAAAACAGAAATGTCGATCTCGGCAGCGTAAATGTAAGACTCGATAAATTTACAATGTCAAAACTCGGCATAAAAAACAAATGATATTCAATTTGAGATAATAAAACAAATTTTTAATGAATATCTTTGAATATAGCGACATAAATTCAAAAGAAAAGTTTGTGCATCGCACAAAAAAAAATAAATAAAGGGAGAAAAATTTATGATTTTAACATTTAAGCAAAAGGCTTTGACATTCTTGGGAAAATACAAAGTCTTCGATGAAAACGGTAATGAGGTCTATGATGTAAAAGGCAAATTTACCATTCCCAAAAAGTTTGTAGTTTATGACACCAGCGGAAAAGAAGTGGGGGCTGTAAAAGGCAAATTGATTGATATTTTTCCTACATTCAGAATTTTTAAGGACGGAAAGTGCGTAGGAAATATTAAGAAAGGCATAAAGATTTTTGGCGATAAGTTTAAAATCAATTTCAACAATTGGAAAGTCGATGGCGATATTTTCGGATGGAACTATACCGTAGAAGACGAAAACAACAATATCATTGCTACACTGAGCAAACATGTCATCAATCTTTTCGATGTTTACACTCTTAATATAAAGGATCCCAAAGATGCTTTGGATATCATGCTTTTGGCAATAGCCATAGATATGGAAAAAGCCAACCAGTAAAGCAAGCTGATTTTTATAGTTGACACATTGGCAAATAATAGTATATCATATATACATTAAGTGCTATTTTTTGGCATGCAAAAATAAGGGATAAGAGTTGAAAGTATAAAATGAAACGCATATTTATTATCAATCCTTCTGCCGGAGCTAAGAATTCGCAAAAAGAAATAGAGAAAAAACTTGCCGAAAAAGGCTTGGATGATTGTGAACTTTATGTCACTAAGAACAAAGGGGACGCTACGAGATATGTAAAAGAACGCTGTGAGGCTACGGATGAAGATTTGTTGTTTGTAGCTTGCGGAGGAGACGGCACTTTGAATGAAGTGGCAAGCGGCTGTGTAGGTCATTCCAATGCGGTGCTTACGGTATATCCTTGCGGCAGCGGAAATGATTATATCAAGTATTACGGAGATAAGAGTTATTTTCTCGATATAGAAAAATTGCTCGGCGGTCATGAAGATAAAATAGATATTATAAAAGTCGGCGACAGATATGCAGTCAATGCCTGTCATTTCGGTTTTGACAGCAAAGTTGCAAAGACAATGACAAAAGTCAAATACAAAAAAGTCATCGGTGGAAAGAATGCTTATAATACCGGTGTATTTGTGGCACTAATGACTGCTATGAAAAATAAGTGCAGAGTCATAGCTGACGGAGAGGAACTTAATTCAAAGAATATCTTGCTCTGTACAATCACAAACGGCAAGTATGTGGGCGGCTCTTACAAATGTGCTCCCAGATCAAAAAACGATGACGGTCTTATGGAAGTATGTTGTATAATGCCTGTATCCAGATTTAAGTTTATCAGTCTTATTAATACATACAAAAACGGATTGCATCTCGATGATACCACATTGGTAAAGGTGCTTAAATACAGACAAAGCAAAAAAGTTGAGATAATCGCAGAAAAGCCTGATTTCCCCGTAAGTCTTGACGGAGAAATCATCGAAGGACAAAAATTTGAAGTAGAAGTAATCAAGCAGGCGGTAAGATTTTTGGTGCCTGAGGGAATTGAAGAAACTATTTGATAAAATAAAAAAATGCTAAAGAAAAGGAAGGAAAATACATGCTGAAAAGGTAATGTTTGACCTTCCTTTTTTGTCATAAAAAATATTTATGTATAAATATAGGTTTAATAAATATAAAATTATAATTGATGTATTATAATTTTTTTTTTGTATTTTTTAATTTTTTTTAATCTATATATAATATATTGATAATAGTGGAAATGCTTTTAAGCATGGAGTGAAGTGAAAAATTTATAATTAGTGGAAGGAAAAATGAAAAAATTAAAAGCAGAAATTTGGGACAAAGTTCAATTTATTTTCAGAAATTACTATGATCGTATGGTTCATGGTGCAATGTATTTCAATGGTACAATAGATATCAATCTTTTAAGAAAATCATTGTTTCATATCGTAAAAAAATATCCCGTTTTGAGATCTAGTTTTAAGAGCAGTCCTATCAATCCTTATTGGAAAGTCAATGACGATATCAATGAGGGAGAGATGGTAAAGCATGTGATTTGCGAAGATTTGCAAAAAAGCGTGTGCGAAGCTTTGTCAAAGGAAATAGACTATAAGGCAAAATTGCAATTCGAAGTGGTATTGCATTATAGCCAAAATAAGAGTGCGATTTCCGTCATAGTCAATCACATGTGCATGGATGGAGCAGATTTTAAGTACTTCTTTGGAAAAATCGCAGAAGGCTATAATTTGCTTGTAGATGGAAAGAATATTGAAGAGCTTGAGCTCAAAGACGGTACAAGATGTTATAAACAGCTATACAAGGACATGACAGAAGAAGAAGCCAAAAAAGCTAAAGGTTTGTATGTCAATGTATCAAGAACAGGCATTAAGTCAAAATTTGCTTTTAGTGACGAAACAAATTGTACCACAAGATTTAATTTTGAAAAATTTACCGCAGACGAGCTTACCAGAATGAAAGCAAAAGGCAAAGAAGTAAATGCTACCATAAACGATATACTTATTACGGCCTTTGCAAGAGCTATTTCCAAGCAGCTTGTATCAAAAGACGGAAGACTTGCTATCACAAATATGAAAAATCTCAGACACAACATAAAAAGCGGTCAGTCTGAGAATATGACAAATCTTACGGGTTTTATGCCTTGTGTGCTTGAACATGTCAATGGCAGCTTTGAAGAAGTTCTCAGTGAAGTTTGCAGAATTACCGCAAAAGCAAAAGACGACAAATATTGCGGTTTGTACGGATTGCCCCTTATGGCATTGGCATTCAGATTGTTCCCCTTCTCGATAGCGGAGCTTGCTATAAAGATAGGATACGAAAATCCTCTTATCGGTATGTCCAATATCGGAATAATCAGCGAAGAAATAACCAATTATAAGGGAGTAGAGTGTTATGATGCTTTTATGACAGGTGCCACAAAATTCAAACCTTATATTCAGCTCACATCCACGACTTTCAAGGGAGCACCTACGCTTTGCATAGCACAGAAATGCGGCGAAGAAGATGATAAAAGAATCAAACAGCTTCTTGCGGATACAAGAAAAGAATTGGTGGGTTTTTTGGGATAAACAAAAAAAATAAATAGTGATATTTTGTATTGTAAGCAAAATCTTTGTATGCTAAAATAGGTATATGAAGATTTTGTTTGTATGTATGTCAAATATTTGCAGAAGTCCTTATTGCGAGTACATGTTTAGAAGGATAGCAAACCAAGACGAAGTTTTAAAAAACAATATTGAATGGATAAAAAGCTCGGCTGTATTCAATAAGTCTTTTCATATAAATTCAAAAGCCAAAACCGCTTTGTTAAGAGAAGGCTTCAGCGAGCAGGAAATCGATGAGCATGTCCCTTTTTTTAAATACGGCAAAGGCAGAAAATTTTTTGAGGATGCGGACATAATCATTGGTATGACATGGTCCAATAAAGTTTTTTTGCCTTTAAAATATCACAAAAAATTTGCGTTGTTGAGCGAATTGGCTACGGGAAAGTATGAGCCTATTCCCGATCCGGTTCTTATCAA
Source organism: uncultured Christensenellaceae bacterium (assembly GCA_944381365.1). GTDB lineage: Bacteria > Bacillota > Clostridia > Christensenellales > UBA3700 > RACS-045. The sequence goes on along the minus strand of CALWKW010000003.1, from coordinate 13,713 downwards.
AGACCAAGACAAATACCATGAGGCTATGGACAAAATAAAAGAGTATTTGCTTGATTATGCTCAAAAACTCAAAACGAGCTTTTTAAAAGCTTGAGTGTCGGATATTTTAGAAATAAGAATAAAAGACAAATTGATTTTATATTGATTAATTATATATTATATAAAGTTTTGATGCCTAAATTATAAAAATTTTCTTTTTTAATTCAATATATTATAAAATGCTCAAAAAAGTAATCAAATTTTGCTTAGATTTTAAAAAATGGGTATTGTAAAAGAAGTATTTGTATGCTATAATGATGGCGGTAAAGAATTTTTGTACATAAGGAAATGAATATGGAAAAAGATATGGATAAAATTGCAATAATCGACTTGGGTAGCAACTCCACCCGATTGGTGCTTGTTGATATTCTTAAAGGCGGTTATTTTCAAGTAGTTGACGATATAAAGGAAACTGTGCGTTTGGCTCAGGATATGGAAATCGATCGTTGTCTTCAGCCTGCCAGAATCGACCAGACAAAAAAGACTCTGATTATGTTCAGAAGACTTTGCGATGCCAATAATGTAAGTCATATCTATGCCTATGCGACAGCTGCTGTAAGAAAAGCAAAAAATCAAAGAAGTTTTCTTGACGAAATACATGCCTATACAGGTATTGACCTCAAAGTTCTTACAAATGAAGAAGAGGCTCAGCTTGTATATCAAGGCGTTATCAACTCGATGGATATTCCCAGAGGATTGATAATGGATATAGGCGGCGGCAGCACTCAGCTTATTTATTACAATAGAAAGAGTATTCTCAATACCGTCACGCTTCCTTTCGGTTCTGTCGTACTCACTGACATGGTCAAGCAGGAAGGACTTTCTCCTCAAGAAAAATCGCAAATGATAGAAAAGTATGTTCGTGACGAATTGGAGAAACTTGACTGGCTCAAGGATATTTTGCCTGATACAAAACTTATCGGCGTAGGCGGTTCGTTCAGAAATATCGGCAAGATAAGCCGCATGCTCAAAAAATATCCTTTGTCAATGGCTCACAACTATGTTGTAGGCAAGAATGAATTCAACAGCATATACACAAATATCCGTTCGCTCGAGCTGGACAAGACTATGAAAATCAAAGGTTTGTCAAGCGTGAGAGCAGATATTTTCCCCGCTGCGTTGGCTGCTATAAGCGAAGTTATCAAGAGTATAGGAGCAGAAGAAATCGTAATTTCGGGTAGCGGACTCAGAGAAGGTGCAATGTTCAGATATGCCGTACCTTCTACAAACGAAAAGCCTATCTCCGATGTGTTGGGACACAGCATTTATTCGCTTCTCAACTTCTTCGGTGAGAATATTCAGCATGCCGAACAAGTCTACAACTTGTCTATTCAGCTTTTCAAACAGCTCAAAGTTTTGCACAAATTGCCTAGAGCTTATGTCAAGGTTTTGCGTACTGCCGCTATGCTTCACGATACCGGCAACAGAATCAAGTACTATGACCACCATAAGCACTCGAGTTATGTAATTCTCAACTCCAATCTTTACGGAATTTCTCACAAGGATTTGGTAATGGCTGCATTTGTGGCATCCATGCACAGAAAAGGCGATATCAATACCGTTGAGTTTATGAGATACAAAGATATGCTCACAGAAGAAGACTTCGATGCTATTCTCAAACTCGGCGTAATAGTAAGAATTGCAGAGAGCTTTGACAGAAGTATGTCCAGCGTAATAAAGAGTATAGATTGCGATGTTTTGGGCGATAGCGTAATTATGAAGACAGACAGCGAGGGACACGATTGTTCGCTCGAGATAAAGGACGCTATGACGGCTGTTCAAGACTTCAGAAGAGCATACAAGAAGAATTTGCAAATTCTTTAATAATTAAAAAATACAGGCAAAAAAGCGAGTGTCTTTCGATACTCGCTTTTGATTTATTTAGAAGTATAAGAGTATAATAAAATTGTTGAAAGTAATATGTTTTTGTGATAAAATAATATAAAAGGATTGTATTAAGGCGATATGAAAGTAATTTTGGCATCCAAATCTCCTAGAAGAAAAGAGCTTTTAAAAGAGATTATAAACGATTTTGAAGTGTTGGCTCAAGATGTCGAGGAGATAAGCCAAGACAAAAGACCTGACAAAAAAGTAATAAGTCTTGCAAAGCTAAAACTAGGAAATCTTCCTGATGTTTACAAAGATTGTCTTATCATATCGGCAGATACGATAGTATACAGAAAAGGCGAGTTTTTCGGAAAACCAAAAAATCGTGAAGATGCCTTAAGAATACTCAAAAAGCTCAGCGATAAAAAACATTATGTATATACAGGCGTAGCTGTCTATTGGCAGGGGAAATGCCATTGTATATATGACAAATCCATAGTTTTGTTCAAAAAACTCGATGACAATGCGATAAATGAGTATATCGACACGGGAAGCCCTATGGACAAGGCGGGAGCCTACGGCATACAGGACAGACAAGTGGTAAAGAGCTATAAAGGCAGCTATACAAATATTGTAGGTTTGCCTGTCGAAAAATTAAAAAAACTTTTGGACAGCATATTGAAAGCATAGGAGATAATATGAAGACAATAGAATTGGTGATTGATCTTGGCAGTACAAAGACAAGTATTCACAAAATCGGAAGCGGTCTTATAGTCAATGATGAGTCGAGAGTAGTAGTCGCTACCAAAAACAACAAAATGACTTTGCTCGAAAGCGGAAAAGGAGTAGAGAGATATGTGCGTCAACCTGTTCAGGGTTGTCAGATTCTCAATACCATTGACGGCGGAGTAATCACCAATGAGCGTGCTTGCGTATGTATGCTCAAAGACTATATCTCGAGATGTATGCCTGGAAATGCTATCATCAAGCCCAAAGTAAAAGTCTTGGCTTGCGTGGGATGCGGCATAAGTCTTACAGAAAAAAAGGATATAGAAAAAGCTCTTAATCTTGCAGGAGCAAGCGAAGTGAGCATTATCGAATCCCCTCTTGCAGTAGCAGGAGCCTTGGGATACGGCAGAGGACATTTTATTGTAGATATAGGAAGCTCCAAGACAGAAATCGCAGTTGTTGGCAGAGACGGAATTGTGGCAGGATGCTCAGTGGATATCGGCGGCGACAAACTCACAAAAGCCATTGCCGATTTTATGGTGACAAATCTCAGCTCGACAATATCTTTTAATCTTGCAGAAAAAATCAAAAAAGATTTGGGTAGCATGTATGAGCACAACAATATGTCAATGCGAGTGAATGTCAGAAAAGTGGGCAGTCAAAGGATAGAAAGCGAAATAGTAAGCTCCAGAGATATCAGAAGCGTCATCGAGCCAAACATAATAGACCTTTTGCATATAATCTACAATATGTCTTTCCAAATCCCCGATGTGCTTGCCGAAGACATTTTGCAAGAAGGTATAGTGCTTTGCGGCGGCGGGGCAAATCTTACGGGACTTGACCAATATATCTCCAAGTTTATGCAGATGAGAGTATATAAAGTAGAAGATCCCACGACTATCGTGTCGAGAGGCGGTATGTATTTTATGGAAAACAGCACCGACTTTGCAAAAATGCTCAACATTGTCAATTATAAATAATATATAAACAATATCTAATAGACAATATTTAAAAAGAGAGGTTTTCCTCTCTTTTTTTATGTAAAAATCTTTAAAAATACGAAAATTTATAGAAATATATTAATTTTAATAGATACATTGATTTTGACAAATCTAGCTTATATATTACATTTTTAGCCATATTATATTACTTTTAATAATTTATAATACCATTGTCGGTTTTGAAAAGGAGAATTTTATGGCACGCAAAATAGTAGTAACTTCAGGCAAAGGAGGGGTAGGCAAGACAAGTATTCTGGCAAGTCTGGGTATTTGTCTTGCCAATAAAAGCAAAAATGTCCTCATGATTGATGCGGATGTAGGGCTTAATAATCTTGATGTAGTCATGGGAATGGAAAGCAGGGTTATTTATGACATGGCAGATGTCATAGAAAACAAATGTCATATCAATCAGGCTCTTTTGCAAGAAGAAGGCACGAGCCTTTATCTTTTGCCATCGGCTCATGCCTATGACAATCAAAAAATTACCGCTCAGGCATTCAAGGAAATGATAGGCAGAGTAGAAAACCTTTTTGACTATATACTCATAGATTGTCCTGCGGGCATAGATGCGGGATTTCATCGTGCGGTAAGCTGTTGTGACGAAGCTATTGTGGTCACGACTCCTCATATACCTGCCATAAGAGACGGAGACAAGGTGTTGGGACTTTTAAGAAGTTATAAACTCAACAGCATCAGTCTTGTCATCAACAGAGTGAGAGGCGATTTTGTGGCAAGCGGAAAAATGATGAGTGCCACCGAAATTTCCAGAATATTGAGATGTCCGCTCATAGGTGCCGTGCCTGAAGACGATGCTATCACAGTATATTCGCAGCTTGGCAGAATAGGTCTCAATCGCTCGTCTTCTCGTGATGCCATAGATATGATAGCTTGCAATATTCTCAACAACAGCTTTAAGATATACGATGTCGAAAAAGGTTATAGAGGACTTTTTGGCAGAATAAAGAGATTTGTGGCAAGATATTGTTAGGAGTAAGGAATAGTTATGAATGAAAGCAAACAAATAGCAAACAGATTAAAAAAAGTCCTGCTTCAGGACAAAATATATGCCTACGAGGGACTTTCCAAGGCATTGGAAGGAGATGTCAGAATGCTTTTGAGCTACTATATGAATCTTGTGGGAGATGTAAGCATAAATATAGATATTCTCGACAGCGGAGAGTATCAGATAAACATAAATGCCAAGGCAAACAATATAAGTGCTCCTCAGGTAATTTGAATTTTTATTTTTTTGTCATATACTCAGTTTTTGTTTAATAAGATATACTAATCTTGAATCAGGAGTGTGTATATGAAATACGATGATTACAAAATCACGGAAAGCGTTTCTTTCCCCAACAAAAATATTACTCGCAAGCCTTTGTCCAAAAAGAAAAAGGCAAATGTCCTCGACCTTCTTATCGTCCAGACAATTATTTGCATAGGTATCAGTTGCGGTGTAATGATATCGAGAATAATACAGATGGGTTTGTGATTTGAAAATAAAATTTCATCCCTTGTTTTTTCTCTTGGCAGGCTTTTTTGCGGTGCTTGGCAGATTTGAGCTTTTGTGCGGATATCTTATAGGCATAGTGGCTCATGAGATTGCTCATAATCGTATGGCAAAGTTGAGAGGCTATACCATGGGTACTATCACCATTATGCCTTATGGCGGAGTAGTGGATTGCGGAGAAGAATACAGCGACAGCGACAATATTCTTATCGCTTTGGCGGCACCCTTTTTCAATCTTGCGTTTTCTACTTTTATTGTGGCTTCATGGTGGGTAGTGCCTGAAGTGTACAATTATACTCAAGATATTTGCGTGGCGAGCTTGGCTTTAGGCATCGTCAATCTTTTGCCGTTTTATCCTCTTGACGGAAGCAGGGTTGTGATTAGCCTTGCAAAAAACAAATTAAAAGCAATAAAAGCCGTAAAAATCGCAGGTATTGCAGCAGGCATAATAATGTTTTTTGGCGGTATAGCTCTTGCTGTGCTTACGCTCAATATCACTTTGCCTGTATTTGGTCTGTTTTTGATATTCGGAGGAATTTTCACGGCAAAAGGTCAGACATATTTTCATGTCACAGGCAATATGCCTTTTGTCAAAGACTACAAAAACGGTCTGACAGAAAAGACTGTTTATATATCGCAAAATTGTCCGCTTTTCAGATTGCTGGGATATCTGAACAAAGACAATAAATGTTTTTTTATTTTGGTAGACGAAAAGGGCGAAGAAACAGAATGTTTGGGCGAGGAAAAACTCGGCGAACTTTGTATCCGCAACGAATTGTCCACACCCGTAGGGATAGCTCTAAAGAATTCAGACAGCTGAATTGAATTGAAAAGGCTTTTAAAGTCCTATAATACTATATTTGTCTATAAATACCTTGCAAAAGCAGGGTATTTTTGCTATACTGATTTTATATTATAAATATAAAAAACTCTAAGAGGTCAAAAATGTATTATGTCGGCGTTGATATAGGCGGGAAAAATGTCAAGATGGGTATAGTAGACGATTTTGGAAAAATCCTCTCATCGATGACTTACAAAACACTGCCTGAAAGAGGTTATGACGCAATTCTTTTGGAGATAATTGCAAATATCAACAATCTCTGCGAAGAAGCAGGATTGTATATGGATGATATTTCGGGCATTGGTATAGGCGTTCCCGGGATATGCAATTCCCGTGTAGGACTCGTGATGTCATGCTCTAATCTTAATTGGAAAGGTGTAGAGCTTGCCAACGATATAAAAAATCTCACAAACAAGCCTTGCAAGGTTTGCAATGACGCAAATTGTGCCGCTCTTGGCGAACAGCGTTTCGGAAGCGGCAGAAATTATAAAAATCTTGTCTTTATCACGCTTGGTACGGGTATTGGCTCGGGCATAATAATTGACGGAAAATTGTTTGAAGGTCTTGGCTGTGCAGGTGCAGAAGCAGGACACATGGGAATTTGTGTGGACGGCTTGCAATGTGATTGCGGAAACAAGGGCTGCTGGGAAAGTTATGCCTCATCGAGTGCCTTTGTAAGACAGACAAAAGAAGCCGTACAGAAAAACCCCGACAGCATTTTGGCAGAGGTATGCAAGGATGGTATAAGCGGAAAATCTGCTTTTATCGCAGCAAAACAAGGCGACAAAACAGCAAAAAAACTCATAGAAAAATATATCGATTATGTCACTTACGGACTTATAGGTCTTACAAACATACTCCATCCTCAGGCATTTATCGTGGGCGGAGGTATTGCCAACGAAGGTGCTCCTTTGATTTTGCCCGTCAAGAAAAAACTCAACGAATATATCGACAACAACGGTTTTTATCCTTATGTCGATGTAGTAGGTGCCAAGCTCGGAAACAATGCAGGATTTTTGGGTGCTGCGGCTTTGGTAATGTAGGTGAATTATGTGGGATAAATTAAAAGATATATTGCTCAAAGTTCAAAAGCCTGCCAGATATGTGGGTGGAGAATACAATCTGCCCGATATGGACAAGCCTTGTCAGGAAAGGGTGTGTCTTTGTTTTAGCGACAAATACGAAGTGGGAATGTCCAATATAGGCACGAGAATACTTTATCACATGCTCAATGACATGCCTGATATTGTATGCGAAAGATGTTATGCTCCCGATATCGATATGGCAAACGAACTGAGAAAAAACAATTTGCCTTTGTTTTCTTTGGAGACAAAAAGAGATATAAAAAGTTTTGATATCGTAGGATTTTCTGTTCAGTTTGAACTTCAGTTTACAAATATCGTATATATGCTTGACCTTATGGGTATGCCTTATTATGCAAAAGACAGAGGCGAAGAATTTCCTCCTGTCGTAGCGGGCGGACCTTGTGTGGTAAATCCTATGCCTTTTGCACCTTTTTTTGATGCGATATTAATAGGCGAAGGCGAAAAAAATCTCAAAGAAATTGTTTTGCTCCATAAAGAATGCAAACAAAACAAAATCTCAAAAAAAGAATTTTTGGAAAGAGCGAGCAAACTTGACGGAGTATATGTCCCTAGTCTCCACAACCCTACAAAGAGAGCTGTGTTAGAAGATTTGGATAAGGCATATTTCCCCACAAAAATACTTGTGCCCAATTGCGAAATCGTACATGACCGTTCGACAATAGAGCTTTTCAGAGGCTGTGCAAACGGTTGCAGATTCTGTCAGGCAGGATTTTATTATCGTCCTATAAGAGAACGAAAAGTCGATACTCTCGTAAAATACGCTTGCGAGCTCATGGACAATACAGGCTATGACGAACTCAGCTTGTCAAGTCTCAGCACAAGCGATTATTCGGGACTTAAAGAGCTTGTAGCAAAGATAAAAGTCGAAGCGGACAAACGCAAGGTAAAACTCGCATTGCCTTCACTAAGACTTGACAGCTTTGAAGCAGAGATATATGAAGATATGCAGGGAGCATCGCTTACTTTCGCACCCGAGGCGGGTACTCAAAGATTGCGTGATGTAATAAACAAAAACATCAAAGAAAGCGATATTTTAAGCTCATTGACAGCTGCACTCAAATACGGCGTAAAAAATGTCAAACTTTATTTTATCACAGGCTTGCCTACCGAGACAGACGAAGATTTGCAAGGTATAGTGGATATCGTAAAACTTGTCAAAGATTTGCATTATAAATACGGCAAGTCCAAGCTTTTGAATATCGTAGTATCCACTTCTGTGTTTATTCCAAAGCCTTTGACGCCTTTTCAATGGGAGCCGCAGATTTCTCTTGAGGAGATGTATAGAAAACAAGATTTTCTCAAAGAAAATTTGCGTATAAAAAATGTCAAATACAGTTGGCATGACGCAAAGGCTTCTGTCATAGAGGCAGTGCTTGCCAGAGGCGATCAATCAATAGCAAAAGCCGTGGTAAAAGCATATGAGCTTGGCTGTATATTTGACAGCTGGAGCGAAAACTTCGATTATGACAAATGGATAAAGGCATTTGAAGAAAGCGGAGTGGATTACAACAAATTTTTGAAAGGCTTTGAAGAAGACGAAGAACTTCCTTGGGATATCATCGACAACGGCGTAAGAAAAGAGTATCTTCTCAAAGAAAGACATCTTGCCATAGAAGGAAAGACAACGCCTAATTGCATAGGAAAATGCAATGGTTGCGGAGCAAATAAGTTTGCGAGGTGCTTTGAATGATTATACTCAAACATTTAAAAGTAGACGATATCAGCTATGTTTCGCAAAAAGATGTCCTTAGAGTTTTGCAAAGAGGTCTTAAAAGAGCAAAGATAGATGTGAAGTATTCGCAAGGATATATTCCTCACATGCTCACATATACATCTACGCCCGTGCCTTTGGGAGTACAATCTCTTGCCGAATATTTTGCTGTCGAGTGCAGCGAAAAAGACAAGGATGAATTTTTAAGAAAATACAATATGTCAATGCCAAAGGGTATGAGAGCCGTGGCAAGCTATTATAAAGAAAAAAATCCCAATATTGCCGCTATCGTAAAAGCGAGCGATTATACTGTAAAGTATGACTCAAAATTGCCCAAAGAGATAGAAGATATTGCAAAAATGCAAAGTTATGTCATCAAGACAAGCAAAAAGGGAGAAATAATAGAAAAAAACATAGCTCCTATGCTTTATTCTCTCAAAGTCAGCGACAATGAGCTTTCTATGAGATTGGCATCGGGAAATATAAACTTAAGATGCGACAGCGTGATAGAGCATATAAACGAAAAATTTTGTTTGAATATTAAGATAAACGATATATATCGCACAGCTCAGCTTGTGGAGAGCGAGGATGGATTTTGCGATGTGGAGGAAGTGTTGAAATGAAAGACATACTCATAAGTGTCAACCCGAGTGATACGCAGGTTTGTATTGTCGCTGACGGCGAACTTGTAGAATTTTGGGTAGAAAGAAAGAATATGACAAGGCTTGTAGGAAATATTTATAAGGGCAGAGTGCAAAATGTCCTCAATGGTATGCAGGCGGCTTTTGTCAATATCGGTCTTGAAAAGAACGCATTTTTGTATGCGGGCGACACTTTGGAGTATGGAGAAATCCTCAAGGATGTTACGGATAAAAAACTCAACCTCAAAGCCGGCGACAATATTATGTGTCAGGTGACAAAAGAGCAGTTTGGCTCAAAAGGTGCAAGAATCACAATGAATATTACGCTTCCGGGAAGAGGCGTGGTGCTTATGCCTCAGATAGATTATGTGGGCGTGAGCAGAAAAATCACAGATGAAAAAGTCAAGCAGGAACTTCTCGATTTTGCAAAGACCGTAAAGCCTGAAGGATACGGACTTATATTCAGAACACAATCCGTAGATTGCACAAAAGAAGAGATAAAAGAAGAGATAGACGACCTTGTAAAGAAATGGAATAAAATCAAAGAACTCAATATCACAAAGCCCTCAGGTTCGCTTTTGTACAAAGAAGAGGGCGTGGCAATAAGAGCCGTGAGAGATATGCTAAGAGACGATGTCGACCATATCATCATCAATGACAAAAAACTTCTTGAAGAATTCAAGACGGCATTTGCTACTCTCAATGAGAAAAAACCCGATTTGTTTGTGCTTTATGAGGGCAAAGAAAACATGCAGAAAAAGTATGGCATTACAAAACAGATTTCTGCATTGTTGCAAAGAAAAGTAGTGCTTGAAAACGGTGCTTATCTCATAATCGACAGAACAGAAGCATTGACTGTTATAGATGTAAACACAGGCAAATATGTGGGAGAAAAAAATCTCGAGCAGACAGTCTTCGATACAAATTGTATAGCGGCAAAAGAGATAGCAAGACAATTAAGAGTGCGTAATATAGGCGGTATTGTCGTGATAGACTTTATTGATATGGAAAACCCTGAACACTCTCAAAAAGTCTTGGAAACTTTGCAGACATATCTGGCAAAAGACAGGACAAAGACCTCTTTGATAGGTATGACTCCTTTGGGACTTGTAGAGCTCACTAGAAAAAAGACGAGAAGTATGCTTGAGAGCGTAATGCTTCAGACTTGTCCTTATTGCAATGGAGACGGATATGTATTGAGTGACGAGGTTATGGCATCCAAGCTCAAAAACTATCTCAATGAAATATTTGCTTGCAAGGACAATACTGCGGTGCTTGTGACATTGGCACCAAGCGTGGCAAACAAATTGTTTTCATACAGATTGCTTGAAAAAGAATGTGCCAATGAATGGCGAGACAGAAGAATTTATATAAAGAGCGATGAAAACATGCACATCGAAAAGTTTGAAGTAAAGGTGCTACATGGTGCGGTGTTGGATTTGCCTAATAATGCCAAAATGCTTTATTAGGCGAGCGCGCATAGCGGCGCACCTTTTGTTTTTTCTGCGACACTCGTACTTAGTCACATACATCTAGTATGCTCATGTCGCACTCGGTTTTGAAAAAGCAAAAATCACACCACTCTCCGTGCTCGCACGAAGATATAAGATATAGCAGAGTATAATTACGAATTTTGTGAGTAGTTATGCTCAGTCATTCAAAGTATAATGCTTTTAAAAATCTATTCAATATATAAGTTTAAATCAGTTTAAATTCGATAACAAAAAGAGCAGAAAATATTTGAATAAAAATTAATAAATCAATAAAGATAAAACAAAAAGTCGGTCATAAATTGACCGACTTTTATATTGCATTTTTTGCGATTACTTTGCGTATACGCTGACTTGCTTCTTGTCCTTGCCCTTGCGTTCAAATCTTACTACGCCATCGATAAGAGCATAGAGAGTATCGTCCTTGCCAATGCCTACATTGTTGCCGACATGGAACTTTGTACCTCTTTGTCTTACAAGAATGTTGCCTGCCAATACGAATTGACCGTCAGCTCTCTTGGGTCCAAGTCTCTTGGATTCAGAATCTCTGCCGTTTCTTGAGCTACCAACACCCTTCTTGTGAGCAAATAACTGAATATTAATAAACATATTATCTTACCTCCAATTCTATAAAATCAGAAAAGCCTTCGTGTAAATCCATTATTCCCAACATCAATGTATTGAGTATAACATCACAGTCATGCCTTGTGGCATCGTCCATATCCTTTGGTAGGGTAGCTTTGAGATAGCCTTTTTTTTCGTTGACTTTATAGTCCACATTCACACCTGCTACTTGAAATAATCCCAAGATAGCGGTCTGTACTATTGACGACAGGGCAGAACACACTATATCTTCGCCTTGCACGCCATAACCGGTATGTCCGTCACATTCTATCTCGACGATGCTATTGTCGTGTTTTGTTACGATAACTTTTGTCATTATGCCTTGATTGATTCTATCTGCAAAGCAGTAAAGGGTTGTCTATGCCCCTGACGCTTACGCTCATTCTTCTTGGACTTATACTTGAAGACAACGATCTTCTTAGCCTTGTCCTGAGCTACGACTTTAGCAACGACCTTTGCCTTTGCTACATCGCTACCGCAAGTCACCTTACCGTCATTGCTGAGCATAACAACTTCGAGATCTACCTTGCTGCCAACTTCAGCCTCAAGCTTCTCAACTTTGATTGTTTCGCCTTCAGCAACTTTGTATTGCTTGCCACCTGTCAAAACGATTGCGTACATTGAAATACCTCCTCTTACCAGTCTCGCTGAAACGGGTGGTCATTGACACTTCATACCCTACTCATGCGGCTCGTTGATAATATTATCATATATATAAAGGTATTGTCAACAAAAAATATGCTTTTTGATACAAATATAAGCATGATTCTTATGGTTTTTGCAAAAATTCGGCTTTTCAAAGAAAAAATGAGTCAAAATCAATGTTTATAAATAATCATTTTTTTAAAGATTTTATCTTCATAATGGCATAAAATCATATTGTCAAAAATATCCATTAGTATAAAGAAAATATTTAAAATGCTATTGTTGAAATATCTTATCTTTTGTGCTAAAATTAGACAAAAAGCATTAAAAGGTACAATGATGAATGACAAAAACAATAGTATAATTATTGATGACCTGAAAGATTTTGACATAAGACATATATTGGATTGCGGTCAGATTTTCAGATATACAAAGCTCGATGAGGGCAAATATATGGTTTTTTCAAAAGACAAAAGATGTGTCGTAGATCAATCTAATGACAAAGCCGAGATATCTTTTGACAGCGAAAAAGACAGAGTTTATTTTTGGCACTATTTTGATTTGGATACAAATTATTCTGTCATAAAAAGCACTCTCGAGGACAAACCTTTAATGAAAGAAGCCGTAAAATACGGACACGGCATAAGAATTCTCAATCAGGATAAGTGGGAAACTCTTATAAGTTTTATCATATCCGCCAACAATCATATCCCGAGAATCAAAGGCATTATCGACAGACTTTGTACAAAGCTTGGCAAAAATATGGGAGATTATTATGCTTTTCCCACATCAGAAGCCATGGCAAGCATGGATGAGGATTTTTATAAGAGCATAGGAGCAGGTTATAGAGCCAAATACCTCGAGGTCACATCGAGAAAAATCGCAGAAGGATTCGACCTTGATGCTATTGACAAACTTGACGGACTTTCTGCCAACAAAAAATTGTGCTCATTGATGGGAGTGGGAAGCAAAGTAGCAGATTGTATATTGCTGTTTGCCTATCACAAACAAGATGTTTTTCCTGTCGATACATGGATAAAAAAAGTATATAAGGATATCACGGGAAAGGACAGCTTGGACATAAAAAAGACAAGAAAGGACTTACTCGATATTTACGGAGAGGATATGGCGGGATTTGCGCAGCAGTATTTGTTTTTTAACAAAAGAGAGAATTAAGCCCTCGTATAGCACAGCACCTTTGCAAATTTTAGCGAGAAGATTGTTCGGTCATGTACGCCAAGTACACTCCGCTCACAATCTCTCTAAAAATTTACAAAATTACCGCACTCTCCAAGGGCTTGAAAGTAAAATCAGAATATTATAAAAGAGAAGGCAGTCGTTCTTAAAAAAACAAAACCTATACCACTCTCTGCGGTCACAAAATGAGAACGCATCTTGAGACATAGCACTCTCCAAGGGCTTGAAAGTAAAATCAGAATATTATAAAAGAGAAGGCAGTCGGTCTTAAAAAGACAAAACCTATACCACTCTCTGCGGTCACAAAATGAATAAGCATCTCGAGACATAGCACCTCCGAGGGCTTGAGTAA